>NZ_CP077079.1:651250-1302500 GCF_019139815.1 Pseudomonas asgharzadehiana
AATCGGCTTATCGAAAGCTGGGTATTTCCAGCGACAGTGAACTGTTCAAGTTCACTCAGCAGTTCGGCAAGCCGGCATAACCGCCGGTCAAGTCGGATCGTCCAGATAACGCAGCGCCAGGCGTTGCGTTGCCTGGCGTGCGGGCGGCAACAGATGGGGCGCCACCAGCATCATGATCTGGTAGACCACCACCCGCACCTCGCCTTCGCGGTCGAGGATGCGCTGGTAGTCCAGGGAAAACAGCAAGGTCATGGTGATCTGTTCCACCAACTGCCCCAGCGCCTGGGTGTCGCTGACCAACTGCCCGGCCGCCTTCAGCCGCGCCAGCAATGACGCCAGGGTGCGCTTGAGCGCGGTGAGCAGGTGGCGAATGCCCTTGGCCAGTTTCGGCAGGCGCCCGGCCAGGTTGGACAGGTCCTGGAACAAAAACCGGTAATGGGCCAAACGTTCGACGATCAGGTGCAGGAACAGCCAGTAATCCTGGGCCTCCAGCTGTGCGTCCGCCGGTGGGTCGAGCAGCGGCGCCAGCTCGTTTTGAAAGCGCTCGAACAACCCAAGTACCAGCGGCTCCTTGCCATGGAAGTGGTAGTAGAGGTTGCCGGGGCTGATCCCCATTTCGTTGGCGACTTCCATGGTCGACACGTTCGGCTCGCCCTTTTGGTTGAACAACTGCAGGGCGCATTCAAGGATACGGTCGCGGGTCTTCATCCAGTCTTCTTAATGTGATCGTTGAGCTCAGCGCACACGCACGTAAGTGCCCGGCGCCGCTTCCATCGGTGGGTAATTCTGGTTGCCCAGGGCGGTAAGGGTTTCGCGTTGCACGCCCGAGCGCTGCTGGATCCAGTCCAGCCACTGCGGCCACCAGCTGCCTTCGACATGATTGGCGTCGTAGTACCAGGCGCGCGGGTCGCTGCTCAGCTTGGGGTTCTCGACGTAGTTGGCCTTGGGGTTGCCCGGCGGGTTGAGGATGCTCTGGATATGCCCGCTGTTGGACAGCACGAAGCGCCGGTCGCCCCCGAGCAATTGCGTGGAGCGGTACACCGCGTCCCACGGCGTTATGTGGTCGTTGATCCCGGCGACGCTGAAGCTGTCCACCGTGACTTTCTGCAAGTCGATGGGCGTGCCGCACACCTCCAGGCCGCCCGCGTGGGTCAGTGGGTTGTGCTTGAAGAAATCCAGCAGGTCGCCATGCAGCGCAGCGGGCAGGCGGGTGTTGTCGTTGTTCCAGTACAGGATGTCGAAGGCCGGCGGTTCCTTGCCCAGCAGGTAGTTGTTGATCCAGTAGTTCCAGATCAGGTCATTGGGGCGCATCCAGGCGAACACCTTGGCCATGTCGCGGCCGTCCAGCACGCCTTGCTGGTAGGAGCGGCGCTTGGCGGCTTCCAGGGTCTGCTCATCGGCGAACAGCATGGCCGGGCCGTCGATCTGGCTGTCGAGCAGGCTCACCAGGTAGCTGGCGCTGGAGACGCGTCGCAACTGACGCTTGGCTTGCAGGTGGCCTTGCAGGGCGGCGATGGTCAGGCCGCCGGCGCAGGCGCCCATCAGGTTGACCTCGCGGGCACCGGTGATCGCCCGGCACACGTTGAGTGCTTCCTCTAGCGCCGCCACATAAGTGGAAAGACCCCATTCGCGATGCCGCACGTCGGGGTTGCGCCAGCTGACCATGAACGTCTGCAAGCCATTCTTGAGCGCGTATTGCACAAAGCTGTTGGCCGGGCTCAGGTCGAAAATGTAGTACTTGTTGATCTGCGGCGGCACGATCAACAGCGGCCTGGCGTACTGTTTTTCGCTCATGGGCTTGTACTGGATCAGCTCCAGCAGCTCATTGCGAAACACCACCGAGCCTGGGGTGGTGGCGACGGTCTTGCCCACTTCGAATGCATGCTTGCTGATTTGGCGCGGCAGGCCATTGTTGTGCAGCAGGTCGTCGAACAGGTTGCTCACACCGCGCACCACGCTGTTGCCGCCGGAGTTGAGCAGTTCCTTGATCGCCAGCGGGTTGAGCAGGGTATTGGAGGGCGACACCGCGTCATTGATCAGGGCCAAGGCAAAGTGCGCGCGGGCCTGGTCGTCGGCGCTCAGGGCGCTGTCATCGATCCAGTGGCGAGTCTGTTTCTGCCAGCTCAGATAGGCTTGCAGGCTGCGCCGGTAGAAGGGGTTGAGCGTCCAGGTGGGGTCGACGAAGCGGCTGTCGCGCGGGTTGGGTTCATGCACCGTCTCCCCGAGCAGCACGCGACCCAATTGGCCACCCAGGGCCAGGGCGTGACGGGCGGTATGCACCGGGTTGCGCAGGCCGTGAGCGGCAACGTTACGCAGCGTGGACAGCAAATCCCGGCCGCGCAGGCCGGTGATTGCGTTTTGCGCATTGATAAACGCGGCAGGGGTGGGCGCCGGGTTCGTCACGGGTCTTTCTCGCATGAGCCAACACTCCTTCGTCAAACCATCAACAGGCACGCCAATTCAGAACCATAGCCGGTTCCCGGCAAGTTGCGCGGCGGTGTGGTCCTACACCGCGGGTCTTGGGTGAATCACGGCGCGCAGGCGCTCCTCCTCCAGAAACTTCATGATGATCGGTGCCACGGCCTCGGCCCGGGTGATCAGGAACAGATGCCCGTCATCGATGATGTGCAACTGTGCGTTGGGAATGCGCCAGGCGAGCATGCGCATGTTGACCAGCGGGATCAGCGGGTCGTCGTCCCCCGCCAGTACCAGGGTTGGCTGGCGGATCTTGTGCAGCCAGTGGATGCTGGTCCAGCCCAGCCCGGCGAACAGCTGCCAGTAATAGCCGAGCTTGCCGGCCGAGCGCACTTTGCTGGCATGCTCGGCGGCCAGCTTGGAATCGCGGCGGAATGAGCCGCCATAAATCATCGGCGCGATGCGCACCACGTGGGACGGCTGGATGTAGCGGCGTGGGCTGGCCATCAGCCACAGCACCTTGGGCTTGCCCGGCACCATAAAGGCGCCGGCCGCGGTGGCGGCCAGAATCAACTTCTTGCAGCGCTCCGGGTAGTCATAGGCAAACTGCTGCGCCAGCGCCCCGCCCCAGGACACCCCAACCGCATTCACCTGGCCATAATCCAGGTAATCGAGCATGCGCGCGGTGAGTTTGGCCAGGCCGGGAAAGCGGTAGGGCCGCTTGGGCGTGGACGAACCGCCCACGCCCGGTACATCGAAGGCGATCACTTCCAGGTCCGGGTCCAGCGCCTGTACAAACGGAAACACCAGCTCAAGGTTGGCGCCGATGCCGTTGAAAATCAGCAGCGGCGTCAAGTGAGGCTTGCCTGGGCGTACCGCCGTGCGGATGGTCTGGCCATCCAGGTCGATGGTACGGAAGATGAACGGTTGCGGCATGCTCAAGCCCTGTGAAGTGTTACAGCCGGAGTGCGGGCCAAATGGGGGAGGGGGCTTGCTCCCGATTGCAATTGCTCAGCCAATGGATCAGCTGACTGACACACCGCTATCGGGAGCAAGCCCCCTCCCACATTTGATCCCATTTCAATCTAGCGCTCGTGTACATAGGTTCCAGGTGCCGCTTCGGCTGCGACGTACGTTTTATTGCCTAATGACGTCGGCGCCTTCTTCAGCTTGCCCGCCCGTTCCGCCTGCCAGGCCTGCCAATGCAGCCACCACGAATCCGTGTGCTTGGTCGCGTTTTCTTGCCATTCCAGCGGCTTGCCCGCCAGGCTGTCGCTGGTCTGATAGCGTGCCTTGGGGTTGCCGGGCGGGTTGAGGATGCTCTGGATATGCCCGCTGCTGGACAGCACGAACTCCACCTTGCCGCCAAACAGCTGCGCCGACTTGTAGCAAGACTGCCACGGCGTGATGTGGTCGTTGGTACCGGCCAGTGAATAGATATCGGCAGTCACTTGCTTGAGGTCGATGGGGGTGCCGCACACTTCCAGCGCGTTGGGGCGCACCAGCGGGTTGTTCTTGAACAGCTCGATCAGGTCACCGTGGAACGCCGCGGGCAAGCGCGTGGTGTCGTTGTTCCAGAACAGGATGTCGAACACCGGCGGCTCGTTGCCCAGCAGGTAGTTGTTGACCCAGTAATTCCAGATCAGGTCGTTGGGGCGCATCCAGGCGAACACTTTGGCCATGTCGCGGCCTTCCAGCACGCCGGCCTGGTAGGAGTGGCGCTTGGCTGCTTCCAGGGTTTGCTCGTCGACGAACAAGGCCACCTGAGTGTCCAGGGTGGTGTCGAGCACGCTGACCAGCAGGGTCAGGGCGTTGACCTTTTTCTCCCCCAGCGCGGCGTAGTGACCGAGCAGGGCCGTGCAGGTGATGCCGCCGGAGCAGGCGCCGAGCATGTTGATGTCTTTGCTGCCGGTGATCGCCGTGACCACATCCACCGCTTCCTTGAGCGCCTCGATATAGGTCGACAGGCCCCATTCACGCTGGGCCTTGGTCGGGTTGCGCCAGCTGACGATAAACGTCTGCTGCCCATTGCGCAGGCAGAAGCGCGCCAGGCTTTTATCCGGGCTCAGGTCGAACACATAGAATTTGTTGATTTGCGGCGGCACCACCAGCAGCGGGCGCTCGTGCACCTGCTCGGTGATCGGCTTGTACTGGATCAGCTCCAGCACGTCATTGCGAAACACCACAGCGCCTTCGGTGGTGCCCAGCGATTTACCGACTTCAAAGGCGCCCATATTGACCTGGCTCGGCATGCCGCCGTTGTGCACCATGTCTTTGGCCAGGTGCGACAGACCGTCGAGCAGGCTCTTGCCGCCGGTTTCGAAGAAGCGTTTGACCGCCGCCGGGTTGGCCGCGCTGTTGGTCGGTGCCATGGCTTCGGTCATCAGGTTGATCACGAAGTGGCCGCGGCTGATGTCCTGTGCGGGAAGGTTACTGTCACCGATCCAGTCGTGCAGTTCCTTGCGCCACGCCAGGTAGGTTTGCAGGTAGCGTTTGTAGAGCGGGTTCTGGCTCCAGGCCGGGTCGTGAAAGCGACGGTCGTCGCTCTCGGGCACCAGCGCGGATTTGCCGAACATCACATTCTTGAGTTCCACACCAAAGTGGGCGACGTGTTTGACGCTGTGCAACGGTTGCTTGATGGCTTGGGTCAGCACCATCTTCGCCGAGGCCAATAAATCCTTTTTGCGTAACGCGATGATCGGGTTCAGCCCCAGGGTGTTTTCCGAGGCCTGGCGTTTCAAGTCATCGTTGTTCTTGTTACTCATCTACGACGCTCCATTGTCCGAAAGACGAGTACCGGGTACCGCTGCGTACGAAGTTTCGATACACAACACAAGCCTGGTACTGCGACTCGGGTGACCGTTGATACCGCATCGTCAAATGCAGGGAACTTGCCAGTTCCATTGGTTACCCGAGTTTAATTTTTTTCGCAAGCGGGCCAATCGTTGGCCACGAGACAGGGCATTCAAGCAGATGAAATTAGAAAATGCCCTCTAAAGAGCAAGAAGCCTGGGCTAGAGCATCAGCCGCACGACCGACTGACTCGGGTCGCGGGTTTTTCCGGCAGCCTTGAGCTCGGCGAGATAATCGGCCCACAGCGCGTCCTGACGCACGGCCAATTGGTAGAGGTAGTCCCACGTGAACAGCCCGCTGTCATGCCCATCGTCGAAGGTCAATTTCAGTGCGTACTGACCGGCCGGTTCCAGCTTGATCAACCTGACGTTGAGCTTGCCGTATTGCAGAATGGGTTTGCCGTGGCCCTGGACCTCGGCGGAAGGGGAGTGCACTCGCAGGAATTCGGCGGGCAGTTGATAGGTTTCATCCGGCCCGTAAGTGAGGCTGAGGGTGTTGGAGGTTTTGTGCAGGTTTACGGCAGTCGGAAATTTGGACATTGGAGATAACCCTGAAATGTGGGAGCAAGCCCCCTCCCACATTGAAGCAAAGCAGTTCGGTGTGCGGCTTACAGGATATACCGCGACAAATCTTCGTTCTGCGCCAATTCGCCCAAGTGGCTGTTGACGTAGTCAGCGTCGATCTTGATCGCCTCGCCATTCTGCGCACCAGCCATGTCGCCTGCGCTGAAGGACACTTCCTCAAGCAGGCGCTCAAGCAGTGTGTGCAGGCGACGGGCACCGATGTTCTCGGTCTTTTCATTGACCTGCCAGGCGATCTCCGCCAGGCGCTTGATGCCGTCGGCCTGGAACTCGATGCCCAGCCCTTCGGTTTTCAGCAGTTCGCGGTATTGCTCGGTCAGCGAGGCATGCGGTTCGCTGAGGATGCGTTCGAAGTCGCCCGGGGTCAGGGCCTTGAGCTCCACGCGGATCGGCAGGCGGCCTTGCAACTCCGGCACCAGGTCGCTTGGCTTGCTCAGGTGGAACGCGCCGGAGGCGATGAACAGGATGTGGTCGGTCTTGACCATGCCCAGCTTGGTGTTGACGGTGCAGCCTTCGATCAGCGGCAGCAGGTCACGCTGCACGCCTTCGCGGGACACGTCGACGCCGCCGGAATTGCCGCGCTTGGCCACCTTGTCGATCTCATCGATAAACACGATGCCATGTTGTTCGACCGCTTCGAGGGCCTTGGCCTTGAGCTCTTCCTCGTTCACCAGGCGCCCGGCTTCTTCATCGCGCACCAGCTTGAGCGCCTCTTTCACCTTGAGCTTGCGGCTTTTCTTCTTGCCCTTGCCCATGTTGGCGAACAGGTTCTGCAACTGGCTGGTCATTTCTTCCATGCCAGGCGGTGCGGAGATGTCCACGCCAGACACTTCGGCAACTTCGATCTCGATTTCCTTGTCATCCAACTGGCCTTCGCGCAGGCGCTTGCGGAACAGTTGGCGGGTGTTGGAATCCGACGACGGCGCGGCATCTTCGTTGAAGCCCATGCGCGCCGGTGGCAGCAGGGCATCGAGGATGCGCTCTTCGGCGGCGTCTTCGGCGCGGTGGCTGACCTTGGTCACTTCCTGTTCGCGCAGCATCTTCAGGGCGGCGTCGGCCAGATCACGGATGATCGACTCGACGTCCCGGCCCACATAGCCGACTTCGGTGAACTTGGTCGCTTCGACCTTGATGAACGGTGCATTGGCCAGTTTGGCCAGGCGCCGGGCAATCTCGGTTTTACCGACACCGGTCGGGCCGATCATCAGGATGTTCTTGGGCGTCACTTCAACGCGCAGTTCTTCGGGCAGTTGCATCCGGCGCCAGCGGTTACGCAGGGCGATGGCAACGGCGCGCTTGGCATCGTCCTGGCCGATGATATGGCGGTTAAGTTCGTGGACGATTTCGCGGGGAGTCATGGACATAGTGTTTGGCGGCCTCAAGCAGGAATAAGCCTACGGCTTACTCGGCGAGGTCCTGCTCCTCAATGGTCTGGTTGTGGTTGGTGAACACGCAGATATCGCCGGCGATGCCCAGGGCGGTCTCGACGATTTCCCGGGCCGACAGGTCGGTTTTCTTCAGCAGTGCGCTGGCCGCGGCCTGGGCGTAACCACCGCCGGAACCCATGGCGATCAGGCCATGTTCAGGCTCAACCACATCGCCATTGCCGGTGATGATCAAGGACGCGTCTTTGTTGGCCACGGCCAGCATGGCTTCCAGGCGGCTGAGGGAGCGGTCGGTGCGCCACTCTTTGGCGAGTTCGACGGCAGCGCGCACGAGGTGGCCCTGATGTTTTTCAAGCTGGCCTTCGAAACGCTCAAAAAGGGTAAAGGCATCGGCGGTGGCGCCCGCGAAGCCGGCGAGTACCTGACCGTGGTACAGGCGACGCACTTTTTTCGCGTTGCCTTTCATCACGGTATTACCCAGGGAAACCTGGCCGTCGCCGCCCATGACGACTTTGCCGTGGCGACGTACTGAAACGATGGTGGTCAAGGGGAGAGTCTCCACGCAGCGGGGCGAAAATGCCCTGATGGAAACTCATATGGGGGTGGTGGGGGTGATTTCAACCTTGAGTGCTTAGTGCGGACGAATGGTGTCTATTGGTCTGACACCCTTTCGAGAACACCGAGAAGCCAATTTGGGAGGGGGCTTGCTCCCGATAGCGGTGTGTCAGTCACCAGATTCATCGACTGACAGCCCGCCATCGAGGGCAAGCCCCCTCCCACATTTTGATCCATGTTGAGCCTGAATCAGCGGCTCTGGCGTTGTTGTAACAACAGGTTGCTAAACCCTGCTCCAGCCAATTGTTTCTGCGCCACGGTCAGTTGTTCACGGTTGCTGAACGGCCCCACCAGCACGCGATACCACGTCGCGTCCTTCACGGTGCCAGACTCCACCGTCACCGACTGGCCCAGCAGGATGATCTGCGCGCGTACACGGTCCGCATCCGCCTGCTTGGGGAACGAACCCGCCTGCAGGAAGAACTTGGTCACCGGCGCCGCCTTGGTTTCGGCAACCGGCGGAGCAGGTGGCGGGGTGATGCCGGCCAGTGCCGCCTGGGCGCGTGCGGTGTCGATTTTCGCCGCTTCCGCCGGCGTCACCGGGGTGGTCGGCACCTGCGGAAGCGGCAGGGTTTTCTCCGGCACGGCGTCAGGTGGCACGATCACTTCCGATTCTGGCAGCAGCGTGTAGAAGTCGTATTTGGGCTTCACTGGTGCGGTCGGGCTCGGCGCGGTCTTGTTGGCTTCGGCGATTTTGGTGGCCTTCTGCTGTTCCTGCTTGACCCGTTTGACGTCATCGCCCTGGCCCGGATCCAGCTTCATCAGGAACACCACAAACGCGCCGACCGAGAGGCCGATGGCCATCCACAACCAGCCTGGGATCGGCTTTTTCGCCGGGGCCTGGTAGCGGCTGGCGCCGCGCTTGGGTGCAGGTTTTTTCTTGGCAGCCAACTTACATACGCTCCAGAGTTTCCAGGCCCAACAGTTCCAGGCCTTGCTTGAGGGTCCGTCCAGCCAGTGCGGCGAGGCGCAGGCGACTTTGCTTCTGGGCTTCGTCGTCGGCGCTGAGGATCGGGCAGTTCTCGTAGAAACTGGAGAACAGGCCGGCCACTTCATACAGGTAGCTGCACAGGATGTGCGGCGTGCCTTTCTCGCCGACGCTGTTCAACACTTCGCCAAATTGCGCCAGTTTCGCCGCCAGTTCCAGTTCATGGGGCGCGTCCAGCATGATCCGGCCTTCGACTTCGTTGAAGTCCTTGCCCAGCTTGCGGAACACACCGGCCACGCGGGTGTAGGCGTAGAGCAGGTACGGCGCGGTATTGCCTTCGAAGTTGAGCATCAGTTCGAAGTTGAAGCTGTAGTCGCTGGTGCGGTGCTTGGACAGGTCGGCATATTTGACCGCGCCGATGCCCACCACGCGGGCGATGTTGCGCAGGTCGGCCTCGGCCAGTTCCGGGTTCTTTTCCTTGACCAGGCTGTAGGCGCGATCCTGGGCTTCGTTGAGCAGGTCGATCAGCTTGACGGTGCCCCCATCGCGGGTCTTGAACGGGCGGCCATCGGCGCCGTTCATGGTGCCGAAGCCCATGTGTTCCATGTGCATCGGGTGGGTGACGAAGCCCGCGCGACGCGCCACTTCGAACACCTGCTGGAAGTGCAGGGCCTGGCGTTGGTCGACGAAGTACAACGCACGGTCAGCCTTGAGCACGCCGCTGCGATAGCGCACGGCGGCCAGGTCGGTGGTGGCATAGAGGTAACCGCCATCGGCCTTGACGATGATCACCGGCAACGGCTCGCCGTCGGCGGTCTTGAATTCTTCAAGGAACACGCACTGCGCGCCGTTGCTCTCCACCAACAGGCCCTTGGCCTTGAGGTCGTTGACCACATTGATCAGGTCGTCGTTGTAGGCGCTTTCGCCCATCACGTCGGCCATGGTCAATTTGACGTTGAGCAGTTCGTAGATTTCCTGGCAGTGGGACAGGGAAATCTCACGGAAGCGGTTCCACAGCTCCAGGCATTCGGCGTCGCCGGCCTGCAGCTTGACCACCAGGCCACGGGCGCGGTCGGCGAATTCTTCGGATTCGTCAAAGCGCTTCTTGGCGGCGCGGTAGAAGTTCTCCAGGTCCGACAGCTCATTGCTGGTGATGGGGTTCTCTTGCAGGTACGCCATCAGCATGCCGAACTGGGTGCCCCAGTCGCCCACATGGTTCTGACGGATCACGTTGTCGCCGAGAAACTCCAGCACCCGCGCCACGCCGTCGCCAATGATGGTGGAGCGCAGGTGGCCCACGTGCATCTCTTTGGCCAGGTTCGGTGCCGACAGGTCGACGACCACGCGCTGGTTGGCGCCGGCCTTGCGGGCGCCTATTTTTGCGTCAGCCAGCGCGGCGTCCAGGCGCGAGGCCAGGGCCTGGGTGTTCTGGAAGAAGTTGATAAAGCCGGGGCCGGCGATTTCGGCCTTGGTGACACTCTCGTCGACCGGCAGCGCGGCGATGATTTTTTCCGCCAGGTCGCGCGGTTTCATGCCGGCGGGCTTGGACAGCATCATCGCAATGTTGCTGGCGAAGTCACCGTGGGTCTTGTCGCGGGTGTTTTCCACCTGGATCGCCGGCGTCAGGCCTTCAGGCAACACACCTTCGTTGACGAGTTGGGTGAGGGCTTGTTGGATCAGCTGGCGAATGGTGTCTTTCATGGTGTTCTCTTTCGACCGCAAGCGGCGGCGCGCGATGCGCAGGTGGAAAAACTGGGCATTATCCGTGGCGAGGGCGGGCTTGCCAACCGTTCAGACCAGATGGCGGACCTGCGGGCCTCATCGCGGGCACGCCCGCTCCCGCATTTAACGGTGTTCACCTTTCAAAATGTGGGAGTTGGCTTGCTACTAATACAAATCTACCGGGTCCACATCCAACGACCATCGCACCTGCCGCCCGCTGGGTATTTGCTCCAGAGCAAGTAACCAGCTACTTAATAAGCGATGCAGTGGCGCGCGCGAGGTGGCTTGTAACAGTAGCTGAGCGCGATAACGTCCCGCGCGGCGTTCCATGGGCGCGGGCACCGGGCCGAGCAGTTCGATGCCGCTCAGGCCCAGTTCGCCT
Organism: Pseudomonas asgharzadehiana; assembly: GCF_019139815.1. Lineage (NCBI taxonomy): Bacteria > Pseudomonadati > Pseudomonadota > Gammaproteobacteria > Pseudomonadales > Pseudomonadaceae > Pseudomonas > Pseudomonas asgharzadehiana. The sequence goes on from NZ_CP077079.1 coordinate 662,132, forward strand.
AGCAACCGCTCGGCGGCACTGCACGCCTCGTCCAGGAAACCTTCGGCCTGCCCCGGCTTGTGCGCCTCGGCGCGCAGCAAGGCCAGGTGGGCAAACGGCGGCAGGCCGGCGGAGCGGCGTTCGCTCAGGGCCTGTTCGGCGAAGGCAAAATAACCTTGTTCGGTCAGTTGAATCAGCAGCGGGTGGTCGGCCAGGTGCGTCTGGATAATCACTTTGCCCGGCTCTTCGGCACGCCCGGCGCGCCCGGCCACTTGCACGATCAACTGCGCCATGCGCTCGCTGGCGCGGAAGTCGCCGGAGAACAGGCCGCCGTCGGCGTCCAGGATCGACACCAGGGTCACCCGGGGAAAGTGGTGCCCCTTGGCGAGCATCTGCGTGCCCACCAGGATGCATGGCTGGCCCTTCTGGATGGTCGCGAACAGTTGGTTCATCGCATCTTTGCGCGAGGTGCTGTCGCGGTCGACCCGCAGCACGGGGTAGTCCGGGAACAGAATGCCCAGGCGCTCTTCGGCGCGCTCGGTGCCCGCGCCAACCGGGCGCAGGTCGACCTTGCCGCACTGCGGGCAGTGGCGGGGCACGCGCTCCACATGGCCGCAGTGATGGCAGCGCAACTCGCCGTAGCGCTGGTGCACGGTCATGCGCGCATCGCAGCGCTCGCATTCGGACATCCAGCCGCAGTCATGGCACAGCAGCGTCGGCGCAAAGCCGCGGCGGTTAAGAAACACCAGGACTTGCTGGCCGGCGGCGAGGGTTTGGCCTATTGCTTGCTGCATCGGCCCGGAAATACCGCTGTCCAGCGGGCGGCTTTTTACGTCCAGGCGCAGGAAGCGCGGTTGTTTGGCGCCGCCGGCGCGTTCATTCAGGCGTAGGAGTCCGTAACGGCCGGTGTAGGCGTTGTGCAGGCTCTCCAGGGACGGCGTGGCCGAACCGAGCACGATCGGGATGTCTTCCTGGCGGGCGCGCACCAGCGCCAGGTCGCGGGCGTGGTAGCGCAGGCCTTCCTGCTGCTTATAGGAGCCGTCGTGTTCTTCGTCGATGATGATCAGCCCGGGGTTCTTCATTGGCGTGAACAGCGCCGAACGCGTGCCGATAATAATGTCGGCCTCGCCATCCCGTGCCGCCAGCCATGACTCCAGGCGCTCACGGTCGTTGACCGCCGAGTGCACCAGGGCGATGCGGGCATTGAAGCGTTGCTCGAAACGCGCCAGGGTCTGCGGGCCGAGGTTGATCTCAGGGATCAGTACCAGCGCCTGTTTGCCGGCTTGCAGGGTTTCGCGGATCAACTGCAAATAGACTTCGGTCTTGCCACTGCCGGTGACGCCGGCCAGCAGGAACGCATGGAAACTGTCGAAACCTGCGCGAATCGCCTCGTAAGCGGCGCGTTGCTCGGGGTTCAGCGGCAGTTCCGGCTGGGCCAGCCAATGTTCGTGGCGTGGGTCAGGGGCGTGTTTGCGGATTTCGACCTGTACCAAGCCTTTGGCCAGCAACAGGTCGAGGCTGTCTTTGCTCAGCATCAGCTTGCTTAAAAGCTGATGGGCCACGCCGTGAGGGTGCTGGGCCAGTGTCGCCAGGGCTTCGCGTTGACGCGGCGCGCGTGCGATGCGCGGGTCATCGAGGCGTGCGCCGGGGGCCATCGACCAGAAGCGCTCCTGACGCGCCTCGGCCAGTTCGCCCTGCCGCAACAGCACTGGCAACGCCCAGCTCAGGGTGTCGCCCAGGCTGTGCTGGTAATACTGGGCTGTCCACAGGCACAGCTTGAACAGCGCGTGCGGCAGTGGCGCCGTGGCATCAAGGATCGCCAGGGCGGGCTTGAGCTTTTCGGCGGGCACTTCGCTGTGATCGGCGATTTCGATCAGGATGCCGATCATCTCCCGGCGGCCAAACGGCACGCGTACGCGCATGCCCGGCTGCAACTGCGCCCGCAGCACGCCGGCCGGGGCTCGATAGTCGAACAGGCGGCGCAGGGGCGAGGGCAGGGCTAGGCGCAAAATGGCGTCGGGCACGCGGGGAGTCTCATATAAAGGCGGGTGACGGTGCAGGGGCGCGAGCCTAGCAGACGAGGGGGGTGTTGGGTATGCCATGGTTTTCTGATGAAAGGTGCTTTTATGTTGACAGGCGATAGGTGCCGCAGCTTGCGCGTTTAAAAAGGTCTGGTAGAATCCGCGGCCTAATTACGTGCGGTATTCGACAATAGTGTCGAGTGGCGGCACGCTAGCCCGAGGAAGTCACCATGAAAGCCGATATCCATCCAGCGTACGAAACCATCGAAGTTACCTGCAGCTGCGGCAACAAGTTCGAAACCCGTTCGAACCTGTGCAAGCCACTGGGTACTGACGTATGCAACGAGTGCCACCCGTTCTACACCGGTAAGCAGAAGACCCTGGACACCGGCGGCCGCGTACAGCGCTTCGCAGATCGCTTTGGTGCTTTCGGCAAGAAGCCTGCTGCTACTCCAGCAGAGTAAGGCTCAAAAGCCTTATGGGCTTTTGCCAGCTGTTGAAAAAGGCGTCCCTCGCGGGCGCCTTTTTTGTGCCTGGGATTTGGCAGCAGGCCGCCCAGGCCGAGGTGTTTTGCCCTGCGCCGGCGTCTGTGGTCCGGGTTGAAGTACAGCGCGTGGTCGATGGCGACACCGTGCGCCTCAAGGATGGCCGCAGCGTGCGCATGATCGGCGTCAACGCCCCGGAAACCGCTAAAAAGGGGCGTGGCGACGAGCCTTATGCGGTCGCTGCCCGCCAGCGTTTGCAGGCGTTGGTGGCGGCCAGTGACGGTCGCGTCGGCTTGGTGCCGGGGCGCGAGCGAAAAGACCGCTACGGACGTACCCTGGCCCACCTTTACGGTGCCGATGGCGAAAACCTCGAGGCGCGCTTGCTCGCCGAAGGCTTGGGGTTTCAAGTGGGGGTCGCGCCCAATGTTGACCTCGTCGCTTGCCAGCAGGCGGCGGAAAACAGCGCCCGCCAGGCCGGGTTGGGGCTCTGGCGGCAATCGCCGGTGCAATCGGTGAGCGACCTCAGGCAATCCGGTTTTGCGCTGGTCAGCGGCCGGGTGAGCAAGATCGAGCGCAATCGCGGCGGCATCTGGATTCAATTGCAGGGCTCACTGGTATTGCGCGTGGCGCCCGATCTTGCCCGCCAGTTCGACAGTGGCTTGCTCAATGGTCTGCAAGGCAAGACAATCGAGGCGCGCGGTTGGGTGCAGGATCGCTCCAGGCAGGGGCGCCTGAAAAACGGTCAAGCGCGTTGGCTGCTGCCGCTGACCGATCCCGGTATGCTCAAATCGACAGATTAATAAAAAATTGTAGACATTTTTTTATTCAATTGTGAACAGTTGAGCCCTTGTATCCCGTGGCCTTAGACCAAAGTACGGCGCTTTGGGGCCTTGACACCTGTGACTGCCCAGTCTTGTAGGGGCTTTACGACACGAGTATCCTCGGCGGTCCGTCGACCAACAGTAAAAGCGGAATGCCGATATGTCTGATTTGAAAACTGCCGCTCTCGAATATCATGCCCATCCTCGTCCAGGAAAGCTGAGTGTAGAGCTCACCAAGGCCACCGCTACCGCCCGCGACCTGTCGCTGGCCTACAGCCCCGGCGTGGCCGAGCCCGTACGTGAAATCGCCCGTGACCCTGAGCTGGCGTACAAGTACACCGGCAAGGGCAACCTGGTTGCAGTGATTTCCGATGGCACCGCGATTCTCGGCCTGGGAAACCTCGGCCCATTGGCATCCAAGCCAGTCATGGAAGGTAAGGGCGTGCTGTTCAAGCGCTTCGCCGGCATTGACGTATTCGACATCGAAGTCGACTCCGAAAGCCCGCAGGCCTTCATCGATACCGTCAAGCGCATCTCCATCACCTTCGGTGGCATCAACCTGGAAGACATCAAGGCACCTGAGTGCTTCGAAATCGAAAAGGCCCTGATCGAGCAATGTGACATTCCGGTATTCCACGATGACCAGCACGGCACCGCGATCGTTACCGCGGCCGGCATGATCAACGCCCTGGAAATCGCCGGCAAAACCCTGGCTGATGCCAAGATCGTCTGCCTGGGCGCCGGCGCTGCGGCTATCTCCTGCATGAAGCTGATCGTGAGCATGGGTGCCAAGCTGGAAAACATCTACATGGTCGACAGCAAGGGCGTGATCCAGTCCGAGCGTACCGACCTGAACCAGTACAAGGCGATGTTTGCCCACCCGTCCTCCAAGCGCACCCTGGCTGACGCCCTCGACGGCGCCGATGTGTTCGTCGGCCTGTCCGGCCCGAACCTGCTGAGCGCTGAAGGCCTGAAGTCCATGGCGGCCAACCCGATCGTGTTCGCCTGCTCCAACCCAGACCCAGAGATCTCGCCGGAGCTGGCCCACGCCACTCGTAACGATGTGATCATGGCCACCGGTCGTTCGGACTACCCGAACCAGGTCAACAACGTACTGGGCTTCCCGTTCATCTTCCGTGGTGCCCTGGACGTTCGCGCCAAGCGCATCAACGAAGAGATGAAAGTCGCGGCCGCCAATGCCCTGCGTGAACTGGCCAAGCTGCCGGTACCTCAGGATGTATGCGACGCCTACGGTGGCGCCAAACTGGAATTCGGCCGTGAGTACATCATTCCGAAGCCAATGGACAAGCGCCTGATCACCCTGATCTCCGATGCCGTGGCCAAAGCCGCAATCGAGACTGGTGTGGCCACCCTGCCGTATCCGAAGAACTACCCGCTGCAAAGCGTGGATGATGTGTTCAACGGCTAAGCCGTTGTAGCGCACCCACAAAAAAGCCCCGGCTCTTGCGAGTCGGGGCTTTTTTGTGGGCTTTTAATTGAGCCTTGTGAAGATCTAAATGTGGGAGGGGGCAAGCCCCCTCCCACGTTTGGATCTCTATTGGCTTGAAGTAGCGATTAGAACAGATCGATCGGCGCCGCTTCATCCGCCGGCAGCGGGCTGCCCGGTACCACGCCATTGCCCAGCTCGTTGATCGACGGCGGCGTGTCTTCGCTCTTGAACAGCTCGAAGTAAGCATTCGGCGTGCTTGGCGAGGCTGCACGACCACTCACTGGGTCGATCCGCAGGCTGAGGATGCCTTCCGGCTCCGGCTGGGTATGCAGCGGCTTGTCCTTCAGGGCCGCGCCCATGTAACTCATCCAGATCGGCAGTGCGACGGTGCCACCGAACTCACGGCGGCCGAGGCTTTCCGGTTGGTCGTAGCCGGTCCACACGGTGGTCACGTAGTCCGCGTTATAACCGGAGAACCAGGCATCCTTGGACTCGTTGGTGGTACCGGTCTTGCCCGCGATATCCGCGCGGCCCAGGGCCAGGGCGCGACGGCCGGTGCCTTTCTTGATCACGTCTTCGAGGATGCTGTTGAGGATATAAGTGGTACGGCCATCCACAATGCGCTCGGCAACGGCCGGTGTCTGCGGTTCCGTCGGGGCGGCCGTCGTGGACGGCGCGGCGCCTGGAGTCGGCTCAATGGTAATGCCACCGTTGCTTGGCGCTGCCAGGCCATCGGTGGCCGCCACGCCGTTGACCACATCGCCCGGCACCCGTGGCGGGTTGGCGGTGAACAGGGTGTCTCCGTTGCGGCTTTCGATCTTGTCGATCAGGTACGGCGTGATCTTGTAGCCGCCGTTGGCGAAGGTGCTCCAGCCGGTGGCGATTTCCATTGGCGTGAGCGTCGCGGTGCCGAGGGCCAGGGACAGGTTCGGTGGCAGGTCCGACTTGGCGAAGCCAAAGCGCGTGATGTAGTCGATGGTCTTGCCTACGCCCATCGCTTGCAGCAGGCGGATCGAGACCAGGTTGCGCGACTTATACAGGGCCTCGCGGATGCGGATCGGGCCAAGGAAGGTATTGGTGTCGTTCTTCGGGCGCCAGACCTTGTCCAGGTACTCGTCGACAAACACGATAGGTGCATCGTTGACCAGGCTGGCGGCGGTGTAGCCGTTATCCAATGCAGCACTGTAAATGAACGGTTTGAAACTCGAACCCGGTTGGCGCTTGGCCTGGGTGGCGCGGTTGTAGTTGCTCTGCTCGAACGCAAAGCCGCCCACCAGGGCACGGATCGCACCGTTCTGCGGGTCCAGCGATACCAGCGCGCTCTGGGCCAGCGGCACCTGGCTGAATTTGAGGCTGTCGTCTTTCTGGCGTTGTACGCGGATCAGGTCACCCACTTGAGCGACGTCCGATGGCTGCTTGGGCATCGGGCCCATGCTGTTGGTATTCAGGAAGGGGCGCGCCCACTTCATGCTGTCCCACGCCACATGGGCTTCGCCGGCGCGGGTCAGCACCTGCAGGCCGTCTTTCTTTACCTGGGTAACGATCGCCGGCTCCAGGCCGCTGATTGCGCGTTGCTTGCCCAGTTCGGTGGTCCAGGCGCTCAGAGTCTTGCCCGGCAGGCGCGACTCAGGGCCACGGTAGCCATGGCGCTGGTCGTAAGTGATCAGGCCGGAATGCACCGAATCATTGGCAATTTCCTGCAGGTTGCTCGGAACGGTCGTGGTCACGCGGAAGCCTTCGGTGTAGGCCTCGCTGCCATAACGGCCGACCATTTCGGCACGGGCCATTTCGGCGATGTACGGTGCATTCACTTCCGGCGTCGGGACGTGATAGCTGGCGTTCAGCGGTTCGGCGACCGCGCTTTCATAGGCGGCCTGGTCGATCTTGCCCAGCTTGTACATGCGCCCCAGGATCCAGTCGCGACGCTCTTTACTGCGCGCCGGGTTGGCCAGGGGGTTGAAACGCGAAGGGGCCTTGGGCAGGCCGGCAATCATCGCCATCTGCGCCAGGCTGGCGTCACGAATGGACTTGCCGTAGTACACCTGCGAAGCGGCTTCGATGCCGTAGGCGCGGTTACCCAGGTAAATCTTGTTGACGTACAGCTCAAGGATCTCGTCCTTGGTCAACTGGCGTTCGATCTGCAGGGCCAGCAGGATCTCGGTGGCTTTGCGCGAAAAACTGCGTTCGCTGGTGAGGAAGAAGTTCTTTGCCACCTGCATGGTGATGGTGCTGCCACCGGATTGAATGTGTCCGCTTTTTACCAACTGCGTGGCGGCGCGCACCAGGCTGCTCGGATCGACGCCGTAGTGATTGGCGAAATTGTCATCTTCGGCGGACAGCAGGGCGCTGATGAAATTGGGCGGAATGTCGGCAAAACGGATCGGTGTGCGGCGCATTTCGCCGAACTCCGCGATCAATTTTTCATCGCTGCTGTAGACCCGCAAAGGAATCTGCAACTGGATACTTCTAAGGGCCTCTACCGATGGCAAACCCGGACTAAGGTAGAGGTAAGCCCCGCTGAGCACGAGCAGCAGCCCGCAGACGATGGCGACAATGGAGTACCCGAAAAACTTCAGCAGACGAATCAAGGCTTTTGGATTTCCAGAGAAAAGAATGAGTTACGCGTCGGGGCATGCATGGCAAACGATGGATCAACCCGAGCTGCAGATAAAAAGCGGGGAAAAACGCTGGGCATTAAAGCATTTTCGCCTTGGGACGTCATTCGCGGCTCTTTAACAAGTCGACCGAATGCAGGGTGCACAACAGCAATCAAGCGGTATGACAGGTAAAGTTTTGGGGAGTTTTATGGGAAAGGGATTTTTCCGGCGCAAAGTGGATACCTTGCTGGGCGTCGATATCAGTGACACGGCTATCAGGTTGGTCGAGCTGGCGCGTTCAGGCAGCGGCTACAGTATCCGAGCCTATGCCACGCAGGGGCTGCCTGCCCAAGCTGTGGTGGATGGCTCGGTGTTGGACCTCGAAGGCGCAGGCCTTGCTCTGCGCACGGCGTTGTCGCGCATGCAGACCTCGGCCCGCGCAGCGGCAGTGGCGGTGACTGGGCCATCGGTCATCACGCGGGTGGTCGAGTTGGACGCCGGGCTCGGCGATGATGAGATGAGCTGGATGATCCAGATGGAGGCCGAGCAGTACATTCCGTATCCGCTGGACGACATGGCTATCGACTTTCAGGTCCAGGGCCCGTCAGCTCACCATCCTGCGCGGGTCGAGGTGCTGCTGGCGGCGTGCCTGAAGGCGCACGTGGAAGCCCGAGAAGCGGTTTTGGCACTGGCGGGGCTGGTGCCGGCGGTGATTGATGTTGAAGCGTTTGCATTGGCGCGCGCGAGCAGTCAGGATTTCGCCAGCTTCACGCCGGGCCATCGAGTCGATGGTGCACAATGGGCCGTGGATGCCCAAGGGATGGGAGTTGCTTGCGGGCTGGCCCTGAGGAGTTTCGCTTGAAGACACGAATCAACCTTTTGCCTTGGCGCCAGGCGCTGGCGGAGCGGCGGCGCAAATACTTCCTGGCGTTTCTGCTGGCGTTTGCCTGCATGGCGCTGGCGGCCGTGTGGCTGGCCGATCAGGTGATCGACCAGGCGATCGATCGGCAAGTGACGCGTAATAGCCACGTGGCTCAGGACGTGGCCCTTCAGGATTCCAGCATCAAGACCCTCGACGACCTGCGGGAGCAAAGCCAGCTATTGGCAAAGCGCATGAAGGTTGTGCAGGACCTGCACGATGCCCGCTCATCCAGCGCCCAGCTGTTGGACCAATTGGCGCGCGCGGTACCCGACGGCGTGCATCTGCATGAAGTGGTGGCCAAGGGCGATAAGGTGAGTATCAGTGGCAGTGCTGAGTCCAGCCAGGATATCGCTCAACTGATGCGCCGCCTGGAAGCATCCGAAGGCGGCCACGCGACGCGGTTGCAGCATGTGCGAACCGAAGGCACGCATGGCGCCAACGAATTTCAATTGATGGTGCGTCATGGAGAGTCCGCTGAGGCCCAGCCATGAGCCTGCCCAGGCTCGATTTCTACGCACTGACCCACAACGCCGCAAAATGGCCCCTACCTGGCAAGGTCTTGCTTGGCTGCGCGCTGGCGGGCTTGGTGCTGGCGGCGGCCGACCTTGTGCTCCTGAGCCCGTTGCGCGAGCGCTTGTCTCAGGTCCAGGCACAGGAAGAGGTCCTACGGCGCCAGCTCGCAGAAAAAACTGCCTTGGCCGCTGGCCTTGAGGCGAAGGCCCGGCAGTTCCAGCATGTGCAGAAGAACGCTGAGCAGCTTTTGCAGCAATTGCCAGGCGAGTCCGAAATGCCCGGCCTGCTGGAGGATATTGCTCGGTTGGCGCTGGCCAATGGGCTGGTGGTCGAGAGCGTCACGCCGTTGGATGAGCGCCCTCAAGCGTTCTATGTTGAACAGCCCGTGCAAGTCGGCGTTACCGGGAATTACCACGACCTGGCGACGTTCGTCAGTACCTTGGGTGGCCTTTCGCGAATGACGACGGTGCACGATGTTGCCCTGCAGCGGGATGGCGCGTTGTTGCGACTTGATCTGCTGGCCAGGACCTATTGGCTTGCACGGCCAGGCGCCACGCGGGGCAGGCCGGTCGCACAGGCGCCGTCCTTTGTCTATGACGCTGGCGCGCTGCGCGATCCGTTCCAGCCGCTGGCCATGCAAGTTGATCGTGTGCCGTTGAGGGCGGGCCTTGCGCCAGACCTCGCTCGATCACGAGGCTTGCTGGAAGGTTTTGCGGTGGATCAGTTCGAAATGGTCGGCACACTGTCCCGTGGAACGCAGACCTTCGCGTTGCTGCGTGCCGCCTCAACGGTGTATCGCCTGGCGGTCGGCGATTACCTGGGGCGGGATCATGGGCGGGTCACGGCCATCGATGAGCGCCATCTCGAATTGGTCGAATTGTTCCCCGATGAACAGGGCGCATGGCTGGAGCGCCCGCGAACCCTCGTGCTAAACGTCAATTCATAACGGAATAAAACAATGAAAAGGATGTTTTCGTCCTTCGGTGTGGCGCTATGGATAGCGTTCACGACACCGATGGTTGTTGCTGTGCCCAATCGTGTGGATCTGATCCAACTACCACCTCCGGTGAGCGCCGCGGTATTGGATGCCTATACCGGTGACAAACTCAATCTCAACTTCCAGAACATCGAGTTGCGCGCCGTCTTGCAGCAAATTGCCGATGTGGCGGGCCTCAACCTGGTGGCCAGCGACGACGTGCAAGGCTCGATTACGCTGCGACTCAAGGGCGTGCCTTGGGATCAGGCCCTGGACCTGGTGCTGCAAACCAAGGGGTTGGATAAACGGGTAAAAGCCGGCGTATTGCTGGTGGCGCCCGCTGAAGAGTTGGCTGCGCGCGAGTTGCTCACCTTGGAGTCACGCAAGCAAATGGCTGACCTGGCGCCACTGCGTCGTGAGTTGCTGCAGGTCAATTACGCCAAGGCGGCGGACCTGGCCAAGTTGTTTCAGTCGGTGAACGGGCTGGAAGGCACGACCGATGAGCGCGGCTCGGTGGCAGTGGATGATCGCACGAACAATATCATCGCTTACCAGACCCACGAGCGGCTTGAAGAGCTGCGGCGGATCGTGGCGCAGTTGGACATCCCGGTGCGTCAGGTGATGATCGAGGCGCGGATTGTCGAGGCGAATGTCGACTACGACAAAAGCCTGGGTGTGCGCTGGGGTGGGCGGCTCAATCGTGGTCATTGGAGTGCCGGCGGTATCAATAAACCCTTGGCCGAGGGGGCGGAGCCGCCGGAAAACCCACCCAGCTCGCCGTTTGTCGACATGGGGTCGCTCACCGCTGCTTCAGGCCTGGGTATTGCCTACATCACCGACAATTTGCTGCTCGACCTGGAACTGACGGCCATGGAGAAAACCGGCAACGGCGAGATTGTCTCGCAGCCCAAGGTGGTCACCTCCGACAAGGAGACCGCACGTATCCTGAAGGGCACCGAAATTCCCTATCAGGAATCCACCTCCCAGGGTGCAACCTCCGTGTCATTCAAGGAGGCCTCGCTGTCCCTGGAGGTTACGCCGCAAATCACCCCCGACGACCATGTGATCATGGTGGTCAAAGTCACCAAGGATGAGCCCGACTACCTGAACAAACTCAATGACGTACCGCCCATCAAGAAAAACGAGGTCAACGCCAAGGTGCTGGTCAAGGATGGCGAGACCATCGTTATTGGCGGAGTTTTCTCCAATACCCAGAGCAAAGTGGTAGATAAAGTGCCATTTTTGGGCGATGTGCCGTATCTTGGCCGCCTTTTCCGGCGCGATGTGCTGGCGGAGAAAAAATCCGAGCTGCTGGTATTCCTGACTCCGCGTATTATGAATAACCAGGCGATTGCTGTGAGTCGTTGATTCTGTGCGAAATTTGATTCTTGTAGGACCGATGGGGGCTGGAAAAAGCACCATCGGCCGTTTGCTTGCCAAAGAGCTGCGCCTGCCATTCAAAGACTCCGACAAGGAAATTGAATTGCGCACGGGTGCCAATATCCCGTGGATCTTCGATAAAGAAGGCGAACTGGGCTTTCGTGACCGCGAACAGGCGATGATCGCCGAGCTGTGCGGCTGCGATGGCGTGGTATTGGCTACCGGGGGTGGCGCGGTGATGCGCGATGAAAACCGTCGGGCGCTGCATGCCGGTGGTCGGGTGGTCTATTTGCATGCGTCGGTCGAGCAGCAGGTGGGCCGTACGGCACGCGATCGCAATCGCCCGTTGTTGCGCACGGCCAACCCGGAAAAAACCTTGCGCGACCTGCTGGCGTTGCGCGATCCGCTGTATCGGGAAATCGCCGATCTGGTGGTGGAAACCGATGAGCGGCCGCCTCGGATGGTGGTTCTCGACATCCTGGAGCGTCTGCAACGGCTGCCACCCCGTTAAAGCCAGGCCCGAAATGCGCTATTCTCGGCGGCGCGCTATGACCCCAAGGGGTGTGGCGTAGAGCCATCAGGCAGCGGACGTTGCCGGTCGTCAATCATCTCTAACGCGGGGACACATGCAGACACTTAAGGTCGATCTAGGCGAGCGCAGCTACCCGATCCATATTGGCGAAGGTCTGTTGGACCAGCCCGAATTGCTGGCGCCGCATATTGCCGGGCGGCAAGTGGCGATCATTTCCAATGAAACGGTTGCGCCGCTATATCTTGAGCGTTTGAGCCGCAGCCTGGCGGCGTACTCGGTGATCTCGGTGATTTTGCCTGACGGCGAAGCCCACAAGAATTGGGAAACCCTGCAACTGATTTTCGATGGCCTGCTGACCGCACGCCATGATCGGCGTACCACCGTGATCGCCCTGGGCGGCGGTGTGATCGGCGACATGGCCGGGTTTGCGGCGGCCTGCTACCAGCGTGGCGTGGACTTCATCCAAGTGCCGACCACCCTGCTGTCCCAGGTCGATTCGTCGGTGGGCGGCAAGACCGGCATCAACCACCCGCTGGGCAAGAATATGGTCGGCGCGTTCTACCAGCCGCAGGCTGTGCTGATTGATACCGCGACCCTCAACACCTTGCCGCCGCGCGAGCTGTCGGCGGGCCTTGCGGAAGTCATCAAGTATGGGTTGATCTGCGATGAGCCTTTCCTGGCCTGGCTCGAAGAACATGTGAATGCGCTGCGCAACCTCGATCAAGCGGCACTGACCGAGGCGATTTCCCGCTCCTGCGCCGCCAAGGCGCTGGTGGTGAATGCCGACGAGCGCGAGTCCGGTGTACGGGCCACCCTGAACCTGGGCCATACCTTCGGCCACGCGATCGAAACGCACATGGGCTATGGTGTGTGGTTGCATGGTGAGGCCGTGGCGGCTGGCACCGTGATGGCGTTGGAGATGTCGCAACGCCTGGGCTGGATCAGTGCCCAGGAGCGTGACCGTGGTATCCGCCTGTTCCAGCGTGCCGGTTTGCCGGTTATTCCGCCCGAAGAGATGAGCGAGGCGGACTTCCTCGAGCATATGGCGATAGACAAGAAAGTGATCGACGGTCGACTGCGACTGGTGCTGCTGCGCCATATGGGTGAAGCGGTGGTGACCGACGATTATCCGAAAGAGATTTTACAGGCCACGCTGGGAGCGGATTACCGCGCCCTGGCCCAGCTTAAAGGTTAATAAGATCGCGATGACTAGTTTGCATGCCGACGAGGCGTTCCTCGGCCATTACCACCTCAGCCATGACCCTTTTGCGCCACGGGTGCCTGGTTTCAAATTTTTCCCGGCCCAGCGCAAGCCGGTGCTGGGGCAGTTGCATCACCTCGCACGCTACAGCCAGTTGCTGTTGGTGGTGACGGGCCCGTTGGGCAGCGGCAAGACGCTGTTGCGCCAGGCCCTGGTGGCGAGCACCAATAAGCAATCGGTCCAAAGCCTGGTGGTGTCGGCCCGTGGTGCCGGGGATGCGGCGGGCGTGCTGCGCCAAGTGGCACAAGCCCTGGACGTGTCTACTGCCGAACCGAACGCGATCCTCAAGCAAGTGGTGCAGTTGGGTCTCACCGGCCAGGAAGTCTACCTGCTGGTGGATGACGCCGAGCAGCTCGATGAATCAGCCCTGGAAGCGCTGCTGGCGCTGGCGGCGGGTACGCCGGAAGGTCGCCCCCATGTGTTCCTGTTTGGTGAGTCGTCGCTCATCGCCGATCTGGAGCAGATCAGTGGCGATCAAGAGCTGTTCCACGTCATCGAATTACAGCCCTACGAAGAGGAAGAAACCCGCGAATACCTGGCTCAACGCCTCGAAGGCGCAGGGGCGGGTATCGAACTTTTCTCCGCTCAACAGATCTCTGATATTCACGAAAGCGCAGGCGGCTGGCCTGGCACCATCAACCAAGTTGCCCGCGATGCCATGATCGAAGCCATGATTGCCAGCCGCTCAGCGGTCAAGCGTCCAAAGATGGGGTTCACTATGCCTAAGAAGCACGTATTGGCGATTTCCGCTGTTGTCGTGGTCGCTGTTGCGGCCGCCTGGTTGATCCCAGGCCGCAGTAAGGCACCCACCACGGCCGGCGCCCCGGCTGAACAGGCGCAACTGCCACTGGGTAAACCCACGCCGAATGTCGAGTTCGCCAACTCCGGCCAGCCGACCAACCTGCCGATGGTCGGCCAGCCTGTAATGCGCGGCCCGCTCGCCGAAGAAGCCGGCGGTATCTCCGAAGGCGACGACGGCGTGCCTGTGGAAGGTTCCAGCGCTACCCCACCGACGGTGACCACCACCGCACCACCTGCGGGCGTGCCGGCGGGTCAGCCGGCCGCCAAGCCAGTGCCAACACCTGCGCCTACCGTTGCTACCGCCAAGCCCGCACCTGTGACCAAGCCTGTCGCGCCTGCTCCAGCCGCCAAGCCAGCGCCTGTGACCAAGCCGGCTGAAAAACCGGCCACCGTGGCCAAGGCCGGTGCGGCCGGCAGCAGTTGGTACGCCAGCCAGCCTACCGGGAATTTTGTGGTGCAGATCCTCGGCACCAGCTCCGAAGCCAATGCCCAGGCGTTCGTGAAGGAGCAGGGCGGCGAGTACCGTTATTTCAAGAAAGTGCTCAACGGCAAGCCTCTCTACGTGATCACCTACGGTAACTTCGCAAGCCGTGCCGCAGCTGATTCTGCGATCAAAACCTTGCCAGCGAAGGTTCAGGCTGGTAAACCTTGGCCTCGCACTGTTGCCAGCGTTCAACAAGAACTGGCAACAACTCGCTGAAGATCCGGCGACCTTACCCAGGTCGCCCTCCCGGCACCTCAAAAAAACTACAACAGCGTGCAGCCCTGAAGGCCGCGCGCTTTGTGGTGTCTGCGCATGTAGCTTTTGAGTCGTAGCGGTCAGAATTAAAAAAGTTTTGACTAGCACAGCATATCGCTTTAAACCTTTCATAAATGCGACATAGATTTGCGACATTTCGTCGCTAAATTTGTGAGCGTCTGTGTCGGTGTGTACAATGACCTCCCTTTTGCCCCCGCTAAGCCGGCGTACGTTCGGCGTGGAAGGTAACCGGTTGAATTGAAAAGAAATTTGCCTCGGTAAAAGAGGCAGCCTGGTGAGAAAGTGTCTATGAAAGCAGGTCTGTACCAACCCGATGAATTCAAGGATAACTGCGGTTTCGGCCTGATAGCCCATATGCAGGGCGAGCCCAGTCATACCCTTTTGCAAACGGCCATCGAGGCCCTGACCTGCATGACCCACCGTGGTGGGATCAACGCCGACGGCAAGACCGGTGACGGTTGTGGCTTGCTGATTCAAAAGCCCGACCAGTTCCTGCGCGCTGTCGCCAAAGAGCATTTCGCGGTCGACCTGCCCAAGCAGTACGCCGTGGGCATGGTGTTTTTCAACCAGGACCCGGTCAAAGCCGAAGCCGCTCGCGAGAACATGAACCGCGAAATCGTCGCAGCCGGCCTGCAACTCGTCGGCTGGCGCAAAGTGCCGATCGACACCAGCGTGCTCGGCCGCCTGGCCTTGGAGCGCCTGCCGCAGATCGAACAGGTGTTCATCGCAGGCGACGGCCTGAGCGACCAGGACATGGCGATCAAGCTGTTTACATCGCGCCGTCGCTCGTCCGTGGCCAACGCCGCGGACACCGACCACTACATCTGCAGCTTTTCCCACAAGACCATCATTTATAAAGGCCTGATGATGCCGGCGGACCTCACCGCCTTCTATCCGGACCTGAGCGATGAGCGCCTGCAAACCGCGATCTGCGTGTTCCACCAGCGCTTCTCCACCAACACCCTGCCGAAATGGCCGCTGGCCCAGCCATTCCGCTTCCTCGCCCACAACGGCGAGATCAATACCATTACCGGCAACCGCAACTGGGCCGTGGCCCGTCGCACCAAGTTCGCCAACGATCTGATGGACCTCGAAGAGCTCGGCCCGCTGGTCAATCGCGTGGGTTCGGACTCCTCCAGCATGGACAACATGCTCGAATTGATGGTCACCGGCGGCATCGACCTGTTCCGTGGCGTGCGCATGATCATTCCGCCCGCGTGGCAGAACGTCGAGACCATGGACCCGGACCTGCGTGCGTTCTATGAGTACAACTCGATGCACATGGAGCCGTGGGACGGCCCGGCCGGCGTGGTCATGACCGACGGTCGCTACGCGGTGTGCCTGCTCGACCGCAACGGTCTGCGCCCGGCGCGCTGGGTCACCACCACCAACGGTTTCATCACCCTCGCGTCGGAAATCGGCGTGTGGAACTACCAGCCCGAAGACGTGATCGCCAAAGGCCGTGTCGGCCCTGGGCAGATCCTGGCCGTGGACACCGAAACCGGGCAGATCCTCGACACCGACGCCATCGACAACCGCCTGAAGTCCCGTCACCCGTACAAGCAATGGCTGCGCAAGAACGCCCTGCGTATCCAGGCGACCATGGAAGACAACGACCACGGTTCGGCCTTCTATGACATCGACCAGCTCAAGCAGTACATGAAGATGTATCAGGTCACGTTCGAAGAGCGCGACCAAGTGCTGCGCCCGCTCGGTGAGCAAGGCTACGAGGCCGTCGGCTCCATGGGCGACGATACGCCGATGGCCGTGCTGTCCCAGCGCGTGCGCACGCCGTACGACTACTTCCGCCAGCAGTTCGCCCAGGTCACCAACCCACCGATCGACCCGCTGCGCGAAGCCATCGTGATGTCCCTGGAAGTGTGCCTCGGTGCCGAGCGCAATATCTTCCAGGAATCGCCTGAGCATGCCTCCCGCGTGATCCTCAGCTCGCCGGTCGTTTCCCCGGCCAAGTGGCGCTCGCTGATGACCCTGGATCGCCCGGGCTTCGACCGCCAGATCATCGACCTGAACTACGACGAGAGCCTCGGCCTTGAAGCCGCGGTGCGCAACGTCGCCGACCAGGCCGAAGAAGCTGTGCGCGCCGGCCGCACCCAGATCGTGTTGACCGACCGCCACATCGCGCCGGGCAAGCTGCCGATCCACGCCTCGCTCGCCACCGGCGCCGTGCACCATCGCCTGACCGAAAAAGGCCTGCGTTGCGACTCCAACATCCTCGTCGAGACCGCCACCGCTCGCGATCCGCACCACTTTGCGGTGCTGATCGGCTTCGGCGCTTCGGCGGTGTACCCGTTCCTCGCCTATGAAGTGCTGGGTGACCTGATCCGTACCGGTGAAGTACTGGGCGATCTCTACGAGGTGTTCAAGAACTACCGCAAGGGCATCACCAAGGGCCTGCTGAAGATTCTGTCGAAGATGGGCATCTCCACCGTCACGTCGTATCGCGGCGCTCAACTGTTCGAAGCCATCGGCCTGTCCGAAGAAGTCTGCGACCTGAGCTTCCGTGGCGTGCCAAGCCGTATCAAAGGCGCGCGTTTCGTCGACATCGAAGCCGAACAGAAAGCCCTGGCGGCCGAAGCCTGGAGCGCGCGCAAGCCGATCCAGCAAGGCGGCCTGCTCAAGTTCGTGCACGGTGGCGAATACCACGCGTACAACCCGGACGTGGTCAGCACCCTGCAAGCCGCCGTGCAGCAGGGCGACTACGCCAAGTTCAAGGAATACACCGCGCTGGTGGATAACCGCCCGGTGTCGATGATCCGCGACCTGTTCAAGGTGAAGACCTTGGACACACCGTTGGCCATCAGCGAAATCGAACCGCTGGAATCGATCCTCAAGCGCTTCGACTCCGCCGGTATTTCCCTGGGCGCCCTGTCGCCCGAGGCACACGAAGCCCTGGCCGAAGCCATGAACCGCCTGGGTGCGCGTTCCAACTCCGGCGAAGGCGGCGAAGACCCGGCGCGCTACGGCACCATCAAAAGCTCGAAAATCAAGCAGGTCGCCACCGGCCGTTTCGGTGTGACCCCGGAATACCTGGTCAACGCCGAAGTGCTGCAGATCAAGGTCGCCCAGGGCGCCAAGCCCGGTGAGGGCGGCCAGCTGCCTGGCGGCAAGGTCAACGGCCTGATCGCCAAGCTGCGTTATGCGGTGCCGGGCGTGACTCTGATTTCGCCACCGCCGCACCACGATATCTATTCGATTGAAGACTTGTCGCAGCTGATTTTCGACCTCAAGCAAGTCAACCCGCAGGCCCTGGTCTCGGTGAAACTGGTGGCGGAAGCCGGCGTGGGCACCATCGCCGCCGGCGTGGCCAAGGCGTATGCCGACCTGATCACCATCTCCGGCTACGACGGCGGCACCGGCGCTTCGCCGCTGACCTCCATCAAATACGCCGGTGCGCCATGGGAACTCGGCCTGGCGGAAACCCACCAGACCCTGCGCGGCAACGACCTGCGCGGCAAGGTGCGGGTACAGACCGACGGCGGCCTGAAAACCGGCCTGGACGTGATCAAGGCCGCGATCCTCGGTGCCGAGAGCTTCGGCTTCGGCACTGCGCCCATGATCGCCCTGGGTTGCAAATACCTGCGCATCTGCCACTTGAACAACTGCGCCACCGGCGTGGCGACGCAGAACGAAAAACTGCGCAAGGATCACTACATCGGCACCGTCGACATGGTGGTGAATTTCTTCACCTACGTCGCCGAAGAAACCCGTGAGTGGCTGGCCAAGCTGGGCGTGCGTTCCCTCGAAGAGCTGATCGGTCGCACCGACCTGCTGGAGATCCTCCAGGGCCAGACCGCCAAGCAGCACCACCTGGACCTGACGCCGTTGTTGGGCAGTGATCACATCCCGGCCGACAAGCCACAGTTCTGCGGCGTGGAACGCAACCCGCCGTTCGACAAAGGCCTGCTGGCCGAGCAGATGGTCGCGATGGCCGGCTCCTCGATCAGCGACGCCAGCGGTGGCGAATTCGCCCTGGATATCTGCAACTGCGACCGTTCCATCGGTGCACGTGTCTCCGGCGAAATCGCGCGCAAGCACGGCAACCAGGGCATGGCCAAGGCGCCGATCACCTTCCGCTTCAAGGGCACTGCGGGCCAGAGCTTTGGCGTGTGGAACGCCGGCGGCCTGCACATGTACCTGGAAGGCGACGCCAACGACTACGTGGGCAAGGGCATGACCGGCGGCAAGCTGGTCATCGTTCCGCCCAAAGGCAGCGTGTACAAGACCCAGGACAGCGCCATCATCGGCAACACCTGCTTGTACGGCGCCACCGGTGGCAAGCTCTTCGCCGCAGGCACCGCCGGCGAGCGTTTCGCCGTGCGTAACTCCGGTGCCCACACCGTGGTGGAAGGCACCGGCGATCACTGCTGCGAGTACATGACCGGTGGCTTTGTCGCGGTACTGGGCAAAACCGGTTACAACTTCGGTTCGGGCATGACCGGCGGTTTCGCCTACGTGCTCGACCAGGACAACACCTTCGTCGACAAGGTCAACCACGAGTTGGTCGAGATCCAGCGCATCAGCGGCGAAGCCATGGAATCCTATCGCAACCACTTGCAGCACGTGCTGGATGAATACGTCGAGGAAACCGGCAGCGAATGGGGTCGTAACCTCGCCGAAAACCTCGATGATTACCTGCGTCGTTTCTGGCTGGTCAAGCCCAAGGCTGCCAACCTGAAATCGTTGCTTTCCAGCATCCGTGCCAACCCGCAGTGATATGCGCCTGAAGAGTTTGATGAGGTTTTAACATGGCTGAACGTCTGAATAACGACTTCCAGTTCATCGATGTCGGGCGCAAAGATCCGAAGAAGAAACTGTTGCGTCAACGCAAGAAAGAGTTCGTGGAAATCTACGAACCCTTCAAACCCCAGCACTCGGCCGACCAGGCCCACCGCTGCCTGGGGTGCGGTAACCCGTATTGCGAATGGAAGTGCCCGGTGCACAACTTCATTCCCAACTGGCTGAAGCTGGTGGCCGAGGGCAACATCCTCGCCGCCGCCGAGCTGTCGCACCAGACCAACACCCTGCCGGAAGTCTGCGGCCGGGTGTGCCCGCAGGACCGTCTGTGCGAGGGCGCGTGCACCCTCAACGACGGCTTCGGCGCGGTGACCATCGGTTCGGTGGAGAAGTACATCACCGACACAGCCTTCGCCATGGGCTGGCGCCCGGACATGTCCAAGGTCAAGCCGACCGGCAAGCGCGTGGCGATCATCGGCGCGGGCCCTGCCGGCCTGGGTTGTGCCGACGTACTGGTGCGTGGCGGCGTGACCCCGGTGGTGTTCGACAAGAACCCGGAAATCGGCGGCCTGCTGACCTTCGGTATCCCAGAGTTCAAGCTGGAAAAAACCGTGTTGAGCAACCGTCGTGAAGTGTTCACCGGCATGGGTATCGAGTTCCGCCTGAACACCGAGATCGGCAAAGACGTGACCATGGAGCAACTGCTCGAAGAATACGATGCGGTGTTCATGGGCATGGGCACCTACACCTACATGAAGGGCGGCTTTGCCGGTGAGGACCTGCCGGGCGTGTATGACGCGCTCGACTTCCTGATCGCCAACGTCAACCGCAACCTGGGCTTTGAAAAGTCGCCGGAAGATTTCGTCGACATGAAGGGCAAGAAGGTCGTGGTGCTGGGCGGTGGCGACACCGCGATGGACTGCAACCGCACCTCGATCCGCCAGGGCGCCAAGTCGGTGACCTGCGCGTATCGCCGTGACGAAGCCAACATGCCCGGCTCGCGCAAAGAGGTGAAGAACGCCAAGGAAGAAGGCGTGAAATTCCTCTACAACCGCCAGCCGATCGCGATTGTCGGTGAAGACCGTGTCGAAGGCGTGAAGGTGGTCGAGACCCGTCTCGGCGAACCGGACGCCCGTGGCCGCCGCAGCCCCGAGCCGATCCCGGGTTCCGAAGAGATCATCCCGGCCGACGCCGTGGTCATCGCCTTCGGTTTCCGCCCAAGCCCGGCGCCCTGGTTCGAGCAGTTCCAGATCCAGACCGACAGCCAGGGCCGCGTCGTCGCCCCGGAACAAGGCCAGTACAAGCACCAGACCAGCAACCCGAAGATTTTTGCGGGTGGCGATATGGTGCGCGGCTCTGACCTGGTAGTAACGGCGATCTTCGAAGGCCGCAACGCCGCCGAAGGCATCCTGGACTATCTTCAGGTCTGACCCATTTCACCTTTGAAATATGGCCAAAATGTGGGAGGGGGCTTGCCCCCCGGTAGCGGTGGTTCAGTTAAAGATACTCAGACTGACACACTGCAATCGGGGCAAGCCGAATCGTCGCACCGCCCCTCCCACATTTGATTTGCGCAGGTTCAAGATATTGTCGTAAATCAACCCGATAGACAAAAGGCACGGCTCACTCCGTGCCTTTTGCGTCGCGCTCTGAGAAAATGCCCGCACTTTTTTTGCGGATGCCGACATGACTGCCCTCAAGAACGACCGTTTCCTTCGTGCCCTGCTCAAGCAGCCCGTAGACGTCACTCCGGTGTGGATGATGCGTCAAGCCGGTCGCTACCTGCCGGAATACCGCGCCAGTCGCGCCCACGCCGGCGACTTCATGAGCTTGTGCATGAACCCGGAATTCGCCTGCGAAGTCACCCTGCAGCCGCTGGACCGCTACCCACAACTGGACGCGGCCATCCTGTTCTCCGACATCCTCACCATCCCCGACGCCATGGGCCAGGGCCTGTATTTTGAAACCGGCGAAGGCCCGCGTTTCAAGAAGGTCGTCAGCACCCTGGCCGATATCGAAGCCCTGCCGATCCCCGATCCGCACAAAGACCTCGGCTACGTGATGGACGCCGTAAGCACCATCCGCCGCGAACTGAACGGCCGCGTGCCGCTGATCGGTTTCTCCGGCAGCCCATGGACCCTGGCCACCTACATGGTCGAAGGCGGCTCGTCGAAAGACTTCCGCAAAACCAAGGCCATGCTCTACGACAACCCGCAGGCCATGCACCTGCTGCTGGATAAGCTGGCGCAGTCGGTGACCTCCTACCTCAACGGCCAGATCATGGCCGGCGCGCAAGCGGTGCAGATTTTCGACACCTGGGGCGGCAACCTGTCGGCGGCGGCATACCAGGAATTCTCCCTGGCCTACATGCGCAAGATCGTCGGCGGCCTGATCCGCGAACACGAAGGCCGCAAAGTGCCGGTAATCATGTTCACCAAAGGCGGCGGCCTATGGTTGGAGAGCATTGCAGACGCCGGTGCCGATGCCCTGGGCCTGGACTGGACCTGCGACCTCGGCGAAGCCCGCCGTCGCGTCGGCAACCAGGTTGCGCTGCAAGGCAACATGGACCCGACGGTGCTGTACGCCAAGCCGGAAGCGATCCGCGCCGAAGTCGGCCGCATCCTGGCCAGCTATGGCAAGGGCAGCGGGCATGTGTTCAACCTGGGTCATGGCATCACGCCGGAAGTGAACCCGGAGCACGCGGGCGCGTTCCTGCAGGCGGTGCATGAACTGTCCGCGCAATACCACGAATAAAACGCAAACCAAAATGTGGGAGGGGCACCGCCCCTCCCACATTAATAGCCAGAAACCTTCAGACATGCCCCAACGGCGGCAGCTTCGCCAACTTCAATGCCACCAGCAGCGCGCCGATCAACAACGCCACGATAAACGCGCCGATCCCGTTCCACCCGGCAAGGTGCCAGAAAAAACCGCCCGTGGTGCCCGCGACGCTGGAGCCGGCGTAATAGCTGAACAGGTACAGCGAGGACGCTTGCCCCTTGGCCTTGACCGCGCGGCGGCCGATCCAACTGCTGGCCACCGAGTGGGCGCCGAAGAAGCCGAAGGTGAAGACCAACATGCCCGGCACCACCAGCCACAATGGCGTGAAGAGGGTTAACGTCATTCCGCCGAGCATCAACACGATGGTGGCCCACAGCACGCGTCGGCGGCCGAGGCGGTCGGCCAGCGAGCCGATTTTCGCCGAGCTGTAGATACCCGAGAGGTACACCAACGACAGCAGGCCGACCACCGCCTGGCTCAGGTCGTAGGGATCGGCCAGCAGGCGATAGCCGATGTAGTTGAACATCGTCACGAAGGCACCCATCAACAGGAAGGCTTCCAGAAACAACCATGGCAGGCCGGCGTCCTTGAAGTGCATGACAAAGCCGTCAACCAGGCTGCGCGGCTTGAGGCTGCTGGCGCGGAAGTTGCGCGATTCGGGGAGGATCTTCCAGAACACCGTGGCCGCAATCAGCGCCAGGGCGCCGATGATCAGCATCGCGGTGTGCCAGCTGACGAAGTCGATCAATACGCCGATCATCAAGCGCCCGCTCATCCCGCCTATCGCATTGCCGCCGATGTAAAGGCCCATGGCCAGGCCAATGTGGTGTGGGTGGATCTCTTCGCTCAGGTAGGTCATGGCAACGGCGGCCAAGCCGCTCAACGATAGCCCGACCAGCGCACGCATCAGCAAGATCCCTTCCCAGGATGGCATCAGACCGCTGGCAATCGTGGCCAGCGCCGCGCAGAACAATGCAGCCACCATCACCGGTTTACGTCCCAGGGTGTCGGAAATCGGCCCGGTGATCAGTAGGCCCAGGGCAAGCATCGCGGTGGCGACCGACAGAATCAGACTGCTTTGCGCCGCATTGATGGAAAACTCGTGGGACAGCGCCGGCATCATCGGTTGCACGCAATACAGCAGGGCAAACGTGGCGAAACCGCCGCAGAACAGCGCCAGCACCGTACGCATGAACATCGGCGTGCCTTTTTCGATGTAGGCGTCGCTCGGTTGAGCCACCCCTTCATCCAGGGCGGTGGGCGGTACTTCGTGAGCGAGTGGCGCGACAGCAGATTTCACAGGGGCCTCGTTGAGCAATGGTCTGCCAGGGCAGGCAATGCAAAAAAGAATATAGCTGGCTAATGATTCTTTCCAATATATTGTTCGACCTGTTTGATAGCTTTTACGACCTAATGAGGTGGGCATGGAATTGCGTCATCTGCGGTACTTCATCGCCGTCGCCGAAGAGCTGCACTTTGGTCGAGCGGCGCAGGTGCTGGGCATCTCGCAACCGCCGCTGAGCCAGCAGATCCAGGCGCTGGAGCAGGAGGTGGGCGCACGGTTATTCGAGCGTACCAATCGTCGGGTCGAGCTGAGCGAGGCGGGGCGGCTGTTCCTGCACGAAGCGCGATTAGTGCTGGCGCAGGTGGACAAGGCGGCTGACGTGGCCCGGCGTGCGCAATTGGGCGAACTGGGGGAATTGAAGATCGGCTTCACGTCGTCGGCGCCGTTCAATTCCAGCATTCCCCAGGCGATCTTTGCGTTTCGCCAGGCCTTCCCGGCGGTACACCTGAACTTGCAGGAAATGAGCAGCACCGAAGTGGCCGAGTCGCTGCTGGATGAGTCGATCCAGGTGGGGCTGATGCGGCCGTTGCCGTTGGCGGACTCGTTGAGTGTTGTCGAGCTGATGCGTGAGCCGCTGGTCGCGGTATTGAACGCAGGCCACCCATTGGCGCAAGGCAGCGAGCGTGGCTTGCATCTGACGCAACTGGCTGACGAGCCATTTGTGTTTTTCCCACGCAGTTACGGTAGTGGCTTGTATGCCCAACTGCTCAGCCTGTGCCGCGACGCCGGCTTCAGCCCACACGTCGCCCAGGAAGCGGGAGAGGCGATGACCATCATCGGCCTGGTGGCCGCAGGGCTGGGAGTTTCGGTGTTGCCGGCGTCTTACCAGCGCATTCGCATTGATGGTGTGGTGTATCGCACCTTGCTCGACCCGGAGGCGGTGACGTCGGTGTGGCTGGTGCAGCGCAAGGGTGCGCAGACGCCCATGGCTGCGGCGTTTGTGGAGCTGCTGACGCGTAAGGCGCTGGTGTAGGCACTGGCAGGGAAGAGGGCGCCGAAAGGCGCCCTTTGTCGTTGCTGAAGAACAGAGCGCGTCGGTTCTACTTGGAGGTACCCGTCTGCTCGAACAACTGTGCCGCCGAGCCCGATTCATTCACGCCACCGTTGCGCAAGCCCGCCATGATGTCGCTGTCCAGGTTGTTCACCCAGCGGTTGTAGTTGCGGTGGATCTTGCCGTCCTTGTAGCCCAGCGCGCGGCTGTCGCGGTAGGTGATGGCGTAGCTGTTACGGGTGTAGCGGATGTCGATGGCTGCGTAATACTGGTTGCGCACGGTGATCTCGGCCTGCACCAGTTGCGGGCTCAGGCGTTGTACGGTCCATTCGCGTTTTTGCAGGGCGTTGACGATGACCTGCTTCATTTTTTCTTCGCTGACCTGGGTGTCGGCCTGCAGGTCGTGCTGGGTGTTGAGCACCGGTTTGCTGGTGCAGCCGGCAGTGGTCAGCAGGGCCAGGGTGATCAGGGTGGCGCGTAGCAAGGAAGACATTCCGTATTCTCCAATCGATTAAAAAGTCAGGACCAGCGGCGGAAGATCAGCGACGTGTTCACGCCGCCAAAGGCAAAGTTATTGTTCATCACGTAGTCGTGATGCATCTCGCGAAACTCACCTTGCAGGTAATCCAGCTCGCCGCATTGCGGGTCGACGGAGTCCAGGTTGAAGGTGTGCACGTACTGGTTGCTGTTCATCATCTCGATGCTGAACCACGACTCCAACGCCCCGCACGCCCCGAGGGTGTGGCCGAAGAAGCTTTTCTGCGAGCTGATGGGCATGCGCGGGCCGAACAGGCTGCTGGTGGCCTGGGTTTCGGCGATGTCGCCTTGATCGGTGGCGGTGCCGTGGCCGTTGACGTAGCCGATGGCGGACGGTGCCAGCCCGGCGTCTTCCAGGGCCAGCTCCATGGCGCGGCGCATGGTCTTCTGTTCCGGGCGAGTGGTGTGCTGGCCGTCGGCGTTGCTGCCGAAGCCGACGATCTCTGCGTGGATATGCGCACCGCGCGCCAGGGCGTGCTCCAACTCTTCAAGCACCAGCATGCCGCCGCCTTCGCCGATCACCAGGCCGTCGCGGCCGCTGTCGTATGGGCGTGGGCTGGTTTGCGGCGCGTCGTTTTTCAGGCTGGTGGCGTAAAGCGCGTCGAACACCATGGCTTCGGTGGGGCATAGCTCTTCGGCGCCGCCGGCGAGCATCAACGGCAGGCGGCCGAACTTGATCGCCTCGTAGGCATAGCCGATGCCCTGGCTGCCGCTGGTGCAGGCGCTGGAGGTGGGGATCAGGCGCCCGGTCAGGCCAAAAAAGATGCTGATATTCGCCGCGGTGGTGTGCGGCATCATGCGCACATAGGAGTTGGCGTTGAGCCCCTCGGCCACGGAGTTCAGCAGCATGTTGCCGAAGGCCTTGATCTCGTCGGTGCTGCCGGTGGACGAGCCGCAGGCCACACCCATGCGCCCGTCCTTGATCGACTCGTCACCGAGCAGGCCGGCGTCCTGCAGCGCCTGCTCCGCCGCCCACACCGCCAGGCGCGAGACGCGGCCCATGCTGCGCAATTGCTTGCGCGTCCAATGCGCCGGCACCACGAAATCATCAATCGGCCCGGCCAGGCGCGTGTTCAGTTCGGTGAACCGATCCCACTCGTCCATGCGCCGGATGCCGCTGCGGTTGGCGCGGAAGTTGGCCGAGATGGTGGCCCAGTCACCGCCCAGGGAGGTCATGCCGGCCATGCCGGTGACGACGACGCGTTTCATCAGCACAGGCCCCCATTCACGGCCAATACCTGGCGAGTGATATAGCCGGCTTCGGCCGACATCAGGAAATTCACCGCACCGGCGACTTCTTCCGGGGTGCCCATGCGCTGCGCCGGGATCATCTTCATCAGTTCTTCCACCGGTACGTTTTCATCCAGCATGGCGGTATCGATCAAGCCCGGTGCCACGCAGTTGACGGTGATCTTGCGCTTGCCCAGTTCGATGGCCAAGGCCTTGGCGGCGCCGATCAGGCCGGCCTTGGAGGCACTGTAGTTAACCTGGCCACGGTTACCGATCAGCCCCGAGACCGACGTAATACACACGATACGCCCGGCGGCGCGGCGCCGGATCATCGGCATCATCACCGGGTGCAGCACGTTGTAGAAGCCGTCCAGGTTGGTGCGCATCACGACGTCCCAATCGTCTTCGGACAAGGCCGGGAACGCGCCGTCGCGGGTCAGGCCGGCGTTGAGCACCACGCCATAGTAGGCGCCGTGTTGCTCCACATCGGCTTCAAGGATTGCCTTGCAGGCCGTACGGTCCGCTACGTCGAATTGCAGCACCCGCGCCCGGCGTCCCAGGGCCTCGATTTCGACCTGTACTGCGTCGGCTTCGGCACGGCCGCTGCGGCAATGCAGCACGATGTCATGCCCGGCCTGGGCCAGGCGCAGGGCGATGGCGCGGCCGATGCCACGGCTGGAGCCGGTGACCAGTACGGATTCAGTCATGGCGTTTCGTCCTTCGATTCAGCTAAATAGTTGGCCGCCTGGGGCGGTCGAAATACGTTCAAACGGGCGCTGGCCTGGATGCCGATTCCGGTAAGGTGGCATTCGAACACACCCATGCCGTTGTCGTCTTCCAGGGAGCGCAAACCGTGGATGGTCAACTCGGCGCCGGCAGGGAAGTGCGCCACGTTGCATTCAAACTTACGTGTGCCCAGCAGGAACCCCAGTTCCACCGCTTCGCCCTTTTGACGTGCGTGGCAACCGGCGTAGGCGGCGACACTTTGCGCCATCAACTCAACGCCGACCCACGCCGGCAGGCTGCCGTCGGCCTGGTTGAACAGGCCGCCAGGCTTGACGGTGGTGCGGGTGTGGATCTGCTCGTCATCGAACGACAGCACGTGGTCGATCAGAATCATGTCGCCGGCGTGAGGCAGCAGTTCGGCGAGTGGCCAGTGGGTCATGGGGCCTCTCCGATAATCAGGCTGATGTTGTTGCCGCCGAAGGCAAATGAATTGCTCATCAGGCAAGGTTTTTCCAGGGTGTCGCCGCGGCGCGCCCATTGCAAGGCAGGCAGCGCGGGGTCGGGCTGGCCGTCCCACACGTGGGGCGGCACGCGGCCGTGGGCCAGACTCAGCCAGCAGAAGGCAGCTTCCAATGCGCCGGCCGCGCCCAGGGTATGGCCGCTCATGGGTTTGGTCGATGAGCAGGCGACGCCATCGGGGAAGAGGCTGGCGACGGCCAGGCTTTCCATCGCGTCGTTGTGCTGGGTGGCGGTGCCATGCAGGTTCAGGTAGCCGATCTGCTCGGGCACAAGCCCTGCACTGGCCAGGGCCTTGCGCATTGCCTGCAATGCGCCTTTGCCGGTGGGCTCGGGCGCGGAAATATGGTGGGCGTCGCAGCTGGCGCCGCCGCCGAGCAGAGCGATGGGGCCCGGTGCCCGGGTCATCAGAAACAGCACCGCCGCTTCGCCGATATTGATGCCATCGCGGTTCGCCGAAAACGGGTTGCAACGTTCACTCGACACCGCTTCCAGCGCACTGAAGCCATTGAGGGTCAGCTTGCACAGGCTGTCCACGCCGCCGCAGATCACCGCATCGCATACGCCAAGGTCGAGCAGGCGTTGGGCACTCAGCAGCGCGCGGGCGCTGGAGGTGCAAGCGGTGGAAATCACATAGGCCGGGCCGCTCAATTGCAGCCAGTCGGCGAGGAAGTTCGCCGGCGCGCTGAGTTCCTGTTGCTGATAGTCGTAGTCGCCGGGGAATTGCCGATCGCGCAGGTACTCGGCGATGCCACGGCTGGCTTCGTCGATGCCCGAGGTGCTGGTGCCCAGCACGATGCCGACCCGCGAGGCGCCGTAGGTGTGGATCGCCTGGCGAATCGGCTGTTCGACCTGCAACGCCGCCTCCAGCAGCAACTGGTTATTGCGGCTGCTCTGTTGGCCGAGCTCCAGCGGGATGGCCGCCAACTCGCCCTGCACGCCCGCCACTGGCAACACGCGTTCCGGCACCCAGCCACTTTCGGCGCGCATGCCGGAGCAATCGCCGGCAAACAGGCTGCGGCTCACTTCGGCCTGGCCCCGGCCGAGGGCGCAAATCACCCCAAGGGCATTCAGGTAAGCGCTCATCGCGCGGCACCCAGCGGTGTGATGCGGTAGCTCAACGGCTGGCCGGTCATGTTCACGCTGAACACTTCGGACGACTGATACACGATCTGCCAATGGCCCGGCAGCGTACGCGTGAGGTCCATCGCCTGGGCGTCGGGGTAGAGCGCGCGCAGGTCATCCGCCGAGGTCAGGGCAAACAGCAGCGCGGCAAACAATTCGCGCGCCTGGGGGTTGGGCGGCAGCAGGCCGTCGGCCTGCCACTGCCCATTGAGCAGTTTTTGCCGGGCCTGGGGGATGCCCAGCGGGTCCATCATTGACCAGCGGATCGCGCCGTCCTCACGTTGGATCACCAGCAGCCAGTCTTGGCTCTGGCCCTCGGCCAGGCGCTGCACATGCAGTTGCATCGGCAGCGCCAAGGCCGGGGTTTTTTCCGGCAACGGCGGTTGGCCGGCGCAGGCGCTCAGCAGCAACAGGCAAGCGATCAGCAGGCTGCGCATCATGGCGTGGCGCTCGCCAGGGGTTTGCGTGCCACGCAGTTGACCAGGGTTTCTTCCCGCTGGCCCACCGGCGGCGGGTTACGCAGGCCCCAGCGCTCCAGCAGGCCGAAATCGGTGGAGCGGCTCCACCACAAATACGGGTACGAGACGTTCTGCGGGCCAAATTCAAAGCCCTGCTCGCGAAGCATCCCCAAGTACTCTTCGGCGCTTTTCTGCATATGCATGGGGTGGCGGAACAGCCAGCGGATCACCCAGGTGTCGATATAGGCCTCGGTGGATTCGGCGAACAGCAGATAGCCGCCCGGCTTGAGTACCCGATAAAACTCTTGCAGGGCGCGATGCTGTTCAACCAGATGATGGAAAGTCTGGTGGCAGAACAGGATGTCGACGCTGGCATCCGGCACGTTGAGCGTCGCGCAATCGCTGCCGATCAGCTCCACTTCCAGGCCCTGGCGTGCGGCTTCGGCCTTGCTCAGTGCCAGGCTGTGAGGGTCGGCATCCAGGCCGATCAGGCGCTGGGGGGCGAACACCTGCTGCAAATACTGAAACGACTTGCCCTGGCCGCAACCGGCGTCCAACAGCACCGGCGCTGCCGGCAGCGGCTCGGTGAACAAGCTGCGCAGGTCATTGATCGCCACGCGCAGCACATGGTGCTGCCAGGTGTGGCTGCGCAGGAACCAGAAGCCGAATCGGGTTTCTTCGACGTAGTTTTTACTCAAATATTGAGCGCTCATACCGGTTCACTCGCACAGATTTCCGACAACATCCGCAACCGTCGCTTGGGTTCGCTGACAAACGGGTTGCGTTCGTCCCACGCATAACCGGCGAGGATCGAGCTGATCATGCGGCGAATATCCGGCGAACTGTCCGGGTGGAAGATCACGTCCTGGAACGTGCCCGCATACCAGCCTTCGACGTAGCAACGGAAGGTGTCGACGCCGCGCTTCAAGGGGGCGGCGAACTCGGTTTGCCAGTCCACGGTCTGGCCTTTGAGCTGACGGTCCAGCAGGCCGGCCGCCATGCTCGCCGAGCGCATGGCGATGGTCACGCCGGATGAAAATACCGGGTCGAGGAACTCCGCAGCATTGCCCAACAAGGCAAAGCCTGGGCCGTGCAACGCTTTGACATTGGCCGAGTAGCCGCCGATGGTGCGCGCCGGCGTATCCCACACGGCGTTGTGCAGCACGCCGGACAGGCTTGGGGTTTCGTCGATAAAACCACGCAGGCAAGCGTCAAGGTCGGCGTCGCGGCCGTCGAAATGTTCCTTGGCCGCCACCACGCCCACCGAGCAGCGGCCGTTGCTGAAGGGGATGGTCCAGAACCAGATATCGCGTTGGGTCGGGTGGGTGGTGATCAGGATCTTGGTGCGGTCGAAACCGGGGTGTTCGATGCGGTCTTCGACATGGGTGAACACCGCCTGGCGTACCGGGAAGTTCGACGGCGCCTCCAGGTCCAGCAAGCGCGGCAGCACGCGGCCATAACCGCTGGCGTCGAGCACGAACTTGGCTTTGAGGTGGTACTCGCTGCCGTTCTCGCGACGCACGTGCAGGTAACGGGTTTCGCCCTTGAAATCCACGCCGACGATGGTTTCGCCGTAGCGGATCTCCACGCCCTGCTGTGCGGCCTGGTCGGCCAGCAACTTGTCGAATTCGCCGCGCTGCACCTGGAAGGTGGTCGGCTTGCCGTTGCTGAAGGTGTCGCTGAAGTCAAAGGCGCTGTAGCGCTCGCCCCAGGCGAACGCGGCGCCGGTTTTCACTTGGAAACCGGCGGCCTGCACGGCATCAAGCATGCCGGCTTCTTCAATAAAGTCGATGCAGTGGGACAGCAGGCTTTCGCCGATCGAGAACCGCGGGAAATGCTGGCGCTCGATGATCAATACGTCATGCCCTTTGCGTTTCAGCAGCGCGGCGGCGATGGCTCCGGACGGGCCGGCGCCGATCACCACCACTTGGCGACGTTCCATTTCAACTATGGGCACGAGGGCTCCTTGCCACATTGGCGATAATCACATTCATTAGGCGTATTTGCGCTGGCCGGCCCAGGGCGCCAGCATAAAGCTGAAGGCCAGGCCCAGGCTGACCGATAGGCCGAAATTACTCACCGCGGGCGTACTGGATACGGCCAGCAGGCCAAACGACAACCAGGTCGTCAGCGCCGCCAGCAGTGTACCCAACAGGCTGACAGCAGCGCCGCCGATCTGTTCGCGCATCAGGATCGCGTAATCGACGCTGATCGCCGTGACCAGCAGCAAACCAAACAGGCTGAACAACGTCAGCGGCTGGCCCAGCCAACCGAGGCTGGCCAGGCTGCACAGCGCGGCCAGCAACGGCAGGGCGACGATGCGCAAGGCACCCCCGAAGCCGAACGGCAAGATCAGCAACAGCACGATCAGTACACACGACATCAGTTTCAATTCGGCGGCGCTGACCTGTGTGTCGGCAAATACGCGGTTCAAGTCGCCGAGGCGGTCGACTAACTGCACGCCGGGCAAGTCCACCGCCTGCACACGCAGCAGCGCCGGATTGTTCAGGCCCTGCAGGCTGACCATCGCCGCCACGCCGCCATCCACCGGGCCGAGCCACAAGGTGCGCCAGGGTTCGGCCAACGGCCCTGTCAGCGCGGAGTCGATGTCTTCGGTGGGCAGCGCTTGCAGGTGCGCGACTTCGGCTTGCAGGGCGCTCGCCGGTACGCCGAGGTCCAGCAACGGCTGCCAATGCTGCGCGAGTGCGTTCAGGGCCTCGCGCAGCTGTTGCTGCTCGGCCGGCAGGTTGACCAGTTGATTCAGTGCCAGGTAACCCTGGAGCTTGTCCATGTTCACCAGTTGGTCCAGACGCTGGCTCAAGGCGCGTTGGCGCTCCAGCAACTGTTGTTGGTTCTCGGCGCGCACCAGGAAGAACTGGCTGGTGGGCTGGAACCCGGTGATGCGCGCCACGGCCTGGGCCTCTTGCAGCAATTGCGGCGGCGCGCCGATCCACTGGCGGATATCGTTTTTGCTGTTCAGTTGCCACAGGCCCCCGGCGCAAAACAGCAGCACCAGCGCCAGCAGCACCGGGCTGGGTACACGCTTGAGCAAGGCCTCACGCAACAGCCACAGGCATTCGGCGATACGCAGTGGCCAGTGCGCCGGGCGCAGCTCCACGCCCTTGAGCAGCGCCGGCAACAGGCACACGGCGCACAGGTAGGCCCCGACCAGGCCTGCGGCAGAGAACACGGCGATTTGCGTCAGCGCCGGGAACGGCGTCCAGGCCAGCGCCAGGTAACCGATGCAACTGGTCGCCAGGCTCAGGCTCAGCCCCGGCAGGGTCAGGCGCAACGCCGGCCAACTGCGCCATGGCTTGAGGCTCCAGCTTTTTGTCAGGTAGTGCAGCGGGTAATCCACCGCCACGCCGATCAGGCTGGAGCCGAGTACCAGGGTCATCACATGCATACGGCCAAACAGCGCCACGCAGGCCACGGCGCCAAACAGCATGCCCACCAGCACCGGCACGAAGGCCAGCAACACCCGCCAACGACGGAACGCCAGTAACAGCAATAACAGGATGCCCACGGTCGCGCCGCCGCCGACCCAGGTGATTTCCCGGGTGGCTTGCCGTTGACCGTTGGCGGCATACAGCAAGCCGCTGGCGGCCAGCAGTTGCGCACCCTGCTGGCCGGCCTGTGCGCGGCTGGCCTGGAGCAAGTCCGCCACCTGCAGCGGCAGTTTCATGTCGAAGGCATTGCCGGTGGTGCGCGCGCGCAGCAGCACCCAGCTTTTGCCGTCGGCATCGGCGATCAACGCGCCGCTGCCGATATCCAACTGCACCGCGCCGCGTTGCGGCTGGCTGTTCTGGATACGCCCGGTGAGGCCGAGCCAGTCCTCCTGGCTCGGCACCAGGCTGAAGCCGGTGAAGGGGTCAAACAGCGACTGCACACGTTGTTGGATAAACGCGTCGGGGTGTTCGATCAGTTGCTCGCGGTCCTTGGCCGAGAGCATTGCCAGGCGGCCGCGCAGCAATTGTTCGCGCAGCGCCGGCAGGTCGGCCTGCAGGTTCCACTGCACCTTTTCAAACAGGCCACTGGCCTGCCAGCGCTCGCCCAACTGCTGCGCCACGGCCACCGCTTGCTGGCGGTCGGCGTGCCCCACCAGCACCAGCATTTCGCGGTTGAGCGGCTCTTGCACGCGCTGTTCGGCTTGCAGTTCCAAGGCATCCGGCGTGCTGCCCGGCACCAGCTCCATCAGGTTGGCCGACAGCGGCGCGCCATGGCGCCACTGCCAGCCGGCCAGGGCCAGCACGGCCACCAGCAGGATCAGGAACAGGCGCGGCAACAGACGCTCACTGGGCAAAGTCGTGTTGCTCCGCTTCACTCAACGGTTGATCGGCGGTGCTGCCTTGCAGGCGCAATAGGGTGCTGTCGCCCTGGGTTTCCAGCAGTTCGATGGTGTGCACCAAGGCGCCACCGTCGATGTTGATCTGGTTGAACACCTGCTTGAGCAACATAGAGCGGGGGATCAGCGTGAGCTTCCACTGCGTGGCCTCGCCTTGCAGTTGCAGTTCGAAGTCGCGCTGCAGGCCGCTGCTGTCGCCCTGCAACACGGCGAGGAACAAGCGATTCTGCTCGGCGCCGGCGCTCTTGTTCGGCAGCAGTTGCCAGCCATTGGCGTCACGACGGGCAATGCCCTGGGCGCTGATGCGGTAGTCCTGCTGCAACGGAGTCTTGAGCAGCCACAACAGGCCGTGGTTTTTGGCGAGGACGAAGGAGCCCTGGCTGACCAGCGGTTGCGGCAGGGCACGCAGGTGTTTTTCCTGGATGAAACTGCCGTGGATCACTGAAGGCTTTGCCAACTGGTCGCTGAGTTGTTGCAGGTCAAAAGCGCATGCTGTGCCTGAAACGCTCAACAACAGCATAAACCCGATCACTGTGGGAGCGGGCTTGCTCGCGAAGGACTTGAGGGCGCCGCAGCGTGTCAGGTACCCAGCGATATCGTTAACGACCTTCGCGAGCAAGCCCGCTCCCACAGGGGATCTCATTTCAAGGCTCTCTCTACGGCGTCTGTAAATATTTTGGGCGAGGCCAACTGCATCTCGCGGCTGGCCATTTCCACGGCCACTTGCACGGTGCTGGCGCGGGTCAAGCGCTCGCCGCTGGCCAGGTCGGTAATCAGGTAGTTGACCTTCAAGCGGTTCTCCCATTCCACCAGGCTGGCGCGCACGTTGATGGTCTGGCCAAAGATCGCCCCGCGCACATAGCGCAGTTGCATGTCGATCACCGGCCAGGCGTAGCCGGCTTCGAGCATGGCCGTGTAGTTGTGGCCGATCTTGTCCAGCAGCGCGCAACGCGCCACTTCCAGGTACTTCACGTAATGCCCGTGCCAGACCACGTTCATGGTGTCGACGTCGAAAAACGGCACGAGGATTTCGGTGTCGCTGTGCAATACGCCTTGGCTACGCATGCAGCCTCCAGTGTTGTTCGGCGATGCGTTGCAGGCACAGGCGCAGTTCGCCTTCCAGGGCACGGTCTTCGATGACCGGCGGGAAGTCCTTGGCCAGCGCTTCGTGCATTGCGGCCAGTGCGGGCGGCAATGGGCGTGCATCCGCGGCCTGGGCGCGTAGCCACACGCCCTGGTTGGCGGCGAGCAAAGTGGCGGCGGCGACCTGCTCGGTCAGTTCCAGCACGCGGATCGCATCGCGGGCGGCGATGGTGCCCATGCTGACTTTGTCCTGGTTATGGCACTCGGTGGAGCGCGAGAACACGCTGGCCGGCATGGTGTTTTTAAGGGCCTCGGCGGTCCAGGCACTGGTGCCGATCTGCACGGCCTTGAAGCCGTGGTTGATCATTGCGCGGTCGGCCGGGGCGCCGGACAGGTTGCTCGGCAGGCCGTGGTTGTAGCGCACGTCCACCAGCAGCGCGAGCTGGCGATCCAGCAGGTCGGCGACGTTCGCCACCAGGGTCTTGAGGCTGTCCATGGCAAAGGCGATATGCCCGCCGTAGAAGTGCCCGCCGTGCAGCACGCGCTCTTCTTCAGCGTCGATGATCGGGTTGTCGTTGGCGCTGTTCAGTTCGATCTCAATAAAGGACCGCAGCCAGTTCAGGCTGTCGGCCAGCACGCCAAGCACATGGGGCGCGCAGCGCAGGGAGTAGCGGTCCTGCAGGCGGTGCAGCGGCGCGGTCGGTGCGTCGATGGCCAAGTCCTGGCGTAGCCACGCGGCGACTTGCATTTGCCCCGGATGCGGTTTGGCGGCGAACAGGCGTTCGTCGAAGTGTTCCGGGTTGCCTTGCAGCGCCACCACGTTGAGCGCGGTGATGCGCGTGGCCAGTTGCAGCAGGTAGTCGGCGCGGGCGAAGGCCAGGCAGGCGAGGCCGGTCATCACAGCGGTGCCGTTCATCAGCGCCAGGGCTTCCTTGGGGCGCAAAACCAGCGGGGTCCAGCCCAGTTCGCGATGTACATCGGCGGCCTGGCGGCGTTCGCCACGGAACATTACCTCGCGCTCGCCGGACAGGGTCGCGGCTACATAGGACAGCGGCGTCAAATCACCGCTGGCGCCCACCGAGCCTTCTTCCGGGATCAGCGGCAGTACGTCGTGCTCCAGGAACGCGTGCAGGCGCTCCAGCAGTTCCACGCGCACCCCGGACACGCCGTGGCACAGCGACTGCAACCGCGCGGCGAGCACCGCGCGAGTGGCTTGGGCATCGAGCAACTTGCCCAGGCCACAGCCGTGGAAGGTATACAGGTGGCGCGGCAAGGCTTCGACGTGCTGCAACGGCACGGCCACCACGCACGAGTCGCCGTAGCCGGTGGTCACGCCGTAGATCACGCCTTCCTTGTCCAGCAGCGAGTCGAGGAACTGCGCGCCCTTGGCGATGCGCTGGCGATACGCGGCATCGCCCTGCAACTGCGTGGGCGCCTGACGGTTGGCCAGGGCCAGCACGTCTTCGATGCGCAGGGGGCGTTCGCCAAAGGTTACCGGCTCAAGATGCGTCGTCATCGGTCTTCCAGAAAGGGTAAAAGTTGAACCATTGTTGGGGCGCTTGCAGGCAGAACTGGCCCAGGCGCGCGGCGTAGCGCGCGGTCCATTGAGCGATGACCTGCTCGCGGGTGCTGCGCTTCCATTCGATCGATGGCGCGAACGGCTCAATAGTCAAGTGATAGCGGCCCTGCTGCTTGAGGCACATGAGCAGGTTCACCGGGCATTTGAGCAGGCCCGCCAGCAGCCACGGGCCTTGAGGAAATGCCGCGTCATGGCCGAGGAAATCCACGCGCACCGTGCGCCCGCCGTGCAGCGGTACGCGGTCGCCGGCAATGGCCAGCCACTCGCCGTCGTCCAGGCGCTGGCTGAGCAGCAGCATGGTGGCCGGGTCCAGCTCGCTGACCTGGATCAGGCGCAAATGGGTCGCGCCGGCTTCACCGAGCAAGCGGTTGAAACGTTCGGCGTGCTTGGTGTGCACCAGCACGTTCATGGTGACTTGTTCGCCAATCTCGGCCAGAGCGCGGCACACTTCGAGGTTGCCCAAGTGCGCGCCCACCAGCATCTGCCCGCGCTCGCCGCGCAGTTGCCCGCGTAATTGCGCCGGGTCGTTGATGTGGATCTGTTCCAGGCGCAGCTTGCCGTTCCACACGTCGAGCTTGTCGAGCAGGGCGTCGGCGAAGGCCATGAACTGGCCGAAGACGCTGCAATGGGACGGGCGCAACTCCTTGCGCTCGCTCCACTCGGCCAGGCGCCGTTGGTATTGCCAGGCGCTCTGGCGCGCCGTGCGGCCAAAAAGGAAAAAGTACAAGACGATGCCGTACAGCACCGGGCTCAGCACGCGTCGGCCGAGAACTTTGGCGGCGATGGCGGTGAGCCTCATCAGCCAGTAGCTGCCGCGCTCTTCGCGGTCGGCCCAGTGCTTGGTGCTGTCGGTCATACCTGCCACCGTCGCCACAGAATCATCGGCGCGCGCACCAACATGCCGAAGAACAGCCGGGTGTGCATGGCGCTGATGCGCACGTTGTCGTGGAACAGCCGGAAATGCGACAGGCCGTCGGCGGGGTAGTGCACCTTCGTCGGCAACCATCGCATCGGTTGGTTGCGCCAGGCCAGGCGCACCAGGATGTCCGAGTCGAAGTCCATGCGCGTGCCGATGTAGGCCGAGTCCATCAGCGCCAGCACCGGCGTCAGGGGGTATACGCGAAAGCCGCACATCGAGTCGCGGATCTGCAGCGACAGCGTGTTGATCCACACCCACACGTGGGTCAGGTAGCGTGCGTAGAGACGGCCTTTGGGCACGCTTTCATCGTATTCGGGGTAGCCGCAGATGATGGCATCGGGGTGCCTGCGCGAGGTGTCGATAAAGGTCTCGACTTCGCGCAGGTCATGCTGGCCATCGGCGTCGACTTGCAGCGCATGGCTGTAGCCCAGGCGCGCCGCTTCGCGAAAACCGGCCATGACGGCGCCGCCCTTGCCCAGGTTATGGGGCAGGGTCACCAGGGTGACGTGCTCCAGGGTCGCCAATTGCGCCAACACCGCCGCGCACGCCGAGCTGCTGCCGTCGTCCACCAGCAGGCACGGCAGGCCACTGTTCAACAGGCTTTGGACCACCGCAGGCACGGCGGCCTCGTGGTTGTAGACCGGGATCAGTGCGCAGGGGCTATGCATGTGTGGCCTCCAGCACTATCCGGCCACTGGAACACGCGGCAACGCCGTTGCGGTAGGCGAAATACAGCTTGCTGCGTTCGCGGTCGAAGCGCAGGTGCAGTTCGACCGTGTCGCCGGGGCGCACCAGTTGCTGAAACTTGAGCACTTCCATGCCGGCAAAGGTCGCGGGCAAATCAAGCAGTTGCCGGCCGAGGTTGACGGCCCATTCCACCTGCACCACGCCCGGCAGCACCGGGGTGGCCGGGAAGTGGCCGCTGAAATAGGCCAGGTCCGGCGGCACGCTCAACTGCAGGGTCCATTCGCCATTGGCCTCGACTTGCTCCAGTACTT
Source organism: Pseudomonas asgharzadehiana (assembly GCF_019139815.1). Taxonomy (NCBI): domain Bacteria; kingdom Pseudomonadati; phylum Pseudomonadota; class Gammaproteobacteria; order Pseudomonadales; family Pseudomonadaceae; genus Pseudomonas; species Pseudomonas asgharzadehiana. The sequence continues at coordinate 700,018 of NZ_CP077079.1, forward strand.
CAGGCGCTTTCGGCCGAGGCGCCAACAGCAGCGCGGTCACCTCGGCCTGGGGCAGTTTGCCCTGGGCATTCAGCGGCAGTTGGCGCAGCAAACGCCAGCGACGCGGCAGCGCCAGGGCTTCGCAATGTTGGCTCAGGTGCTGACGCAGGGTCTGGGTGAGGCTGCGTCGGCCTTGATTGCGCAGGGCGTGCAGGCCGGCGGCGCTCAATACCACCAGGGCGCCGAGGGAGGCGCGACTTTCCTGGATCACGCCCAGGCGCGTTTCGGCGACCCAGGGGTGAGTCATCAACGCCTGTTCGAGCATGGGTAGGGAAATGCGTTTTTCTTCCAGCTTGACGATGCGATCCAGGCGGCCGAGCAGCTCGAAGCGGCCATCGGCATGAATGCGCGCAGCGTCGGCGGTGTGTTCGATATGCCCGGCGGGCAGGTAGGGGGATGCGATGCGCAGGGCGCCGTCGGCATCCTGGCTCAACTGCACATCGGCAAACGGCTGCCAGGGTTGCGCGCCCTGGCGCCAGGCAATGCCGCCGGTTTCTGAGCTGCCGAGGATTTCCGTCGGCCATTGTTGCAAGCGATCGTAGAGGCTGCCGGCGGCCTCGGACGGCAGCGCGCCGCCGGAGGAAAACACCCGTGAAACCTGGCTCAACGCGGGCCAGTCGAGGTTGTCGCCCATGCGCTTGAGCAGCGCCGGGCTCGCCACCCAGGCGAACTGCGCATGCTCGCGGCTGGCGCGTTGCAAGTCTTCGGGGAAGGCCAGCTGCTTGCGCACAAAGGTGCGACCGGCACACAACGGCCACAGTACGCGGAACAGCAAACCGTAGATGTGCTGGGTGGCGACACTGCCGATGATGCACGCATCCTTGAGATCGGCGCCCCACAGCGCCTCAAGGGCTTGGACTTCGTTGGCCAACTGACGCAGGGTTTTATCGATGCGCTTGGGCTCGCCGCTGGAGCCGGAGGTGCACAGGCTCAGTTGGCAGGTATCGAGGCTGAGGGCGGCAGGGCTCAAGGGGGCTTGGTAGAGCGCGTCCAGGTCCGCCGCTTCAGTCAGCCAGGCGTCGACGGCATCGGCCCAGCGTTGGCGGGTTTGCGGTTGCAGGTCGGCGGGTAGCAGCACGCTGACTCCGGCACGCCAGGCCCCCAGCAGGGCGATCGCCAGGCTGCCGGCATCTTCCAGGTACACGGCCAGGCGTCGAATGCCGCGCGCTTGCAGGCCGGCCGCCAGGCTCAGGGAATATTCCCACAGCTGGGCGTGATTCATCGCAGGTTCGGTCGTGACCCTGCGTTGTTGCAGCGGCTCAAGCAGCAGGTGCTCAAGTTTCAACCCATTCATACGCGGCCTCGAACCCTTTGTCGTACCAGCCATTCCACGGCAAACAACAGCCCCATCAGCCCGTAGGCGATCAAGCCGTTGTACAACGTCCACCAGCTCAGCGGCGCCCACAGGGTGAGGGCGGCGGCGAGCAGGCCATTGCACAGAAAAAATACACTCCACACCACGGTGACCTGGCGCGTATACACCACCGCATTCGCAGGCAGGTCCGGTTCAGTCATGCGTGCCAGGCGCTCGACCATCGGCGGGCCGTATTTCAGGCTCAGGCCAAACAGCGCCAGCATGAACGCACTGACCAGGCTCGGGTACCAGCGCAGCAAGTACGGGTTATCGAACCAGGCCAGCAACAGGCAGAACACGATCACCGCCAGCGCCATCCAGCGGCTGCCGGGGCGGCGCGTACCCGTGAAGGCGCGCAGCAGCCACAGGCCGCCCAACAGCAGGCCGAATTGCCAGGGTGCAAAATGTTCGGTGCCGTAATACACCGCAAAGGGGTACAGCAGCCCCGCCAACAACAGGCCAAGGCCGATCAGCCGGCTCATGCGGCGGGCTGGACCAGACGGTACACCGCCTCAACCACATCGTTGACAGTGCGCACCGCCTTGAACTCTTCGGCGGCGATTTTCTTGCCGGTCTGGCGCTTGATATGGTCGATCAGGTCGACAGCGTCGATGCTGTCGATTTCCAGGTCTTGATACAGGTTGGCGTCCAGAGTGACGCGTTCCGGGGGCAGTTCAAACAGTTCCACCAAGGCATCGCGCAGGGTGTTGAAAATATCGTCACGAGTTTGCATGGTCCGGTCTCAAGCTGCCTGTCTGGCTGTGACGAATGCCGCAAGGCTGGCCACATTGGTGAAGTGATTGCGCGTGTCTTTGGCGTCGGCATCGATTTTGATGCCGTACTTTTTCTGGATCGCCAGGCCCAATTCCAGGGCGTCTACCGAATCCAGGCCCAGGCCTTCGCCGAACAGGGTTTGGTCGCTACCGATGTCGTCGGGGTTGATATCTTCCAGGCCCAGGGCGTCGATAATCAGCGTTTTTATGTCGTGCTCAAGGCGGTGTTGGTCGCTCATCTTCGGCGAGCTCCTTAATAAAATAGTCATGCAGGTAATCGTTGAGCTTGCGTGAGGCCTGGGGTGCGGGTCCCAGTGTTGCAAACGCCTGTGGTTCTATATCGGCACCCACGCGCAAACTGAAATGAAAGCGGCGTTTGGGGATGCGATACCAGGGTTCGGCTTTGGTCAGCGTGGTGGGGCTTACTTTGATCACCACCGGGGTGATGAGTGTCGCACCTCGCAGTGCAATGGCGGCGGCACCGCGATGAAAGGCAGGCGCTGCGCCGGGTGTGGTGCGGGTGCCTTCCGGGAAAATGATCAAGGTCTGGCCTGCGCGCAGGGCGTCTGCGGCGGCGTCGAGCATGTCCGAGCTGCCGTCATTGCTGATGTAGCCGGCGTCGCGCACCGGGCCACGCATGAATGGGTTTTGGAACAGGCTCTGCTTGACCACGCAGTTGGTCTGGCGCATCAGGCCGATCAGGAACACGACGTCGATCAGCGAAGGGTGGTTGGCGATGATCATCTGGCCGGGGCGACCGAGCTTTTCGGCGCCTTCGACGCTGTAGGTCAGCACGCCTGCGCGATACATCATGCGGACAAAGAACCAGAACAGTTTGCTGATGGTATGGCGGGCACGGCGCTGATGTTTTTCTGCGCTGCCCGGCAGGCAACTTAGTAACGGAAAAATCAGCAAGCGCAGGCACAGCCCACCGAAGCCGAACAGCGTGAAGCTGGCGGCGGTGGCGAGCAGGCGCCAGTAGTAGGCATCCCGTGGCTTGCTGGTCAGGCCTTGCGTTGCCAGTTCCATACGCGGTTCTTCCAGGCATGTTGGCAGGCGCCCTGTTCGGTGAGCAGGGTGCGCAGCAGGTTCAGGGCGTGGGGCCACTGGGTTCGAGTGGGTTGGACAGTGCCCGAGGTGAGTTCCAGTTGCCACTCGTCGCCTGGTGTCAGCAGCAAGCCAAGGGCGTAAGGGAACGGCACATCGACAATCCAGTTGGCGTAGGCCTCGGGGGGCTGTTCTTCGGTAATCACCAGCAACACCGCCGGCGTGCCTTCGTTGAGCAGCGCGGCAGCCTCAAGCACGCCGTGCTCCAGGCCGTCGCCGGCGGCGGCGAGGGCGGTCATTTCACTGGTTTCATCGCGCAGGATCGACCACAGGCCAATCACCGCGTTGTGCACCGACAGGCTGAACTGGGTCGGCGACAGCGGCTGGTCGTTGGCCAGGTCGCTGAGAATGTCGAGCGTGCGCGGGGTTTCACCATGCCGGGAAACAAACACCAACGGCAGGTCTTGCAGGCCCTCGGCCAGCGGCCAGCCCACGCTGAACGCCATGCGCGCCAGACGGCTCAGGCGCCGGCGCTGCATGGCCGGCAAAAACGACACGTCGGGCGAGGCTTCGCTGGCGGGCAGCAACACCGGGGCCCGACACCAGGCGTGCCAGTCGTCCGCACGCTCCAGGCCAGGGGCCCAGGCGCGCCATTGGGCGATGTTGAAGTTGATCACTGAGAAGTTATCCCGCCCCTGCGGGCTTCCATGTGCGGCTTTTGGCCCCGAATACCGGGACAGGGAGCAATCGCCGAATGGCGCGCATTATCCCGGTGCCGTGGGGTTCTAGCAAACTTTGGTAAATAATTGTTCACGGCTGATTACAAAATAGTGGGAGAGATTTACAGATTGTCCCCTAGCCGAGGTCGGCTTGGATTGTCGGACTATTCCTAATCACCTGTGCGTGGCCTGCCTTTGTTGCCGCAACGCATCGATGAACGAGGTAGCTAACAGGCGCTTTTGCCCTCTACACTCGGACAATTATTGATACACGGAGGTTTTTCCATGCGGCGTGTGGTGTTCAATCAGAAAGGCGGCGTGGGCAAGTCCAGCATCGCCTGCAACCTGGCGGCGGTCAGCGCCAGCGAAGGCTATCGAACCCTGTTGGTGGACCTCGATGCACAAGCCAACTCAACGCAGTACCTCACCGGGCTGACTGGCGATGATATCCCCATGGGGATCGCGGACTTTTTCAAGCAAACCCTGTCTTCCGGGCCGTTTTCGAAGAAGAACAAGGTGGATATCTACGAAACGCCGTTCGACAACCTGCATGTGATTACCGCCACTGCCGAATTGGCTGATCTGCAGCCCAAGCTTGAGGCTAAGCACAAGATCAACAAGCTGAGAAAGCTGTTGGATGAACTGGGCGAGGATTACGACCGGATTTACCTGGATACGCCGCCAGCACTTAATTTTTATGCGGTTTCGGCGTTGATTGCCGCTGATCGCGTACTGATCCCCTTCGATTGCGACAGCTTCTCGCGCCAAGCCCTCTACGGCCTGCTGGCGGAAATCGAAGAACTGAAGGACGACCACAACGAAGGCCTGGAAGTGGAAGGCATCGTGGTTAACCAGTTCCAGGCTCGGGCAAGCCTGCCACAGCAGATATTGGACGAACTGATTGCCGAAGGGCTGCCGGTGCTGCCGGTGTACCTGGCCAGCTCGGTGCGCATGCGCGAGTCGCACCAAGAGAGCAAACCGCTGATCCACTTGGACCCGCGACACAAGCTGACGCAGCAGTTTGTGGAATTGCATAACTTGCTGGAAAACGGCTGATTTTGCCGACGACACAAAAACTTGTGGGAGGGGGCTTGCTCCCGATAGCGGTGTATCAGTTTCGGATGGACTGACTGACCCATCGCTATCGGGAGCAAGCCCCCTCCCACACTGTCCGGTGGTGCTTTCCCGATCGGTTACACGCCCTGGCTACGCAACCAACTCATCAACTGCGGCAACGGAAACGCCCCGCTCTGGCGCGCCACTTCGCGGCCGTTCTTGAACAGAATCAAACTGGGGATCGAACGAATCCCCAATTGCCCCGACAACTGCTGGTTGGCCTCACTGTCGAGCTTGGCCAGTCGGCACTTGCCCGCAAGCTGCCCAGCCGCCTGTTCAAACACCGGCGCAAACGACTTGCACGGCCCGCACCAGTCGGCCCACACATCCACCAACAGCGGCAGGTCGCCCTTGATCTGGCTGGCGTAGTCGCCTTGCTTAAGCTCAAACGGCTTGTTCAACAACACGGGTTGCTTGCAACGCCCGCACTTGGGCGTATCACCCAGGCGTTCGCCGGGGATGCGGTTGAGGCCGTTGCAATGGGGGCAGGGGATGACGAGAGGTTCGGACATGGGGGCTCCTTGGTTTGGCCAATGGGATCTATCTGGAGCCAGGCCTTGGATTTATCAAGGAGACGAGTGGGCGACTTATTCGCTCATAGTTTGCTCATGCTAGTGAAGGCCCCGCTATCTAGTCTGTTGGAGTCTGTTCCGTTTTGTGCCATCGGTCTGTTTGCAGCTATAGCAAATTGAGATATTCGAGGTACAGGTCTAACCTCTATAGCAAGATGCGATAAGGACAGTGAAAAAAAGATTTGGGAAGCAAAGGAAAAGTGGCCGCGCTCAGCAACGGCTTTGGATCAGTGGTATCGCTTGATCAGGCGCAACTCCCCCAAAGACTTCGCGTCGATGAAAACCATGTTCCCTGCCACGGATAAGGTCGGAAAGTTTCATGTGTTTGATATCGGAGGTAACAAGCTGAGATTGATTGCTTGCGTGGCCTATCAGGTGCAGCGCGTCTATATCAAGCAGCTGCTTGATCATCGTGATTATGAGAAAGATAAGTGGAAGGAAAAAACCAGATGAGCGCGCTTATGCGAGTGGCGGCAGAGCACTGGCAATACGTTTCGCCCGTGCTGCGCAAACCAGAAAACGAGGCGGCCTACGACGCCCTGGTGTGCGGCTTGGACGAGTTACTGAGCCTGGTCGGTGAAGATGAAAACAGCCCTCTGATGAGCTTGGTGGATATCCTCAGCGACTGGATCGAAGCCTACGATCATAAGCATCGCCCTATGCCCGAGGCCAGCGGTGTAGACGTGTTGCGCTACATGATGCGTGAGCACAACCTCACCCAAAGCGATCTGCCGGGCGTGGGTGCCCAATCGGTTGTTTCTGAAGTATTGAGCGGAAAGCGCCAGCTCAACGTGCGGCAAATTCGTTGGCTGGCTGAGCGCTTTGGAGTTTCGGTTGAAACCTTCATTCGGTGACATTACGACGAACAACTAATCTCCAAATGCTTGCCCCAATCCGGCGGCCGCTGCGCGTATTGCTCCATCCCCGTTTGCTCCTCAAACGGCTTGGACAGCACCGCATGCAGCCGCCGTACTTCGCTGTAATCCCCGGATTCGGCGGCGGCGATGGCGTTTTGTGCCAGATAGTTGCGCAGGATGTACAGCGGGTTGACCGCGTGCATCCGCCCACGGCGCTGTTCTTCGCTGTACTCCCCATCCCGCGCAACACGGGCCTTGTACAGGTCGGCCCAGGCATCGAACCCGGCCATGTCGACAAAGTCATCGCGCAGCCGCGCCACGGCCAGCGCCGCAGATTCATCCCCCAAACGGCGGAAGAACAGCGTGTAATCCACGCCACTGTTCTGCATCAGCTTGAGCAGGCGCTCTACCAATTTCTGGTCGTCGTCTTCGGCCGTGGTCAGCCCCAGGCGGCGGCGCATCAGGTCCAGGTAGTGGGCCTGGTAGAACGGCAGGTACAGGCCGAGCGCCTCCTTCAAGGCTTCAACGCTGATAAACGGCGTCAGCGCCTGGGCCAGCGCGCTGAGGTTCCATTGGCCGATGGGCACCTGGTTGCTGAAGGAATAGCGCCCTTCATGGTCCGAATGGTTGCAGATAAAGTGCGCGTCGAAATCATCCAGAAACGCATACGGCCCGTAGTCGAAAGTGATGCCGAGGATCGACATGTTGTCGGTGTTCATCACGCCATGGCAGAAACCGTAGGCCTGCCATTTGGCGATCAGTTCGGCGTTGCGCTCGACGATCTCGCGGAACATCGCCAGGTACGGCTCGGGCTGTTCGCGACATTCGGGGTAATGCAGATTCAAGACGTGCTCGGCCAGTTCTGCCTGCTGCTCGGGCTTTTTGGTGTAGTAGAAATATTCGAAATGCCCGAAGCGGATATGGCTCGGCGCCAGGCGCAACACCATGGCGCCGCGCTCTTGCTTCTCGCGCCATACCGGCGTGCTGGAGCCGATCACGCACAAGGCGCGGCTGGTGGGGATACCCAGCGCATGCAGCGCCTCGGAAGCGAGGAATTCACGAATCGAGGAGCGCAGCACCGCGCGGCCATCGCCCATCCGCGAGTACGGCGTCATCCCGGCACCCTTGAGGTGCAGGTCCCAGTGCTCGCCGGCATTGTTGTACACCTCGCCCAACAACAGTCCGCGGCCATCGCCGAGTTGCGGGGTATAGCCGCCGAACTGATGCCCCGAATAGACCATCGCCCGCGGCTCAGCTTCGGCCCATAGCTTATGGCCGCCAAACAGCTCGGCAAACACCGGCGTTTCGGCCACCGCCGGGTCGAGGTCGAGCAGGGCCATGGCAGCATCGCTCGCCACGACAAGGCGCGGCTCATCGAGCGGTTCTGGCAGGACGTGGGTTGAGAACGCGTCGCCCAAACGGGCGAAGCGGTTGTCGAAGGTCAGTTCGTCTAGGGCTTTCACCGGCCATCTCCAGCAGAATGCCCCGGCATTGTGCTGGGGCTAGATGCGTTAGTCGAGTTTGCTCGGTGGCGGTTCCGGCGCATCCTCGACCTTTCCGGCGGGCGGCTCGGGTGCGTCCTGCACCGGCGCGGGACCGATAAGGGTCTTGCGCTCGTCTTCCACCGGCACCAGTTTGTATTCCTGGCCGTGCAGGTTTTTCAGGTACACCTCCATCTGCCGGAAGGAGATGTTGATGTGCTGTTTCTTGAATTCACGGTTGATGTAGCGGTTGACCTCGTCCAGCACCGGGTTACGGTCGCCCAGGTCACGTACGTGCATGCGCAGTTCGTGATCGAGGGTGCTTTCGCCGAAATTGAGGAAATACACGTGAGGCTCGGGTTCTTTGAGTACCCGTGGGTTTTCCCTGGCGGCCTTGAGCAACAACTCCTTTACCAGGTCCAGGTCGGAGCCGTAGTCCACACCCAGCTTCAGGGTGACGCGGGTAATGGTGTCGGTCAGCGACCAGTTGATCAGTTGCCCGGTAATGAAGGTTTTGTTCGGGACAATGATGTCCTTGCGGTCGAAGTCGGTGATGGTGGTGGCGCGGATGCGGATTTTGCTCACCGTGCCCGACAGGTTACCGATGGTGATGGTGTCGCCGATGCGCACCGGGCGTTCGAACAGGATCATGATGCCGGAAATAAAGTTGGCGAAGATCTCCTGCATGCCGAAGCCCAGGCCTACCGACAGCGCGGCCACCAGCCATTGCAATTTGTCCCAGCTCACGCCGAGGGTAGAGAGCGTGGAGACAAAACCCACCCCGGCAATCACGTACGAAAGCAACGTGGTGGTGGCGTAGGCGCTGCCCTGGGCCAGGTCGAGCTTGGATAGCACCAATACTTCCAGCAAGCCGGGCAAGTTGCGCGCCAGGGCGAAGGTGATACCGATGATGATCAGCGCGCCGAGCAAGTCGCCGATGCTGATGGGCACCATGCTGATATTGGCCCCGGTGCCGCTGGTGTATTCGTACAGGGTGACGTTATCCAGGTAGGAAAACACCGAGATCAGGTCCGACCATACCCAGTACAGCGCCGCGATAAAACCACCGAGCAGGGCCAGGCGGATCAGGCGCAAGGATTGTTCGTTGACCTTTTCGATGTCCAGCGTCGGCTCTTCAACCACCGCTTCGCCTTCACCCGCTTCCTTGGCCGCCTGGCGTTTGGCCAGGGCGCGCGCATAGGCCAGGCGTCGTGCGGCGACGCTCAGCCAGCGCACGAAGGTGGCTTCGATCACCAGCCAGAACATCAGCAGGTACAGGGTGTTGATCAAGCGGTCGCTGAGTTTGAGGGCGGTGTAGTAATAGCCGAAGCACACGGCGATAAACAATGCGACGGGCAAAGCGGTAAACAGCAGGCCCATGGCTTTGCGAAACAGCGAGGCTTTTTCGTGGGTGGGGCTGTTGAGCAGCAGGCGGCCCAGCAGCCAGGCCATCAGGGCATAACAGATCAGCACGACGCCGATGCCCAATACGTCATCGGCCAGCGCCGCCGGCTGGTGCTCGGCAACCGCCACCACGGCCACCAGGGCCAGTACCACCAGCCCGAGCTTGCGGACCCAGCCTTGCAGGAATTCAACCTGGGGTTTTTCCCAGCGGAAGTGCAGTTCGGCCACGCCACCTGGCGCGAGAATCCGGTAGGCGGTGTAGAACACCAACCATGCCTGGGCCAGTTGCAGCAGCGCTGAACCCAGGTTGGCGTTTTGCCCGCGGGCGTCGATCTGCAATGCGTAGCCGCACAATGCCAGCCCCAGGGACACCGGCATCGCCAGCAGGATGTTGATCAGGATGGCCTGCGGCGTATGCCATTGGCTGTCGCGCTTGAAGTGGCCGATGTCCAGATGCACTTTACTCAGCCGCTGGTACAGCGCCTTGCGTCGCCACAGCAGGGCGCCAATCAATAGCAGCAGCGGCAGAAACAATAGTGGGCGCTGGGTAAGGCCGTCATACAGTTCGCTGACGCTGGACGCCCACGGCAGGCTGGTGACTTGCTTGCTCAGGTGCGCCGGCACGCTTTCCAGCCACTCGGTGTCCAGCGGCTTGTTGCTGGGGATCCAGAACATCTGTTCGTCGAGCGTCGCGCGCAGGGTGGTGGCGGTGCTCAGCAGTTGTTTCTGGTTCAGTTGCAGGGTGATGGATTCGTTGAGCAGCGCGCTCAGTTCGCGGCTCAGGCGTTCCAGCAAGTCGCTGCGGGTAATCGCCAGTTCCAGCAAGGTGCGGCGCAGCTGTGGCGTCACGTCATCCGGCGGTTGGTTGGCCAGCAGATTTTCCACATAGGCGCTGGGGGAGCTGATCAGCTCGCGTTGCTGGTTGACCTCGAACTGGTACAGGCGAATGTTGGCGATGTCGTCGGCCAGGTCGCGGTCGACGGTCAGGCGTGGCAAGGCCTGTTTTTGCTTATAGAGGATCTTCGACAGCAGCAGGCTGCCCTTGAGCACGTTGATCTGGTCGTCCAGCGCGGCGTCGTTCTGGGTCACCGTGTCCAGTTGTTGCTTGGTTTGCAGGTTCTTCTGGGTCAGGTCGTTGAGGCGGTCGGTGCTTTTGAGCAGGTAGTCGGACAGCTTCAGGTTCTCTGCGCTTTCCGTGGCCAGGATGCTGCTGCCGCCGGACTTCTGTGCCTCGATGGACTGCTGCGTCACGGTCTGCTGGGATTGCGCCAGGCGCTTCTGGTTGATCAGGGTTTGCAGGTCCTGGATCTCTTGTTCCAGGCGCGCGGCTTTTTCCTGGATCAGGTCATGCTGGCTGTTGCCCAGGTCTTGCAATTGGCTGTTGCCGGCCAGTTCCTGGCGGCGCAGCGGGATCAAGGCATTCAGTGCCGCCAGTTCGGCATTCAACTGGTTGCGTTGGTCTGCGTTGAGGGCTTTGCCATTGTCCTTGCCGGCCTTGAGCGTCGAGTTGATCTGCAGGATGCGCGCCTGGCTGCTGCTGATTTCGGTCTGCGCACGCTCGGGGCGGGTCTGCGCGGCGATGGTCATGCTGTTGGCGTCGGCCAGTTCTTTTTGCAGGTCGCCTTGCTGGGTGCTGCGCTGGACCAGCAGTTGTTCCAGTTGCGGTACGGGCAGCGTGGCATAGCGCTGGGCCACCGGAATGACCTTGGTGGCTTTGAGTCGAGTCAGTTCGCGCTGATTTTCGCTGGTCTGGCGCGGGGCATCTTCCAACTGGCGCTTGACGTCGGCCAGGCGCTGCTCGTAGTCCTGCTTGTTGCCCAGGTACGTCAGGGTTTGCTGCAGGACGGTTTGCAGCGCCTTCATGTCGGCGTCGGGCAGCTTGCGGTCGGGCAGCTTGTCCAGGGTTTGCTGGATGGCGTCGGCGCTGGGCGGGTCGGCGGCGTAGACGTTGCCGACACAAAGGGTCAGGCCCAGCAGGGCGGTGGCGAGAAATGTGCGCAGGGTTGGCATAGAGACCGATTGAGCTAGGTGAAGAGTCGGGAGCGTTGCGTCGCTCGGCAGTTTAGAGGAAGAGACCGGGGCCCGGGCGACTTCCTTCGGGGAATCTGACGCCCACTTTGCCGATCTTGTTCCCGTCCATGACCGCGACGGTCCAGATGGTGTTGTTCCACTCCACCTGGTCGCCGACCACCGGCGCGCCGCCGACTTTCTGGGTGATGAAACGGCTCAACGGCATGTCCGGGTCGATCCCTTCGAGCTTGAGGCCATACAGCGCCGAAACCGCGCCCAGTTGGGCGTCGCCTTCAAGGACGAAGTCGCCGAAGAAGCGCAGGTCGAGGCCGCGTTGCGGTGCCTGGCTGAACAGTTTGCCCAGGGCCGCCAGGTTGTGTTCGTGGCCGATCACGCAGAGCAGATCGCCGACTTCCAGCACGGTACTACCCGACGGATGGAGCAGTTGCTGGCCACGAAAAAGGGCAGCGATCCGTGTGCCTTCGGGCATTTTCAGCTCGCGCAGGGCTGCGCCGATGCACCATTTTTCCGCGCCCAGGCGGTAGACGAACAGTTCCCACTCGCTGGTGACATGTACTTCGAGGGCGGAACGGGAGATCGGCGCGGGGTCCGGCGGTACCGTCACTTTCAACAACTTGGCCACCCACGGCAGGCTCGTGCCCTGTACCAGCAACGACACCAGCACGATAAAGAACGCCAGGTTGAAATACAGCTGCGCATGGGGCAGCCCGGCCATCAGCGGGAACACTGCCAGAATGATCGGCACCGCGCCGCGCAGGCCGACCCAGGCGATAAAGGCTTTTTCGCGGCCGTGGAACGCCTTGAACGGCAGCAGGCCGACCAGCACCGACAGCGGCCGCGCAAACAGGATCATCCACAGCGCCAGGCCCAGCGCCGGCAGGGCGATCGGCAGCAAGTCGTGGGGGGTGACCAGCAGGCCCAGCACCAGGAACATGCCGATCTGCGCGAGCCAGGCCATGCCATCGAGCATATGCAAAATGCCATGACGGCTGCGCACCGGACGGTTGCCGATCACCAGGCCGCACAGGTACACCGCGAGGAAGCCGCTGCCGTGCAGGGCGTTGGTCAGGGCAAATACGAACAGGCCGCCGGCGATCACCAGGATCGGGTACAAGCCGTTGGCCAGGTTGATGCGGTTGACCATTTGCAGCATTAACCAGCCGCCACCCAGGCCGACGATGCCGCCGATACCGAATTCGCGCACCAGATGGGTCAGCAGGCTCCAGTGCAGGCCGGTCTGGCCGCTGGCGAGCATGTCGATCAGTGTCACGGTGAGGAACACCGCCATCGGGTCGTTGCTGCCGGATTCAATTTCGAGGCTGGCGCTGACCCGTTCGTTAAGCCCCTTGCCGCCCAGCAGCGAGAACACCGCCGCCGCATCGGTGGAGCCGACGATGGCGCCGATCAGCAAGCCTTGAATGATATTGAGGTTAAACAGCCAGGCCGCCGCCATGCCGGTGAGGCCGGTGGTAATCAATACCCCCACCGTGGCCAGCGACAACGCCGGCCAGAGCGCCACGCGAAAACTCGCTACCCGTGTGCGCAGGCCGCCGTCGAGCAGGATCACGGCCAAGGCCAGGTTGCCCACCAGGTAGGCGGTCGGGTAGTTGTCGAAGATGATGCCGCCGCCATCGACACCGGCCAGCATGCCTACGCCCAGGATGATCACCAGGATCGGAATCCCCAGGCGCGACGAAAGAGAACTTACCAGAATGCTCGCACTCACCAGCAACGCGCCGATCAAGAACAGGCTGTTGATGGTCGTCGCATTCAAAGGCAGTACTCCGTGGGCAAACAAGACAGGCGCGGACTGACCATGCAGTCTGCGTGCCAGCGATTCTAACCTGTTGAATTGCTGCGCTGTCAAAAAGCTTTTTCTGATTCGCAGGGATCCAAATGTGTAAGGGGCAAACTCCCCCTCCCACATTTTTAACCGAGTACGTTCAGTTGGAGGCGCAAGCGCCCGACCAGAGGTTTTATGGTTTCAGGAACCAGATGGGGGATATGCAGTCACTAAGGCTCGAAAGTGTGGCCCGGCCCCTTAAAAATCGAGCTGCGCGCCGGGGATAACCCTGGCATCCGAGGTGAATTTTCTTTATCGTCACCGCCCTTTGAAAAAGCCCGAGAAATCAAAATGTTAGAAGCATCCCTCAGCCAATTGGAACAACTGGTCAGCGACCTGGTACAGCAGAATCATGACCTGTTGGGCAGCAACGAATCCCTCAAGGCGCAACTTGCCAGCGCCAAGGATGAGAACGACAGCCTGCAACTGAGCCTGATGGAGCAGGAAGAAAAGCATGGCGCCACCGCGGCCCGTATCCAGGCGTTGGTTGAGCGCGTGAGCGCGGGGCCTGTCGGCGCATGAATGAAGGCATAAAGGTCGTTTCGATTCTCGGAGAGGATTACTCGATCAAGGCGCCGGCCGGGGAGGATAAAACCCTGATGCACGCCGTGACCATGCTCAAGGCTTCCCTGGCCACCACCAAGAAAAAGTACCCGACCCTGATCGGTGACAAATTACTGGTGCTGGCGGCGCTGAACCTGTGCGCCGAGCAGATCGAAATGCAGCAGGCGCACCAACAGGAACTCGACCGTTACCAAGAGCAAGTCAGCGCCACGGTCGAAGTGATTTCCAAGGCGATCCAGCCTTAGAACCATCCATCCTGCATCCCCAGGCACGTATCGTCGCGTGCCTCAAGAATCGCCAGTTCATGATGGCAGCCCGGTACTTCCCAGGTCAGGAAGTAACGGGCGGCCTGGAGCTTGCCTTTATAGAAGGCCATGTCCGCCGCATTGCCCCGGGCCAGCCCTTCTTCGGCGCGAATCGCCTGTTCCAGCCAGCGCCAGCCAATCACCGTATGCCCGAATACCTTCAGGTACAGCGCCGAGTTCGCCAGGCTGTTGTTGACGCTGCCCTGGGCGAGATCCGTCAGCAGTCCCAACGTGACTTCTTGCAGGCGCGCCACCAGTTGTTCCAGCGGCTCTCTCAAGGCGGTGAGTGACGGGTATTTGTGCGCCCGCGCACCGGTTTCGGCAATCAGGCGGATCAGTTGCTTGAGCCCCGCGCCACCGTTTTGCGCCAGCTTGCGACCCAGCAAATCCAGGGACTGGATGCCATGGGTACCTTCATGGATCGGGTTCAGGCGGTTGTCGCGGTAGTACTGCTCCACCGGATATTCGCGGGTGTAGCCGTGGCCGCCGAGGATCTGGATCGCCAGTTCGTTGGCCTTGAGGCAGAACTCCGACGGCCAGGATTTGACGATGGGCGTGAGCAGGTCCAGCAGTTCGTGAGCTTGTTTGCGCTCGGTGTCGGTTCCCAGCGTGGTGGTGTCATCGAACAACCGCGCGGCGTACAGGCCCAGGTCGAAGGCGCCTTCCACATAGGCTTTTTGGGTGAGCAGCATGCGTTTGATATCGGCGTGCTGGATGATCGAGACCGGCGCGGTGCTGGGGTCTTTGTTGTCAGGCAGGCGCCCTTGCGGGCGTTCGCGAGCGTAGTCCAGTGAGTACAGGTAGCCCGCGTAACCGAGCATGACGGCGCCCATGCCAACCCCAATGCGGGCCTCGTTCATCATCTGGAACATGCAACTCAAGCCTTGGTGCGGTTTACCTACCAGGTAGCCGACGCAGTTGCCGTTATCGCCGAAATTCAGCGCGGTGGACGTGGTGCCCCGCCAGCCCATCTTGTGAAACAGCCCGGCCAGCAACACATCGTTGCGTGCGCCGAGGCTGCCATCCTCGTTGACCAGGAATTTGGGCACGATAAACAGCGAAATGCCCTTCACCCCGGCCGGTGCGTCCGGCAGCTTGGCCAGCACCATGTGCACAATGTTTTCCGACAGCGGGTGGTCGCCGCCGGAGATGAAGATCTTGTTGCCCTTGAGCCGATAGGTGCCGTCAGCCGCCGGCTCTGCGCGGGTGCGAATATCCGACAGGGATGAGCCGGCATGGGGCTCGGTCAGGGCCATGGTGCCGAAAAAGCGCCCATCAATCATGGGCTGCAGAAAACGTTGTTTCTGCTCTTCGGTGCCGAAGCTTTCGATGAGGTTGGCCGCGCCCATGGTCAGGAACGGGTAGGACGTGGACGCCGCGTTGGCCGCCTGGAAGTGGGCGAAACAGGCTTGGGACAGCAGGGTGGGCAACTGCATGCCGCCCGCGTCGAAACTGCGCGCGGCGTTGAGGAAGCCCGCCTCAAGGAACGCATCCACGGCCGGCTTGACCTCGGGAATCAGGATGGCCTTGCCGTCTTCGTAGCGCGGTTCGTTTTCGTCGTTTTTGCGGTTGTGGGGGGCGAAGTACTTTTCGGCGATGCTGCGCGCGGTGCTGATGGCCGCGTCGAAGGTTTCGCGGTTGTGCTCGGCAAACCGCTCGCGCTGGGTCAGGCCCTCGGCATCGAGGACTTCGTAGAGCTCGAAAGCCAGATTGCGGGAACTGAGCAGCGTCTCGGACATGGCGGCTTACCTTTTAGGGGAATAGGCCGGAGTCTAAGTGCGCAAATGGAGGGTGGATAGCAAGATTGATCTGGGTGATGAAGGGGCAGAACGCGGGGAGGGAATTGAAACACGATCAAAAAAGTGGGAGGGGGTTTGCTCCCGATAGCAGTGTGTCAGCACCAGGTGTGCTGACTGAAACTCCGCTATCGGGGGCAAGCCCCTCCCACATTGTGCAACTGCGTTTTTTAGCCGATGGTCATCAAGCTGGCGTTGCCACCCGCTGCTGCGGTGTTAACACTCAACGCCCGCTCAATCACCAGGCGCTCCAGTGCAATCGCCGTCTCACCTTGCGACAAACCATGCACGCCAACAATCGCACCGCCACGCTGGGCCACTTGCTTGCACACCGCGCGCAGTTGGTCGGAATCGCCGTGGTGCAGGACCGCGTCGAACACCACCTCGTCCTTGGCCCAATCAGCCACGCGCTGGATCTTCGCCTGAATCTCCTTCGGCAGGCGTGGGAACACGGCCTTGGTCAGGTCGGTTTCCGGCCATACCGCCGAGCCGCCTACCGCCAACACCGCGGCCAGTTGGGTCAGCAGGTCGCCTTCTACTTCCGCCAGGCACAGTACATGCTCGCGGGGCAGAATGGCGTAGCTGTTGCGCTCGCCGGTCGGCCCGGCCAGTTGGCGAGTGATGCCGCTTTGCGACTGCGCGGCGAATTGAGTGCACAGGGTGCTCAGCTCGCTGAACTTATTGCTGTCGGCCCAGGTTTTCAGGGCAGTCAGTGGTTGGCTCATGGCATCGCGCAGGCGCACATCGGGTGCTGCCAGCTTGTCGCCACGTACGAAGGATTGTTCGATCGCATCGGTAGGACGTGTCGACAGCAGGCGGTACAGATACAGCGGGCCACCGGCTTTCGGGCCGGTGCCCGACAGGCCTTCGCCACCGAACGGCTGCACACCGACCACGGCGCCGACGATGTTGCGGTTAACGTAAACGTTACCGGCGTTGACGTTATCAATCACCTTGGCGATGGTCTCGTCGATGCGGGTGTGCACGCCCAGGGTCAGGCCGTAGCCGGACGCATTGATCTGGCCGATCAACTGGTCGATCTCTTTACGCTTGTAGCGCACCACGTGCAGCACAGGGCCGAAGATCTCGCGTTGCAGTTCGTCGAAGCTTTCCAGTTCGATCAGGGTTGGCATCACGAAGGTGCCGCGCTTGATCTCTTCAGCATCGGCAATCGCCACTTGGTAAACGTTGCGGCCTTTGTCGCGCATGGCCTGGATGTGTTTTTCGATGCCGGCCTTGGCTTCTGCGTCGATCACCGGGCCGATGTCCACCGACAGTCGCTCCGGGTTGCCCAGGCGGCATTCCGCCATGGCGCCCTTGAGCATTTCGATGACGCGGTCCGCCGAATCTTCCTGCAGGCACAGCACTCGCAGCGCGGAGCAACGTTGACCGGCGCTGTCGAAGGCCGACGACACCACGTCGATGACCACTTGTTCGGTGAGCGCCGAGGAGTCCACGATCATCGCGTTCTGGCCGCCGGTTTCGGCGATCAGCGGGATCGGACGGCCTTGGGCATCCAGGCGCCCGGCGACATTGCGTTGCAGCAGGCGCGCCACTTCGGTGGAGCCGGTGAACATCACGCCTTTGACGCGATCGTCGCCCACCAGGCGGGCACCGACGGTTTCGCCCTGGCCCGGCAGCAGTTGCAGCACGCCTTCCGGAATACCGGCTTCGAGCAGGATGCGCACGGCCTGGGCCGCTACCAATGGGGTTTGCTCGGCGGGCTTGGCCAATACCGGGTTGCCGGCGGCCAGCGCAGCCGCCACCTGGCCGCTGAAAATCGCCAGCGGGAAGTTCCACGGGCTGATGCAGACCACCGGGCCCAATGGGCGGTGGGCATCGTTGGTGAAATCGTTGCGTGCCTGCACCGCGTAGTAACGCAGGAAGTCCACGGCTTCACGCACTTCGGCGATGGCGTTGGCGAAGGTCTTGCCGGCTTCGCGGGCCAGCAGGCCCATCAGTGGCTGGATGTCGCCTTCCATCAGGTCGGCGGCGCGCTCCAGGATCGCGGCGCGTTCGGCGGGCGGGGTGGCCTGCCAGATCGGGCCCGCATTGATGGCGCACTGGATCGCGTTGTCGACGTCTTCAATAGTGGCTTCTTGCACCTGGCCGACCACATCACGCAGGTCGGACGGGTTCAGCACCGCTGTCGCGGCCTGCTCGCTGGCGGCGCAACCGAGCATCGGCGCGGCTTTCCAGTTGTTGTGAGCGGTGGCCAGCAGGGCGCACGACAGTGACGCCAGGCGGTGTTCGTTGGCCAGGTCGATACCCGCCGAGTTAGCGCGGTCGCTGCCATACAAGTCGCGCGGCAATGGAATACGCGGGTGCGGCAAGCCGAAGCCGCCTTCCTGCGTGGCCATTTGCTCAATGCTGGCCACCGGGTCGGCCACCAGTTCCTGGATCGAGATGGACTGGTCGGCGATACGGTTGACGAACGAGGTGTTGGCGCCGTTTTCCAGCAGGCGACGCACCAGGTACGCCAGCAGCGTTTCGTGAGTGCCGACCGGCGCGTACACGCGGCACGGACGGTTCAACTTGCCTTCGGAGACCTTGCCTACAACCTGTTCGTACAACGGCTCGCCCATGCCGTGCAGGCATTGGAACTCGTACTGGCCGGGGTAATAGTTCTGACCGGCGATATGGTAGATGGCCGACAGGGTGTGGGCGTTGTGCGTGGCGAACTGCGGGTAGATGACTTCCGGCACCGACAGCAGTTTTCTAGCACATGCGATGTAGGAAACGTCGGTGTACACCTTGCGGGTGTACACCGGGTAGCCTTCCAGGCCTTCGACCTGGGCGCGCTTGATTTCGCTGTCCCAGTACGCGCCTTTAACCAGGCGGATCATCAGGCGATGGCGGCTGCGGCGTGCCAGGTCGATCACATAATCGATCACGTACGGGCAACGCTTCTGGTAAGCCTGGATGACGAAACCGATGCCGTTCCAGCCGGTCAGTTGCGGCTCGAAGCACAGGCGTTCCAGCAGGTCCAGGGACAGTTCCAGGCGGTCGGCTTCTTCGGCATCGATGTTCAGGCCGATGTCGTATTGCTTGGCCAGCAGGGTCAGGGACAGCAGGCGCGGGTACAACTCGTCCATCACGCGCTCATATTGCGCACGGCTGTAACGCGGGTGCAGTGCCGAAAGCTTGATGGAAATGCCCGGGCCTTCATAAATCCCACGGCCGTGTGAGGCTTTGCCGATGGAGTGAATGGCTTGTTCATACGAGGCCAGGTACTTCTGGGCGTCGTGTTCGGTGAGCGCGGCTTCACCGAGCATGTCATAGGAATAGCGGAAACCCTTGGCTTCGAACTTGCTCGCATTGGCCAGGGCTTCGGCGATGGTTTCGCCGGTGACGAACTGTTCGCCCATCAGGCGCATGGCCATGTCGACGCCCTTGCGGATCATCGGCTCGCCGCTCTTGCCGATGATGCGGCTCAAGGATGAGGTCAAGCCGGCTTCGTTGTGCGTGGCGACCAGTTTGCCGGTCAGCAGCAGGCCCCAGGTGGCGGCATTGACGAACAGCGACGGGCTGTTGCCCAAGTGCGGGTGCCAGTTGCCAGTGCTGATCTTGTCGCGGATCAGTGCGTCGCGAGTGCCCTTGTCCGGGATACGCAACAGCGCTTCGGCCAGGCACATCAGGGCCACGCCTTCCTGGGACGACAGGGAAAACTCCTGCAGCAAGCCCTGAACAATACCGGCACGGCCGCCGGCGCTCTTCTGATTGCGCAGTTTCTCGGCAATCGAGGCGGCCAGCTTGTTGGTGGCTTCAGCCATGGGGGCCGGCAGGCGGGCCTGTTCGATCAGCATCGGCACCACTTCCGGCTCCGGGCGGCGGTAAGCGGCGGTGATCGAGGCGCGCAGTACCGATTGCGGCAGGATGCTCTCGGCGAACTCAAGGAAGCACTGGTGCGCGTGGTCGGCCTGGACCTCGCCCGCGTCGTCGGCATCCTTGCTGCTCAAACCATTGAGCTCGGCCAGGGTTGCACCACCCTCTAGTTTCTCCAGGTAATTGAAAATCGCCTGCTTGATCAGCCAGTGCGGCGTGCGATCAATGGAGGTCGCGGCAGCCTTAAGGCGTTCGCGGGTCGGGTCGTCGAGTTTGACCCCAAGGGTGGTCGTCGCCATTTTCTTATCCTCATGGGTGCCACTACCGAGTGGCATTAGCTGGCGGCAAGATTAGCTGCGCCCAAGAAGAGGTGCAACCGGGTGCAACCCTTTTTATCCATGAAATTTTCGATGGATGCAGTGAAAAAATTGAGCGTTCAGCGGATTGCGCTTTCTCTTGGTGCATTTGCTTCTGAGATCCGCTGTTCTTGCTCCGAAAAGGAGCAAAAACAGGGTATTTGAGCGAATTTACGCTCAGGTGCAACTTAATCCCAAGAAACTGGTTGCACCTTATTTGCTTTGTTGAATAGCATTCGCGGCCAAGGTGCAACCAACGCGAAAGCGGGGTTCATCGGCTGGCGGCTTTCCTGGGGAAACGTCAGTCATAAATGCGCGGCACACAGGTACGTTTACTCACTGATCAGTGGGTAGCCGTCCGACAGACCGCTGCCACATAAAAACAAAGCCAGGGCGTCACTCATATGAGCGTTAGCAATCCAACCCTGATCACATTCGTGATCTACATCGCAGCAATGGTGCTGATCGGCCTGATGGCCTATCGCTCCACCAATAACCTTTCCGATTACATCCTTGGCGGTCGCAGCCTCGGCAGCGTGGTGACGGCGTTGTCCGCCGGCGCTTCCGACATGAGCGGCTGGTTGTTGATGGGCTTGCCGGGCGCGATCTACATGTCCGGTCTGTCGGAAAGCTGGATCGCCGTCGGCCTGATCGCCGGTGCCTACCTCAACTGGCTGTTCGTGGCCGGTCGCCTGCGGGTACAGACCGAACACAACGGCGACGCCCTGACGCTGCCGGATTACTTCTCCAGCCGTTTCGAAGATAAAAGCGGCCTGCTGCGGATCATCTCCGCCGTCGTGATCCTGGTGTTCTTCACCATCTACTGCGCGTCCGGCATCGTGGCCGGTGCCCGCCTGTTCGAAAGCACCTTCGGCATGTCCTACGAGACTGCCTTGTGGGCCGGCGCTGCGGCGACGATTGCCTACACCTTTATCGGTGGTTTCCTGGCGGTGAGCTGGACCGATACCGTGCAAGCGACGCTGATGATCTTTGCGTTGATCCTGACGCCCATCATCGTGCTGCTGGCCACCGGCGGCGTAGACACCACCTTCCTTGCCATCGAAGCCAAGGACCCGACCAATTTCGACATGCTGAAAAACACCACCTTCATCGGCGTGATCTCGCTGATGGGCTGGGGCCTGGGCTACTTCGGCCAACCGCATATCCTGGCGCGTTTCATGGCGGCGGATTCGGTGAAGTCGATCGCCAAGGCGCGCCGCATCTCCATGACCTGGATGATCCTGTGCCTGGGCGGCACCGTGGCCGTTGGCTTCTTCGGTATCGCCTACTTTTCGGCGCATCCGGAAGTGGCGGGTCCTGTGACCGAGAACCCTGAGCGTGTGTTTATCGAACTGGCAAAAATCCTCTTCAACCCATGGGTTGCCGGTGTGTTGCTGTCGGCCATCCTCGCGGCCGTCATGAGCACCCTGAGCTGCCAATTGCTGGTGTGCTCCAGCGCCCTGACCGAAGACTTCTACAAGACCTTCCTGCGTAAGAGCGCTTCCCAGGTTGAGCTGGTATGGGTCGGTCGCGCCATGGTGCTGCTGGTGGCATTGATCGCCATCGCCATGGCCGCCAACCCGGAAAACCGCGTACTGGGCCTGGTCAGCTATGCCTGGGCCGGTTTCGGCGCGGCGTTCGGCCCGGTGGTGCTGATCTCGGTGATCTGGAAAGGTATGACCCGCAACGGCGCACTGGCCGGCATCCTGGTCGGCGCAACCACCGTGATCGTGTGGAAGCACTTCTCGCTGCTGGGCCTGTACGAAATCATCCCAGGCTTCATCTTCGCCAGCCTGGCGATCTACTTCGTGAGCAAGATGGGCGCACCGACCGCCGGTATGGTCGAGCGCTTTGACGCCGCCGAAAAAGACTACAACCTCAACAAGTAACTCGCCGGGCGTTAAGCGCCGTTTGAGTTAAAAAGAAGGCCCGCGTCCTACGGATGGCGGGCCTTTTTTTGCGTGTGATTTGAGTTGGTCCGAAGAAGATTCCGACATTGGCGTGTAGGGGTTTACTGATTTGCTCGGGGGGCGCTCAGAGAGGCGAAATCGTGGTGCAGAATCTTGCGCCTACCCCTCGCAGAGAAACACCGGATGTTCGCTCCTGCCAATCAAAGTGCCTTTACCCTGACCCTCGACGGGGTTGCCAGTGACCTCAAGGTCTACCGCTTCAACGGTAACGAGGCGCTTAGTCAGCCCTACTGTTTTGACCTTGAGCTGGTAGGCGAGCAGCCCGATCTTGACCTGCAAAGCGTGTTGCATCGCCAGGTTTACCTGGGTTTCGATGATCGGGGGCATGGCGTCCACGGCCTGGTTTACCGAGTGGCGCAGGGTGACTCCGGGCGCCGTCTGACGCGATATCAAATCACTCTTGTACCGCAATTGGCCTACCTGGCGCATAGCAGCCACCAGCGTATTTTCCAGCACAAGACGGTGCCGCAGATGGTGGCACTGGTGCTGGTGGGGCAGGGCATCCTGAGTGATCAGTTCGAATTTCGCCTCAGCGGTACTTACCTCGAGCGCGAATATTGCGTGCAGTTCGGCGAGACCGACCTGGCGTTCATTCAACGTCTGTGTGCCGAGCAGGGCATTCACTACCATTTTCAGCATTCACCCGAAGGACATCTGCTGGTGTTCGGCGATGACCAGACCGTGTTTGCCCAGGCGGAGCAACCCACTCCCTACATGCCCGGTTCCGGGATGGTCGCGCAAACCCCGGCGATCAAACGCTTCGCCGTGCAGTTGGCGACCGCTACCACGGCGGTAAACCTGCGCGATTACGATTTCCGAAAACCGCGCCTGGCGCTGGAAAGCGCGGCCAGCGGTGAACAGCTTCCCATGCTCGAACAGCAAGGCTATCCCGGCCAATTCAGCGACCGTGCCCATGGCAAACACTTCGCGCAGCGCGGGTTGGAGCGCCAACGCAGCGACTACCGACTGGCCCATGGCGAGGGTGATGAACCGGCATTGGTCAGTGGCGGTTTCCTCAAGCTGTCAGGGCACCCCCGCGAGAGCTGGAATGACTTGTGGCTGGTGCGCCAAGTAAGCCACGAAGGCAAGCAGCCGCAAGTGCTTGAGGAGGCTGTGACTGAAGTCTGCGACGGTGAGTTTCGGCAGGGATATCGCAATAACTTTGTCGCCGCGCCTTGGGATGTGATCTTCCGCCCGCCTTTGTCCGAGCAAGCGCGCCCGGCTATCTCGGGTTATCAGAACGCCGTGGTCACGGGGCCTGCCGACAGCGAAATCCATTGCGACGAGTACGGCCGGGTCAAGGTGCAACTGGCCTGGGACCGCGCCGGGGTCCATGACGATCATTCCAGTTGTTGGTTGAGGGTTGCCAGCGGTTGGGCCCATGACCGCTATGGCGCGGTGCTTATCCCCAGAGTGGGCATGGAAGTGCTGGTGGGCTTCGTCAATGGCGACCTGGACATGCCGCTGGTGATGGGTTGCCTGCCCAACGCGGCGACGCCGGTGCCCCTCGACCTGCCGGCGGACAAGACCCGCAGCATCTTCCGCAGCCAGAGCAGCCCCGGTGGCGGCGGTTACAACGAATTGCGCATCGAAGACCGCAAGGGCGCCGAAGAAATCTACCTGCGTGCCCAGCGCGACTGGACCCAGCACGTGTTACATGACCAGCAGGTACAGGTCGACAACCAGCGCCGGGTGAAAGTTGGGGGTGAGTCGCACCATGAACTGCAGGGCGAAGAACAGCGCATCACCCATGGCAACCGCCTGACCGAACTCAAGCTGGATGATCACCTGGTGGTCGGCGGCTCGCAGCAGGTAAAGGCTGGGCAAACCATTCAGATTGGCGCAGGGCAGAGCATCGTTATCGACGCGGGCGCCACCCTCACGATCCAGGCAGGAGGGCAGTCGATCACGCTTTCAGCGGGCGGCATATTCAGCAGCGTGCCGATCCAGCTCGGCGGCGGCCCTGCCCCCGGCCCGGCGCCGTTGATACCGGGGCTCAAGGAAAAACTCTTGGCGGTTATCCCCGCCCCACTGAGCCCCGTGCAAGTGGCGAGTTTGAAGCGTAGTGCACCGTTTTGCGAGGAATGTGAGCGTTGCAAGAATGGGCAGTGCGATATCGCGCAGCATGGCAGCGCAGGTAATAACGCTCGAGGAGCCCCTGCGGCGAAAGCCTCGGCTGTAGAGCCAGGTTTTCATATTGTGCAACGCGCCATGCCGCGTGATGAGTTGGAAAAAACGCTGTTCGAGTCTCCCAGTGCAACTGTCCTAGAGCGTTTTTCGCAGCCTGAATCCACACCTTACGCAGTACGCCCGACCGGGGCAGATGCTCGTCCTCAGCGATCCACTCAACAGCCAATGCACCCGTGAGGAAGCATTGCTGATGGAGGCAGCGCAAGAGGTGAGCAATGCGCTGACGCCGATGAGTGATGAGGAAGCGGCGTTTATGGTGGAGCACCATGAGGTGGTTAGGGGGTTTTTGGCGGATAGCTCGATGGCGGTGGGGATTGGGTCGACGATGGTGGAAGGTCATCTGATACGGACGAAGTCGGTACTTGATGCTCTCGAAAAATTGCATGTTAGAACCTTTCAGGCACAAGGGAGTTTGCAAGGTGTCGAATTCTTTACAAAGCGCAAGCAGTTGTTAACTCGACTGGATAACAGCCTGGGACCCTTAGTCCGAAAGGGTGTAAATATTGCAGATCACCCAAAGCTCAAAAGCGCGCTGGGAATCTCCAGTCGTAGTCTGGTTCATCATTGGAGCAGGGCCGGTGTGGCAGGAGGTATTCCCGGGTATGCGACACATATTCAGGGTGTGGCGCGTGCAAGCCAATACATGAAGGTTGGTGGTTTCGTTGGTATGGTGCTCGGGGCTTCAGCCTCAGCGTTGAAAGTGAAGGAAACGTGCCGCGTTGATACGCCGGCGAAGTGTAAGAAAGTAAAGTTCATTGA
Organism: Pseudomonas asgharzadehiana; assembly: GCF_019139815.1. Lineage (NCBI taxonomy): Bacteria > Pseudomonadati > Pseudomonadota > Gammaproteobacteria > Pseudomonadales > Pseudomonadaceae > Pseudomonas > Pseudomonas asgharzadehiana. Next base: position 725,019 of record NZ_CP077079.1, read on the forward strand.
AGGGGGGAGCTTCGTCGGAGGCGTTGCCGGTGGCTGGTTGGGTGGCGCCGCCGGAGTAGCTGGCGCTAGTACAATTTGCGCTGCCGTCGGCGCCGGAACTTTCGGTGTAGGAGGAGTGTTATGTGTCTTGGTGGTCATAGGGGCAGGTACATCTATTGCCGGGTTGGGTGGAGCGAAAGTTGGAGAACACATCGGTGAATTCATTTATGAGGTGCGAAACCCATAATGAACGAGTATTACGTAATTTATATGTGGTGCTGGATAAGCGTGTTCGCTTTGATTTTTTTAACTTTTCTAGTGCAGCTTTATTTTTCGTATTCGAAAGTAGATGAAATACTGGCCTGTTTGGGAAATTCAAAGGTTGTAGTGTTTCGTAAGCAGTTGCTGGGAAAGGATTTTTTTAGTAGATCTTGTTTTGTACTGACGATTGCCGGAATGCTTGCTTTTCCGAAAGTGCACATAAGAGAGGGTGGGTTTACCCGTGAGGAGTTTGAAAGTGTTCCGTCGAAACTTAAGTTTCAATTAAGGGCGTTGGTGTATGTCTTATTCTTCTTGGTGGTTGTTTGCGTGGTGTTATGGGGTGTTGGAGAGTGCGTAGGTTGGTTGAAATGAAAAAATTACGACATCGACGTATTGCTTTTGATGCGATTAAGGTCTCTCCAGTTCGTTGGAAACCGTATTGGCACACCTGCAAGGCTTGACGAAGGTCACCTGCCCGATAATCAGCTCGCGGAGGCTCAGCCGCGAAGCCTCGGCTGTAGAGCCGGGTTTTCATATCGTGCAACGCGCCATGCAGCGTGGTGAGTTGGAAAAAACGCTGTTCGAGTCTCCCGGTGCAATTATTCTGGAGCGTTTTCGCAGCCTGAATCCACACCTTACGCAGTACGCTCGACCGGGGCACATTGGCGGCCACTCCGGTTTGTATTGCTATCGGTGTAGGAACCCTTGGCGTTGGCGGGTTAATTTGCGGCGTGGTGGTTGTGGGTGCCGGAGCCGCAATAGGGGGGAATGCCGGAGCTCGCATGGGGAGCAAGTTGGGGGAAGTTGTTTATGAGGGAGTGAAATAAATATGGAAAGCGCAAGGACTTTGTATTTTTATTGTTTGATGATCGCGGCGTTATGGGTCGTTCTTGTTTTAGTGGGGCAGGTGTATTTTTCATATCGTAAAGTCGATGAAATATTGGAGTGCTTGGGTGCTTCAAGATTGATCTCTTACCGTAAGCGTTTTATTGGTTCCGATTTTTTAAGCAAAACTTTTTTTGTGAATACCGTCGCTGGAATGTTTGTCTTTCAGAAATTGCATATTAAGGATGGGGCCATTACGCGTGAAGATCTGGACAATGTTCCTCGCCAGCTAATGCGTGAGTTGAGACTGTGGGGTTTTTTTTTGATGGGTATGGGGGGGTACGCGGTTACTTTGTGGTGTGTCGGTGAATATATGGGCTGGCTTGGATAAAAACTCTCGGGGCGTCGCAGTGTTTGACGGTGGACTATTTAATTAACTTCTATGTGCAAAGGATTATCTCGAATGCTTAAGCAGCTAGCACCTCGGACTTGGCTAGCCCACCACCTACTCGAATCAGGCGAGCGCTTCTTCGTCGTCCTCAGCAATGCCAGTGACGCCAAACCTCTCGATGCTTGGCGAAGCACAGCTGCCGGCATGCCGCCCCAACCCATCTGGTCCGGCACAGCCTACGCCGAGTGGAGTGAGGTGATGCCCTATGTCGCAATCATCGAGCCCGACAGTCCTTTTCTCGACTGGATAGCGACCACCGAATCCACGGACTGGGGCTGGCTGGCGGTGTCCTCCAGCTCGTTGCAAACCGTGGTTGCGCATCTGCAAGGCTTGACCAAGGTCTACCTGCCCGATCATCAGGAAGTGTTTCTGCGCTTCTGGGATGGCGCCCAATTTCTACCGATGTTGCAGGCGTTGGGCGACGCGGCGTCAACGGTATTGCCGGTGTTCCAGCGTTACCTGATTAATGGCCAGCCGCTGACGGTTGCGCCGGGGCCGATGACCGAGGCTAAAGCCAGCCCGTGGTGGCGAGTGCCTGCGCCGGTGCTCAAACATTTGGCAGAGCAGTCACCGCAAACCCTGATCGACAACCTGCTCCAACGGCTCGAAGAACAGCGCCCGGACCTGTACACCGCCTTCCCGCCGGCGACCTTGCGGCACAAGGTCGCCTACTTTGCGCGGGGTGCGGATATCAGCGATGACGCACTGGCCAGCGCCCTGGCGTCAGACTCGGCTTGAGCCCAAGGCCTGCTGCAAGTCGTCGATCAGGTCTTCAATCGCCTCGATGCCCACAGAGAGGCGGATCATCTCCGGCTTCACACCGGCCTTGGCCTGTTCTTGCTCGTTCATCTGCCGATGGGTGGTGGAGGCAGGGTGGCAGGCCAGGGATTTGGCGTCACCGATGTTGACCAGGCGCTTGAAGATTTGCAGCGAGTCGTAGAAGCGCACGCCGGCATCGAAGCCGCCCTTCAAGCCGAAAGACAGGATCGCCGACGGTTTGCCTTGCATGTATTTTTGCGCCAGGGCGTGGTGCGGGTGATCGGGTAGCCCGGCATAGCTGACCCATTCCACTGCCGCATGGCCTTGTAGGAACTGCGCGACCTTCAGGGCGTTTTCGGTGTGGCGCTCCATGCGCAGAGCCAGGGTTTCCAGGCCTTGCAGCAGCAAAAACGCATTCATCGGCGCCAGCGCCGCGCCGGTATTGCGCAGCGGCACAGTGCGGGCGCGGGCGATAAAGGCCGCTGGACCGAATTTTTCGGTATAGATCACGCCGTGATAGGCCGGCTCGGGGTTGTTGAGGCCGGGGAATTTTTCCGGATATTGGGTCCAGGGGAAGGTGCCGCTGTCGACGATCACGCCGCCCAGGGAGTTGCCATGGCCGCCAATGTATTTAGTGATTGAGTGCACAACGATGTCGGCGCCGAATTGGATCGGCTTACACAGGATCGGCGTGGCCACGGTGTTATCCACCACCAGTGGCACGCCACGGGCATGGGCGACGTCTGCCAGTGCCTGGATGTCGATGATATTGCCCGCCGGGTTGCCGATGCTTTCGCAGTACACCAGCTTGGTGTTGTCGTCGATCAGCTCGGCGATGGCTTGGGCAGAGTCGTCTCGGGCGAAGCGCACATCGACGCCAAAGCTCGGCAGCAGGTGGGCGAACAGGGTGTAGGTACCGCCGTAGAGCTGCGGGGTGGTGACGATATTGTCGCCGGCCCGGGTGAGGGTCTGGATCGCGTAGTGGATCGCGGCGCTGCCGGCCGACACCGCCAGCGCGGCGATACCGCCTTCGAGGGCGGCGAGGCGTTGCTCCAGCACATCGTTGGTGGGGTTCATGATCCGCGTGTAGATGTTGCCGGGCACATCCAGGTTGAACAGGTCGGCGCCATGCTGGGCGTTATCGAATTCGAAGGCGACATTCTGGTAGATCGGCACAGCGACGGCCTTGGTGGTGGGGTCCGACTTAAAGCCATGGTGCAGCGCGATGGTGGCGTCTTTCATGATTGTTATTGACCTCCCTGGAGAATGGATCGCCACAATAAGTCCACCGTGATACGGCCGTTTAGATTTTTTTTGGCCTGCCTCCTGTATTTACGGCATAAGCACCGCCCGACACGCAGCCCTGCACCTTTGCCCGTGTAGAAGGTAAACTTCGCCCCCTGCGCAGGAGCAACCATGAATTATCGTCACGCCTTTCACGCCGGCAACCACGCCGATGTCTTCAAACACCTGACCTTGACCCGCCTCATTGCCCTGATGTCGCGCAAGGAACAGCCGTTCGCCTACCTCGATACCCATGCCGGGATCGGTCTGTATGACCTGCAGGGCGACCAGGCCAACCGCACGGGTGAATACCTGGAAGGCATCGCGCGTCTGTGGGGCGAGGACGACCTGCCGTCACTGACCGCCGACTACATGCGCGTGCTGCAAGAGATGAACCCGGATGGCCAGTTGCGTTACTACCCGGGCTCGCCGGAACTGGCACGGCGCCTTACGCGCCCGCAGGATCGGGTTTTGCTCAATGAGAAACACCCCGAAGACGGCGTGCTGCTCAAGGACAACATGAAAGGTGATCGCCGCGTCAAAGTGCACCTGGGCGAAGGCTGGCATGTACCGCGCGCCTTGTTGCCGGTGCCGGAAAAACGCGCATTGATGCTCATCGACCCGCCCTTCGAGAAACTCGATGAGATGCAGCGGTGCGCTGCCTCCCTCAAGGAAGCGGTCAGCCGCATGCGCCAGACCGTCGCGGCCATCTGGTACCCGGTGAAGGACCAGCGCATGCTGCGTCGCTTCTACCAGGACCTGGCCGGCACTGGCGCGCCGAAGCTGTTGCGCGTGGAATTGCTGGTGCATCCCCTGGACACGCCCAACACCCTGACCGGCTCGGGCCTGGCGATTGCCAACCCGCCGTGGGGCTTGGAAGAGGAATTGCGCGAGCTGCTGCCGTGGCTGTCCAAGAAACTTGGCCAGACCCAGGGTGGGTGGCAGATGGATTGGCTGATCGCTGAGTAACCTGCTCTAAAGCCAGGCACAGGACCCAATGTGGGAGGGCGCCCCTCCCACATGTTGATCTGTGTTGGCCTTTAGATCGGGCAGGTCACGCCGGTGCCGCCGATCCCGCAATACCCCTGCGGATTCTTCGCCAGGTACTGCTGGTGGTACGCCTCGGCGAAGTACACCGTTGGGGCTTCGTCGATTTCGGTGGTGATTTCACCCAGGCCGGCCTTGCTCAGTTCTTGCTGATACGCCTCGGCACTGGCCTTCGCCGCCGCCAGTTGTTCCGGGGTGGTCGCATAAATCACCGAGCGGTACTGGCTGCCGATATCGTTGCCCTGGCGCATGCCCTGGGTCGGGTTGTGCAATTCCCAGAACATCTTCAGCAGGTCTTCGTATTTCACTTTGGCCTGGTCATACACCACCAGCACCACTTCGCTGTGGCCGGTCAGGCCGGAGCAGACTTCTTCGTAGGTCGGGTTCGGCGTGAAGCCGCCGGCGTAACCCACCACGGTGCTGACCACGCCATCGCGCTGCCAGAACTTGCGTTCCGCACCCCAGAAACATCCCAGGCCGAAGATCGCAAAACCGACATCGTCAATGAACGGGCCGAGCAGTGGGTTGCCGTTGACGAAGTGTGTCTCGGGCAGGTTCATCGGGGTTTCACGGCCAGGCAACGCTTGTTCTTGAGTAGGCAGCACGTTTTTGTTCACCAGAATTTCCGAGCGCAAGACCATGATCAGTCCTCTCGTCAGGTTGAGTTAGCGGTAAGGATTCAGACAGCCAGTGTGCCCGAGTGTTACAGCGCTGTCAGGCGATTGGCCCGCGCGGGTAGCGTTTGAGCATCGTCAACAGCTCTGCGCCGGGGATTGGCCGGTCGAACAGGTAGCCCTGGCCCACGTCGCAGCGGTGCCGTCGCAGGAACGCCAGTTGCTCGGCGGTCTCGATGCCTTCGGCCACAACCTTGAGCTTGAGGTTGTGGGCCATGGCGATCACGGCCGAGGTGATTTCCATGTCGTCCTGGTTGTCCGGGATCTCGTGGATAAAGCTGCGATCGATCTTGATGATGTCGATGGGGAATTTTTTCAAGTAGCTCAGCGATGAGTAACCGGTACCGAAATCGTCCATGGCCAGGGTCAGGCCGAAGCTCTTGAGTTGGTCCAGTTGCAGGCGTGTGTCCTCGGTGGCTTCCAGCAGCAGGCCTTCGGTGAGTTCCAGTTCCAGCAGGTTGGCGGGCAGGTCTTCTTCCTTGAGGATGGCGGCAATCGAGGCCACCAGGTCCGGGTCGGAGAACTGCTTGGGCGACAGGTTGATTGCCACCTGCAGGTTGCCCATGCCGGCGGCGCTCAGACGCTTGCTCATGCGGCAGGCCTGGCGCGCGATCCATTTGCCGATGGGGATGATCAAGCCGGTCTCTTCGGCCACGCTGATGAACTGGTCAGGACGGATCATGCCCTTTTCCGGATGGTTCCAGCGCAGCAGCGCTTCCATGCCCAGCAAGCGACCGCTGCGCAGGCATAGCTTGGGCTGGTAGAACACGTCCAGCTCGTTCTGGGTCAAGGCGCGACGCAGGTTGTTCTCTACGAACAGCTTGTAGCTGGCCTCGGCGTTCAGCGCTTCGGTGAACACTTGTACCTGGTGTTTGCCGTTGGCCTTGGCTTTGTGCAGCGCCAGGCCGGCGTTACGCATCAGGGTTTGCGGGTCGCGGCCATGCAGGGGGGCGCATGCCAGGCCCACGGAACCGGTGACGCTGATCAATTGGTTGTCGACGAACATCGGTTTATCCAGGGTTGCCAGCAACTGGCTGGCGACCTGCTGGCCGCTTTCCAGGTCGGTGTCGTCGAGCAGTACCGCAAACTCGTTGCTGGCAAAGCGCGCCAGGCTGCCGCCGGTACTCAGGCTGTTGCGCAGGCGCCGGGCCAGGCTGATCAGCAGCTTGTCGCCGGTCTGGTGGCCGAGGCTGTCGTTGATGCGCTTGAAGTTGTCGATGTCCACCAGCAGCAGGCTGATCGGGGTGTCACTGTCGCGGGCAAAGCGCTCGTCGAGGTTGCGGATAAACGCCGGGCGGTTGCCCAGGTTGGTCAGGTTGTCGGTATAGGCCAGGCGCTCGATGCGCTGCTGGGCCAGCTTGGTCTGGGTGATGTCTTCGTAGATACCGATGTAGTGCGTCAGCTCACGGTTGTCGCCATACACCTTGGAGATCGACAGCTGGCCCCAGTAGGGTTCGAGGTTTTTACGCCGGCTTTTGAATTCACCCTGCCAACTGTTGCTTTTGGCCAGGCTCGACGGCGCGTCAAACAGCAACTCGCTGAGGTTCTCCAGCGCGGGTAATTGCGCCAGGCGATGGCCGTGGACTTCTTCGGCGCTGTACTGGGTGATCGCGGTAAAACTTGGGTTGACGTACTCCACAACGCCGTCGCAGTTGACCAGCAAAAACGCGTTGGCGCTTTGCTCCACCGCGCGCTGGAACAGATGCAGGGCGCTGGTGGCGGTGCGGCGGTTGTGGTTGTTGATCACTTGCGCGAACTGGTCGGCCAACTCACCGGCGAAGGCAATCTCATCGGCCTGCCACACGCGCGAGCTGCCGCCTTGTTCCAGGCATAGCACGCCGACCACCTGGCCATCGACGCGGATGCTCGCATCCAGCATGGCGTGGATGTCTTTGGCGCGCAGGTTCTCGGCCATCTCACGGGTGCGCGGGTCGCGCATGGCATTGTTGGCGTCGATGGCGCGGCTGGTGTGCAAGGCTTCCAGATAATCCGGGAAGCAGCCGGCATCAATGGGGTCCGGCAGATGGTACTGCTGGTCGGCGCGGTGATAGGCCGAAATCGGCGTCAGGCGCTGGCCTTCGAGATTCCAGAGGCTTGCGCAATCGATCTGGTAGATATCGCAGGCGCTACGGGTGATCAGCTCGGCGGCTTCCTGCAGCGAGTTGTTGGCGGTGTAGCGCTGGCGGGCCAGCAGCAGGATCAACTCTTGCTGGGCGCGCACCCGTTCCAGATGCTGCAGCTGTTCCTGCTGGGCACGCTGGTTGAGTTCGAGGGCGATCTGCAGGCGGTTGTTCTGGCTTTCCAGGTCCTGCGTCGGGGCAGGCAAGGGGATTTCGCTGAACAGGCCGTCGACCACCATCAGGTAGCCGCGCAGCAGATGGCGATTGTGTTGTTTATAGGCCTCGCCCATTTCGAGCAGGCTCAGGGGGCCGTCGTTGGTGTGCAAGGTGTAGCGCACCAGGTAATGCGGGCTTTGGCTCAGTTGCTGTTGAATGGTGTCGTGCAGTTGATAGCGCGCCTGGGGTTCCATCAGGCTGGCGTAGGGTGTGCCGATCAGGGCGCACAGCTCGACCGCCGACAGGCCGAATTGGCGCTCGCAGTTGGGGTCGAGGTACAGCAGGGCCCAGCTTGCCTCATTAAGCCGCTCGAAACGCAGCATACCGAGGCGCGAAGGCACCGGTAACTGCGTCACTACCTCGGCCGCCATACGGGCGACATCGGGTTGGCTTTTCATGGGGGGAACTCACTTGAAGTAACGCGCACGGCGCCGGGCTCACGCCCTCTTTTCTGCTGCCTGCGGCAAGGTTGCATCATGCAGCGCGGGCTGACAAGAGAGGATGAAGGCTAAGTGCTATAAGGGGGGTATCGGCCGGACGGGGGAATTCTTCAGTCGGAATGACAGAAGGTGTACAACCCTGTCCTGTCTGTATAGAAAAGCAAAAAAAGCCCCGCCAAATTGACGGGGTTGAGGTACGAGCGTGGCGCTCGGAAATCGTTGCAAGCAGGCCTCCCCGGTTACGGGGAGGCCGCTGCGGCTTACAGCAGGATCGTGCGGATGTCGTTCAGCAACTGGCTCAGACGCTGGGTAAAGCGTGCAGCGGCCGCGCCGTTGATCACACGGTGATCGTAGGACAGCGACAGCGGCAGCATCAGCTTCGGCTGGAACGCTTTACCGTCCCAGACTGGCTGGATAGTGGCCTTGGACACACCCAGGATCGCCACTTCCGGCGCGTTGACGATTGGCGTGAAGCCAGTGCCGCCAATGTGACCGAGGCTGGAGATGGTGAAGCAAGCGCCTTGCATGTCGTCTGCGGTCAGCTTCTTGTCGCGCGCCTTGGCAGCCAGGGCAGCGGCCTCAGCGGCAAGCTGCAGCAGGCTCTTCTGATCGACGTTCTTGATGACCGGTACCAGCAGGCCATCCGGGGTATCGACGGCAAAACCAATGTGGACGTACTTCTTGCGAATGATCGCCTTGCCGCTTGGCGCCAGCGAGCTGTTGAAGTCCGGCAGCTCCTTGAGCAGGTGCGCACAGGCCTTGAGCAGCAATGGCAGCACGGTCAGTTTCACGCCGGCTTTTTCGGCCACGGCTTTCTGCGCGACGCGGAAAGCTTCCAGGTCGGTGATGTCGGCCTGGTCGAACTGAGTCACGTGCGGAATGTTCAGCCAGCTGCGGTGCAGGCTCGACGCGCCGATTTGCATCAGGCGGGTCATCGGCACTTCTTCGGTTTCGCCGAAGCGGCTGAAGTCCACCACCGGAATCGGTGGAATGCCCGCGCCGCCCGTTGCAGCGCCGGCAGCCGGAGCTTCCTTGGCCTTCTGCATCATGGCTTTGACGTAAACCTGCACGTCTTCCTTCAGCACGCGACCGTGCGGGCCAGTGGCCGACACAGCGTTCAGCTCGACGCCGAATTCACGGGCCAGTTGACGTACAGCCGGGCCGGCGTGAACCTTGGCACCGCTAGGCGCAGGCGCGGTAGCAGCAGGGGCCGGTGCGGCCTCGGCTTTTGTGGCAGGTGCAGGTGCGGCGGCCGGTGCGGCTTCAGCTTTTGCAGTTGCCGGAGCAGCGGCAGGTGCTGGCGCGGCAGCAGGCGCAGCGCCTTGTACTTTCAGCTTGAGGATGAAGTCACCGGTGCCGACTTCGTCTTCCAGCTTGACCGCGATGCTCTCCACCACGCCGGCAGCCGGCGATGGGATTTCCATGGAGGCTTTGTCGGACTCCAAAGTGATCAGCGACTGATCGGCTTCGACGGTGTCGCCCACCTTGACCAGCAACTCGATGATCTTGGCCTTGCCCGACGAACCGATGTCCGGCACGTGAATATCCTGCACGGTGGCGGCGGCAGGTGCGGCGGCCGGGGCTGGGGCAGCCTCGGCAGCAGCGGCAGGCTTTTCAGCGGCAGGTGCAGGTGCAGGTGCGGCAGCGGCAGCAGGTGCCGCCGCGTCGGCGGCGCCTTCGATTTCCAGTTCCAGCAGTTCGTCGCCTTCTTTCAGGCGGTCGCCCAGCTTCACTTTCAGGCTCTTGACCACGCCGGCCTTGGGAGCAGGGATTTCCATGCTCGCCTTGTCCGACTCCAGGGTCAGGATGCTCTGGTCGGCTTCGACTTTGTCGCCGACCTTCACAAACAGCTCGATTACTTCACCTTCACCGCTGCCGATGTCAGGTACGCGAATGAGTTCGCTCACAAAAAATCTCCTCAGCAGTCCAGTGGGTTGCGTTTTTCCGGGTTGATCCCGAACTTGACGATGGCGTCAGCCACCACCTTGGGTTCGATCTCACCACGGTCAGCCAAGGCTTCCAGGGCTGCCAACACCACGAAGTGACGGTCGACTTCGAAGAAGTGACGCAGCTTCTTGCGGCTGTCACTGCGACCGAAACCGTCGGTGCCCAGGACTTTGAATTCCTTGGACGGGACCCACTGGCGAATTTGTTCGGCAAACAGTTTCATGTAGTCGGTAGAGGCAATGACTGGACCTTTACGGCCGGCCAGGCACTCTTCGACATAGCTCTTGGCTGGCTTCTGGCCAGGGTGCAGGCGGTTGCTGCGCTCCACGGCCAGGCCGTCGCGACGCAGTTCGTTGAAGCTGGTAACGCTCCACACGTCGGCGCCGACGTTGAATTCGTCACGCAGGATCTTCGCCGCTTCACGCACTTCACGCAGGATGGTGCCGGAGCCCATCAGTTGCACGTGGTGCGCCGCTTCCTTGGTGTCTTCTTCGAGCAGGTACATGCCCTTGATGATGCCTTCTTCCACGCCGGCCGGCATGGCTGGCTGCTGGTAGGACTCGTTCATCACGGTGATGTAGTAGAAAACGTCCTGCTGCTCTTCGGTCATCTTCTTCATGCCGTCCTGGATGATCACCGCCAGCTCGTAGCCGTAGGTTGGATCAAAGGTGCGGCAGTTCGGGATGGTGGCAGCCAGGATGTGGCTGTGACCGTCTTCGTGTTGCAGGCCTTCGCCGTTCAGTGTGGTGCGGCCGGCGGTACCGCCGATCAGGAAACCACGGGTACGGCTGTCGCCTGCTGCCCAAGCCAGGTCGCCAATACGCTGGAAGCCGAACATCGAATAGAAGATGTAGAACGGCAGCATCGGCTGGTTGTGGCTGGAGTACGAAGTACCGGCAGCGATGAAGGAGCTCATGGCGCCCGCTTCGTTGATGCCTTCTTCGAGGATCTGGCCCTTTTTGTCTTCCTTGTAGAACATCACCTGGTCTTTATCGACTGGCTCGTAGAGCTGGCCGACGGATGAGTAGATGCCCAACTGACGGAACATGCCTTCCATGCCGAAGGTACGGGCTTCGTCCGGGATGATCGGGACGATGCGCGGGCCGATGTCCTTGTCCTTGACCAACTGCGCGAGGATCCGCACGAAGGCCATGGTGGTGGAGATTTCACGGTCGCCCGAACCGTCCAGGATTGCCTTGAGCGTGCTCAGGTCCGGGGTTGGTACGGCAAAGCTGTTGGCGCGGCGCTGTGGCACGAAACCACCCAGCGCGGAGCGGCGCTCGGCCAGGTAGCGGGCTTCGGCGCTGTTTGGCTCCGGCTTGAAGAACGGCAGGTTTTCCAGCTCTTCATCCTTGACCGGGATGTCGAAGCGGTCGCGGAACAACTTCAGGCTGTCGACATCGACTTTCTTGGTGTTGTGCGCAGTGTTTTTCGCTTCGCCGGCACCGGTGCCATAACCCTTGATGGTCTTGGCCAGGATGACGGTCGGTTGTTCTTTGTGGTTGACCGCTTCGTGGTAAGCCGCATAGACCTTGTACGGGTCGTGGCCGCCACGGTTGAGCTTCCAGATCTCGTCGTCGGACAGGTCGGCAACCATCGCCTTGAGTTCAGGCGTGTTGAAGAAGTGCTCGCGCACGAACGCGCCGTCTTTGGCTTTGTAGTTCTGGTATTCGCCGTCGATGACTTCGTCCATGCGGCGTTGCAGGATGCCGTCGACGTCCTTGGCCAGCAGTGGGTCCCAGAAACGGCCCCAGATGACTTTGGTCACGTTCCACTGAGCACCACGGAACACGCCTTCGAGTTCCTGGATGATCTTGCCGTTGCCGCGAACCGGGCCGTCGAGGCGCTGCAGGTTGCAGTTGATGACGAAGATCAGGTTGTCCAGCTTCTCGCGGCCGGCCAGGGAGATAGCGCCCAGGGATTCAGGCTCGTCGCATTCGCCATCGCCCAGGAAGCACCAGACTTTCTGCTTGCCTTCAGGGATGAAGCCACGGGCTTCCAGGTACTTCATGAAGCGTGCCTGGTAGATCGCTTGAATGGGGCCCAGACCCATGGAAACGGTCGGGAACTGCCAGAAATCAGGCATCAGCCAAGGGTGCGGGTAGGACGACAGGCCCTGACCGTCGACTTCCTGGCGGAAGTTGTTCATTTGTTCTTCGCTGATGCGACCTTCCATGAACGCACGAGCGTAGACGCCTGGCGAGGTGTGGCCCTGGAAGTAGATCAGGTCACCGCCGTGTTCGTCGGTCGGGGCCTGGAAGAAGTAGTTGAAACCGATGTCATACAGGGTTGCGCTGGAAGCGAAGCTGGAGATGTGACCGCCCAGGTCCGAATCTTTCAAGTTCGTGCGCATTACCATCGCCATGGCGTTCCAACGTACCAGCGAGCGAATGCGGCGTTCCATGAACAGGTCGCCAGGCATGCGTGCTTCGTGGGTAACGGGGATGGTGTTGCGGTATGGCGTGGTGATGGCGTAAGGCAGTTGCGAGCCGCTGCGGGTCGCGAGTTCGCCCATACGGGTCATCAGATAGTGAGCACGGTCTTCGCCTTCTTTGTCGAGAACCGATTCCAGGGCGTCCAGCCATTCCTGGGTTTCGACGGGATCGAGGTCTTGCATGGCTTGCTCCAGGGCGGAAAGGCTACCAGAATCGGTTGCCTGAAGTTTGCGACTGGCCTTGTGGGCAGACGACATAAATTCTTGGATGGCCGAAGGTTGCTTCGGCGTCCTGTAGTTTTACTACAAATCGTCGGCCATTTCAGCCTTTCGAATGTATATACGAGTAGTAAAACTACACAAGACTGAGCGGATTGCTCGGTCTGGCTGGTGAGCATAATCGTTATTGTTGATCTTTTGCGAACAAGAAAAGGTATGAGTTTAATGTTGCCTGCCAAAAATTATGAATTTTCAGCTATTTATAACCTTTGTTCGACAGTCCTCCATCGGGCGTGGTGCTTGCCTTCACAACTACAAGCCATTTACGCGCCGATGGAGGATAGACCATGAGCCTGCCAACGCTGGCCGAATTGCCCACCCTTCTTCTTCCGATTGCCCAGCGCGCCGAGCAGTCATTTCGTGACGCGGTGGCCACGCTGGACGACGATCATGGCCTTTCTACGTGGACCTCGCAACGGTGGGCCGATTTTGCCCGCGTCTGCGCCGCCAGTGATTTCGTTATTGAACAGAGTGTTCGTGACCCTTTGATGTTGCTCGAGCTGGCCGCCTGGGGCGAGCTGGACCGTGGCTTCGTCCCAGGCGAGCTGTGCGGTCAGATCGCCGGCGCCGTGCAACAGGCTGAAACAGAAGATGAACTGGGCCGCCTGTTGCGTCGTCAACGTACCCGCCAGCAAGTGCGCATCATCTGGCGCGACCTCACCCGCCAGGCGGACCTGGTGCAAACCTGTCGTGACCTTTCCGACATGGCTGACGCCAGCATCGACCAGGCCTACCAGTGGCTCTACCAGCACCACTGCGCACAGTTCGGCACGCCGACGGGCCGGCGCAGCGGCGAGCCGCAGCACATGGTCATCCTCGGCATGGGCAAGCTCGGCGCGGTGGAGTTGAACCTCTCGTCCGATATCGACCTGATTTTCGCCTACCCCGAGGGCGGCGAAACAGTGGGCGTGAAGCGCGCCCTGGATAACCAGGAGTTTTTCATCCGCCTGGGTCAAAAACTGATCAAGGCGCTGGACCCGATGACCGTCGACGGCTTTGTGTTCCGCGTCGATATGCGCTTGCGTCCCTATGGTTCGGCCGGCGCGTTGGTGCTCAGTTTCAACGCGCTGGAGCAGTACTACCAGGACCAGGGCCGCGACTGGGAACGCTACGCCATGATCAAGGCGCGGGTAGTTGCCGGCGACCAGGTGGCCGGTGCGCAATTGCTGGAGATGCTGCGGCCTTTCGTCTACCGCCGTTACTTGGACTTCTCTGCCATCGAAGCGCTGCGCACCATGAAGCATCTGATCCAGCAGGAAGTGCGGCGCAAAGGCATGGCCGACAACATCAAGCTGGGCTCGGGCGGCATCCGCGAAGTGGAATTTATCGCCCAGGCGTTCCAACTGATCCACGGCGGCCGCGACCTGAGCCTGCAACAGCGACCGTTGCTCAAAGTGCTCGGCACCCTGGAGGGGCAGGGCTACTTGCCGGCGGCGGTGATCGCCGAGTTGCGCAACGGCTATGAATTTCTGCGCTACACCGAACACGCGATCCAGGCGATTGCCGACCGGCAGACACAAATGCTCCCGGACAACCCGCAGGACCAGGCGCGCATGGCCTTCATGCTGGGCTTTGCCGACTGGGCCGCGTTCCATGAGCGCCTGATGTATTGGCGTGGTCGGGTGGATTGGCACTTTCGCCAAGTGATCGCCGACCCGGATGAAGAAGACGGCGCCGAAAGCGAACTGGTGGTGGGCGGTGAATGGTTGCCACTGTGGGAGGAATCCCAGGATGAAGACGCCGCCTGCCGCCAATTGGCTGAAGGCGGTTTTACCGACGCGCCCAAGGCCCTCAAGGCTCTCGCCAGTTTGCGCGGCAGCCCGCAATTGCGCGCCATGCAGCGCCTCGGTCGCGAGCGGCTGGATGCGTTTATCCCGCGCCTGCTCGCCCAGGCCGTCGAACACGCCAACCCGGACCTGGTGCTGGAGCGCGTGTTGCCGTTGGTCGAGGCCGTCGCCCGTCGTTCCGCTTATCTGGTGCTGCTCACCGAAAACCCCGACGCCCTGCGCCGCCTGTTGACCCTGTGCGCCGCCAGCCCGTGGATCGCCGAGCAGATCACCCGTTTCCCGCTGTTGTTGGACGAGTTGCTTAACGAGGGCCGGCTGTTCAAGCCGCCGCTGGCGCCGGAATTGGCCGCCGAACTGCGCGAGCGCCTCACGCGCATCCCCGAGGACGACCTTGAGCAGCAGATGGAAGCCCTGCGTCACTTCAAGCTCGCTCACCGCCTGCGCGTGGCGGCCTCGGAAATCGCCGGCAGCCTGCCGTTGATGAAAGTCAGCGACTACCTGACCTGGCTCGCCGAAGCCATCCTCGAACAAGTGCTGGCCCTGGCCTGGCGCCAGACCGTGGCGCGCCACGGCTCGCCGCAGCGGCTGGACGGCACCCTGTGCGATCCTGGGTTCATCATTGTCGGTTATGGGAAAGTCGGCGGCATTGAACTGGGGCATGGTTCGGACCTGGACCTGGTGTTTATCCACGACGGCGACCCTCAGGCCGAAACCGATGGCGCCAAGCCGATCGATGGCGCGCAGTTCTTCACGCGCCTGGGCCAGCGCATCATTCACCTGCTCACCACCCAGACCAACTCCGGCCAGTTGTACGAAGTGGACATGCGCCTGCGACCGTCGGGGGCATCCGGTTTGTTGGTGAGTTCCCTCGGTGCGTTTGATCGCTATCAAGAAAATGAAGCCTGGACCTGGGAACATCAGGCCTTGATCCGCGCAAGGGTGTTGGTGGGCAGCCAGGATGTGGGCCGTGCGTTCGAGCAGGTACGGGCTAAAGTGTTGGGGCGTGAACGGGACCTCGCCAAGCTGCGCCAGGAAGTCAGTGAGATGCGTGCCAAGATGCGCGATAACCTGGGTACCAAGGCCACGCTGGCCGGTACCGGCGCCAATGCCTTCGAAGCCACGGTGGCGTTCGACCTCAAGCAGGACGCCGGAGGTATCGTCGATATTGAATTTATGGTGCAATACGCGGCTTTGGCGTGGTCTGCGCAACATCCATCGTTGCTGCGCTATACCGACAATATCCGCATTCTGGAAGGCCTGGAGCAGGTGGGGCTGATGCCCGCCGCCGATGCCCATCTGCTGCGCGAGGTGTATAAGGCCTACCGTTCCGCCGCGCATCGCCAGGCCTTGCAAAACGAGGCCGGTACGGTAGCCGGGGATCAGTTCGCCGATGAGCGGCGGCAAGTGATGCGTATCTGGCAGGAGCTGGGGTTGAGCTGAAACACTATTAGGGCGGGGAGGCATAAGCCTCCCCGCATCGTTTGTGGAAACTACATGAATATTCTGATCGTTGGGCCCAGTTGGGTCGGTGACATGGTGATGGCACAGACACTGTTCGAGTGCCTGCGCCAGCGCCATCCAGGCTGCCAGATCGACGTGCTCGCCCCCGAGTGGAGCCGGCCGATCCTTGAGCGCATGCCGCAAGTGCGCGAGGCCTTGAGCTTTCCGCTCGGCCACGGCGCCCTGGAACTGGCCACGCGCCGTCGCATCGGCAAATCCCTGGCCGGCCGGTATGACCAGGCCATCCTGCTGCCCAACTCGCTGAAATCGGCGCTGGTGCCGTATTTTGCCGGCATCCCCAAGCGCACCGGTTGGCGCGGCGAGTTCCGCTACGTGCTGCTCAACGACGTGCGCACGCTCGATAAAGCGCGCTACCCGCTGATGATCGAGCGCTTCATGGCTCTGGCCTATGCGCCGGGTGCCGAGTTGCCCAAGCCGTACCCGCGCCCGCGCCTGCGGATCGACCCGGTCACCCGCGACGCGGCGCTGGCCAAGTTCGGCCTGAGCCTGGATCGCCCGGTATTGGCGCTGTGCCCGGGCGCTGAGTTTGGCGAGTCCAAGCGCTGGCCGGCGGAGCACTACGCCAAAGTCGCCGAGACGAAGATTCGTGAAGGCTGGCAGGTGTGGTTGTTCGGCTCGAAAAAAGATCATCCGGTGGGTGAAGATATCCGCCAGCGCTTGATACCGGGCCTGCGCGAGGAGGCGGTGAACCTCAGTGGCGACACGTCGCTGGCCGAGGCGATTGACCTGCTGTCCTGCGCGGATTCGGTGGTGTCCAACGACTCCGGCCTGATGCACGTGGCCGCGGCGCTGAATCGCCCGTTGGTGGCGGTGTACGGCTCCACCTCGCCAGGGTTCACCCCGCCGTTGGCCGACAAGGTCGAAGTGGTGCGCCTGGGCCTGGATTGCAGCCCGTGTTTTGATCGGACCTGCCGTTTCGGCCACTACAACTGCATGCGCCAGTTGCTGCCGCAGCCGGTAAACGATGCCTTGCAGCGGTTGCAGGGCACAGTGGTCGAGGTTAATTGAGTTGCGGGTACTGGTAATCAAGACCTCATCCCTGGGCGACGTGATCCATGCGTTGCCGGCACTCACCGACGCGGCGCGGGCGATCCCCGGCATTCAATTCGATTGGGTGGTGGAAGAGGGCTTTGCCGAGATCCCCACCTGGCACCCGGCGGTAGACAAGGTTATCAAGGTGGCGATTCGCCGCTGGCGCAAGAACCTCTGGCAAACCATCAAGAGCGGTGAATGGCGGCGCTTCAAGCAGCAAGTCCAGTCGACCAAATACGACCTGGTGATCGACGCCCAAGGCCTGCTCAAGAGCGCCTGGCTGACCCGTTATGTGCGTGCGCCGGTGGCCGGTTTCGACAAAAGCTCCGCCCGTGAACCGCTCGCCGCGCGCTTCTACTCGCGACGCCTGGCGGTGGCCCGTGGGCAGCATGCGGTGGAGCGTTTGCGCCAGTTGTTCGCCGTAGCGCTGGGTTATGACTTGCCCAAAGGCTTGGGCGACTACGGCCTGAGCGTCGACAAACTGCTCGGCCTGCCGCCGAAAAAGCCGTTTGTGCTGCTGTTGCACGGCACCACCTGGGACACCAAGCACTGGCCCGAAGCCTACTGGCGTGAGCTTGCCGAACGCATGGGGCGCCTGGGCGTGGACGTGAAGCTGCCATGGGGCAACGCCGCCGAAAAGGCCCGCGCCGAACGCCTGGCCCAAGGCCTGGGCAACGCCGAAGTACTGCCCAAGTTGAACCTGGCCGGGGTGGCCCGCGTGCTGGCCGGCGCCCGCGCCTGTGTGGCGGTGGACACTGGCCTCGGCCATTTGGCCGCCGCACTGGATGTGCCGACCATTTCTTTGTTCGGCCCCACCAACCCCGGCCTCACCGGCGCCTATGGCAAGGGCCAGATTCACTTGGCCAGCGACTGGCCGTGCGCGCCCTGCCTGCAAAAGCTATGTACCTATCAACCGACGGCCGACGACCTGCGTCGGTTCGACATCAAGCGCGAGTCGCCCCTGTGCTTTACGCGCTTGAACCCTGAGCGTGTGGCCAGCCGACTGAGCACGTTGTTATTGGCTGAGGAGCTGCACTGATGCAACTGGCGTTTGTTCTGTACAAGTATTTCCCGTTCGGCGGCCTGCAGCGGGACTTCATGCGCATCGCCCTGGAGTGCCAGCAGCGCGGCCATCAGATTCGTGTGTATACGCTGATCTGGGAAGGCGACATTCCACCCGGCTTCGAAGTGCTGGTGGCGCCGGTCAAGGCGTTCTTCAACCATCGGCGCAACGAGAAACTCAGCGCCTGGATGGCGGCCGACCTGGCCAAGCGCCCGGTGGATCGACTGATCGGCTTCAACAAAATGCCCGGCCTCGACGTGTACTACGCCGCCGATGGCTGCTTTGAAGACAAGGCGCAAAACCTGCGCCATTCGCTGTACCGCTATTTTGGCCGCTACAAACACTTTGCCGACTACGAACGCGCGGTGTTCGCCAAAGACGCCAAGACCGAAGTCCTGATGATTTCCGAGGTGCAGCAGCCGCTGTTCATCAAGCATTACGACACCCCGCTGGAACGCTTCCACCTGCTGCCGCCGGGTATCGCCCAGGACCGTCGCGCGCCGCCGGATGCGGCGCACATTCGCGAAGGTTTCCGTAAGGAATTCAACCTGGCGGATGACGACCTGCTGCTGGTGCAGATCGGCTCGGGCTTCAAGACCAAGGGGGTCGACCGCAGCCTCAAAGCCGTGGCTGCGTTGCCGGCGCAATTGAAGAAACGTACGCGCCTGTTTGTAATTGGCCAGGACGACCCCAAAGTATTCCAATTGCAGAGCGCCACGTTGGGCTTGGGCGATAACGTGCAGTTCCTCAAGGGGCGCAGCGATATCCCGCGTTTCCTGCTGGGCGCCGACCTGTTGATCCACCCGGCGTACAACGAAAACACCGGCACCGTCTTGCTCGAAGCCCTGGTGGCCGGGTTGCCGGTGCTGGTCTCGGCGGTGTGTGGTTATGCCCACTACATCAGTGAGGCCGACAGCGGCCTGGTGCTGGATGAGCCCTTCGAACAAACCCAGCTCAACGGCTACCTGACGCGCATGTTGAGTGATTCTGCACAGCGCGCGGCCTGGGGCCGCAACGGGTTGGCCTTCGCCGAGACGGCCGACCTCTACAGCATGCCGCAGCACGCGGCGGATGTGATCCTGGCGGAGCCAAAACGATGAAGTTGATGCTTGCCGAACCGTTCAAGACCCTCTGGGCCGGGCGTGATGCGTTCGCCGCCGTCGAGGCGCTGGAAGGCGAGGTCTACCGTGAGCTTGAAGCGCGTCGCACCCTGCGCACGGTGGTCGATGGCCGTGGCTATTTCGTGAAGATCCACCGCGGCATCGGCTGGGGCGAGATCGTCAAGAACCTGGTCACCGCCAAGCTTCCGGTGCTGGGCGCGGGCCAGGAATGGCTGGCGATCCAGCGCTTGCAGCAACTGGGCGTGCCGACCATGACCGCCGTGGCCTACGGCGAGCGCGGCAGCAACCCGGCCGACCAGCACTCGTTCATCATCACCGAGGAGCTGGCGCCCACCGTCAGCCTGGAAGACTTCAGCATCGATTGGCTCAAGCAGCCGCCCGAGCCGCGTCTCAAGCGCGCGCTGATCGCCGAAGTGGCGCGCATGACCGGCATGATGCATCGCGGTGGGGTCAACCACCGTGACTGTTACATCTGCCACTTCCTGCTGCACACCGACACGCCGGTGACCGCCGATCACTTCAGGCTCTCGGTGATCGACCTGCACCGCGCCCAGACCCGCGACAAGATCAGCCATCGCTGGCGTGACAAGGACCTGGCCGCGCTGTACTTCTCGGCGCTGGACATCGGCCTGACGCGCCGCGACAAACTGCGCTTCCTCAAGGGTTACTTCCAGCAGCCGCTGCGCCAGATCCTCGCCGAAGAGGCCGCGTTGCTGCAGTGGCTGCAGGGCAAGGCCGACAAGCTCTACGCGCGTAAGCAGCGATACGGGGATGCGCTCTGATGGCGGGTTGGAACCTGGAACCTGCCTATGCCGCCCTGGCGGACGACTTTGGAAGCCTCGAAGCGGTGTTCGCGCTGCAGGGCGAGCGGCTAACACGCGACCCGTTGTCGGAAGTGATCCGGGTGCAGCGTGACGGAGTCAATTACTACGTCAAGCGCTACGTCGGCGCCGGCAAGGGCTTGCGTCGCTACCTGGGCAAGCCGCGGGTCAAGTCCGAATGGCAGAACCTCAAACGCTTCGCCAAGTGGGGCATTCCCACCGCCGACGTGGTGGCCTGGGGCTTGGAGCGCAACGGCCTGGCCTACGATCGCGGCGCGATGATCACCCGTGAATTGCCGAAAACAGAAGACCTCTCCGCCCTGGCCGATCGCAAAGATACGCGCCTGCGCGACCCCAAGTGGGTGAGCGTGATCAGCCGCCAGCTCGCCGAATATACGCGCACGATGCACGATCACCGCTTCACTCATAACGACTTGAAGTGGCGCAACCTGTTGGTCGACGACCAGCAGACCCTGTACCTGATCGATTGCCCCAACGGCGATTTCTGGCGTGGTTTCTGGCTTAAGTACCGCATTACCAAAGACCTGGCGTGCCTGGACAAGGTGGCCAAATATCACCTGTCGGCTACCCAGCGCTTGCGTTTCTACATGCAGTACCGTGGGTGTCGGCGACTGACCGAGTCTGACAAGCGGCGTATTCGCCACGTAGTGAAGTTTTTCGAGGGGCGCGAATGAGTGATTTCCTGGCGGCTGAAGACCGTGCCTTGCTGGAGCGCAATGGCCTGGCGACGTTCGACGCGTTGTGGGCCAAGCAGTTGGACGCGGTTGACGAGCCCAATACCAGTGGCGGCGGCTGGAGCAGCGTATTTCGGCTGGAACTCGACGGCCACGCTTATTACCTCAAGCGCCAAAGCAATTACCTCACTCGCAGCCTTCGCAAGCCGTTGGGTGAGCCGAGTTTCTCTCGTGAGTTTCGCAATATCAGCCGTTACCGCACGCTGGGTATCCCGGCGTTGCAGGCGGCGTTCTATGGCGAGCGAAAAGTGGCGGGTGAGTACCGCGCGATGTTATTGACCCGGGCCCTGGATGGCTGGAATGACCTTGATTCGCTGCTCGAGCAATGGCCGTCGCTGAGCGAGGCCCAGCACCGCGCCATTCTGCTGGCCTGCGGCAAGCTTGCGCGTCAGTTGCACGGCGTCGGTCAGGTGCACGGCTGTTTCTATCCCAAGCATATTTTCCTGCAGGCCACCGGTGACGGTTACGCCGCGCAGTTGATCGACCTGGAGAAAACCCGCCCGCTGTTGTTCGGCTGGCGTGACCGGGTCAAGGACCTGGAGCCGTTGTTGCGCCGCGCGCCGCAGTGGTCGGATGCGCAGGTGCGCCAACTGCTGGCGGCCTATGCCGACCAGCCGCAAGACAGCGCGCTGGTCGCCACCTGGCTGCAACGCCTGACGACGCGGCGTAGCCACAAGGAGAACCGCTGATGCGCCTGTCCGAGCTGAAAAACGCCGGCCGCACACCGAGCCTGCCCCTGACCCTCGACCTGGCGGATGCCGCAGGCCCCGGCCAACTGCAACTGCTGAGCCTGGTGCGCGTAATGCCTGGCGAGCGTTATGTGGGCGCAGCGGTGTGGCGCGGGCGCCCGGTGCTGGCCAAGTTGTTGGTGGGCAGCAAGGCTGCGCGGCACTTTCAGCGTGAACTCAGCGGCGTGCGCCTGTTGGCCGAGCAAGGCCTGACCACGCCTTTGCTGTTGGCCGATGGGTTGCAGGAGGGCGAAGGGGGCTGGCTGCTGTTCGAGTTTATCGAAGGCGCCGAAAGCTTGGCCGACGCCTGGCACGCTGTCGAAAGCCTGCCGCCATTGGCTGACGAGCAAACCGCCGTGCTTGCCCAGGCGTTAGGTGCGATTGCGCACATGCACACGCAAGGCTTGTGGCAGGAAGATCTGCACCTGGACAACCTGCTGCGTCAGCGCGACAAGCTGTACTTGATCGACGGTGCCGGTATCCGTGTCGAAGAGGCGGGCAAGCCGCTGTCGCGTCACCGAGTGCTGGAAAACCTCGGCGTGTTTTTCGCCCAGCTGCCCAAAAACCTCGAGCCGTTTACCGAAGAGTTGCTGGTGTACTACCTGCTCGGCAATGGCGAACATGCTTTGCCGCTGCAAGCGCTGGAGAAACAGGTGCGCAAGGTCAGCGCCTGGCGCTTGAAGGACTTTTTGAACAAGGTCGGCCGCGAATGCACGCTGTTCAGCGTGGCTCGCGGCGCATTTGGCTTGCGCGCGATTCGGCGTGAAGAAGAGCCTGCGATGCTGCCGGTACTGGAGCAGGCCGATGCGCTGCTCGACAACGGCCACATGTACAAGACCGGCGGCGCCGCCAGCGTGGCCAAGGTCGAAGTGGACGGTCGCGCGCTGGTGATCAAGCGCTACAACATCAAGGGCTTCGCTCATTGGCTCAAGCGCTTCTGGCGCCCGAGCCGCGCCTGGCATTCATGGCGCGAAGGCAACCGCCTGGCGTTCCTCGGCATCGCTACGCCAACGCCGTTGGCCGTGCTGGAAAAGCGTTTTTTCTGGCTGCGCAGCCGTGCTTACCTGATCACCGAATACCTGCCGGGGCCGGACATCATCGAGCGCTTCGCGCCCTACGTCGAACACGGCGACGCGCCGGAAAACGAATTGCTGGCGCTGGATCACCTGTTTGCCGAACTGATCCGCGAGCGCATCAGCCATGGCGACTTCAAGGGCCATAACCTGTTCTGGCATGAAGGCCGCTGGGCGCTGATCGACCTCGATGCCATGTGCCAGCACCACTCGGCCGCCAGCTTCGCGCCGGCGTTTGCCCGGGACCGCGCGCGGTTCATGCGGAACTGGCCGCGGGAGAGTGCGTTGTATCAGTTGATCGATCAGCGGTTACCCAGGGAGGTCGACGCCCCTGGCCGTTAAGCGGAACAGGACGTTTCCCACGCCAATTGGCGCATCCAGGCTCTGAACAACGGGTTTCGTGGTGCTAGATTTCCGCTCCCTTTTGATTAAAAGAAGAGCGGGTCATGCGCACTAAAATTGTCGGGTTATGGGTATTGGGGTGGGCATCCTTGGTTGTGAGTGGCTGCGGTACGGTGACCACGGCATTGCGCGAAGACGCCGTCACCGTCCAGGCGCTCAAGGCGAAAAAAACCTATTGCGAGTCTGTCCCACGTATCTACAGCGGTGTGGCCTACAACCTGTGTGTATTGCATGGGCCGCCGAATTCGCGAGCGGGGTTCACATTGAATAGCGTTCCCTGGGCTTTCATCGATGTGCCCCTCTCGGGTGTCATGGACACGCTCATCCTGCCCTATACGATCTACCGGCAAAGTGCCGACGGCAGCATTGAGCTTCGCTAGCCCTTTGTCGCTAACTGCTTTTCAACGCTTTTACGCTATAATCCCGCCCTTTAGCTGTTTCTCGCCCAGGCGGGATGCACACTTTTTTCAGGCGCAACCCGCCTGCATGCTGACCAAAAAGAGGCTAGACCCCTGTGGCATTGACGATTCTTGGCCTGTCCGGCGCCCTTAGCCATGATCCTTCCGCAGCCCTGTATATCGACGGCAAGCTGATCGCGGCCGCCGAAGAAGAGCGCTTCGTGCGCGACAAACATGCAAAGAACCGCATGCCCTACGAGTCGGCGAAGTTCTGCCTGGAGCAGGCCGGCATCAAACCTTGCGACGTTGACGTGGTGGCCATTCCGTTCGCCCCGATCAGCCTGTTCGGCGAGGCGCGCTGGCACTACGCCAAGCGTTACTGGTACGCCCCTGACCGTGCGCTCGACGCGATCCTGATGGGCAACCGTCGCTACAAGCGCTACCGCAACAAGATCGTCTGGTGCCTGGAGCAACTGGGTTTCGATCCGAAGAAAATCAAGATCGAACCGGTTGAACACCACCTGGCCCACGCTTCCAGCGCCTACCACTGCTCGGGTTTCCAGGAAAAAACCGCGATCCTCGGTATCGACGGTAAAGGTGAGTACGCAACCACGTTCTTCGGCTACGGCGAGAACGGCAAGATCCACAAGATCAAGGAATTCTACGACCCTGATTCCCTCGGTGGCCTGTATGGCGCGATCACCGAGTTTCTCGGTTTCGAGATGCTCGACGGCGAGTTCAAGGTCATGGGCATGGCGCCGTACGGCGATGCCAGCAAATACGATTTCTCGCGCCTGGCCTCCTTTGAAAACGGCGAATTGGTGATCAACACCGACTACGCCAACGTCATCGGCCTGCGCCGCTATAAAGAGAAGGGCAAGGGTTTCTACTTTTCGCCAAAACTGATCGAGTGGCTGGGCCCGAAACGCGAAGGCGACATCGCCGACGAGCCTTACATCCACTACGCCGCGAGCATGCAAGCGCTGTTCGAGAAGCTGGCCTTGCAGATGATCGACCACTACTTGGGCGACATCCTCAAGGACACCGGCAAGCTGGCCTTCGCCGGCGGCTGCGCGCTGAACGTCAAGCTGAACCAGAAGATCATCGCCCGCGACGACGTCAAGGAACTGTTCGTGCAGCCGGCGTCCGGCGATGCCGGCACCGCTGTCGGTGCGGCCGCCTACGTGTCCCACGCCCGTGGTGTGCCGGTGGAGAAGATGGAACACGTCTATCTCGGCCCGTCCTACAGCAACGAGGAGGTGATCGCCGCGTGCGCCAGGCACGAGAGCAAGCCGAACTGGCGCAAGATCGAAAATATGCCCCAGCGCATCGCCAAGATCATGGTCGACGGCAACCCGGTGGCCTGGTTCCAGGGCCGCATGGAGTTTGGCCCGCGCGCGTTGGGCGGTCGCTCGATCATCGGTTGCCCGAGCGCGACCGGCGTAGCGGATCGCATCAACCACCAGATCAAGTTCCGCGAGCGCTGGAGGCCTTTCTGCCCGTCGATGCTCGACACCGTCGCCCCGCAGATGATCAAGGTCGATCACCCGGCGCCGTTCATGACCTTCACCTTTGAAGTCGCCGAAGAATGGAAGGCCCGTGTGCCGGAAGTGGTCCATGAAGATGGCACCTCCCGCGCCCAGGTGCTCAAGCGCGAATACAACCCGCGTTACTACGACATGATGAAAGAGCTCGAAGTACTGACCGGCAACGGCGTGTCGCTGAACACCTCGCTCAACCGTCGTGGCGAAGCGATGATCTGCTCGCCGAAAGACGCGCTGGACATGTTCTTCGGCTCTGACCTGCAATACCTGATCATGGAAGACATCCTGGTCGTCAAAGACGGCGTGGATCCTTATGACGCGCTCGGCTGACCGCCACGTCCTGCAGTTTTGCCACGGTTACGATGGGCCGTTCCTGGACTGCGCACGGCAATACGCCAGTTTGTTCGCAGGCACAGGCTACAAGGTGACCACGGTGTTTCTCACCGGGGTCGCCGACCCGCACGTGGCCGCCGGTTGCGCGTCCGATGAGGTGTTGTTCATGGAGTTCAGCTCCAAGGCCATTCGTGGTTTGAAGCTGGGCGCCATCCGTGAGCTGCGCAAAATCGCTGCGTCGCGCAACTTCAGTTTTTGTATTGCGCATCGCTTCAAGCCGATCTACATCGCCTTGCTCGGTACGCGGCTGCCGGTGATCGGTGTGCATCACGCCTTTGGGGATTACCTGCGTGGCAGCCGCAAGCTGTTTGCCGGGTTTTTCCGCAAGCGCCTGAGCCTGCTCGGGGTTTCCGACGCGGTGCGTGACGACATGCGCCGCTGTCTGCCGGCCTGGCCTGCGGCGCGTATCCAGACCTTGTATAACCGCATTGATGTCGACGCGTTGCAGGCCATTCAGGTGCCTGTGGACGAGGCGCGCGACGCCTTGGGCGTGTCGCCGGACGAATGGGTAGTCGGCAATGTCGGCCGCCTGCACCCGGACAAGGACCAGGCCACGCTGCTCAAGGGCTTTGCCCTGGCGCTGCCGCACTTACCGGCGCAAAGCCGCCTGGCGATCCTCGGTACCGGGCGGCTGGAGCAAGACCTGAAAAGCCAGGCCCGCGAACTGGGTATTGCCGACAACGTGCTGTTCCTCGGCCAGGTGCCGGATGCGCGCCGCTATTTTCGCGCGTTCGATGTGTTTGCCCTGAGTTCCGACCACGAACCGTTCGGCATGGTGTTGCTCGAAGCCATGGCGGCCGGCGTGCCGTTGCTGGCCACGGCGTGTGGCGGTGCGCGGGAAGTGGTCGAAGGCGTGGGTATCCTGTTTCCCTTCGGCGACGCCGAACACCTCGCCCAGGGGCTGCGGCACCTGGCGGCAATGGATCACCACCAGCGACGGCAGTGCGCCGAGATGATGCTGGAGCGTCTGCGCACGCATTTCTCGGATCAGGCGGTACGCGATACCTTCTGGCAACTGCCGCATGTTATTGAACTGACTGCGGGGGCTTGATGCTCAATCGATTCCAAGGTTGGCGCGAGCGCGGCTGGTCCGTCGTCGACGCACCTGCCTACAGCGACGCCTGGCAACGCTTTGGCGGCAGCGTCGCCACCCATCCGCAGGTGATCGAACGCCTGGCCGGGTTGGCCGATATCCCGGTGCGCTACCTGGCCTGGGAACAGGGCGGTGAGTTGCAGGCGTGTATCGCCACCTGGGGGCGCGACCTGGCGTTGTCCAAAGATGTGCTCAAGCAAAAGGGCAAGAAAGGCCTGTTTGACCTGGGCAATGCCGAGTTGATCCTGCCGGCCGCCGCTAACGCCCAGGCGCCGTTGCGTCATCGCGCACGTTACCTGTCGACCTTGAACGAAGGCCGTTTCAGCGGTCTCAAGTTGCAGGCCGAGCAGTTGGCCATGGCGCGAACCCCGGAAGAGCTGTCGAAGAAGTTTCGCTACAACCAGCGCCGCGAACTGCGCCTGCTGGAGGAGGCCGGGGGAGTGGTGCGACCGGTGAGTGAGTTTTCCAGTCGGGAGCTGGCGGCGATCTACTGCGATTTGTTCCTGCGTCGCTGGGGCTTTGTCGCCACGGGCGCCGAGCGCATGGCCGAGGTGATCGAGCTGCTGCGTGAATGGCTGATCGGCTCGGTGATCTTCCTCAACGAGGCGCCCATTGCCGTTCAGTTGGTGTACCGGGTCGAGTCGCCCGAGTGGATCAGCGTGGAATACGTCAACGGCGGTGTTGACCCGCAAACTCGCGCGTTCAGCCCGGGTAGCGTGTTGAGCTTCCTCAACACCCAAAGCGCCTGGGAACAGGCGCGCGAACTCGGCAAGCCGCTGCGTTTTTCCTTTGGGCGTGCCGACCGCGAATACAAGGACCGTTGGTGCAACCCCGTGCCGGTGTTCAGCGTATGAGTGAGTCCGCGAGCCGTAAACAGGCGCTGCTCAAGCGCCATCGTCGTAATAAACGCATAAGCCTGTTGGTCGGCTTGCTGCTGTTGGTCTGCATCGGTGTGATGGTGGCCTGGTGGTTGCCGCTGCTGTTGGCGGTCGTGGGGTGGGTGGCCCATGAAGCCTGGTTTGCCGACCACCTGTTTTACTCGCCCAGCGACGACTATCAGTATCAGTTCGAGTCGCCGGATGAGCAGCCGCCAGTCAGCTTGGAAAATGGCCGGCTGGTGCTGGGCCAGGCGCTGGAGCTGTCGGGCGATGAGACGCTGGTCCTGGCGCTGCGCCTCAAGAGTGGTTGGTTGGGCCGCTTTATCGACCCCTGTATTGAATTGCCCGGGGGCGATCGTCAGGTCTTCGAGCGCGGCGTCGATGGGCTGCGCTACCTGAACCTCACCGGCCAGACGCAAGCCTTGATCGAGGGGCGGCTTGTGTTGCGCGGTCGCTTCTGTCGCGTGTTGGGCGCGCCGGTGCTGTCTGTATTCCGTCAGCCCGATGTGTGCCGGCAACGCATCATGGTCATTGCGCCCCATGCCGATGATGCCGAGCTTGCGGCTTTTGGCCTGTACAGCCAGGCCACGCAGCCGTGGATTGTGACGTTGACGGCCGGCGAGATCGAAGCCGGGCACTACCAGCAAATGGGCCTGAGCAAGCCTGACGCCGCACGGCTCAAAGGGCGTTTGCGAGCCTGGGACAGTATTGCCGTGCCGCGCTGGGCCGGGGTGGCACAGGAAAATTGCGTGCAGTTGGGGTATTTCTGCCTGCAACTGGCGGCGATGAAGGCTGAGCCTGACCGCGCAGTGGCTTCCCGAGAAGCCGATTTGAGTGATATCCGCCTATTTCGCCAGTTCAATCCGTTCCCGTTGCCTGCGGACGCCGATGGCTTACCGACCTGGAACAACCTGGTGGCGGACCTGCGGGCGCTGCTGCTGAAGGCGCGGCCTGAGGTCATCGTGCTGCCTCATCCGGTGCTCGATCCGCACCCCGATCATATCTGCGCCCAGCAAGCCGTGCTGGAGGCCTTGCAGGGGCTGGCATGGCAGCCGGACACATTGCTCGGCTACGCCAACCACCTGCATGACAATGACCGCTGGCCGATGGGGGATTCAGGGGCCAGTGTCGCTTTGCCACCCTGCTTTGATCCAACGTACACTTTGCGACCTTATTGCCTGTCGTTATCCGCGCAGCGCCAGTGTGACAAGGCGATGTCGCTTGGCATGATGCATGACCTGCAACCAAGGATGCCGTTCAAGCGGCGGGTGCGGCGGCTGATTCAACGCGTATTGGCTGCACGGGCGGTCTCGCCCTGGGGCGAGAACGAATTTTTCCGCAAGGCCATTCGGCGCCATGAACTTTTTTGGGTCATCAAGCACAAGTAACGTATGCCACGTACCTGGGGCGCAGAGCGCTCCATTAAAAAATGACAGTGAGTCTCCTTGTGATCAAACAGTGCCCTCGCATTCTGTTCCTCATCCCTTACTTTGGCCGTTGGCCGTTCTGGATGCCCTTTTTTCTCGAAAGCTGCCGGCATAACGCCGATATTGACTGGCTGCTGTTCAGCGATTGCCCGGTTCCAAATAACGTGCCTGACAACGTCAGGATTGAAAGCATTACGTTTGCCGATTATTGCGCGTTGGTTTCACGGCGGTTGAATATCAAGTTTGCGCCTCAGCAGGCCTACAAGTTGTGTGACATCAAGCCTGCGCTGGGGCATATCCATGCTGATCGCCTCACGGGTTATGACTTCTGGGCGTTTGGTGACCTGGATTTGATCTATGGCAACCTGCGCCGGTATTTCACCGCCGAGCGCCTGGCTGGTTTTGACCTGTTCTCGACACATGAGCGACGGGTCGCCGGCCATTTGTGCCTGATGCGTAACACCGCCAGAAAGCGCGAAGTGTTTATGCAGATGAAGGATTGGGAAGCGCGCTTCACTGATCAGGAGCATCATGCGCTGGATGAAGGGGCCTTCAGTAGGATCTTTCTGTGGCGTAAGAACTTTCCGAAGCCGTTGTTCGAGCTGGTGGGTAAGTTCAACCCCTGGCGCCGTCGCAGTGATTTCACCGAGGCGTACAGTACGCCCGGTGGTGTGATCAAGTGGCATGACGGCACTGACCGCTTCCCGCACCAATGGTTTTGGAAGAAGGGTCGCTTGACCAATGACCGGGATGGCGACCGGGAATTTCCGTATTTTCATTTCGTCTGTTGGAAGCGTAATCAGTGGTCGTCGCTGCCGCCGCCAAGCGCCGAGCACGTCGAGGCGCTGGCCGCCGAGACGTCCTGGGTCGTTGATGCCGAAGGTTTCCATCGAGGAGAGTTATGAGCCGGCGTTTCAAAGTCCTGCAATTGCAGCCGGACTACAATGTTAAATCCCATGATTTTGCCGACCTGGCCGAACAGATCGTCAAAGCGCTGCCCGCTGACCGCTACGAAGTCACCGCAGCGTTCCTGCGGGGCCGACCGGGGCCTGGCGAGCCGACAAGCCGCGCTGCGACCTCCGTCTACTTCGAGTTTCCCGATAAGGCTCTCAAGGGCATGAGATTGCGCGCCATGTGGCGGCTTTATCAGTTTTGTCGCAAGGAAAAGTTTGACGTGGTGGTGTGCAACCGCTTCAAGCCCGTCAACATGATGTTGCAGCTCAATCGGTGGCTGAAGATCCCGTTGTGCATCGGCATTTCCCATGGTTTTGGTGAGTATGACCGTCTCTACCGGCGCAAACAGGCGCAGCGCCTGATCGATGAACACTGGCGTTTCGTGGGTGTATCGCCGGCGGTCAAGCAGTACCTGCTGGATTGCCAGTGCGGGTTTACCGACCGCAACACCTACGCCATTACCAATGCGATCGATATCGAGCAGGCCGAAGCCTTGCAGCATTCGCGTGAAGCCGCGCGCGAGTTGTTGGGCATTGACCCGGCGGTACGCTTGATCGGTGCCTTGGGGCGCCTGGTGCCCGTCAAGGGCCATACCTATTTGTTGCAGGCGTTCGCCGCCCTGAAAGACAAGTACCCGACCGCGCAACTCGCCATCATTGGCGCCGGGCGCGAGGCGTCCAGCCTGGCCGCGCAAATCCAGAGCCTTGGCCTGGATGGTCGCGTGCATTTGCTGGGGTTCAAGGAGAATGCGCTGCAATACGTGCGCGCCTTTGATATCTGGGCAATGCCTTCGCTGGCGGAGGGCCTGGGGCTCGCGCTGCTGGAGGGCATGAGTGGGCGCCTGCCGGTGATCGCCTCGAGCGTACCGGCCATGCTTCCACTGATTGAAGGGGCGGGCGGCCTGGCGGTGGAGCCGGCCAACGTGCCTGAATTGACCCAGGCACTCGACACTTACCTGGCGCTGTCCGATGAAGCGCTCGCGCAGAAAGGCGAGCAGGCCTACCGGTACCTGCAGGCGCAACACGATATCGAGGTGTTCCGCCAGGAGTACCTGGCATTGATCGACTCAGGATTGGCTCAAGCACGCAGGAACGACATATGAATCAGAGTCAGGCCTTGGTCACAGTGATCATCGCGTCTTACAACCATGGGCCCTACATTGAGGACAGCATCCTCAGTGCCTTGAACCAGACGTATCCCAACATCGAACTATTGGTGATTGATGATGGCTCGACAGACGACAGCGTCGAACGCATCCGCCGCCTGCAGGAGCGCTACACGTTCGATTTTCGCGTCCAGCAGAATCAGGGGCTGACCAATACGCTCAACGGTGCTATTGCGCGGGCCAAGGGGACGCTGATCGTGCCGTTCGGTTCGGACGACATCATGTTGCCCGAGCGTATCGCGATACAGGTTGCGTATATGGATGGCAAGCCTGAGGTGGGAATCTGCGCGGGCAACATCGAGCTGATCGATTCCAATGGCGAGCTTTTCCCGGAAAAACGCCAGCGTCGTGATGTGCCGTTCCGGCGCCTGGACTTCGACGATATGTTCTTGGAGCGTAAACCTTACCCGCCGGCGCCCACGCTGATGATCCGGCGCGAGGCGCTGGAAAAGGTCGGTGGGTTTGACCCTGAGATTCGTCTGGAAGACTTGTTGATCGAGTTGAAAATTACCCGTGCCGGGTACTTCATCGACGGTTTGAACGTGCTCATGGCCCGGTACCGTAAACACGCTACCAACTCGTACAAGAATCATCGATTCATGGTCGACAACATCCTGCGTTCCTACGCGTTGTTCAGTGATCATCCGCAGTACGACGAGGTGCGTTACAAGTTCCTCAGTTCCATGTTCCTCAAGACCTCCAACCGTAATCGGGCGTTGGCTCGTGAGCTGCTGGCACAGATTCCTTTCCGTGCCTGGAACAAGAAGACCTGGCGTGGCCTGGCCCGTCTGTATTTTTCGCCGCTGGAAAAAGACTGAACCCGGCGCCGCTACGCCGGGTCAACGTTAGCGTGTTGCCGCCGGCCCCGTAGCCTGCGGCGTGCGTAGCGTGAACGACTGGGCCTGCTCGCGGATGCTCAGCGTGGCTTGTGGGGATGCAACGCACGCGTAGCCCGTGGCCAGTTGTTCAAAGTGAGTTTCGAACAGCCAGCCGCGGTCCTGGGGATAGCGCTGCATATGCTTCAAGTTGCGCTGGCGCAAGGCGTTGCGCAGCGCCGACGGATAGATGCGCATGTCCGCCAGGTCGATCAAGCCGAACTCACCGTCATCCATCAACAGTACGTTGCCCAGATGCAGGGAGCGGAAGTACACGCCGCGTTCGTGCAGTTGAGCGACGAACCGGCCAAAACGCTCTACCAGCGATTCCTGCAGGCTGGTGTCGAGGCCTTGCAGCACCTGGCGCAGTGTCTGACCGGGCAACGGTTGATAGCGAACCGCAGTGCTGCCATCGCGCAGGGTGTACAGGTTGAGCACCGAAGGTGAGGCAATGCCGTGCTCGCGCAGCTGTTGGCTGTTGCGGGCGAAGCGTTCCGACAGCGGGTTGAACCTGCCGGAGGTGTACCAGCGGCGGGCACGGAACAGCTTCAGGAAGCTGCCGTCTTCCAGTCGCAGGACTTTCGGGCCCAGACCGTCGGCTTCAACGACGTGGGCGTTGGCACACAATTGTTCGCGAGCCTGTGGAGCAAGCGTTTGCACGGGCACGCGTAGCAGGCTGCGACGGCGTTGGGCGATGCTCAAGCCGGCAATCAGGGCCAGCGGTATCCATAACAGGAACCAGTGTTCCTTGGGGCGCGAAAGAATCCCGCCGCCTTCGGTCAGGCCGCCGCCAATCCCATAGGCCAACAGCGAAGAGGCCAGGATGAACAACGGTTGTGCGCGTTGCTGCAGACCTACGTACAGGCCACGGCCGAGCATGAAGACCCATGGGATAAAGCCGATGATGCCAACGTAATAGAGCACGCCCAGGCTGAAACTGTGGGGTTCGCGAAGTTCATAGCCGTCGGAAGGTGTCAGAAAGAGTTCGGCGTTGTAGCTGTGCCCGATCCATGGGTGCTCGGCGATACGTTGCAGGGTCATGCCCCACAACTCGAAGCGCAATGAACTTCCGCGGTTGGTGATCAGCTCGGGGTAAAACAGCAAGATCGCGGCGCCCAGCAGTACCATGCCGACAATCAGCAGGGCCGAGCGACGGTTGCGGGTGGTGAAGCTCATCCACAGTATCGCCAGCACCAGGGCCACCAGTGGCGTTCTTGAGCCCGTCGCCAGTACGGCGGCGGTCATGATCACCAGGGCAGGCAGGCTGAACAGGAACACCTGCAGGCGCTGGGTGGTCATGCAGATATATAGCCAATAGACGCAGAAGAACCCGAATACGTGGGAGCTCAGCAGCGGGTTGTCCAGCGCGCCCAGCCCACCCACCATGCGCAAGCCTTCAGCAAAGTGGGGAGCAAAGGCCACCAGGTTGCACGCACTGACTACCAGGGCGATCACGGCGGCGCTGAAAAAAATCGGCGCCAGCAATTCGCTGCGATAGTGCAGCAGCAAGCCGCACCCGGCGAACAGCATGAACGTGTGCAATGGCGTTTTGAATAAGCCTGAGTCCAACTCGGGTTCCGGGCTCCAGAACAGGCTGATCAGGGCCCAGCCCGCAAACAGCAGGAACGCGATGATCAGTGGCTCGCGCACCAGCTGTTTGAGTTCGCTGGGGCGCAGGCAAAGCAGCACAAGTGCAGGGGCACTGAACAGGAGGTAATAGAGCCGGTGCAGGCCATTGCGATTGGCCAGAAAGAACAATGAACTCAGTAACAACAGCAGTCCGACCGGCAAAACCCATAGGACCAGAAAATCGAAAACACGGTTGGAACCGTAGAGAAAACGCTTGGACTGCATAAATGAAGCCATTCCAGAAAGAGAAAGCCGACCATCTTAAGGTGGTGGCTATATAATGTCGCCGGTCGCATCCAACCAGGCTGTGGGGTCAAGCCGGGTGCAAGTACAACAGAGAAGCTGTGCTAAAGTCAGCATCCTTTTCAAAAACGCCGCGTGATATGACCGACTCCAGTCCGAGCGCAAGCCCTTCGAGCTTGAAAATATACTTCCGCCTGCTCAGTTACGTTAAGCCCTATGCCGGCTTGTTCGCGCTGAGTATCGTTGGATTTCTGATTTTCGCGTCGACCCAGCCTATGCTGGGTTACATCCTCAAATATTTCGTGGATGGCCTTTCCAATCCGCAAGCCGTGCTGTTCCCGAACGTGCCGTACCTGCGGGACCTTCAGTTGCTGCAGGCGGTACCGCTGCTGATCATTCTGATCGCGGCCTGGCAGGGCCTGGGTTCGTTCCTGGGCAACTACCTGCTGGCCAAGGTTTCCCTGGGCCTGGTCCACGACCTGCGTGTGCAGTTGTTCAATAATTTGTTGACCTTGCCCAACCGCTACTTTGACAACCACAACTCCGGGCACCTGATTTCGCGTATCACCTTCAACGTGACTATGGTCACGGGGGCGGCCACTGATGCGATCAAGGTGGTGATCCGTGAAGGCATGACGGTGATCTTCCTGTTTGCCTCGTTGCTCTACATGAACTGGCGATTGACGCTGGTGATGATCGCCATCCTGCCGTTGATCGCGGTCATGGTCAGCACCGCCAGCAAAAAATTCCGCAAGCAGAGCAAGAAGATCCAGGCGGCGATGGGTGATGTCACGCACGTTGCGTCGGAAACCATTCAGGGCTACCGCGTGGTGCGCAGTTTTGGCGGTGAGGTCTATGAGGAGAAGCGCTTCCTCAAGGCCAGCCAAAGCAATACCGACAAGCAACTGCGCATGACCCGCACCGGCGCCATCTACACGCCGGCGCTGCAACTGGTGATCTACACCGCAATGGCCGTGTTGATGTTCCTGGTGCTTTACCTGCGTGGCGATGCCTCCGCCGGTGACATGGTGGCCTACATCACGCTGGCCGGCTTGTTGCCCAAGCCGATTCGCCAATTGTCGGAAGTCAGCTCGACTATCCAGAAGGGCGTGGCAGGGGCCGAGAGCATTTTTGAGCAGTTGGACGAGGAGATGGAGGTCGATCGCGGCACCATCGAGCGCGATAAAGTCAGCGGCCGCCTGGAAGTGCGTCACCTGAACTTCACCTATCCTGGCACCGAACGCCATGTGCTCAAGGACATCAGCTTTACCGCCGAGCCCGGACAGATGATCGCCCTGGTCGGACGTTCCGGCAGCGGCAAGTCGACCCTGGCCAGCCTCATCCCGCGTTTCTACCATCATGAAAGCGGCGAGATCCTGCTCGATGGCGTCGAGATCGAGGACTACAAGCTGCTCAACCTGCGCAAGCACATTGCCCAGGTGACCCAGCATGTGACCCTGTTCAGCGACACCGTGACCAACAACATCGCCTATGGCGATTTGGCGGGCGCACCGCGCGAGGACGTTGAAGCGGCGGCGGCGGATGCCAATGCCAAGGACTTCATCGACCAGTTGCCCAAAGGCTTCGACACGCAGGTGGGCGAAAACGGCGTGCTCCTGTCCGGCGGCCAGCGCCAGCGTCTGGCGATCGCCCGGGCCTTGCTCAAGAATGCGCCGCTGCTGATTCTCGATGAGGCCACCTCGGCGCTGGACACCGAGTCCGAGCGGCACATCCAGGTGGCGCTGGACAAGGTCATGCAGGGCCGCACCACGCTGGTGATTGCGCATCGCTTGTCCACCATCGAGAAAGCCGACCTGATCCTGGTGATGGACGATGGGCGGATTGTCGAGCGTGGCACCCATCGCGAGCTGCTGGCACAAAATGGCTATTACGCTCGCCTGCACGCCATGGGCCTGGATGCGCCAGTGTCGGCGGATATCACCTGAACCTGAGGTGAGGCGGGCAATCCGCCTCACCTGTGGCTCCTGCAACATCTTCTTCACACCCCCCACAAGCCTTCTGTAACCCTGTGCTAATATCGCGCCCCTGTTCATTTTGTATGTGGGTTGCTCCATGAAGTTGTCCATGCCGCGATTCGATCAAGCCCCTGTCTTGGTGGTCGGCGATGTCATGCTCGACCGTTACTGGCATGGTGGTACCTCACGGATTTCCCCTGAGGCACCGGTACCGGTAGTCAAGGTCGAGCAAATCGAAGACCGTCCAGGTGGCGCTGCCAACGTTGCCCTCAATATTGCCGCCCTCGGCGCCCCGGCCTCCCTGGTGGGAGTGACCGGCGACGACGAAGCCGCCGACAGCCTGGCCAACAGCCTGCGCGGTGCTGGCGTGCGTGCGCTGTTCCAGCGCATCGCCCATCAGCCGACCATCGTCAAGCTGCGGGTCATGAGCCGTCACCAGCAATTGCTGCGTATCGATTTCGAAGAACCCTTCGCCACCGACGCATTGGCCCTCAGCGGCCAGGTCGACGAACTGCTCGAAGGCATCAAGGTGCTGGTGCTGTCCGACTACGGCAAAGGCGCGTTGAAGAACCACCAGGCGTTGATCCAGGCCGCCAAGGCCAAGGGCATCCCGGTATTGGCCGATCCCAAGGGCAAGGACTTCTCGATTTATCGAGGCGCCAGCCTGATCACGCCAAACCTCAGCGAGTTCGAAGCCATCGTCGGCGGTTGCGCCGATGAGCACGAACTGGTGAGCAAAGGCGCCGCGCTGATGGCCGATCTCGACCTGGGGGCCTTGCTGGTGACCCGTGGCGAGCACGGCATGACCCTGCTGCGCCCCGGCCACCCGGCCATGCACCTGCCGGCGCGGGCGCGTGAAGTGTTCGACGTCACCGGTGCCGGTGACACGGTGATTTCCACCCTGGCCGCGTCCATCGCGGCCGGCGAAGAACTGCCCCACGCCGTGGCGCTGGCCAACCTGGCGGCGGGCATCGTGGTCGGCAAACTGGGTACTGCTGCCATCAGCGCGCCTGAGCTGCGCCGCGCTATCCAGCGTTCCGAGGGTTCGGAGCGCGGTGTGTTGACCATCGAGCAATTGCTGCTGGCGATTGACGATGCGCGTGCGCATAACGAAAGCATTGTGTTCACCAATGGCTGCTTCGACATCCTGCACGCAGGCCACGTGACCTACCTTGAGCAGGCGCGTGCCCAAGGCGATCGCCTGATCGTCGCGGTCAACGACGACGCTTCGGTCAGCCGCTTGAAAGGTCCGGGCCGTCCGATCAACAGTGTCGACCGACGCATGGCCGTGCTGGCCGGGTTGGGCGCGGTGGACTGGGTGATCAGCTTCCCTGAAGCGACC
Organism: Pseudomonas asgharzadehiana; assembly: GCF_019139815.1. Lineage (NCBI taxonomy): Bacteria > Pseudomonadati > Pseudomonadota > Gammaproteobacteria > Pseudomonadales > Pseudomonadaceae > Pseudomonas > Pseudomonas asgharzadehiana. The sequence continues at coordinate 761,955 of NZ_CP077079.1, forward strand.
CCGGAAAACCTGCTGGCCCAGGTCAAGCCCGACGTGCTGGTCAAGGGCGGCGACTACTCCGTCGACCAGGTGGTCGGCGCCGATATCGTCAGCGCCTACGGTGGTACGGTCAAAGTGCTGGGCCTGGTTGAGAACAGCTCGACCACGGCGATTGTCGAGAAGATCCGCAGCAATGACTAAGGCTGATCCACGGGTTCTGATTACCGGCGGCGCGGGCTTTATTGGCTCGCACCTGGTCGATGCGCTGCTTGCCAAGGGCTACGCCGTGCGTGTGCTGGACAACCTGTCCACGGGCAAGCGCGGCAATCTGGCGTTGGACAACCCGCGTGTCGAGCTGATCGAAGGTGATGTGGCCGATGCCGAGCTGATGGCGCGCGCCGCTGTCGGCGCGATGGCGGTGGTGCACCTGGCGGCGGTGGCGTCGGTACAGGCTTCGGTGGATGACCCGGTCAGCACGCACCAAAGCAATTTCGTCGGCACCTTGAACGTCTGCGAAGCCATGCGCAAAGCGGGCGTCAAGCGCGTGGTGTATGCCTCCAGCGCTGCGGTGTACGGCAATAACGGCGAAGGTGCTTCAATCAATGAAGAGACCACCAAGGCACCGTTGACGCCCTATGCCGTGGACAAGCTGGCCGGCGAGCACTACTTCGATTTCTACCGTCGCCAGCATGGTCTGGAGCCGGTGATTTTCCGCTTCTTCAATATCTTCGGGCCGCGCCAGGACCCGTCCTCGCCGTACTCCGGCGTGATTAGTATCTTCAGCGAACGTGCCCAGCAGGGCTTGCCGATTGCCGTGTTTGGCGATGGCGAGCAGACCCGCGACTTCATGTACGTGGAAGACCTGGTGGACGTGTTAGTGCAGGCCATCGAAGCGCCGGACGCGCCGTTGGGCGCGATCAACGTAGGCTGGAACCGCACCACCACGCTCAAGCAAGTGCTGCAGGCATTGGAAGAAGCAGTGGGCTCGCTGCCTGCCGTGACCTACGGGCCTGCGCGTTCGGGGGACATTCGGCATTCGCGGGCGAATAACCAGCGGTTGCTGGCCAACTTCACATTGCCGCAGCCAACACCGTTAAAGGTGGGGCTGCAGCGCCTGCTTAACGGCTAACCGCGATCTCAATGTGGCAGGGGGCAACCCCTGCCACATGTGAGTATTTAGCCTTTGGCCTTTTTCTTCGGCACGATCTTGCGCAGCACGCGCCGCGCCAATCCCTTCAACTTCGATTCTTTCTCCGGCTCCGCCAGGCCTTGCTGCCTCAGCCAATCCTTCCAGCGAATGCGTTCTTCACGCACCAGCCATCCCTCTTGCCGGGCGAAACTTTCTGCCAGGTACAAACCCCGTGTACTGGCCGGGTATAACTGGTCTTTCTTGACGGTATAAAGCTCCGGAAGCGGCTGGCCATCTTTGAGCGGCATCAGGTACAAATCCGGCCGCTTGCGATCAAGGCGTGCGACCAATTGGTCGCCCTCCAAGCGCTCATCCACATGGAACAGGCTCAGGGACTTGGCTTCCTTCGGCACTTCCAGGCGCAGGTCGTAAATCAGTTGCAGCGACGCCGTGGGCAAATGCACATAGGCCCGAGGACGTTCAATCAGTTGGGTGGTTGCGCAACGCACCGGGCGGGCGGCGCCAGACAGCGGGCTCAAGCGAAAGGGCAGCGCTTCGCGGTAATGCAGCGCGGCGGAGTAGGGCGCGGGTAGCCACGTGTCATTGAAGCGCCCGCCGAGCCAGCCTTCAGGTGTTTCCAGCAGGCACTCCTCGGCAATTTCCTGGATGGCCGTGTGCAGTGGCAGGTTCAGTTCATGGGCCGGGACGTAGCCGGAGATCAGCTTGAGCACCACATCGCCACGGTCTTGGCGGCGTTGGCGCACCAGCACCCAATAATCGCGATTTTGCCAATGCAGGGTCAGTCGCACCGACACGCCGAGGTTCGCCAGTTCGACGGCGAAGCGCTCGGCGTCTGGCACGTCGACCGGCTTGCGCCGTTGCAGGGTCTGGGCGAAATTGAGCGGCATGCCCACGCTTTGGTAGCTCAGGCCTTCGGGGGTGGCTTCGACGTGCAGCGGCAGTGTTTTAAAGTTGCTCGGGTTTTTTCTAATGAGCGTTCGCGGCATGTCGGCTCCTTTGTGCGACTGGGTCGGCCGCGTCGGCGGCATCAGAGTTGACGAATGACCTTGGCGGCGGTTGCCACGTTATGGGCCAGGTGCAGCGGGTTGATGGTCCCGACAATAGCACTGGCAACGCCCGTGTGCGCAAACAACAGCATGAAACTGGCGTGTATTGGATCCATTCCAGGCTCCAGGCAGACATGGCCGCTGGCCAGCGCCTTTTTGACCAGGATTCCCTTGCCGTGGGCCGCCGCATAGTCAATGACGGCTTCCTCGGCCTGTTCGTTCAAATTGTAGGTGACCATCGCGCAGTCGCCCTGTTCCAGAGCCTTAACGCCGCCTTCGACGGTTTTGCCGGAGAAGCCGAAACCACGAATCTTGCCCTCTTGTTTCAACTGCGCCAGGGTCTGGTAAACCTCGCAGTCGTTGAGGATGTGCAGGTCGTTGCCGTCGGAATGCACGAGCACCAGGTCGATAAAATCCGTTTCCAGGCGTTTCAAGCTGCGCTCGATCGACAGGCGCGTATGGGCTGCGCTGAAATCGTGGCGGGACACGCCGTTGTCGAACTCTTCGCCGACCTTGCTGACGATTACCCAGTCTTTGCGCTGGCCACGCAACAGCGGCCCGAGGCGTTCTTCGCTGCGCCCATAGGCGGGCGCGGTGTCGATCAGGTTGATGCCCAGTTGGTGTGCCTGGCGCAGCAACATCCGCGCTTCGTCGTCATCCGGGATCTGGAAACCGTTGGGGTACTTCACCCCTTGGTCGCGGCCCAGCTTGACGGTGCCCAGGCCGAGTGGCGATACCAGCAGGCCGGTGCTGCCCAGGGGGCGATGCAGGTCGTGCAGGGTGGGCAGGCTCATGGCAACAGATGCTCCCAGGCCGGTACGCCGACGCTGGGTTTTGGCAGGTCGGGCAGCGGCGCCGATGCGCTTGGGCGGATGCCGTCACGTTCGAGGCTGTTGATCACCCGGTCGGCGAAGTCCGGCGCCAGGGCCAGTTTGGTCGGCCAGCCGACCAGCAGGCGGTCGTTTTCGGCCAGGAAGGCGTTGTCGGGGCGGCTCAGGCCCGACTGCAGCGGTTCGGCCCGTTCGACGCGCAGGGTGGCCCACTGGGTGTGGCTCATGTCGATCCACGGCAGCAGTTGCGCCAGTTCTTTTTGCGCGGTGACGATTTGTTCTTCGGGGGTACGGGCCACACCGTCGGCTTCGGCAATATCGCCGCCGATGTACCACACCCAGTTGCCATCGGCCGCGGGGTGAGTGGTGACGGTGAGGCGCGGCTTGGTGCCGCCCCCCAGGCAATGCGCGTACAGCGGCTTCAGGCCCGGCCCTTTGGCGATGATCATGTGCAATGGGCGGGTTTGCATGGCCGGCTGGCTCAGGCCAAGGGCGGCGAGTAAATCAGCGGTACCGCCGCCGGCGCTCAGCACGATGCGTTGGGCGCGGATCTCACGGCCATCGACCCTCAAGCCCACCAGGGTCTCGCCGTCGCGCAGCGGTTCGATGTGTTGCCCGGCGAGCAGACCGTCACCGGCCAATTGCGCCAGGCGGTTGATCACGCTGGGCACATCCACCACCAACTCCGACAGGCGATACACCTTGCCCTTGAAACGGCGGTCTTGCAGCGCCGGCGGCAAGTCGTCGCCCTTGACCTGGTCGACTCGGCCGCGCACGGCCTTGCTCGCGAAGAAGCTGGTGAGGTTGCCGGCGAGCGTGCCAGGCGACCACAGGTAATGAGCCTGGGAGAGCACGCGCACGCCGGACAGGTCCAGCTCGCCGGTGCCGGCCAGGGCTTCGCGCCAGCGGCGCGGCATATCGGCAATGGCTTCGGAGGCGCCGGTGAGGGCGCCGTGCAGGGCGTATTTCGCGCCGCCGTGAATAATCCCCTGGGACTTCACGCTTTGTCCGCCACCCAAGGTGGCGCTTTCAACCACCACCGTGGAAAAGCCCTGGCGGCGCAGGCGCGCGTTCAGCCAAAGGCCGGCAACCCCAGCGCCGACAATCAGAACGTCGGTGGAAATAACGGATGGCATGGGCGACCTCAGTGTTCAAGACAAGAGGCGCAGTATACAGGCTGTTGAGTGACGGTCAGTGCCCGGCGGTTTTCGAGAACAGTTGGATGACCACCACGCCCAGCACAATCAGGCCCATGCCCAGCATTGCCGGCAGGTCGAGCTTTTGCCCGTAAATAAACAACGCCGCAATGCTGACCATCACGATACCCATGCCGGCCCACACGGCGTAGGCCACGCCCACCGGCACGGTGCGCACGACCAGGGTCAGCATCCAGAAGGCCACACCGTAGCCGACGATCACCAGCAACAGCGGGATAGGCGTGCTCAAACCTTTGATGGCTTTCATCGACACAGTGGCGATCACTTCCGAGCAAATGGCAATGGCCAGGTAGTAGTAAGCAGCGTTCATGGCGTCAATCCTCGGTGTGGAACTCTTTGATATGGCCGCTATTCTAGGCGTTGCCCAGATGGGGTAAAGTCATTACCTATCCGATTTGAAGATGGGTTATGCCATGAGTGTGCAGTGGAACCTGGAGCAGATGCGGCTGTTTGTGAGCGTTGCCGAACAGCGTTCGTTTTCGGCGGTAGCGCGCGGGCAGCGCAAGGCGCAATCGGCGGTGAGTAATGGCATCGCCTTGCTGGAGGCGGACTTGGGTGTAAGCCTGTTTGAACGCAGCAGTGGCCGCCAGCCGCGCTTGACCGAAGCCGGCGCGGTGCTGCTCGAAGAAGCCAGGGAAGTGTTGCGTCAATGCGAGCGCCTCAACGGCCGCGCGCTGTCGCTGATGCGCGGCGAAGAAGCGCGTCTGCGCCTGGCCCAGGACGAGGCGATGTTGTACCAGCCGGTTCTGGACAGCCTGGATGCCCTGGCCGGGAAATTTCCGAACCTGGAGGTGCAGCTTTCCAGCGCCGCACAAGGCGATGTCGCACGCAAGCTGGTGGAGCGCAAGGCGGACCTGGGCCTGTTGTTCTATCACGACCAGATCCCCGAAGCGCTGGAGCGCCGGGTGGTGGGCAGTGTTGAAATGGTCACCGTCTGTGGGCGCAATCACCCCTTGGCTGCGCAGAGCAGCGTGGATTGTCAGCGTCTGGCGCAGTTTCGGCAGTTGCTGATGTCGACCCAGACCAGCGTGTACCCCGGCAGCGAAGCCGCCAGCCCGCAGGTATGGCGCGCCGACAGCTTCTACGTGCTGGCCGAATGGTTGATCCGTGGCCTGGGCTGGGCCTGGTTGCCCAGGCACGTGGTGCAATACCCCGCCTATCAAACTCATATGGTCGAACTCGACAGCGAATGGACCCCGCCCGCGCTGGTTGTTGAGTTGGTGTGGCGCCGCGACGAGCCCCTGGGCCCCGCCGCGCGCTTTCTCGCCCAACGTTTTGCCGAGTGCCTGCGGGCCATTGACTAAAAAAGCCGATAAACTCCGCCGCCATGAATAGAACTCTCTATAGCTGTCTGTTTTACCTGGCGCTGCCGTTGGTGGCTTTACGTCTGTGGCTGCGCGCGCGCAAGGCGCCGGCCTATGCCAGGCGCGTGGGCGAGCGATTTTCCTACGGCTTGCCGGCCATGCAGCCTGGCGGGATCTGGGTGCATGCCGTGTCGGTGGGCGAAAGCATTGCCGCGGCGCCGATGATCCGTGGGTTGCTGGCGCGTTATCCACAGCTGCCGATCACCGTCACCTGCATGACGCCCACCGGTTCCGAGCGGATCCAGGCGTTGTTCGCCAATGAGCCGCGCATTCAGCATTGCTACTTGCCCTATGACTTGCCCTGCGCCGCCAAGCGTTTTCTCGACCGTGTGCAGCCCACGCTCGCGGTGATCATGGAAACCGAACTGTGGCCCAACCACATCCATGCCTGCGCCATGCGCGGTATTCCGGTGGCGCTGGCCAATGCGCGGCTGTCGGCGCGTTCGGCCAAGGGGTATGGGCGGTTTGCCAGGCTGACGGCGCCGATGCTGGCGCAAATGAGTTGGTTCGCCGTGCAGACGCAGGCCGAGGCCCAGCGTTTCCTGAGCCTTGGGGCCCGGCCGGAAACCGTGGAAGTCACCGGCTCGATCAAGTTCGACCTGACCATCGACCCGCAGTTGCTCGCGCGTGCGGCCGCCCTGCGTGAACAATGGGGCGCCAGCGAGCGCCCGGTGTGGATCGCCGCCAGTACTCACGAAGGTGAAGATGAAGTGGTGTTGGCGGCACATCGTCAATTGCTCGCCAGCTATCCGAATGCCCTGTTGATTCTTGTGCCGCGTCACCAGGAACGCTTTGGCCCGATGTTCGACTTGTGCGAGCAGCAAGGCTTTGCCACGGTGCGCCGTTCCACCGGTGAGCCGGTGAGCGCAAACACTGCGGTGTTGCTCGGCGATACGATGGGCGAACTGCTGTTTCTATACGCCTTGGCCGACAGCGCTTTTGTCGGCGGCAGCCTGGTTGCGACGGGCGGGCACAACCCGCTGGAGCCGGCGGCCCTGGCTAAGCCTGTGATCATGGGGCCACATGTATTCAATTTCCTGGAAATCACCGCAATGCTGCGTGAAGCGGGAGCGCTGCGAGAGGTTGATGACGCTGAAGGACTCGCTGAAGCCGTGCGCCAGTTGTTCGAACTGCCGCAGGACGCGCGCAAGATGGCGCAGGCGGGGCTGACGGTGATGCAGGCGAACCAGGGCGCGCTGAAGCGTTTGCTGGATGGGTTGGGCAGACTGCTAAGTCGCTGACATGTTCAACATGTGGGAGGGGGCAAGCCCCATCCCACATTTGTTTTGTGTTGTGGTCAGTAGCCCGGGCGAGCCTTGAGCTGCTCGGCGGCGGCTTTGGCCAGGTCCGGCGGCAGGAAATCCTTGTCCGGGTTGTAGTCGGCCTTGAGGTAGCGCGCCAGGTCCTGCAAGTCACCTGGGTTCAACGTCCCCGCCGCCTGCTTCAAGCGCAGGTTATCGAGGATGTAGTCGTAGCGGCTGTTGTTGTAATTGCGCACCGACGCGTACAGCTGGCGCTGGGAGTCGAGTACGTCGACGATATTGCGCGTGCCCACCTGGTAACCGATTTCCGTGGCTTCCACGGCGCTCTGGTTGGAGATGATCGACTGGCGGCGTGCCTGCACCTGTTCCACATCGGTGTTCACCGCGCGATGCAGGTTGCGGGTGTTTTCCACCACTTGGCGGCGCAGGCCTTCGCGCTGCTGCTCGGTCTGGCCCAGGCGCGAGTAGGACTCACGCACTTGTGAGCTGGTCAAGCCGCCGCTGTACAGCGGAATGCTCAGGCGCAAACCGATGGTGCGTTGCTCTACGTCGCCACGGTACGGCGTGCCGAAGGCGTTCGGGTTGCTGAAACCGAGGGCGTCGTTATCACCTTTTTCATACTGTGCCACCGCGTCCAGGGTGGGGGCGTGGCCGGCCTTGCGCTGCTTGAGGGTTTCTTCGGCGGCGGTGACGGCGTAATTGCTGGCGAGCAGGTTCAGGTTCTGGCGGCCGGCGGTGTCGACCCAGGCCTTGGCGTCGTTGGGCAGCGGCGGCAACACCGGCAGCGTATGGACAATGCCCTGGATCGAGTTGTATTGGCGGTTGGTCAGCGTGATCAGTGCTTCAAAGGCGTCTTCGACCTGGCGCTGGGCGAGGATGCGGTTGGCCCGGGCGGTGTCGTAGCTGGCTTGGGATTGCAGCACGTCGGTCTTGTCCGACAGGCCCACATCGAAGCGCTCGTTGGATTGGTCCAACTGGCGCTTGAACGCATTTTCTTCGGCTTTGGTGGACGCCAGGTTGTCCTGGGCGCGCAGCACGGCGAAGTAGTTTTCGGCGCTTTGCAGAATCAGGTTCTGTTCGGTGGCCGACAGTTGCAGCGCGGCCTGTTCGTTGACGGCTTCGGCGGCTTGCAACTGGAACCAGCGGTCGGCGCGGAACAGCGGCTGGCTCAGGGTGGCGCGCCACGAATGGGCATCCCGGTTGGCGGTGGCTGCGGGGGTGTCGATCTGGGTGCGGACATTGTTGATATCGGCACCGGCCGACAGGTTTGGCAGCAACCCGGCACGGGCCTGGGGTATCACTTCCTTTTGTGCGCCGTACTGCGCGCGGGCGGCGGCCAGGTCGGCGTTGTTATCCACCGCTTCCTGATACACGCTGACCAGGTCGGTTTTGGCGGACAAGGGCGCTTCAACTGCCCAGACCATCGTGTTGGTTGCACAAGACACGGCAACAGCCAGTGAAAGTTTGCGCAGCATGAGGCGATCCCTGATTAATATTACGGCTATAATTTATCGGCCAAGGCTACGGCGACTCTTCCAGAGCGTCAAGCCTTAAGCCGTAGCCGAGTGTAGTGGCGGTTCCACGGCTCAACAATCTGCAATCACGCCATTCATCACGCTGAATGCACCGCCATTGGCAATTTGCCCACGCCATGGTCTAGACTGGCCGCGTTCTTGTCGGGGTGCCTTGTTGGAAGGCTGAGATCGGTAAATACCGGATCCCGTTGAACCTGATCAGGTTAGCGCCTGCGTAGGGAACAAGATTTCTCGTCACCCGGCGAGTCCTCTTGTGCTTCGTCCGGGATGCTGTTCGACAATCGAACAGTCCTCTGTATTGAGCACAGCACTGCTTGCAGTGCGTCCATCCGTCACAGGTTCGCTCCGACAAAAATCCACCGCCTGGATAAGTTGGAGAGCCCGTGATGACGACAACACAAAAAAATACCGTGCACCTGAGTGAATCGGCCAAGGTCGACTCCGGCTCCGTGCAACCGTTTACCCGTTCGCAAAAAATCTACGTGCAGGGCACTCGCCCGGACATTCGTGTGCCGATGCGCGAAATCAGCCTGGACGTGACCCCCACCGATTTCGGCGGTGAAATCAACGCCCCCGTCACTGTGTACGACACCTCTGGCCCCTACACCGACCCCAACGTGATCATCGACGTGCGCAAAGGCCTGGCCGATGTGCGCTCACCCTGGATCGAAGTGCGCGGCGACACCGAGCGCCTGCCTGGCCTCACGTCGCACTTCGGCCAGCAACGCCTGAGCGATGCCGAATTGACCGCCCTGCGTTTCGCCCATGTGAAAAACCCGCGCCGCGCCAAGGCCGGCGCCAACGTCACCCAGATGCATTACGCGCGCAAAGGCATCATCACCGCCGAGATGGAATACGTCGCCATCCGCGAAAACATGAAGCTCGAAGAGGCCCGCGCCAGCGGCCTGCTTGACCAGCAACACGCCGGCCACAGCTTCGGCGCCAGCGTGCCGAAGATCATCACGCCAGAATTCGTGCGCGAAGAAATCGCCCGCGGCCGTGCGATCATTCCGGCCAACATCAACCACACCGAACTGGAGCCGATGATCATCGGCCGTAACTTCCTGGTGAAGATCAACGGCAACATCGGCAACAGCGCCCTGGGTTCGTCCATCGAAGAAGAAGTGGCGAAACTCACCTGGGGCATTCGCTGGGGTTCGGACACGGTGATGGACCTGTCCACCGGCAAGCACATCCATGAAACCCGCGAGTGGATCATCCGTAACTCGCCGGTGCCGATCGGTACCGTGCCGATCTACCAGGCCCTGGAAAAAGTCGGCGGTGCCGCCGAAGACCTGACCTGGGAGCTGTTCCGCGACACCCTGATCGAACAGGCCGAGCAGGGCGTCGACTATTTCACCATCCACGCCGGCGTGCTGCTGCGCTACGTGCCGCTGACCGCCAAGCGCGTCACCGGCATCGTCTCCCGTGGCGGTTCGATCATGGCCAAGTGGTGCCTGGCGCACCACAAGGAGAACTTCACCTACACGCATTTCGACGAAATCTGCGAAATCATGAAGGCCTATGACGTCAGCTTCTCCCTCGGCGACGGCCTGCGCCCCGGCTCGATTGCCGACGCCAACGATGCCGCGCAATTCGGCGAGCTGGAAACCCTCGGCGAGCTGACCAAGACCGCCTGGAAGCACGACGTGCAAACCATGATCGAAGGCCCGGGCCACGTGCCGATGCAGTTGATCAAGGAGAACATGGACAAGCAGCTTGAATGCTGCGACGAGGCGCCGTTCTACACCCTTGGCCCTTTGACCACCGACATCGCGCCCGGCTACGACCACATCACCTCCGGCATCGGTGCGGCGATGATCGGCTGGTTCGGCTGCGCCATGCTCTGCTACGTCACGCCCAAGGAACACCTGGGCCTGCCGAACAAGGATGACGTGAAGACCGGCATCATCACCTACAAAATCGCCGCGCATGCCGCCGACCTTGCCAAAGGCCACCCAGGCGCGCAGATCCGCGACAACGCCTTGAGCAAGGCGCGTTTCGAGTTCCGCTGGGAGGACCAGTTCAACCTCGGCCTGGACCCGGACACCGCGCGTTCCTATCACGATGAAACCCTGCCGAAAGACTCGGCCAAGGTCGCGCATTTCTGCTCGATGTGCGGGCCGAAGTTCTGCTCGATGAAAATCACCCAGGAAGTGCGGGAATACGCCGCCAACCAGCGCATTGATGCGGTGGACGTGGACGTGGCCAAGGGTTTGGCGGAGCAGGCGCAGCGGTTCAAGCAGGAAGGTAGTCAGTTGTACAAAAAGGTCTGATCAAAGATTGGAGGTGCTGGTACTGGCCTCATCGGGGGCTTGCCCCCGATAGCAATCTCCCAAACAACAAATGTTCTTCAGAGACAACACCCTTGAGCATTCAACCCAGCACCTACTCCCCTGATATCGCAGTGCCGAGCGACAAACGCGTGTTCGGCGCCCGCGACCTGTTCTCTCTATGGTTCTCCCTCGGCATCGGCCTGATGGTCCTGCAAACCGGCGCCCTACTCGCGCCGGGCCTGGGGTTGTTCGGCTCGTTGCTGGCGATCTTCCTCGGCACGCTGGTGGGCGTGCTGTTGCTGGCCGCCGTCGGTGTAATCGGCAGCGACACTGGCCTGTCCGCCATGGCCGCGCTCAAGCTCAGCCTCGGTACCCAGGGGGCCAGCCTGCCCGCGCTGCTTAACCTGCTGCAACTGGTCGGCTGGGGTTCGTTTGAAATCATCGTGATGCGCGATGCGGCCAGCCTCTTGGGCGCGCGGGCGTTCGGCGAGGGTGGTCTATGGGCCAGCCCGTTGCTGTGGACCCTGTTTTTCGGGGGGTTGGCGACCTTGCTGGCAGTCAGCGGGCCATTGACCTTTGTGCGCCAGATCCTGCGCAAATGGGGTATCTGGCTGTTGCTCGCCGCGTGCCTGTGGCTGACCTGGAACCTGTTTGCCAAGGCCGACCTGGCGGCGCTCTGGGCCCAGGCGGGTGATGGTTCGATGCCGTTTGCCGTGGGCTTTGACATTGCCATCGCCATGCCGCTGTCGTGGTTGCCGCTGATTGCCGACTACTCACGCTTCGGCAAACGCGCCAAAAGTGTATTCGGCGGCACTGCGCTGGGGTTTTTTATCGGTAATTTCTGGCTGATGAGCCTGGGCGTGGCCTACACCCTGGCGTTTGCGCCAAGTGGCGAGGTGAATGCGCTGCTGTTGGCGCTGGCCGGCGCGGGCCTGGGGATTCCGCTGTTGCTGATCCTGTTGGACGAGTCGGAGAACGCCTTCGCCGATATTCACTCGGCTGCGGTGTCCAGCGGGATTCTATTGCGCTTGAAGGTCGAGCATCTGGCGTTGGCCATCGGCGTCATCTGCACCTTGATCGCCTGTTTTGCTCCGTTGGCGCAGTACCAGAACTTCCTGTTGCTGATCGGCTCGGTGTTCGCGCCGCTGTTCGGCGTGGTGCTGGTCGATCATTTCGTGCTTCGCCGTCGTGGCCGGGGCGTGGTCGCCGGCCTGCGTTGGCCAGCGCTGTTGGCCTGGCTGGGTGGCATCGGCACTTATCATCTGCTGGCCAACCTGTATCCGGATGTCGGCGCAACCCTGCCGGCGCTGGTGCTGGCAGGGCTGTTGCAGTTCATCCTTGGTCGGGCTTTCAGCGGCGTACGGGCACCAGCTCAGGCTTGAGGATGCCGTCCAGGCGCGAGTAGGGGATCTGCAACTCGACATGGCCCAGGGCATAGGGCGCGATGGTGGTGGTGGGGTATTTGAGGATCACGCCACCGTAAGTCAGCGCCACGTTTGGGGTTTTCTGGAAGGGATATTTTTTGACGAATTCCGCTTCCAGGCTCAGGCGGGTGCTGATCAGCCAACTGTTGTGCGCCACCTGGGCGGCTTTCCAGAACGCGTCTTCCTTGCCGGGCAGCAGCATATCGCTGAGCGACAGGGCTTTTTGCTGCTGACGCGAATAGTTGATGAACGCGCGGCCCGGCTCGCCATGGGTGGCGCCCTGGTCCAGGTAGCTGGACAACTCGATGATCACCAAGCCGTCATGCTGCTCACGTACCTTGGCCTGCAAATACATGCTGTTGTTCGGTGCGGCGGTTTGCAGGAATTGCTCGCGATAGGTCGCAAGGCTGGTCGGCAGCGGGTTGGCGCCGGTCATCTCCAGCAGGCGCTGTTCGATCAGCGCGTCCAGCTTGGGTTCCTTGGCAAAGTGCACGGTGTCGATATTCACCAGCGCGCAATCGGCGCTGGCACAGCCCGGCCGGGTTTGTTCGGTGGTGTCTCGGGTGGCTTCCAGCGGGGTGCGCCAGTTGGGTTGGAACAGGCTTTGGCAGGCGCCGAGGGTCAAGGCGATGCAGGCCACGGAGGCGATTTTTAAAAGCGACATGGATGTCCTTCGTCTATCGATAAGAGCGAAATTGTGCAGCTTCGACTACCGGCAAGGCAGTCAGTTCGCCACTAAGCTGATTAGAGTGAGTTTGAGGCCCGCCGTCTATCCCGGCAACCGGAAAGGGGCTGCGCCAACCGACGCGAGCGCGTTAGGATGGCGCGAATTGCCCAGGCACAACGAGGAAGGGATATGACGGACTTTGCAAAATCGACGCCGAACACGATTGAAATCGTGCAGCGCGACAATGCCTACAAGGGCTTCTATAAACTTGACCGTGTGCAACTGCGCCACGAGAAGTTCGACGGCGGCATGAGCCGCGTGATCAACCGCGAAGTCTTTGTCCGTCACGACGCGGTGTGTGTACTGCCCTATGACCCGCAGCGTGATGAAGTGGTGCTGATCGAGCAGTTTCGCGTGGGCGCCATGGGCCGTGCCGACAACCCGTGGCTGATCGAGATGGTCGCCGGCCTGATCGACAAGGATGAAGAACCGGAGGAGGTTGCACACCGCGAAGCCGAAGAGGAAGCTGGGCTGACCTTCTCCGCGCTGTGGCCGATCACCAAGTATTTTCCGTCGCCCGGCGGCAGTACCGAATTTGTGCACCTATACCTGGGGCGCTGCGACAGCTCCGGAGCGGGTGGCGTGCATGGGCTGGAAGAAGAAGCAGAAGACATCCGCGTGACGGTCTGGGCATTCGAAGACGCCCTGCAAGCCGTGCGCGACGGCAGGATTTCCAACGCAGCCAGCATTATCGCCCTGCAATGGCTTGCGCTTAATCGCGCGGAAGTGAGGGGGTTATGGCAGTAAAGGCACGGGAACGTTATCGAGTCGACCTGATCGGGCTGCAAGCGGCCTGCGAGGCCAACTATGCGCGGCTGATGCGCCTGCTGCCCGACATGCGCCACACGCCCGAGGCGCGTCGCATCGGCGTGACCCACGGCGACCAGATGCTGGGCGTGCTGGCCCTTGAAGTCATCGTCAACTGCCCGTACACCACCACCCTGCGCGTACGCCAGGAGCACAGCCTGCCGTGGCTGCCCGTGCCGCAACTGGAAGTGCAGGTGTACCACGACGCCCGTATGGCCGAAGTGATCAGCGCCGAACACGCGCGGCGCTTTCGCAGCATCTATCCTTACCCGAATGTGTTCATGCACCAACCCGATGAGAAAGCGCAGCTCAATGTGTTCCTCGGTGAGTGGCTGAGCCACTGCCTGGCGCTGGGCCATGAGTTCGAAGTCGTGCGGTAGATGTGAACTGCATCTGGTTCCTGGGTTTCCTCTTTGCGTCCTGCCCCAGCATAATCACGCCAAACGTCCATTCCTGTGATTGCCTTGGGAGAGCGCCTTGCCGAGCGTATCCACCGTGAACCCCGACGCTTCGGCGTTACTGGTGCAACTGTCCGACAGCCATCTGTTTGCCGAGGCCGACGTTACGCTGCTGGGCATGAATACCCGTGAGAGCCTGCGACGGGTGATCGAGCTGGCGCGCGCGCAACAGCCGCAGGTCGACCTGGTGCTGGCCACCGGGGACCTGTCCCAGGACGGCACGCTTGAGTCGTACCAGCAGTTTCGCCAGATGACCGCGCCTATCGGTGCCCCGGCGCGCTGGATTCCGGGTAATCATGATGAGCCTCAAGTCATGGTCCGGGCCGCCGAGCACAGTGATTTTCTGGAGCCGGTAGTCGATATCGGCCACTGGCGCGTCATCCTGCTGGACTCCGCCGTACCCGGTTCCGTGCCGGGTTACCTGCAAGACCAACAACTGCAACTACTGGCTCAGGCCCTGAGCGAAGCGCCAAACCGTCACCACCTGGTGTGTTTCCACCATCATCCGGTGCCCATCGGCTGTGCCTGGATGGAGCCCATCGGCCTGCGCAACCCCGAGGCACTGTTTGCCGTGCTGGACCGCTTCCCCCAGGTCAAGGCAGTACTCTGGGGCCATGTGCATCAGGAAATCGACCGTGAGCGCAACGGCGTGCGCCTGCTGGCGTCGCCATCCACCTGCATCCAGTTCGCACCGGGCAGCGAGGACTTCAAGGTCAGCGAGCAAGCGCCAGGGTATCGTTGGCTGCGTTTGCATGCCGACGGACGGTTGGAGACTGGCGTAGAGCGGCTGGTCGGCTTCGCGTTTACGGTGGATTACGGTAGCAACGGTTATTAAACGTCCTCCGCGTTGGGCTCGAGCACTGAATGTTTAGTGCGGTTCCGGTCATTTACAACTCGACTCAGATAACCCGCTGGGCGTTTTGATTTTCTTCGTAGACGCGCCTATATATTCAGCAGATCTGTACCCATCGATAGTTTTCTGTACAATTTTGCCTCCTTCGGCGGAAGGATATCTATCCACCAGTACTGACAAGGAGATCGCTCATGCCTGTTCGCACCGCTCAAGATGTCCTAAATAGGTACTGGGACCGTCAACTTCCTATTGATCCCTATCGTATTGCACGTGCAGCGGGCGCTTCAGTGGAACCGGATTACGGCATGAGCGCTCATGATCTGAGTGGCTGCTTTGACGTTGTGAATAACATTCCAACCATCCGTTTCAATCCTGATGATGCGGTTGTTCGGCAGCGCTTTACTATTGCTCATGAGTTAGGGCATATGTTTTTAAGGCACGGTCATTCCTTCAGGGATAATGCGAGAAACTATAGTTCGGGAACACATCTTTACCGAGAGCGGGATGCAAATAGTTTTGCGGCGGAGTTGTTGATGCCTAAAGAAGTTGTCGAGTGGCTGGTCTTCAAGGAAAAAAAACACGATGTTGAGGAAATGGCGGCAATACTAAATGTGTCAGGCGCGGCAATGCATTATCGCTTGATGAACCTCGGACTAATTCGTTACTGAAATGAGAGTAGAGTTTTGAAGGATCAGAATCTCCAAAAGGATGTGGACTATTCGGAAGGCAGTATCCCTAAGCTTCCGGACACGGAGCGCTTCAATAGAAGCCAGCTCGACGAGGCTGATACTCGTAGGCTCCAACGAGGGATTATCTTCGTTACAATTTATGTTGCGGCTGTTTATGTGTTTGGAGCGTTTGTCGTCTACACATTCAAGCTTATTCATGGTGCCAAGCTGGAAACTACACCCATGCTCTTGTGGTTATTGGCAATTATGCCGATAGCCTTGATTCTATTGATGATGAAGCTCGCTGCGGAGCCTGCCAAAGTTGAGGATAAACCTGCTGGCCTGGGTAGCGATATTGTTGCGATTTTTCAGGAGCTCGCCGCTGCGCTGAAGGATTTTCTCAAATCCAAGACTGGATAGCCTTGAAATAAATAATTAGAGAGACGCTCGGGCGCGATGTTTATTCCGCACCTCATTGTGACGAACTCTGCTCAGATTCTCTGGTTCCCTGTAAACTGCGCCCTTTTGGCGCAAGCACGGAGAGCCCGGCATGTCCGCTTCGATCCTGTACATCCACGGCTTCAACAGTGCGCCGGCGTCCAACAAGGCCAGCCAGTTGATCCGCGTGATGGACGCCCTTGGCCTGGCCGATCAATTGCGCGTGCCAGCCTTGCATCACCATCCCCGTCAGGCGATTCCCCAGTTGGAAGAGGCCATTGCGCAACTGGGTCGACCACTGCTGGTCGGCAGCTCACTCGGCGGCTACTATGCAACCCATCTTGCTGAACGCCATGGCCTCAAGGCGCTGCTGGTCAACCCGGCGGTGAGTCCCCATCGCATGTTCGACGGTTACCTGGGCACCCAGAAGAACCTCTACACCGATGAAACCTGGGAGTTGACCCACGACCACGTCACGGCGCTGGCCGAGCTGGAAGTACCGGCGCCCCAGGATGCGGGACGTTATCAGGTGTGGTTGCAAACCGGCGATGAAACCTTGGATTATCGCCTCGCCCAGCAGTATTACCGAGCCTGTGCCTTGCGCATCCAGCCCGGTGGCGACCATGGCTACCAAGGATTCGCCCAGCAATTGCCGGCGCTTTTGAGTTTTGCCGGCGTGGGTGCGGATCAGTATCAATCCTTCGATTTTTCGGCACTGTAATTGCCTTGGAAACCGCAGGTTATTTTTTAATCGAACGACTCACGACGAGACCCCATGGCCACTCCCAGCGCTAGCTCTTATAACGCCGACGCCATCGAAGTCCTCTCGGGCCTCGACCCGGTGCGCAAACGCCCCGGCATGTACACCGACACCAGTCGGCCGAATCACCTCGCCCAGGAAGTCATCGACAACAGCGTCGACGAAGCCTTGGCCGGGCACGCCAAATCGGTGCATGTCATTCTCCACGCTGACCACTCCCTGGAAGTGTCCGACGACGGTCGTGGCATGCCGGTGGACATTCACCCGGAAGAGGGTGTGCCGGGTGTTGAGCTGATCCTCACCAAGCTCCACGCCGGTGGCAAGTTCTCCAATAAGAACTACCAGTTCTCCGGTGGTTTGCACGGCGTGGGTATTTCTGTGGTCAACGCCTTGTCGACCCTGGTCCGCGTCAAGGTCAAGCGTGACGGCAACGAGTACCAGATGACCTTTGCCGATGGCTACAAAGCCACCGACCTTGAAGTGATCGGCACCGTCGGCAAGCGCAACACCGGCACCAGCGTGTACTTCGCGCCGGACCCTAAATACTTCGATTCGCCGAAATTCTCCATCAGCCGCCTCAAGCACGTACTCAAGGCCAAGGCGGTGTTGTGCCCGGGCCTTTTGGTTACCTTTGAAGACAAAGGCACCGGCGAAAAGGTCGAGTGGCATTACGAAGACGGTTTGCGTTCCTATCTGGAAGACTCCGTCAGCGACTTCGAACGCCTGCCCAACGAGCCGTTCTGCGGCAGCCTGGCGGGTAACAAAGAGGCCGTCGATTGGGCATTGCTGTGGTTGCCCGAGGGCGGCGACAGCGTGCAGGAAAGCTACGTCAACCTGATCCCCACCGCTCAGGGCGGCACCCACGTCAACGGTTTGCGCCAGGGCCTGCTGGATGCCATGCGCGAGTTCTGCGAATACCGCAGCCTGCTGCCGCGCGGTGTGAAGCTGGCGCCGGAAGACGTGTGGGAGCGCATCGCGTTCGTGCTGTCGATGAAGATGCAGGAGCCGCAATTCTCCGGCCAGACCAAAGAACGCCTGTCGTCCCGCGAGGCGGCGGCGTTTGTCTCCGGTGTGGTCAAGGACGCGTTCAGCCTGTGGCTCAACGAGCACCCGGAACTGGGCCTGGCCCTGGCCGAACTGGCGATCAACAACGCCGGCCGTCGTCTCAAGGCCAGCAAGAAGGTCGAGCGCAAGCGCATCACCCAAGGCCCGGCACTGCCTGGCAAGCTGGCTGACTGCGCGGGTCAAGACCCGATGCGCTCCGAACTGTTCCTGGTGGAAGGTGACTCCGCCGGCGGTTCCGCCAAGCAAGCACGGGACAAAGAGTTCCAGGCGATCCTGCCGTTGCGCGGCAAGATCCTCAACACGTGGGAAGTCGATGGCAGCGAAGTGCTGGCCAGCCAGGAAGTACACAATATCGCCGTGGCCATCGGTGTCGACCCGGGCGCGGCAGACATGACCCAACTGCGCTACGGCAAGATCTGCATCCTCGCCGACGCCGACTCCGACGGCCTGCACATTGCCACCTTGTTGTGCGCGCTGTTCGTGCAGCACTTCCGCCCGCTGGTAGATGCCGGTCACGTCTACGTCGCCATGCCGCCGCTATACCGCATCGACCTGGGCAAAGAGATTTTCTACGCCCTCGACGAAGCCGAGCGCGATGGCATCCTCGACCGCCTGGTGGCCGAGAAGAAACGCGGTAAGCCACAGGTCACGCGATTCAAAGGCCTGGGTGAAATGAACCCGCCGCAGTTGCGTGAAACCACCATGGACCCGAACACCCGGCGCCTGGTGCAACTCACCTTGGACGATTTCGCCGCCACCTCGGAAATGATGGACATGCTGCTGGCGAAAAAACGCGCGCCGGACCGTAAATCCTGGCTGGAGTCCAAAGGCAACCTGGCCGAGGTGCTGGGTTGATGCGTACAGGTTTCGCCCTGGCGATCCTGTTGTTCAGCGGCTTGGCGAGCGCCCAGGGGGTTGCGGCGCCCGGGGCGCAGCTCAAACTGGTGTCCGAACACCCGGTGGATGGCATGCGCGGTGGCAACCTGTCGGGCCTGGCCCTGTGTGGCAATGAGCTGTGGACGGTTTCCGACCGCGATGACGATCAGATCTACCGTTTGGATATCAGCATGCCGACCTGGCAGGCCACGGCGGTGAAGATCGACGTGCCGCCGGTGCCGGATTCCGGTTTGCCTTGGGGGTTGCGTTCGCGCACGAAGGCCGCCTCGTTCATTCGCGGTGGCGACCTGGATTTCGAGGCCATCAGTTGCGATGCCGTCGGTAACCGATACATCGTCAGTGAAGCCCATGCCGCCGTGCTGCAAGTGCCCGCTGCCGGTGCGCCCGAGTGGTTGAAGATCGCGCCGAGCGTGGTGCGTGAAGCCCGCGCCAGTGGCCTGTTGCTGCACTTCAATGCGCTGTTTGAAGGGCTGGCGGTGAACCCCGAGGGCAATCGGATCTGGCTGGCGGCAGAGCGTGAGGGGCGCGGGCTTATCTCCATCAAGCGTGCGCAAAGCCTGTGGGATTGTGACGGTCCGTGCGTATTACTGAGTGAGGCCGGCACGCAGATGCAGCCCGCCCAGGTGCCCAAGGCCAAGGCCGTTTCCAGGAATTTCTCCGATGTGGTGTGGTTCAAGGGCAAGTTGTTTTCCCTTGAGAGCAGCCAATATCAGTTGTGCCGCCGCGATGCGCTGACAGCGGCAGTTGAGCAGTGTTGGTCATTTGCCGCAGACATGCTTGCGCCGCAACGCCAATACGACCAGCCCTATGGCTTGGCCGAGGCGCTGGTAATTGATGATGACGGTGCCTGGATCGGCCTGGACAACAACTTCGGCCCGCGTGCCGATGGTGAAAAACGCCCGGTGGTCTATCGTTTTGCCGCCCCGGTCGGTGGCTGGAGTGCCCGGCCATGAATGATCAAACAATTGAATTGACCCGGCGCGGCGGCATTTCCGCTGCGCCTCACCCAATAATGATGAGGCCCGCATGAGTGACATCCTCGCAGACAGCTTAGACGGCGTAGAGCGCCGGTCGCTGGCTGACTTCACCGAAAATGCCTACCTCAACTACTCCATGTACGTGATCATGGACCGTGCATTGCCGCACATCGGCGACGGCCTCAAGCCCGTACAGCGGCGCATTATCTACGCCATGAGTGAGCTGGGCCTGGACGCCGATTCCAAGCACAAGAAGTCGGCGCGTACCGTCGGTGACGTACTGGGCAAGTTCCACCCCCACGGCGATTCGGCGTGCTACGAAGCCATGGTGCTGATGGCCCAGCCGTTCAGCTACCGCTACACGCTGGTGGACGGCCAGGGTAACTGGGGGGCGCCGGACGATCCCAAGTCCTTCGCCGCCATGCGATACACCGAGGCACGGTTGTCGCGTTATTCGGAGGTACTGCTGAGCGAACTGGGCCAGGGCACCGCTGACTGGGGCCCGAACTTCGACGGCACCCTCGACGAACCCCTGGTGTTGCCGGCACGTTTGCCGAATATCCTGCTCAATGGCACCACCGGCATCGCCGTCGGCATGGCCACCGACGTGCCGCCGCACAACCTGCGCGAAGTCGCCACGGCCTGTGTGCGCTTGCTCGATGAGCCCAAGGCTACCGTCGAGCAGCTCTGCGAGCACATCCAGGGCCCGGATTACCCGACCGAAGCGGAAATCATCACCCCGCGCGCCGACCTGCTGAAGATGTACGAGACCGGCAAGGGCTCGGTGCGCATGCGCGCCGTGTACCACGTCGAAGATGGCGACATTATTGTGACCGCGCTGCCGCATCAGGTGTCCGGCGCCAAGGTGCTGGAGCAGATCGCCGCGTTGATGCAGGCCAAACCGTCGAAGCTGCCCCAGGTGGCCGACCTGCGTGACGAGTCCGACCACGAAAACCCTTGCCGCATTGTGATCATCCCGACCAACAGCCGGGTCGATCACGAAGTGCTGATGCAGCATCTGTTTGCCAGCACGGACCTTGAGTCCAGCTACCGGGTCAACGTCAATATCATTGGCCTGGACGGCAAGCCGCAGCTGAAAAACCTGCGCAACCTGCTGGTGGAGTGGCTTGAGTTCCGGGTACAGACCGTTCGTCGTCGCCTGCAATTTCGCTTGGACAAGGTCGAGCGCCGTCTGCACCTGTTGGACGGCTTGCTGATCGCCTACCTCAACCTGGATGAAGTGATCCATATCATCCGCACCGCCGAGCACCCCAAAGCCGAGCTGATCGCGCGTTTCGAGCTGAGCGAGATCCAGGCCGACTACATCCTCGACACCCGCTTGCGTCAATTGGCGCGACTCGAAGAAATGAAGCTGCGCGACGAACAGGACGCGCTGCTCAAGGAACAAGCCAAGCTGCAAGCGCTGCTGGGCAGCGAAGCCAAGCTGAAAAAGCTGGTACGCAGCGAGCTGATCAAAGACGCCGAAACCTATGGCGATGACCGCCGTTCGCCGATTGTTCAGCGTGCCGAAGCCAAGGCTCTGACAGAAACCGAACTGCTGCCTAACGAGAAAATTACCGTCGTTCTGTCGGAAAAGGGTTGGGTTCGTTCCGCCAAAGGGCATGATATTGACGCCACTGGCTTGTCTTACAAGGCGGGCGATGGTTTTAAAACCGCCGCTGCCGGGCGTTCCAACCAGTTTGCGGTGTTTATCGACTCCACGGGGCGCAGTTATTCGGTGCCGGCGCATACCTTGCCATCCGCACGGGGGCAGGGCGAGCCGCTGACCGGGCGCCTGACACCGCCACCGGGCGCGAATTTTGAGTGTGTGCTGCTGCCGGACGATGACTCGTTGTACGTCATCGCTTCCGATGCGGGCTACGGCTTCGTCGTTAAGGGCGAAGACCTGCAGGCCAAGAACAAGGCGGGCAAGGCGCTGTTGAGCCTGCCGAATAATGCCAAGGTGATCCTGCCGCGGCCGGTGGATGATCGCGAAGGCAACTGGCTGGCGTCGGTGACCACCGAAGGGCGCTTGCTGGTGTTCAAGATCAGCGATCTGCCGCAGTTGGGCAAAGGCAAGGGCAACAAGATTATTGGTATACCAGGGGAGCGGGTGGCCAGTCGCGAAGAGTACGTGACCGACATCGCGGTGATCCCCGAGGGCTCGACCCTGGTGCTCCAGGCCGGCAAACGCACGCTATCGTTGCGTCCCGACGACCTGGAACATTACAAGGGTGAGCGTGGCAGGCGCGGTAACAAACTGCCTCGAGGCTTCCAGCGTGTGGATGCTTTGTTGGTGGAAACGCCGGTTTAAGCCGGATTAGAGCCCTCGATCTACGATTTAACGGGTAGATCGACGCTTTGGCGCTGGAGTCATGGCGCATATTCACGGATGATATGCCCTTTCCAGCGCCGGCGTGGCCGAGCGTGTTTAGGTTATTTTTAGTATTACATTGTGGTTCGCCTTGTGGCAGCCACCTGGATGGGATGATGACTGCTCCACGCCTTCCTTTTATTTTCATGCTCGCTGGCCTTTTGGGGTTGGCGGGTTGCAGCACCCACCAACCGGTGTCGCTGTACCAGTTGGACAGCGGAAGTCCGGCGCAACCAGCACAAACCGCCGGCATGGCCGTGTTGCTGGGGCCGGTGGTCGTAGCCGACTATCTGCAACGCGAAACCCTGCTGCAACGTCAGAACGACGGCAGTCTGCAAGGTTCCACCGATGGTCGTTGGGCGGGCAGTTTGTCGTCCGACATCAACCAATTGATGTTGCGCCAGGTAGCGGGTCAGTTGGACAGCCAGCGTGTGGTCCTCTCGCCTGCGCCAACTGGCTTTACCCCGGACGTGCAGGTGTTGCTGACCATCACCCGGCTCGACTCCGGTACTTCGCAGCCGGCGATCCTTGATGCGCAGTGGCGCCTGATCGACCGCCGTGGCCAGGTGCGTGATAACCGCATCGTTCATCTGCAGGAAGAACACACGGGCACGACAGCTTCCCAGGTTCAGGCCCAGGGCGTGCTGTTGCAGCACTTGGCGCAGCAGTTGTCGGTGGCCCTCAAGCCATTGGCCAACCAACCGCCGATTGCTGAGGCACCACGCAAGCAAGCCCCGGCTCAGGCCAAACCGGCCGAGCCGCAGAAGCCCAAGATGCCGATGGCTACGCCGATCCGTACGGATATGGAAGTGTTCAGGTTCTGACCTGAATCGCGCACAAACAAAAGGCCCGCTTACTCAGCGGGCCTTTTTGTTTGTGCGCGATTTACTTGAAGCCTGTGCAGATCCCAAGTGTGGTAGGGGGCAAGCCCCACCCCACATTCTTCACGGCTTGGCGCGGGTCTCATGCATCCGCGCCAACTGCCGCTCCAGCATCGATGGGTACGGCTCCATCAGACGCTCCACACAGCTGGCGCCTTCAGGGCTGGCAATCGGGCGGATGCGCGCGCGTTGGCGGATCAGCGTGTCTTCACTGATCTTGCGCTCCACCAGCAACAGGTTGCGGCTGTGTTGGGACAAGGCCAGGGCGTCCTGGGCGATTTCCGTAAGCAGCAGGTCGATCTGGCTCATGCCAAACAGGTCGTCACCCACGGTTAAGCCAAGTTGCAGTTGCAGGGTGATGCCGCTGTCCGCCACTTCGATCTGCAGCTCATGGCCCAGCGCACGTAATAACTCGCCGCAGCAGATGGCGTTGGTCAGGTAATCCTCACCGCTGTCTTCACTGTGGAACAGCATCAGCGTGCTGCCGTCATTGAGGGTATGCAGCTCGCTCTGGTACAGCGAGGCGGCCTGGTCGAGGCAGTCGCGGTAGCGTTCCAATAACTCGGTCAGGCGCGCGCGGGGCAGGCGACGCAGTTGGTCCTGGGCGCCCAATTGCACGGCCAGTACGGCGCTGTACTGAGGCTCGGTGCTGCGCGCCGGCGCGGGCTTTGGCGTCACGGCAGCGCTGTCGTTTGACGTGTCGCGCAGATCGGCGAAGGGGTCTTCGTCGTCCAGTTCGTCTTCTTCGGCCTTGACCACATGGCGCGGCGCAGGCTTCGGGCGGGCGGCGGGTGCGCTTTCGTCAAAACCCGGATCGCGCAGGTCGCGTACTTCAAACTCGGGTTCGTCGTCGTAATCGCTGTCGTCGAACTCGGGTTCAGGTTCAACCTGGGGTGCCGGCTCCGGGGCGAAGCTGGCGTGCAGTTGGCGGGCGATGTCGCCGATTTCGTCCTGGCGATCAGTGGCCGGGGTGTGTTCGTCGATATCTCGCAGCCAGATGCGCAATTGCATCAGCGGTGTAGAGATATGCCGACCCAGGCGCAGGCTCAAGGCCAGAGCCAGGGCCAGCAGGATTGCGCTGAGGATGCCCATGCTTTGCAGGCTAATGGTCATCGGCTGCTGGAATTGCTGCATGTCCAGGCTGATGCGCAGTTGGCCGGCCTTTACATCCTGAAAGGTGATATTGCTCTGGTACAGGCCTTCGGCCTCGCCCAGCAGGCCGTTTTTCGGGCGCTGCCCGGCTTCGGCCATGATCCGGTTGTCCACGCTGTAGATGGCGGCGTGGGCCACCAGCGGGTTCTTGGTCAGGTTGTTGAGCAGCACGTTGAGGCTGAGGATGTCGTTGGACACCAACAGTTCAGTCGCCGATGTGGCGGTCTGAGTGGTCAAGCTCTCGCCCAGGGCGTCGGCTTGCTCGTGCATGGCCTGTTTGAACTGCAAACCCATCACGCAGGCATAAATCACCAGGGCCAGGGCGACCAGGATCACGTTATGGCTGGCGATGCGTAATGCGATCGGTACACGGCGGTGGCGCAGTGCCCGGAAGATCAGCAGGAAGAAGTTATCGGTTTTTACTGGCGTGGGCCGGTTCACTTGCGCTCGGCTCTCGGTCCGTGAAGTTGACGCGCAGTATAGCGACAGGCCCAAGACCGGCAAAGCGCTGGCTGTGCCCGATGGTCACTGAAAGTGGGTAGAATGCGGTTTTTTTCCAGCCTGGGGGTGCGCCTTGCGCGAAATTGTCCTGATAAACATCACGGGTGTTGACCGTCCGGGTCTCACCGCTGCCATTACCGGTGTGCTGGCCCAGGGTGGTGTGAACATTCTCGACATCGGCCAGGCTGTGATTCACGACACCCTGTCGTTCGGCATCCTGGTGGAAATTCCCAGCACCGAGCAGGCCTCGTCCGTGCTCAAGGACATCCTGTTCACAGCGTACAAGCTGGATCAACAGGTGCGTTTCACCCCGGTGTCCGAGGAGGACTACCAGCATTGGGTGGCCGGCCAAGGCAAGAAACGCCACATCGTCACGCTGTTGACTCGCAAGGTCACGGCTGAACAGTTGCAACGTGTCAGTTCGATCACCGCGCAATACGGTTTGAATATCGACCACATCGACCGTCTGTCGGGCCGTATGCCGCTGGACACACCCGCTCATCAGGGCAAGGGTTGCATCGAGTTCTCCGTGCGCGGTGAGCCGGCCGACCCGCAAGCCTTGCGCGCCGAGTTCCTCAGCGTGGCCCAGGCGTTGAATGTCGATATCGCCTTCCAGGAAGACTCGCTGTTCCGCCGCAACCGTCGCCTGGCGGTGTTCGACATGGATTCCACACTGATCGAAGCCGAAGTCATCGACGAATTGGCCAAGGCCGCCGGTGTGGGTGAACAGGTGTCCGCGATCACCGAGCGCGCCATGGCCGGTGAACTGGATTTCCGCGCCAGCTTCAAGGAGCGCCTGGCGCTGCTCAAGGGCCTGGATGTGAGCGTGCTGGACTCCATCGGCGCGTCGCTGCGCCTGACGGAAGGCGCCGAAACGCTGTTCGCCGAACTCAAGCGCCTGGGCTACAAGACTGCGATCCTGTCCGGTGGCTTTACCTACTTCGCCAAACAATTGCAGGCCAAGTTGGGCATCGACTACGTCTTCGCCAATGAGCTGGAAGTGGTCGATGGCAAAGTGACCGGTGTGGCGGTGGAGCCGATTGTCGACGCCCAGCGCAAAGCGGATCTGTTGAAGGAATTGGCCCATAAGGAAGGCTTGCGCCTGGAGCAGACCATTGCGGTCGGCGACGGCGCGAATGACTTGCCGATGCTGGCGATTGCCGGGTTGGGCGTGGCGTTTCGCGCCAAGCCGTTGGTGAAGCAATCGGCGAAGCAGGCGATTTCGACCTTGGGGCTGGACGGTGTGCTGTACCTGCTGGGCTTTCGCGACCGCGACGGGCAGCTGTAACTGAAAATGTAGGAAGGGGCTTGCTCCCGATGGCCGTGGATCAGTCACCCGATGAGTTGACTCAAACACAGCTATCGGGAGCAAGCCCCCTCCCACAATTGACCTGGATTGGCGTCAGGTCAGGCGTTGGGCAGTGCGATACCCTGGCCCATCTGCACCGGCGAACCGGCCACCAATTCTTCCGCCCATTTCACCTGATCCGGCCCGAACAGCACGATGGCGGTCGAGCCCAGCTTGAAGCGGCCCAACTCGGCACCTTTCTCCAGATAAATCGGCGCACGCGCGGCTTCGTCGTAGCGGAAGGTTTTCAGCTCGCGCTTGGGCGGCGTGACGAGGCCAGCCCACACGGTTTCAATCGATGCCACGATCATCGCGCCGACCAATACCACCGCCATCGGGCCGCGCTCGGTGTCGAACAGGCACACAACACGCTCATTGCGCGCAAACAGTTCCGGTACGTTTTCGGCGGTGGTCTGGTTGACCGAGAAGATCCGGCCCGGCACGTAGACCATCTCGCGCAGGGTGCCGGCCAGCGGCATGTGAACTCGGTGGTAGTCCTTCGGTGACAGGTAGATGGTGGCAAAGTCGCCGCCCATGAACGGCGCCGCTACAGCGGCGTCGCCGCCCAGCAATTCCAGCACGCTGAAGCTGTGGCCCTTGGCCTGGAACACACGACCATGTTCGATCGGGCCAAGCTGGCTGACCGCGCCATCGGCGGGGCTGAGTACGGCGCCAGGGGCCTGGTCCAGCGGGCGCGCGCCGTCTTTGAGGGCGCGAGTGAAGAACGCGTTGAAGTGCTCGTAGGCGGTTACGTCTTCAACCAGTGCCTGGGACATGTCCACTTGATAGCGTTTGGCGAACCAGGTGGTGAAGGCGTTCTTGAACCAGCGCACGCGGCACTCGGCAATGCAGCCGGCCAGGCGCGACAGCAGATGGTGCGGCAGCAAGTACTGGCTGAGGATAAACAACTGCTTTTTCATAACTGTCCTTAAACCTTAATCTCAACGGGGGTGTCGGGGTGGTTGCCCCATTCGCCCCAGGAACCGGCATAACCTTTGACTCGCGGATAACCGAGCGCCTTGGCCACCAGGTAGGTGAAGCCAGAGCGGTGGTGAGTCTGGCAATGGGTGATGATTTCTTTGTCGGGGGTCAGCCCAAGCTCTTCAAGGACCTGCGGCATGTCGCGGCGGATGCGCAGGCTGCGCGCCTTATCCATGCCGGCGGTCCATTCGAAGTTCACGGCGCCGGGGATGTGCCCGCCTTTGGCCGCGAGCACCTTCTCGCCGGAATATTCCAGCGGGCCGCGTGCGTCCCAGATGCCCAGGTCGGCGGCGCCGAGGCGGCTTTGCAGGTATTCGCGGGTGGCGGTGGGGCCATCGTGCAGCGTGAGGCTGACCGGGCCGCCGCGCGCTGGCGGCACGTCGGTCGACACGGTGTACTCAGCGGCCAGCCAGGCCAGCAGGCCGCCGTCGAGGTAGTGGTATTTCGGGTGACCGATCACGTCGAGCATCCAGATGAAGCGTCCGGCCCAGCCGCCGCCTTCGTCGTCATAGACCACGTAGGTGGCATCCGGGGTGTGGCCCAGTTCACCGAAGAGTTTTTCCAGGTCGGCTTTGTGGGGCAGCAGGCCGGGTGCCGGCGGCTGGCCCAACTGGGTGCGCTTGGGGTCAACGAAATGCGCCCCCGGGATATGCCCTTCGGCGTAGCGGGCGGCACTGGTGAGGTCCACCAGAATCAGGTGTTCGGCATCAAGGCGACCGATCAGGTCGCTGGGTTCGATCACCAGCGGCAAGCCAGAGAAGTCAGGCATGTGAGGTCTCCTGGGCACAAATGTTGGCGATAAAGGAGGGCGATTGTAGCGCAAGCATCAGACGCTGCGGTTGGTAAAGCTGTGCAGGGCTTTCTCGATGCACTGCGCGGTTTTGCCGAAGGCTTGCACGGTGGTTTCCGAGAACGGCCCACCGCCCTGGTCGGCGATCATCACCATCACCACGCGACCGTTGCAGCTCATGGAACGCAACAACAGGTGCTCACCGTTGAACAGGCGACGCAGGATCGGCGGCAGCAAGGCCGAGAACTGCGCATGATTGTCCGGTGTGAGGCGCACTTGGGCGGATTTTTCCAGCAGGCGCTGCAGCAGTGTGCTGTTGACCACGTCCAGGCTCAGGTTGGCGGCGTCTTTAGGTAGGCCGTCGGCTTGGTGTACGCGCAGCGTGCTCAAGGCGCGATCGGCCATGAACAACAACACTCGCTGCATGCCACTGGCCACCAGGGCTTCTTTGGCGCACGTGGTCAAATGCATGGCGTTGGCAAAACGGCTCGGCTCCACCAGCAGTTCGGTGCAGCGGTTGCGCCATACCGCCAAGGCTTCGGCGGTGGGCGGCGGCGCGGGCAGCAGGCCGCGATGGATCTTCTGTACATGCCACGGCCAGATCAGCGAAAGCGCCGGGTGCCAGAGGTCGGGCATCAGCGTGGTGCGAGCGCTGGTGACGGCTTGTTGATGCGAGTGTTGCTGCACCTCAGCCAGCGGTTGTTGCAGATACAGAGCTGTAAGGTACTGCCAGCGCTGTGTGTGCGGGCAGGTCCAGGATTCTTGCGCGGACATCGCCAAACCGTTGGCCAGCAGCACGGTATTGGCCGGCTGGTTCAGCCAGCGGCGCAGGTTGGGCTCGGCGTCGAGCAACTGCTGATGGCGCAACGGGTCATCTTCACGGGCGATATGCAGCGCCTTGACCAGCAACCGTTGCTCGTTCTTCAGCAGGTTATAACCCTGGGACACCCAGATCGGCAGGTGCCAGGTTTCGGTCAGTGCCAGGCACAGGTCCAGCAGGCGTACGCCGAACAATTGCTGCTCGACCTTGCGTGCCGACTCGCCCTTGTGAATCACGCGCAGCTCCCACTCTTCGAGAAGCTTGGGGTGGGCAACGGCCATCGGCCACAGCGGCGACAGAAACAGCAGGCTGCCCCAGTGAATGTCTTGCCACAACCGTGCCAGGCGGCTGCCGAACAAACCGTTGGCTTGTTGCGATGCATGCTGGCTCACCAGCAACAATTGACGCAATGCAATGGGGATCTCTTGGGCCGGCACCGAGGGCAGGCGCGCCAGCAGTTCTTCGGCGCGCTTGAGGCCCAGGCGGTTGAGCGCCACTTCGAGATTTTCCGCCGGCTCCGTCAGGCTGCCATGGGTATGGCTGTTTGCCTCGCGCATCACGCTGAGTACAAGGGCTGGGCTGTTTTGCATCAGTTCGGCAATATCTCGCAACGAACTGCGGCTGTCGCGGATCGCCTTGCACACCCGGTCGTGGCTGGCCTGGGGAACAGGCAGCGGCACTTCGTCCAGGCACTTGATCCAAGCGGCGAGAGAGAGAGGTCTTACAGATGGGACTGTCGTTTTATTAGCCATGATTGGGGCGCGATCATCACATGCGGTCAACACGCCCGGAGCGGGCCGAACTGGCTTTTCGCCTTAACGGGCTATAGTCTGGCGCAGTTTTGCCGATAAGTAGAACAAGAGTTTTTCAGTTCCCCCAAATATGTCCATGAACCCGACGGCGCAAGTACTCATCTCCTATGGCTAAAATTATCGGCATCATCGTCGTCTTCGCGAGCGTGCTCGGCGGGTACGTCCTGTCCCACGGTAAAATTGCGGCACTGATCCAGCCTTTCGAGGTGATGATTATCGGTGGTGCGGCACTGGGCGCTTTCCTGCAGGCCAACCCCGGCTACATGACCATGCACGTGATCAAGAAGTCATTGGCCATGTTTGGTTCGCGCTTTACCCACACCTTCTACCTGGAAGTGCTGGGGCTGGTGTACGAGATCCTCAACAAGAGCCGCCGCGAAGGCATGATGGCCATCGAGGCTGACATCGAGGACGCCGCGGCCAGCCCGATTTTCGCCAAGTATCCGGCCGTGCTCAAAGACGAGCGCATGACCGCTTATATCTGTGATTACCTGCGCATCATGTCCTCCGGCAACATGGCTCCCCATGAGCTTGAAGGCTTGTTCGACATGGAATTGTTCAGCCTTAAAGAGGAGCTGGAGCATCCGTCCCACGCCGTGACCGGCGTCGCAGACGGCATGCCCGGTTTCGGTATCGTCGCGGCGGTACTCGGTATTGTGGTGACCATGGCCTCCCTGGGTGAGGGTGACCAGGCGGCCATCGGCATGCACGTCGGTGCGGCGTTGGTGGGGACCTTCTTCGGTATTCTCGCGGCCTACGGTTTCTTCGGCCCTCTGGCGACCTCCCTGGCCCATGATGCCAAGGAAGAAATCAACCTTTACGAATCGATCAAGGCCAGTCTGGTGGCGTCCGCTTCCGGCATGCCGCCGTCGCTGGCGGTGGAGTTCGGTCGCAAGGTCCTGTACCCGAAGCATCGCCCAAGCTTCGCCGAGCTGGAACAAGCGGTTCGCGGTCGCTAAGCCATGGAAAACAACCAGCCGATAATCATCAAGCGCGTCAAGCGCTTCGCTGCGGGGCACCATGGTGGCGCCTGGAAAATCGCCTTCGCCGACTTTGCGACGGCGATGATGGCGTTCTTCCTGGTGCTGTGGCTGATGTCGACGGCCACGCCCGAACAGAAAATCGCCATTGCCGGCTACTTCAAAGACCCGATTGGCTTTTCGGAAAGCGGCACGCCTTTCGTGATCGATCTGGGCGGCTCGCCGCAATTGGCGCCTGAGCGCACCATCAACCCCGAAGTCAAAACCGAGGCGCCCCAGGAAAAAATCCCGATCGAGCGCGATACCGTCGAGGCCATGGCCGAGCAGGTCGAGCAAGAGCGCCTTGAGTTGCTGTTGCAAGAGTTGCAGAACAAGGTCGAAGAAAACCCGCAGTTGCTGAAATTCAAGGATCAGATTTCGTTCGAAATCACTCCGGAAGGCTTGCGCATCCAGATCACCGACGCCGCCAACCGGCCGATGTTCGACTCCGGCAGCGCACGCTTGAAGCCGTATTTCGAAGACATCCTGCTGGCCATGGCCGACACCATCAAGACGGTGCCGAACAAGATCAGCATCAGCGGTCACACCGACGCCAAGCCGTATGCGGGCCAGGGTGACTTCGGCAACTGGGAGCTATCGGCCAACCGCGCCAACGCCGCACGTCGCGCGTTGGTAGCCGGCAGCTACCCGGACCCGCAAGTCGCGCGCGTGGTGGGTTTTGCATCCTCGCAGCTGTTTGATCACAAGGATCCGTTCAACCCGGCCAACCGGCGCATCGATATCGTCGTGCTGACCAAAAAGGCCCAGCGTGCGATTGAGGGTGATCAGCCCCCACCGCCACAACCGACCCCTGGTGCTGGCGCGCCCGGCGAAGTACCGGCCGACCCGAACGCCATCCCGCCAGGGCAAGAACCCTTGCCGGCGCATGAGCTGCGTCAGAAATTGAATCTGTTTGATGATGGTGGGGTGAAAGACCCTACGGTGCCTGGGACGGGATCCTAGGCTTCACATACAACAAGGCCGCGATAATCGCGGCCTTGTTGTTTCGGCGGTTTAGTAACTGCTCTCCGGCAAGCTCGCAATAATCGACCGATAACTGTTCATTCGCTGCTGCTGCACGCGGCCGTCTTCCAGGGCCTTGAGCAACGCACAACCCGGCTCGCGGTCGTGTTTGCAGTCGCGGAAGCGACAGGTGCCAATCAGGTCGTTGAACTCGATGAAGCCCGCTTCCACATCGCTGCGGCTCACGTGGCCGAGGCCGAATTCACGAATGCCCGGGGAGTCGATCAGTTCGCCGCCGCCGGGGAAGTGGAACAACCGCGCGGTGGTGGTGGTGTGCGTACCTTGGCCGGACAGTTCCGACAGCGGGCCTACACGGGTGTCGACCTCGGGCAGCAAGCTGTTGACCAGCGACGACTTACCCACGCCGGACTGGCCGACAAACACGCTGATGCGTCCGTCCAACTGCTGTTGCAGTTGTTCCATGCCATTGCCGTGATGGGCCGACACTTCCAGCACCGGGTAGCCCAAGGTGCGGTAGACCGCCAGCAGCGCATTCAGCGCAGGGGCGTTCTGTTCGTCGATCAGGTCGAACTTGTTCAGCAACAGCAACGGGCGGATGCCGGCATGTTCGGCGGCTACCAGGTAGCGGTCGATCAGGTTGGCATGAGGCTCGGGCAAGGGGGCGAATACGATCACGATCATGTCGACGTTGGCCGCCACCGGCTTGAGCTGGCCGCGGCTGTCGGGCCGGCGCAGTTCGGTGGTGCGTGGCAACTGGGCGACGATCACGCCGATGCCCTGGTTGCCGGCGCGCCATACCACTTTGTCGCCGGTCACCAGCGCCGGCAGGTTGGCGCGCAGGTGGCAACGGGAGACTGAGCCCGCGAGTTCGCCTTCCAGCGCCTCGACTTCGACCTGCACACCGAAGTGCGCGATTACCAGGCCCGTTTGCTCGGGGCCCAGGTCGCCGCCTTCAAGCGCTTCTACGGCGGAGGATTCACGTTTGGCGGCGCGCGCGGCGCGTTCACCTTGAATCTTTTCGATGCGCCAGTTTTGGCGGCGGTTGAGCTGGCGTTTGGCCATTGGTGTTCCGTGTCGATAATGCAAAGGTTTGGGTAAAACGGTCGCGAGTCTAGCACGGCCCCGCCTGCTAAACTGCGCAGCTACGCCAAGGTGCCAAGAGAATCAAGCCATGCAAAACCCACAGAACCTGATTTGGATCGATCTGGAAATGACCGGTCTGAACCCCGACACCGACGTCATCATCGAGATGGCCACCATTGTCACCGACAGCAACCTCAACACCTTGGCCGAAGGTCCGGTGATCGCCATCCACCACAGCGACGCCGTGCTGGCCACCATGGACGAGTGGAACACCCGCACCCACGGCAACTCCGGCCTGACTCAGCGTGTGCGCGACAGCCGCGTCAGCATGGCCGAAGCCGAAGCCCAGACCATCGCCTTCCTGGAAAAATGGGTGCCCAAGGGCAAATCGCCGATCTGTGGCAACAGCATCTGCCAGGACCGTCGCTTCCTTTATACGCACATGAAAGGGCTCGAAAGCTACTTCCACTACCGCAACCTGGATGTCTCGACGCTCAAAGAGCTGGCCGCACGCTGGGCGCCGGAGGTCAAAGACAGCTTCCATAAAGGCAGTACTCACCTGGCGCTGGATGATATTCGCGAGTCGATCGCCGAGCTGCAGCATTACCGCAAGCATTTCATCAAGGCCTGAAGCTGTAGCGACTGAGCTGACGCCATCGTAGGCAAGCCCACACATTTTGATTTGTGAACACATTTCAAATGTGGGGGCTTGCTCCCGATGGCCGGCGACGCGGTTTATCGCCAAGTGCCCCCTTTTGGTGCCCTCGGCAAATGATTAGACTGCCGGCCTCTCTGCCAGGATCACCATCATGCTGCTGATGCTCTACCTCATTGCCATCACCGCCGAAGCCATGACCGGCGCCCTCTCTGCGGGGCGCCGTGGCATGGACTGGTTCGGCGTGGTGCTGATCGCCTGTGTGACGGCGTTGGGGGGCGGTTCGGTGCGCGACGTGTTACTGGGGCACTACCCGCTGACGTGGGTCAAGCACCCCGAATACCTGGTGCTGACCTCGGTTGCGGCGCTGGTGACGATCTTTGCCGCGCCGCTGATGCGCCACCTGCGCTCGCTGTTTCTCGCGCTGGACGCCGTCGGCCTGGTGGCCTTCACCCTGATCGGCTGCATGACTGCCCTGGAAATGGGCCACGGCATGCTGGTGGCGTCGGTCAGCGGCGTGATTACCGGGGTTTTCGGCGGCATCCTGAGGGATATCTTCTGTAACGACATTCCGCTGATTTTCCGTCGTGAGCTGTATGCCAGCGTGTCGTTCCTTGCCGCCTGGTTCTATTTGCTGTGTCTTTATCTGGAGTTGCCCAGCGAGCAAGCGATTCTGCTGACGTTGTTCAGCGGCTTTCTATTGCGCCTGCTGGCGATCCGTTTTCACTGGGAAATGCCCAAGTTTGTCTACAACGACGACGTGCACTAGCGCGTGGCGTGCTGGTTCAGCGCCCACTCCACGTGTTCGCGTACCAGCTCGGACGGGTAATCCCGGCGCGCCTTCAAGGCCTCGATCACCGGAATACTCGATGGCGCATTGCCCAAACCCACCGCGAGGTTACGCAGCCAGCGCTCGTAACCGGCACGGCGCAAAGGTGAGCCTTCGGTGCTGCTGAGGAATTTATCCTCGTCCCACATGAACAGCTCGGCCAGTTCTGCGTTATCCAGGTTGTGTCGCGGCTGGAAATCGCCTTCGGCGGTGGACCGGGCGAAACGATTCCAGGGGCAAACGATCTGACAGTCATCACAGCCGAATACACGGTTGCCGATCAAGGGACGCAGATCCTCCGGGATCGCATGCTTGAGTTCGATGGTCAGGTAGGAAATGCAGCGCCGGGCATCCAGCACGTAGGGGCCGACAAAGGCATTGGTCGGGCAGATGTCCAGGCACGCTGTGCAGCGCCCGCAATGTTCAGTGCTGTGTGGCTCATCGATCGGCAGCGGTAAATCGACAAACAGTTCGCTCAAAAAGAAATAGCTGCCGGCCTTGCGATTGAGCACCAAGGTATTTTTACCGATCCAGCCGAGGCCGGCCTTTTCTGCGATGGCTTTTTCCAGGACGGGCGCGCTATCGACAAAAGCGCGAAAGCCAAACGGGCCGATCTGCGCCTGAATGCGGTCGGCCAGTTGCTGCACGCGCTTGCGGATCAGCTTGTGGTAGTCACGGCCCAGGGCATAGCGCGAGATGTAGGCTTTTTCCGGCTGAGCGAGCAACTGCGCCATTTGGGAGTCGCCTGGCAGATAATCCATGCGCAGCGACACCACGCGCAGGGTGCCCGGTACCAACTCTTCGGGGTGGGAACGTTTGCTGCCATGGGCGCCCATGTAGTCCATTTCGCCGTGGTAGCCCGCGTCGAGCCAGCGTTGCAGGTGCTGTTCATGCTCGGCCAGGTCCAGCCCGCTGATGCCGACTTGTTGAAAGCCCAGCTCGCGACCCCAGTCTTTGATCGATTGGGCGAGGGCGGGCAGATCGGAGGTAATAGCAGGCATGAGACACGGGAAACCACAAGTTAGATGCGTATAATTCTGCCAGACATCGGAGCTTGAAGACGCATGCCTCAGACAAAACACCCAATAACCGACGTTCAGCTCCTGTTGCACGGGAATTTGCCGCAACTGGCTGCGCGTTCTCCGGACGCCCATAAAGGCCGGTTCGGCCACCTGTTGGTGATCGGCGGCGACCGTGGCCTCGGCGGCGCAGCGTTGCTGAGTGCCGAAAGCGCTTTGCGCAGTGGCGCGGGCATGGTGTCGCTGGCCACCCGCGTTGAGCACGTGCCCGCCGCGCTGGCGCGCTTGCCGGAACTCATGGCCGTGGGCGTAAGTTCTGCCAATCAACTGATGGGCCTGCTGGAAAAAATCTCGGTCATCGTCATCGGCCCCGGCTTGGGCGCAGCCTCGTGGGGTAGCAG
This sequence comes from Pseudomonas asgharzadehiana, assembly GCF_019139815.1. Lineage (NCBI taxonomy): Bacteria > Pseudomonadati > Pseudomonadota > Gammaproteobacteria > Pseudomonadales > Pseudomonadaceae > Pseudomonas > Pseudomonas asgharzadehiana. The sequence continues at coordinate 797,337 of NZ_CP077079.1, forward strand.
CCTGTTGTCGGTCGCCGCCAATGCGCGCCAGCCGCAAGTGTGGGACGCGGACGCCTTGAATCAGTTGGCCACGGGTAGCGTCAACCTTCCGGCCAATTGCGTGATCACACCGCATCCGGGGGAAGCTGCGCGCCTGCTGGGCATTTCGACAGCAGAGGTTCAGGCCGACCGGCTTAAGGTGGCGCGCGCGTTGAGCCAGACATTTAATGCCGTCGCTGTCCTCAAGGGTGCTGGCAGTTTGATTGCCAGCCCGGATGGGCGTGTTTCCCGCTGTGATCAGGGCCACCCGGCAATGGCCACGGCGGGCCTGGGCGATGTGTTGGCCGGCCTGGTGGGGGCATTGCTGGCCCAGGGCATGCCGGCTTATGAAGCAAGTTGCCTGGCTGTGTGGTTGCACGCCACTGCAGGGCAGCGCCAAGGCACCTTGGGTCGCGGCTTGGCAGCCAGCGATCTCATACCTGCCATTCGTCAATTGCTGGAGGAGCAGTCGCCGTGCCTGAAGTAATTCTTTTCCTGGCCGATGAAGACGCCATGGTCGCGTTGGGTCATCGTATTGCCCAGCTCACACGTGGGGCGGGGTTGATCTTCCTCGAAGGCGACCTGGGGGCGGGCAAGACCACGTTATCCCGCGGGATTATTCGCGGGCTGGGCCATGCGGGCGCGGTAAAAAGCCCGACGTTTACCTTGGTCGAACCCTATGAGATCGGCGACCTGCGCGCCTTTCACTTCGACCTCTATCGCTTGGTGGACCCCGAAGAGCTGGAGTTCATGGGCATCCGTGATTACTTCGATGAAGACCCGCTGTGTTTGATTGAATGGCCAGATAAAGGCACAGGCTTTTTGCCAAAGCCGGACCTGACCATTACCATTACGCCGCATGAGCACGGACGTCAGCTGAAGTTGTTGCCCCAGAGCCCGCGCGGTGAATCGTGGTGTGCCGCTCTGGCATTGGAATTCAAATAATTGGTGGGGTTAGGTATGCGCTTTCGCGCGTTGGTTGCTGTCGTAGGGGTGTTGCTTGCGGCAATGACTGTCAATGCTCTGGCTGCTTCACAGGTAAAGAGTGTGCGCCTGTGGCGAGCGCCGGATAACACGCGACTGGTGTTCGACCTGTCTGGCCCGGTCCAGCACAGTGTCTTTACCCTCACGGCGCCTGATCGCCTGGTGATCGACATCAACGGTGCAACCCTGGCCGCGCCGCTGAAGGTGTCCACCGCCAATACCCCCATCACCGCCATGCGCTCGGCCCAGCGCACGCCGACCGACTTGCGCGTGGTCATCGACCTGAAAAAAGTCGTGACGCCGAAAAGCTTCTCCCTGGCCCCGAATGCCCAGTATGGCAACCGGTTGGTGGTCGACCTGTTCGATAACGCCGCCGATGCCGCACCCCCGCCTGCGCCAACCCCGAGCGTGGCGACTGTGCCTGCGGTGCCGGTGAACCCGTCGCAACCCCAGGTCAAGCTGCCGCCACCACCACCGGCGCCGGCCGGCAAGCGCGACATCATCGTGGTGATCGATGCCGGCCACGGCGGTGAAGACCCGGGCGCCTCCGGCTCACGTGGGCAGCATGAAAAAGACGTGGTATTGGCCATTGCCCGCGAACTGCAACGCCAGGTCAACGGCATGAAAGGCTACCGCGCCGAGCTGACCCGTACCGGCGACTACTTCATTCCATTGCGCGGGCGTACCGAAATCGCCCGCAAGAAAGGCGCTGACCTGTTCGTGTCGATCCACGCCGATGCGGCGCCGTCGACCGCTGCGTTCGGCGCTTCGGTGTTTGCCTTGTCTGATCGCGGCGCCACGTCCGAGACCGCTCGTTGGCTGGCCGACAGCGAAAACCGTTCCGACCTGATCGGCGGGGCCGGCAACGTGTCCCTCGATGACAAAGACAAGATGCTCGCCGGCGTACTGCTCGACCTGTCGATGACCGCCTCGCTGACTTCCAGCCTGAACGTGGGCCAGAAGGTCCTGAGCAACATCGGCCGTGTGACCTCCCTGCACAAACAGCGTGTGGAGCAGGCCGGGTTCATGGTGCTGAAGTCGCCGGATATTCCCTCGATCCTGGTGGAAACGGGGTTTATCTCCAACGCCAACGAAGCCTCGAAGCTCGCCAGTGCCAGTCACCAGCAAGCGTTGGCGCGCTCCATCAGCGCGGGTGTGCGCCAGTTCTTCCAGCAGAACCCGCCGCCGGGCACTTACATCGCCTGGCTGCGCGACTCCGGCAAAATTGCCCAGGGCCCGCGTGACCATCGCGTTCAGCCCGGCGACACCCTGGCGATGTTGGCGGTGCGTTTCCAGGTGTCGGCGGCGACGTTGCGCAATGCCAATAACCTGAAGACGGATGAGCTGAAAGTCGGCCAGGTATTGACCATCCCCGGCACTGAATTGGCGGCACAGTAATGAGCGAATCAACCTTGAACAGCGGGTCGCGTATTGAATTACTCAGCCCGCGCCTGGCTAACCAGATCGCGGCGGGCGAAGTCGTCGAGCGCCCGGCATCGGTGATCAAGGAGCTACTGGAAAACAGCATCGATTCCGGCGCCAAGCGCATCGATGTCGACGTGGAGCAGGGCGGCGTCAAGTTACTGCGCGTGCGCGACGACGGCAGCGGCATCTCCTCCGATGACCTGCCGCTGGCCCTGGCCCGCCACGCCACCAGCAAGATCCGCGACCTGGAAGACCTTGAACGGGTGATGAGCCTGGGTTTTCGCGGTGAGGCCCTGGCCTCGATCAGCTCTGTGGCCCGCCTGACGCTTACGTCCCGCACGCGCAGCGCCGAGCAGGCCTGGCAAGTGGAGACCGAGGGCCGCGACATGGCGCCTCGGGTCCAGCCGGCGGCGCATCCGGTGGGTACCTCGGTGGAGGTGCGCGACCTGTTCTTCAACACCCCCGCGCGGCGCAAATTCCTCAAGGCCGAAAAGACCGAATTCGATCACCTGCAAGAAGTCATCAAACGCCTGGCCCTGGCGCGCTTCGACGTGGCATTTCACCTGCGCCATAACGGCAAGACCATCCTCAGCCTGCACGAAGCCCATGACGAGGCGGCACGTGCGCGTCGAGTGTCGGCGATCTGTGGCGCGGGTTTCCTGGAGCAGGCGCTGCCGATTGAGATCGAGCGCAATGGCCTGCGCCTGTGGGGCTGGGTCGGGTTGCCGACGTTCTCCCGTAGCCAGGCGGATTTGCAGTACTTCTTTGTGAATGGCCGCGCGGTACGCGACAAACTGGTCGCCCACGCGGTGCGCCAGGCGTATCGCGATGTGTTGTTCAACGGGCGGCACCCGACGTTCGTACTGTTTTTCGAGGTCGACCCTGCGGTGGTCGACGTCAACGTGCACCCGACCAAGCACGAAGTGCGCTTCCGTGATGGGCGCATGGTGCATGACTTCCTGTACGGCACCTTGCACCGAGCCTTGGGCGATGTGCGCCCGGACGATCAACTGTCGGCGCCGATTGTGACGGCGGTGGTGCGCCCGAGCGGTCCCGAGGCCGGTGAGTTCGGCCCTCAGGGCGAAATGAGCCTGGCGGGCAACCTGCTGCAAACGCCGCAGTCGCAGCCGGCCTATACCGCGCCGGGTTCCGGTGCCGGAGCGGGTTATCAATATCAATACACGCCGCGCCCGCAGTCAGCGGTACCGGTGGCTGAGGCCCAGGCGGCCTATCGCGAATTCTTTGCGCCACTGCCGGGGGGCGAGCCGGGTGCGGCGGCGTCCTTGCCGGAAGGCGGCGGGGATATTCCGCCGCTGGGGTATGCGCTGGCGCAGCTTAAAGGCATCTATATCCTCGCTGAAAACGCCCACGGGCTGGTGCTGGTCGACATGCATGCCGCCCACGAGCGAATCATGTACGAACGCCTGAAGATTGCCATGGCCAGCGAAGGCCTCAGCGGCCAACCACTGCTGGTGCCGGAGTCCCTGGCCGTGAGCCAGCGTGAAGCCGATTGCGCAGAAGAACACCACAGCGTATTCCAGAAGCTGGGCTTCGAACTGCAACGCCTGGGGCCAGAAACCCTCGCGATCCGCCAGATTCCTGCGCTGCTCAAGCAAGCCGAAGCCAACCGGCTGGTGGCCGACGTGCTGGCGGACCTGATGGAGTACGGCACGAGTGACCGTATCCAGGCGCATATCAACGAATTGCTCGGCACCATGGCCTGTCACGGTGCCATCCGCGCCAATCGCCGCCTGGCCCTGCCGGAAATGAATGGTTTGCTGCGTGATATGGAAAACACCGAGCGCAGCGGTCAATGCAACCATGGCCGACCGACCTGGACCCAGATGGGCCTGGACGATCTGGACAAATTGTTTTTGCGCGGGCGTTGATGAGCGCCTTGCCCCCCGCAATCTTCCTGATGGGCCCCACGGCCGCCGGCAAGACCGACCTGGCCATCGAGCTGACGAAGGTGTTGCCATGCGAACTGATCAGTGTCGACTCTGCCCTGGTTTACCGGGGCATGGATATCGGCACCGCCAAGCCCTCCAAGGAGCTGCTTGCCGAGCATCCGCACCGTCTGATCGACATCATCGACCCGGCCGAGAGCTATAGCGCCGCGGATTTTCGTACTGACGCGCTGGCCGCCATGGCTGAAATCACGGCGCGGGGCAACATCCCGCTGCTGGTGGGCGGCACGATGCTCTATTACAAGGCTTTACAGGAAGGCTTGGCTGACATGCCGGCCGCCGATGCCCGAGTGCGCGCAGAACTCGAAGAAGAGGCCGCACGCCTTGGCTGGCAAGCCCTGCACGACCAGTTGGCGGCGGTGGATCCGGTATCCGCCGCGCGGATTCACCCGAATGATCCCCAGCGGCTCAGCCGTGCCTTGGAAGTCTGGCGTGTCAGCGGCCAGACCATGACTGAACTGCGGCTGAAACAAACTGCGCAAAGTGCTGATGCAGGCGCATCTGGACAGTCACAATTGCCCTATACTGTGGCGAATCTGGCTATCGCTCCGGCAAATCGCCAGGTGCTGCATGATCGAATTGCACAAAGATTCACAATTATGTTGGAACAGGGGTTTATCGACGAGGTCGTAGCACTGCGTTCACGAGGTGACCTGCACCCAGGGCTGCCTTCGATACGTGCTGTAGGCTACCGCCAAGTCTGGGACCATCTGGATGGCAAGCTGACGTCAGCCGAAATGCAGGAGCGCGGCATCATTGCCACGCGCCAATTGGCGAAGCGCCAGTTCACCTGGCTGCGCAGCTGGAGCGATTTGCACTGGTTGGACAGTCTGGACAGCGACAATCTGTCACGCACCTTGAAATACTTGGGAACGGTCTCCATATTGAGCTGAGTCCTTGCAATTGCCGTCTATCCTTGGGGGTGTGACGGCCATGAGCTACCTATTTTCCGATTTTTTATTATTGATCCTTAAAGGAGTGCGGCACATGTCAAAAGGGCATTCGCTACAAGACCCTTACTTGAATACTTTACGTAAAGAGAAAGTGGGGGTTTCCATCTACCTGGTCAACGGTATCAAACTGCAAGGCACGATCGAGTCGTTCGACCAATTCGTGATCCTGCTGAAAAACACCGTCAGCCAAATGGTCTACAAACACGCTATCTCGACAGTCGTTCCAGTTCGTCCAATCCGTCTGCCTAGCGCAGCAGGTGATGAACAGGGTGACGCTGAGCCAGGTAACGCCTGATAGGAGTCTCCTTTGTTCTTTGAGCGCCACGGTGGTGGTGAGCGAGTGATCCTCGTTCACTTGGATGGACAGGACCCTGAGGCGCGCGAAGATCCGCAGGAGTTTCAGGAGTTGGCAAATTCTGCCGGCGCCGAGACCGTTGCGTTTTTTAACGTGCCGCGTCATCGGCCAACCGCCAAATACCTGATTGGCAGCGGCAAGGTCGAGGAGCTGCGCGACCTTGTACACGCCGAAGAAGCCGATCTGGTGATCTTCAACCATACCCTCACGCCCAGTCAGGAGCGTAACCTCGAACGTGTTTTCGAGTGTCGCGTGATCGACCGTACCGGCCTGATTCTCGATATTTTCGCCCAGCGCGCCCGTACCCATGAAGGCAAGCTCCAGGTCGAACTGGCCCAGCTTGACCACATGAGCACGCGGCTGGTTCGCGGTTGGACTCACCTTGAGCGTCAGGGTGGCGGTATCGGCATGCGCGGCCCTGGTGAAACCCAACTGGAAACCGACCGGCGCCTGCTGCGGGTTCGCCTGCGCCAGATCAAGGGGCGTCTGGAAAAAGTACGTAGCCAGCGCGAGCAATCGCGACGTGGCCGTTCACGTGCGGATATCCCGACCGTCTCCCTGGTGGGCTATACCAACGCCGGCAAGTCCACGCTGTTCAACAACGTGACCAAATCCGACGTGTACGCGGCCGACCAACTGTTCGCCACCCTCGACCCGACCTTGCGCCGTCTGGATATCGACGACCTGGGGCCGATTGTCCTGGCCGACACCGTGGGTTTCATTCGCCACCTGCCACACAAACTGGTCGAGGCATTTCGGTCTACGCTCGAAGAGTCGAGCAACTCCGACCTGCTGCTGCACGTGATCGATGCGGCTGAGCCGGATCGCATGTTGCAGATCGAGCAGGTAATGGTGGTGTTGGGCGAGATCGGGGCCCAGGACTTGCCGATCCTCGAGGTCTATAACAAACTCGATTTGCTTGAGGGCGTTGAGCCGCAAATTCAGCGCGACGAGAACGGCAAGCCCCAACGGGTATGGCTGTCGGCGCGCGATGGCAGTGGTTTGGAGCTGCTTGAACAAGCCATTGCCGAATTGCTCGGCAGCGATTTGTTTGTCGGCACCTTGCGCTTGCCTCAGCGTTTTGCTCGACTGCGTGCACAGTTTTTCGAGCTGGGCGCGGTACAGAAAGAAGAACACGACGAAGAAGGTGTCAGCTTGCTGGCCGTTCGATTGCCGCGCTCGGAGCTCAATCGGCTGGTCAGCCGTGAAGGCGTTGTACCGACAGAGTTCATCGAACAACACACTTTGCAATAAAAGCCTCCGAAAGCGGTTGTGCCGCAGTAGCAGGCATTCTGTAGCATTGGTCGGCGCGCCGTGGGTGCGTCTTTGCTTTATCAGATGGAGAGCGCTATGGCTTGGAATGAGCCGGGTGGCAACTCGAATAATCAGGATCCTTGGGGTGGTAAACGCCGCAATAATGGCGACCGCAAGGGGCCACCAGATCTCGACGAGGCCTTCCGAAAGCTGCAGGAAAGCCTGAATGGGTTGTTCGGTGGTGGAAAAAAACGGGGTGGTGACGACGGCGGTCGCACAAGCAAGGGCGGTGGCTATGGCCTGCTGGGCCTGGGTCTTGTCGTACTGGCGGCCGTCTGGCTGTACAGCGCTGTCTACGTCGTGGACGAGCAGGAGCAGGCCGTGGTGCTGCGCTTCGGCAAGTACTACGAGACGGTCGGGCCAGGCCTGAACATCTACTTCCCGCCGATCGACAAGAAGTACATGGAGAACGTCACGCGTGAGCGTGCCTACACCAAGCAGGGCCAGATGCTGACTGAAGACGAAAACATCGTCGAAGTGCCGCTGACCGTGCAGTACAAGATCAGCAACCTGCAGGACTTCGTGCTGAACGTTGATCAGCCGGAAATCAGCCTGCAACACGCCACCGAAAGCGCCCTGCGCCATGTGGTGGGTTCCACCGCCATGGACCAGGTGCTGACCGAAGGTCGTGAATTGATGGCCAGCGAAATCAAGGAGCGCCTGCAACGGTTCCTCGACACCTACCGCACCGGTATCACTGTGACCCAGGTGAACGTACAGAGCGCAGCGGCACCGCGTGAAGTGCAGGAAGCCTTCGATGACGTGATCCGCGCGCGTGAAGACGAGCAGCGTTCGCGTAACCAGGCCGAAACCTACGCCAATGGCGTGGTGCCGGAGGCCCGTGGCCAGGCCCAGCGCATCATCGAAGATGCCAACGGTTACCGCGACGAAGTGGTCTCGCGCGCCAAGGGTGAGGCGGATCGCTTTACCAAGTTGGTCGTCGAGTACCGCAAGGCACCTGAAGTCACTCGCCAGCGTCTGTACCTGGACACCATGCAGGAAGTCTTCAGCAACACCAGCAAGGTTCTCGTGACCGGCAGCAAGGGTGGGCAGAACAACCTGCTGTACCTGCCGCTGGACAAGATGATCGAAGGTGGTCGTAGTGGCACCAGCGCGCCGTCCACCGGTTCGAATGCCGCTGCCAACGAAGCGAGCGCCCGTGCGGCCGCTGACTTGCTGCAACAGCAAACACGTACCAGGGAGAGTCGTTGATGAGCAATAAATCGCTGACCGCCCTGATTGTGGGCGTCGTCGTGGTCATCGCTGCCTGGAACTGCTTCTACATCGTGGCTCAGACCGAGCGTGCGGTGCTGCTGCAATTCGGTCGTGTGGTCCAGGCGGATGTCCAGCCGGGCCTGCATGTGAAAGTCCCCTACGTCAACCAGGTGCGCAAGTTCGACGCCCGCCTGATGACCCTGGATGCACCGACACAACGCTTCCTGACCCTGGAAAAGAAAGCCGTGATGGTTGACGCCTACGCCAAGTGGCGCGTCAAGGATGCCGAACGCTTCTACACCGCGACCTCCGGCCTCAAGCAGATCGCCGACGAGCGTTTGTCGCGCCGTCTGGAGTCGGGCCTGCGTGACCAGTTTGGTAAGCGCACCCTGCACGAGGTGGTATCCGGTGAGCGTGACGCGCTGATGGCTGACATCACGCGTTCGTTGAACACGATGGCGGAAAAAGAGCTGGGCATCGAAGTGGTCGATGTCCGGGTCAAGGCTATCGACCTGCCGAAGGAAGTGAACCGCAGTGTGTTCGAGCGCATGAGCACCGAGCGTGAGCGTGAAGCCCGTGAGCACCGCGCCAAGGGTAACGAACTGGCTGAAGGTATCCGTGCGGATGCCGACCGTCAGCGTCGTGTCCTTCTGGCAGAGGCCTATCGCGAGTCTGAAGAGGCCCGTGGTGATGGCGACGCTCAAGCCGCGGCAATCTATGCCAAGGCCTACGGTCAGGACCAGGAGTTCTACGCGTTCTACCGTAGCCTGCGTGCCTACCGTGAAAGCTTCGCGAACAAAACCGACGTCATGGTGCTGGACCCAAGTAGCGACTTCTTCCGCTACCTGGAAAAATCCAAGTAATCAGCTCGTCACTGTGTAGGACACACTCCGTCGGGCGGCTAAAACGCCTGGCGGGGTGATCCTTTCAGAAAACGGGTGTATGATGCGGCAGCCGGGAAATTCCCGGCTTTTTTGCGTCTGCATGTTTGATTCGGCAGGCGTGACAGGTTTTTCGAGGAAAGTGCCCGACGAGGCCGCTGGCAGGCCGTTCGTCACGTCGCTCTTGCGCGTGGTTTATGCGAGGGCCGGGTATTTTCTGCTTCACTCAAGGCTCGGCCGAGGGCTGGCCGCCCGGATCTAAGGGGAATGGCGTAATGGCAACGGTAGACCGCTGGCTGCTGCCAGATGGCATCGAAGAAGTACTGCCACCGGAGGCGGCGCGCATTGAAGTAGCGCGTCGCCAGGTGTTGGATCTGTTCCAGAGCTGGGGTTACGAGTTTGTCGTGACCCCGCATATCGAGTACCTGGAATCCCTGCTGACCGGCGCGGGCCAGGACCTGGATCTGCGCACCTTCAAGGTCATCGACCCGCAGTCGGGCCGGCAAATGGGTTTCCGTGCCGACATCACGCCGCAAGTGGCGCGCATCGATGCGCACACCCTGCGTCGTGAAGGCCCGAGCCGCCTGTGCTACGCCGGCAGCGTGCTGCATGCTCAGCCGCGTGCCTTGTCGTCGTCCCGTAGCCCGATCCAGTTGGGCGCCGAGTTGTACGGCGACGCCAGCCCGAGCAGCGATGTCGAAGTGATCAGCTTGATGCTGGCCATGCTGCAACTGGCTGACGTACCGGATGTCCACATGGACCTGGGCCATGTCGGCATTTACCGTGGCCTGGCCCGTGCGGCCGGTTTGTCGGGTGAGGTTGAGCAACAGTTGTTCGATGCCCTGCAGCGCAAGGCTATCGATGAAGTCATCGCCCTGACCGAAGGCGTGCCGGCCGACCTGGCCGCTATGCTGCGGGCGCTGGTCAACCTGTGCGGCGGCCGCGAAGTGTTGGTGGCTGCACGCGAGCGCCTGGCGAATGCGCCGGCGCCGGTGCTGGCGGCACTCGACGACCTGCTGGCGATTGCCGAGCGGTTGTCGGCACGTTTCCCGCAGTTGCCGTTGTACTTTGATTTGGGCGAGCTGCGCGGTTACCACTACCACACGGGTGTGGTGTTCGCGGTGTTCGTTCCGGGTGTTGGCCAAGCCATTGCCCAAGGTGGTCGTTATGACGATATCGGCGCTGACTTCGGTCGCGCGCGTCCGGCCACTGGTTTCTCCACCGATTTGAAAACCCTGGTGACCCTGGGGCGTGCTGAGGTCGAGCTGCCGTCTGGTGGCATTTGGATGCCCGACAGTACGGACGCGGCACTCTGGCAGCAGGTCTGCCAGTTGCGCAGTGAGGGTCAGCGTGTTGTGCAGGCCTTGCCTGGGCAACCATTGGCCGCCGCCCGTGAAGCGGACTGCGACCGGCAATTGATTCTGCAGAACGGGCTTTGGCAAGTATCGCCACTGGCTTCTTGAGTTTTCCTGCCGGCCATCGCCGGCACCAAGTTTGCGCGAATGAGGACAAGTGTTATGGGTAAGAATGTCGTAGTCCTGGGCACCCAATGGGGTGATGAGGGCAAAGGCAAGATCGTTGATCTGCTGACCGAACATGCTGCCGCCGTAGTGCGCTACCAAGGTGGCCACAACGCTGGCCACACGCTGGTTATCGATGGCGAAAAAACCGTCTTGCACCTGATCCCTTCGGGTGTCCTGCGCGAAGGCGTGCAGTGCCTGATCGGCAACGGCGTGGTGGTTGCACCGGATGCCCTGCTGCGCGAGATCACCAAGCTGGAAGAGAAAGGCGTACCGGTGCGTGAGCGCCTGCGTATCAGCCCGTCCTGCCCGCTGATCCTGTCCTTCCACGTTGCGCTGGACCAGGCCCGTGAAAAGGCGCGTGGCGAGCTGAAGATCGGCACCACCGGTCGTGGCATCGGCCCAGCCTACGAAGACAAGGTTGCGCGTCGTGGCCTGCGTGTAGGCGACTTGCTCAACATGCCGCGCTTTGAAGACAAGCTGCGTGAACTGGTGGACTACCACAACTTCATGCTGGTCGGTTACTACAAAGAGCCGGCCATCGAGTTCGACAAGACCCTGGCCGAGTGCAAGGAATACGCCGAGCTGCTCAAGCCGCTGATGCTGGACGTGACCGCCGAGCTGCACGACCTGCGTCGCGCCGGCAAGGACATCATGTTCGAGGGCGCCCAAGGTTCGTTGCTGGACATCGACCACGGCACCTACCCGTACGTGACCAGCTCCAACACCACCGCTGGCGGCGTGGCCACCGGTTCGGGCGTTGGCCCGATGTTCCTGGACTACATCCTGGGCATCACCAAGGCTTACACCACTCGCGTAGGTTCGGGTCCGTTCCCGACTGAGCTGTTCGACGAAGTCGGTGCGCACCTGGCCAAGCAAGGTCACGAGTTCGGCGCTACGACCGGTCGTGCCCGTCGTTGCGGCTGGTTCGATGCGGTTATCCTGCGTCGCGCTATCGATGTAAACAGCATCTCGGGCATCTGCCTGACCAAGCTGGACGTACTTGACGGCCTCGAAACCATCAATATCTGCGTCGGCTACAAAGACGCGCAAGGCAACAGTGTTGCGCCGACCGACGCTGACAGCTACGTGGGCCTGCAGCCTGTGTACGAAGAAGTGCCGGGCTGGAGCGAGTCGACCGTGGGTGCCAAGACCCTGGAAGAGCTGCCGGCCAACGCTCGTGCCTACATCAAACGCGTTGAAGAGCTGATCGGCGCGCCGATTGACATTATTTCGACGGGCCCGGACCGCAACGAAACCATCGTTCTGCGTCATCCGTTCGCTTAATAAGCTGTTGATGTAAAAAGGAAAGGGCTCCCTCGGGAGCCCTTTTTCGTTTCTGTTCGCCAAGCGGCACGACCCTTGCTGTAATTCCTTCTTTCGCGGTGCTATCAAATTAATGGCACCCGTGGTGGAGGGATTACCGATGTCTGCCGTTCTCTCATTGTTACAAAGCCGTCTGTTGCGGCCGGTGTTCGTTACCCTAGGTATCGCCCTTTTGGTGCAGGTGCTGGTGGCGGTGGCGCTGACTCGGAGCACTGTCACTGCGCTGGAGGCCGATTTAGGCGCTCGGCTGGGTGTCGATAGTCAGAAGCTGTCTGGCGAGTTGGCGCAGGCCGGCAAAGAAGTTACATCCAGCCTGGACAGCCTGTCCGCCAGCACGCGCCAGCGTCTGACCGCCGGGCTTTCCTCGCGCCTGCAGGAGGAGCAGAAGCAACTGCGCGCGACCTTGGAAAAAGACCTGCGAGACTCTGCCAATGACATGGCGCAACTGCTGGCCTCGGTGGCGCCTCGCGCCATGTGGGACAGCGATGTGCCGACACTGTCTGAGTTTGCCCGGCGTGCCCAGCGCAATCCTAACGTGCTGTTTGTGGTCTACGACGATGCGGCGGGCGAGCATTTGACCCGCTACCTGAACCGCGAAAACCCGATCAACAAGGCGTTGCTGGAAAAAGGCCAGGGCGACCGCGCCTTGGACAAGGTGCTCAATGCCGCGAAAAATGACCCTTCGGTGTTCTACGTCGAGGCGTCCATCAGCCCCAACGGCGTTGAGATCGGTAAGGTGCTTATGGGCGTGTCGACCGCGTCGGTGGAGGCTGACCTGCAGGCGCTGGACAAGCGTTTTGCCGCCCTGATCGCCAGCGGCGATCAACTGGTCGGCGACAGCCTCAAGGGGGCTGCCGCAGACAGTGCCGCCGCCATGGGCGCCCGCCTGCAGTCGGCGCAAGCCACCGCCACCCAGATGACCGCCAACACCACCGGTGCCGTGCAGGAGGCCGCCGGTACTTTGCGCTGGCGCATCGGCATGGGGCTGGCGGTGGTCGGTTTCGGCGTGTTGCTGCTGATCGCCGTCGTACTCGGCCGTCGCGTAGTCAATCGCCTGAAGCTGCTGATTGCGGCCATGGACGACCTGGCGGCGGGCGAGGGCGACCTCACCAAGCGCGTGCAGATCAGCAGTAAGGATGAAATCGGCGATATGGCCTCGGCGGTCAATCGCTTTGTGGATAAGTTGCAGCCGATCGTGCGCGAGGCGGGCGATGTGGCCCAGCGTACCGGCGTGGAGATTGGCGCCATGACGCTGCGCAATGCGGGTGCCGATGCCGCGGCCGGCCTGCAGCGCGATGAAGTGGCCGAGAGCTTGCGTGCCCTTGAGCAGATGGCCGAGGAAGCCCAGGCCGAAAGCCATGCCATGCAGGCGGCCTTGCAGCAGGTCGTGGATATTCGCCAGGCCACGGATGAAAACTCACGCACCTCGGCCGAGGTCGGCAGTTTGATCGAAGCCTTGGCCGGGCAGGTCCAGGCCGGTTCTCAGGTGATCGAGCGTCTGGCCCAGCAAAGCGAACAGATCGAGGTGGTGCTGACGGTCATTCATGGCATTGCCGAGCAAACCAACTTGCTCGCGCTCAACGCAGCCATCGAGGCCGCGCGCGCCGGGGAAACCGGGCGCGGCTTTGCGGTGGTGGCGGACGAAGTGCGTGCGCTGGCGAGCAAGACCCAAAGCTCCACGGGCGATATCCAAGCGCATATCGTCGCGTTGCAACAGGGGGCGCGTGAAGCGGTGGAGACCATCGGCAAGGCCGGGCGCCAGGCCAGTGAAGGGTTATTGGTGCTGCGCGACAGCGTGCGGTTGCAGCAGACGGTGCAGGCCTCGGTGGAGCAGGTGCATGCGGCAATTGGTCTGGCGACGCGCGCGGCGGAGCATCAGGCTCAGGGCGCGCATGCGGTGCGTGGGCGGGTCGAGGTGATTCATGCCCAGGCTGAGCGCGCTGCCCAGGCGGTGGTGGAAACGACCGCCAGTGGCAAGGTGCTGGATGGCTTGGCGGCGCAGTTGAAGGCGAGTTTGGGGCAGTTCAGGGCTTAGCGGTGTCTGTGTCGGCCGCATCGGGAGCCAGTCGAATCGTCGCACCGCCCCTCCCACACCTGACCGGGTTTCATCTTTGGAATGAAGTCAAATGTGGGAGGGGGCTTGCTCCCGATAGCAATCTCAGCGGCTCAAATACATCCGCGTCGTGAGCAGGTAAACCGGCAACCCCGACACCAGAATCAACAACGCCGCATAAGGCGCCGCCGCCGCGAATTCTACATTCGAGGTATGCGCCCACACGGCCGTGGCCAAGGTGTTGAGCCCTGTCGGGCTGAGCAGCAAGGTTGCGGTCAGCTCCTTCATCGCATCCAGGAACACCAGCGCAAACGCCGCACCCAGCGCCGGGAAGATAATCGGCAAGGTCACGCGGCAAAACGCACTGAACGATGAGGCGCCGAGCGTGCGCGCCGCCTCTTCCAACTGCGGTGCCGCCTTGTTCAGCGCCGTGCGAATCGGCGCCTGGGCCAGCGGTAAAAACAACAGCGCGTAGGCGATCAGCAGGAGCGCCGACGTCTGGTACAGCGCGGGCACGTAATGCAGGGCGAAATACACCAGGGTCAGCGCAATAACCAGGCCGGGCAGGGCATGCAGCAGATACGGCAGGCGTTCGGCCCAGATCGCCAGTTGGCCCTTGTAGCGCACCACCAGCAACCCCACCGGCACCGCCAGCACCAGGCATAGCGCCGCGCCACCCAGCGATAGCGCCAGGGAGGACAGCAGTGCCTCGCTGATTTGCGCCACTGGAAACGCCGCCGACGACCCTACGGCCAACCAATAGCCGAGCATCCCCAGAGGAATGCCGCTGCCAATGATCGCCAGCGCGAGGCAATACGCCTGGCCCAACGGCGCCCACTTGCCCAGCTTGACCTGCCCGGCATGCCGTGCGGCACCCTGGCCGATGCGCACATGACGGCCTTTGCCCCGCACGCGCAGCTCCAGCCACAACAGGCTCAGGCACATCATCAGCAACACCGCCGAGAGCATCGCGGCGTTGGCATTGCTGAATTCCAGTTCGAATTGCTGATAGATCGCTGTGGTGAAGGTTTGCAGGCCAATAATCGACAAGGCGCCGAACTCGACCAGCATGTGCAGGGCAATCAGCAGCGCCCCGGCCACTAAGGACGGCCACAGCAACGGCAGCGTGATGCGCCGGAACACGCCCCAGCGATTCAGGCCCAGGGTGCGGGCGGATTCTTCCAGGGAGGGGTCAAGATTGCGCAGCGTCGCCGCTACCGGCAAAAACACCAACGGGTATTTGGACAGGCTCATCACCAGGATCGCCCCGCCCAGCCCTTCGAAGTTGGCGCTCAGCGACACCCAGGTAAAGCTGCTGATAAACGCCGGCACGGCAAACGGCAGGCATAGGATTACGCCCCAGATACGTCGCCCCGGCAGGTTGCTGCGCTCCAGCAACCAGGCCAGGGACAGCCCGATCACGCAGCAAGTCACCGTCACGCCGGCCATCAGCGCCAGGGTGTTGCGCAGCAGCCCGAATACATAAGGTCGCCACAACAAATGCACCGCCTCTGCCCAGCCTGCCTGCCAGGCTTTGAGCCCGACGTAGGCCAGCGGCAGCAGGCTCAAGCCAACCAGAAACAGCACGGGGAGCAGCAGCCAGATCGAGGGGCGTTTGCGTCGGGGGCTAAAACCCCCGCGCAGGGCGGGGGCGGGCAGCGATGGGTTCATCAGTTCAAGCCAACGTCACGTTCCAGCTCCAGCGCTTCTTCGGCGTTGCCCAGGTCTGCTGGCGTAACGTTGGGCGGTTGTAGTTCGCTGAACGGCTTGAGGCCACGGTTCGATTGCATGCCTTTGCGCAGCGGGTATTCCGCCGAGGTATTGGTAATCACGCGTTGGCCTTCTTCGCTGGCCATGAACGCCAGCAGTTGCTGGGCTTGCTGGGGGTGCTTGCTGGATTTCAGCGCGGCAGCGGACGACACGGTGATCAGGCCGCCGGCGTCGCCGTTGGTGAAGTAGTGCAGCTGCGAATCCAGATTGGTTTTTTCTTTCTTCAGGGCAAACCAGTAATAGTTGTTCACCAGGACGGTGGCCACTTCGCCATTCTCCACGGCTTTGAGAGCGACCATGTTGTTGCTGTACACCTTGCCGAAGGCGCGTAGACCGGTCAGCCATTCTTCAGCGGCTTCACGGCCGTGCAGCTTGATGATCGCCACGGCCTGTTCCTGGAACGCACCGCTGGTAGGCACGAAGCCAACTTTGCCTTGCCATTCGGGGCCGGCGAAATCCAGCACCGATTTGGGCAGGTCTTTCTCGGCAATCAATTTCGGGTTGAACGCCACCACGCGAGTGCGGGCGGTCACGCCCATCCAGTCGCCGTTGCGGCCGACGTAATCCTTGGGCAGTACATCGAGGGTGCCGGCGTCGATCTTGGCAAGCAGGCCTTGTTCGCCGAGTTTGTTCAGGGGTGGCGATTCTTCGGTATAGATCACGTCGGCGGGAGAGCGCTCGCCTTCTTCAACAACCTGGCTGGCGAGCTGGTTGCTGCTGCCTTTGCGCACATTGACGTGGATGCCGGTCTTGGCCTCGAAGGCCTTGGCGAGTTCGTCGCCGACTTCTTTGTGCTGGCCGTTGTACAGGGTCAGGGACACCTTGTCGGCAGAATGGGCGGCGGGCGAGAGCAGGGTCAGGCCGAGTAGAGTGATGGTCAGGCCACGCAGAAGGGATGTCTTGAGACGGGTATCGCGGATCATCATCCGGGGTTTTCCTCACTTGAGATGCAACAAATCATTGCAAGGATAAACGATAAAGTTTCTCAAGTGCGGCATGACTGCCCATGCGGGTAAGTTTTTTAAACCCCGGAAACGAAAAAACCCGCTTTCGCGGGTTTGATCTGAATTTGGTGCCCAGGAGAAGACTCGAACTTCCACGACCTTGCGATCACCAGCACCTGAAGCTGGCGTGTCTACCAATTTCACCACCTGGGCATTATCAAGCAACGTTGCCGCTGTTGATGGGGCGAACTATACGGCGGGCTTTTTGATCTGTAAACCCCTGATTCAAAAAAATAAATCGAGATTCTCGTTAAAAATCAAAGGCTTTAAACGAAAAAACCCGCTTTCGCGGGTTTGATCTGAATGTGGTGCCCAGAAGAAGACTCGAACTTCCACGGCCTTGCGGCCACCAGCACCTGAAGCTGGCGTGTCTACCAATTTCACCATCTGGGCAGTATCTTCAACGTTGCCGTCGTCGATGGCGCGCACTATACGGAGTGGATTTTTGGCTGTAAACCCCTTGCATTAAAAAAGCCTGGAAAATTTCGCCAATGGTCGTGCAACGTGTGCGCCGAGGGCGATAAAGCGCTTTTAAACGCTTGTTGATACCTGAAATTTCCCGTTTCAATACGCGTATGCCAAACTAACCCGCATATAGACAAGGTGAAAACTCTCTAATGGCCGATTGGCAGTCCCTCGATCCCGAGGCCGCTCGTGAAGCGGAAAAATATGAAAACCCTATTCCTAGCCGCGAACTGATCCTGGCGCATCTCGCCGATCGGGGTTCGCCTGCTAGCCGTGAGCAGTTGGTTGAAGAATTCGGTCTGACCACCGAAGACCAACTCGAAGCCCTGCGCCGCCGTTTGCGTGCCATGGAGCGCGACGCTCAACTGATCTACACCCGTCGTGGCACCTATGCGCCGGTAGACAAGCTCGATCTGATCCTCGGCCGCATCGCCGGCCACCGTGACGGCTTTGGCTTCCTGATCCCGGACGACGGCAGCGACGACCTGTTCATGAGCCCGGCGCAAATGCGTCTGGTGTTCGATGGCGACCGTGCGTTGGCACGTGTTTCCGGCCTGGACCGTCGTGGTCGCCGTGAAGGCGTGATCGTCGAAGTGGTGTCCCGTGCCCACGAGTCTATTGTCGGCCGTTACTTCGAAGAAGGCGGTATCGGCTTTGTGGTGCCGGATAACCCGAAGGTGCAGCAGGAAGTGCTGATCACCCCGGGCCGCAATGGCGCCGCCAAGGTCGGCCAGTTCGTCGAGGTGAAAATCACCCACTGGCCAACCGCGCGCTTCCAGCCCCAGGGCGATATCGTTGAAGTGGTCGGCAACTACATGGCGCCGGGCATGGAAATCGACGTTGCCCTGCGCACCTACGATATTCCTCACGTCTGGCCTGAGGCCGTGCTCAAAGAAGCCGCCAAGCTCAAGCCTGAAGTCGAAGAGAAAGACAAAGAAAAACGCATCGACCTGCGCCATCTGCCGTTCGTCACCATCGACGGTGAAGATGCCCGCGACTTTGACGATGCGGTCTACTGCGAAGCCAGGCCCGGCAAGCTGCGCCTGTTCTCCGGCGGCTGGAAGCTATTCGTCGCGATTGCCGACGTGTCCAGCTACGTGAAGATCGGTTCGGCCCTGGATAACGAGGCCCAGGTGCGCGGCAACTCCGTGTACTTCCCTGAGCGCGTGATCCCGATGCTGCCTGAGCAGCTGTCCAACGGCCTGTGCTCGCTGAACCCGAAAGTCGACCGTTTGGCCATGGTGTGCGAGATGACCATCTCCAAAACCGGCGAAATGACCGACTACCAGTTCTACGAGGCGGTGATTCACTCCCAGGCGCGCCTGACCTACAACAAGGTCAGCACCATCCTGGAAACGCCGAAGACCAGCGAAGCCAAGGCCCTGCGTACCGAGTACGCCGGTGTCGTGCCGCACCTCAAGCAGCTTTATTCGCTGTACAAGGTGTTGCTGGGTGCCCGTCACGTGCGTGGCGCGATCGATTTTGAAACCCAGGAAACCCGGATTGTCTTCGGCTCCGAGCGCAAGATCGCCGCGATCACCCCGACCACCCGTAACGATGCGCACAAGCTGATCGAAGAGTGCATGCTGGCGGCCAACGTGGCCACTGCTGAATTCCTCAAGAAGCACGAGATTCCTGCGTTGTACCGCGTGCACGACGGCCCGCCGCCGGAGCGCCTGGAAAAACTGCGCGCCTTCCTCGGCGAGCTCGGCCTGTCCCTGCACAAAGGCAAGGAAGGCCCGACGCCGAAGGATTACCAGGCACTGCTGGCCAGCATCAAGGATCGTCCGGATTACCACGTGATCCAGACGGTGATGCTGCGCTCACTGAGCCAGGCGGTGTACAGCGCCGATAACCAAGGCCACTTCGGCCTGAATTACGAGGCGTACACCCACTTCACCTCGCCGATCCGTCGTTACCCGGACCTGCTCACGCACCGCGCGATCCGCAGCGTGATCCACTCCAAGCAGAACACCCCGCACGTCAAGCGCGCCGGTGCCATGACCATTCCGAAAGCGCGGATCTATCCGTACGACGAGGCGGCCCTGGAACAGTTGGGCGAGCAGTGCTCCATGAGCGAGCGCCGCGCCGACGAAGCCACCCGCGACGTGGTGAACTGGCTCAAGTGCGAGTTCATGAAAGACCGCGTGGGCGAATCGTTCCCTGGTGTGATCACCGCCGTGACCGGCTTTGGTTTGTTCGTCGAGCTGACCGATATCTACGTCGAGGGCCTGGTGCACGTCACCGCCTTGCCGGGTGATTACTACCACTTCGATCCCGTGCACCACCGCCTGGCGGGCGAGCGCACCGGTCGCAGCTTCCGCCTGGGCGACACGGTGGAAGTGCAGGTCATGCGCGTCGACCTCGACGAGCGCAAGATCGACTTCGGCATGCCTGACAAACCCGCCGAATCGCCGACGGGCCGTAAAAAGCGCGGCAGCGAAACCGCGGCGCCGGCGACCAAAGGTAAAGGTGCTCCTGCTAAAACCGCTGAGCCTGAACCGGCCAAGGCCGGTCGGCGTTCGTCGGCCAAGGACAAGGCCCCCGAAGCCTACCGCCCCAGCGACGCAGCGGCTAAAAATGCTGAATTGCGCAAAAGCCGCGAGTTGAAGCAGCAGTTGCTCAACGAAGCCAAAAGCGGTGGTAAAGCGGCGTCTGGGGGAAAGTCCCACGCGGCGGAAAAACCGTCGAGCAAACCCAGTAAGCATCGTAAAGGCCCGCCAAAAGCGGGTTCGGCCCCCGCGAAAAGCGGCGGGTCGCGCAAACCTAAGGCCAAGTCATGAGTCTGGAAAAAATCTACGGCGTGCATGCCGTAGAAGCACTGCTGCGTCACCACCCTAAACGCGTCAAGCAGGTGTGGTTGGCGGAAGGTCGCAGCGAGCCGCGCGTGCAAGCGCTGGTCGAACTGGCCAACCAGAACAAGGTTGCCATCGGCCAGGCCGAGCGCCGGGAAATGGACGTGTGGGTCGAAGGCGTTCACCAGGGCGTGGTCGCGGACGTCAGCCCGAGCCAGGTGTGGGGCGAAGCCATGCTCGACGAACTGCTCGACCGTACCGAAGGCGCGCCGCTGTTGTTGGTGCTGGACGGTGTGACCGACCCGCACAACCTCGGCGCCTGCCTGCGCTCGGCGGATGCGGCGGGTGCGCTGGCGGTGATCGTGCCTAAAGACAAGTCGGCAACCCTGACGCCGGTGGTGCGTAAAGTGGCCTGCGGTGCGGCGGAAGTGATTCCACTGGTCGCCGTGACCAACCTGGCGCGCACGTTGGAGAAACTCCAGCAGCGCGGCCTGTGGGTCGTGGGTACGGCGGGGGAGGCCGAGGTCAGCATTTATGACCAGGATCTCACCGGGCCGACCATCCTGATCATGGGCGCCGAAGGCAAAGGCATGCGTCGCCTGACGCGTGAGCATTGCGACTACTTGGTGCACCTGCCGATGGCCGGTAGCGTCAGCAGCCTGAACGTGTCGGTTGCGACCGGCGTGTGCTTGTTTGAAGCCCAGCGTCAGCGTGGCGCCAAGGCCAAGGCCAAGAAGTAATCAGGCTTGGCATGGATCCAACCTGTGGGAGGGGGCAAGCCCCTCCCACAGTTGTTTCTGGGGTGTCTGAGAGATTGTTCAAATAATCACCAATCACCTTGCGCCCTTTCTCCCCCTTCTCTACAATTGCGCCCCTTGCCCACTCGGCAGGCACGCATGTGCCTCCCTTGCGGCAAGATCCATAAGTGTCATTCACTCCTTGTCTGACCGTTTTTGAGCGGCAGGCTACAACCCGTAAGGAGCATTCATGCGTCATTACGAAATCATCTTTTTGGTCCACCCGGATCAAAGCGAGCAAGTCGGCGGCATGGTTGAGCGTTACACCAAGCTGATCGAAGAAGACGGCGGCAAAATCCACCGTCTGGAAGATTGGGGCCGTCGTCAACTGGCCTACGCAATCAACAATGTTCACAAGGCTCACTACGTGATGCTGAACGTTGAGTGCACCGGCAAGGCCCTGGCCGAGCTGGAAGACAACTTCCGCTACAACGATGCAGTGATCCGTAACCTGGTCATCCGTCGCGAAGAAGCCGTTACCGGCCAATCCGAGATGCTCAAGGCTGAAGAAAACCGCAGTGAGCGCCGTGAGCGTCGCGACCGTCCTGAGCACGAAGGCGCTGATAGCGCTGACAGTGATGACAGCGACAGCAGCGATAACGCTGACGAGTAATCCACGGACCTTATTAAGGAGCCTATCAAATGGCACGTT
This sequence comes from Pseudomonas asgharzadehiana, assembly GCF_019139815.1. NCBI lineage: Bacteria > Pseudomonadati > Pseudomonadota > Gammaproteobacteria > Pseudomonadales > Pseudomonadaceae > Pseudomonas > Pseudomonas asgharzadehiana. The sequence continues at coordinate 818,831 of NZ_CP077079.1, forward strand.
TCTTCCGTCGTCGTAAGTTTTGCCGCTTCACCGCTGAAGAAGTGAAGGAGATCGATTACAAAGATCTCAACACTCTGAAAGCCTACGTATCCGAGACCGGCAAAATTGTTCCAAGCCGTATCACCGGTACCAAAGCACGTTATCAGCGTCAGCTGGCCACCGCTATCAAGCGCGCCCGCTTCCTGGCCCTGCTGGCCTACACCGACAGCCACGGCCGCTGAGACCGGGCAGTCGACAAGTAGTAAGGGATTGAATGCATGCGCGCCTTAGCTGAGTTCATCATGCGCGGCCGTATGCAGGCCACTCTGGTAGTGGCTGGCTGTGCGGCATTGCCGTTGCTTTATTGGTTGGGTGCCGCCGCGGGTTGCCTTGTGCTGCTGCGGCGCGGTTTGAAGGACGCCCTTGGCGTTCTTGCCCTGGGTTTGTTGCCGGCCTTGATCTGGTGGCTGCAAATGGGTGATCCACGGGTACTTCTGGTACTGCTGGGGTCATCGAGCCTTGCGTTGGTTTTGCGCGCAAGTGAGTCCTGGGTCCGTACGCTGCTGGTCAGCGTGGCATTGGGGTTGGTGTACTCAGTGATGCTTGGCGCGGCTTTCCGCCCGCAAATCGAGGCGCTGGCGCAGGAGATCGTCAAGATCCTGCCGCTGGCCCTCGGGGATCTCTACCAGCAATTATCGGTAGATGAGCGAGCGCGGTTTGCGTCACTGATTGCCCCGGTCCTGACCGGCCTGATTGCGGCTTTGTTGCAGGTCGTCAGCGTGCTGAGCCTGATTCTTGGGCGTTATTGGCAGGCGTTGTTGTACAACCCGGGTGGTTTTGGTCGCGAGTTTCGCGGTATCAGAATCCCCGCGGGGCCGGCGATGTTGCTGCTGGCGTGCATGGTTGTCGGGCCGAACTTCGGCCCACAGATGGCCTTGCTGGCGCCGATTTGCAGCGTACCGCTGGTGTTTGCCGGGTTGGCCCTGATCCATGGGCTCGTTGCGCGCAAGCGCCTGGCCAGGTTCTGGCTGGTGGGGTTGTACGTCACGCTGTTGCTGTTCATGCAGCTGATCTATCCGTTACTCGTGGTTCTGGCCATTGTCGACGGCCTGATTGATTTTCGCGGTCGTCTGGCGCCGAAAGACGCCGATAACGCGAACGGTGAAGGTTAAAAGTTAGAGGATTTTCACATGCAACTGATCCTTCTGGAAAAAGTCGCCAACCTGGGCAACCTGGGCGACAAAGTGAACGTTAAGGCCGGTTACGGTCGTAACTACCTGCTGCCATACGGCAAAGCCACCGCTGCAACCGCTGCCAACCTGGCTGCGTTTGAAGAGCGTCGTGCCGAGCTGGAAAAAGCAGCAGCAGACAAGAAAGCTTCGGCCGAAACTCGCGCTGCCCAACTGGCTGAGCTGGAAGTGACTATCACTGCCACCGCTGGTGACGAAGGCAAGCTGTTCGGTTCGATCGGCACCCACGACATCGCTGATGCACTGACCGCCTCCGGCGTTGAAGTGCAGAAGAGCGAAGTTCGTCTGCCGAACGGCACCATCCGCAACGTAGGCGAATTCGACGTAGCCGTGCACCTGCACGCCGAAGTTGAAGCCACCGTACGCGTTGTCGTGGTAGCAGCTTAAGCAGCACCTAACTGGCTGGCACCTCGCGTGTCAGCCGGTTAACATCGGGCACGATCCTGTTTACAGGTCGTGCCTTTTGTTTTTCTACAATCCCCAAATTCCAAGTGGCCATGAACGATATTTCAGCTCCTGAGCAATACGATCTGCAAACCGCTGCCCTGAAGGTGCCGCCGCATTCCATCGAGGCCGAACAGGCCGTGCTCGGTGGCTTGATGCTGGACAACAACGCCTGGGAACGCGTGTTGGATCAAGTCTCGGACGGTGACTTCTACCGCCATGACCACCGCCTGATTTTCCGCGCCATCGCCAAGCTGGCCGACCAGAACTCACCGATCGACGTGGTGACCCTGGCCGAGCAGTTGGACAAAGAGGGTCAGACCTCCCAGGTCGGCGGCCTCGGCTACCTCGGTGAGCTGGCAAAAAACACGCCGTCCGTCGCCAACATCAAGGCCTATGCCCAGATCGTGCGCGAGCGGGCCACTCTGCGCCAATTGATCGGCATCAGCACCGAAATCGCCGACAGTGCCTTCAACCCCGAGGGCCGCACCGCCGCCGAGATTCTCGACGAGGCCGAGCGCCAGATCTTCCAGATCGCCGAAGCACGCCCGAAAACCGGCGGCCCGGTCAGCGTCAACGACCTGTTGACCAAGGCCATCGATCGCATCGACACCCTGTTCAACACCGACAACGCGATCACCGGTATTTCCACCGGCTACACGGACCTCGATGAGAAGACCAGCGGCCTGCAGCCGTCCGACTTGATCATCGTCGCCGGCCGTCCATCCATGGGTAAGACCACCTTTGCGATGAACCTGGTGGAAAACGCGGTGTTGCGCAGCGACAAGACAGTCCTGGTGTACTCCCTGGAGATGCCAGGTGAATCGCTGATCATGCGTATGCTTTCGTCCCTCGGCCGTATCGACCAGACCAAGGTGCGTGCCGGTCGCCTCGAAGACGATGACTGGCCACGCCTGACCTCGGCGGTCAACCTGCTCAATGACCGCAAGCTGTTTATCGATGATACGGCGGGCATCAGCCCCTCCGAGATGCGCGCGCGTACCCGTCGCCTGGTGCGTGAGCACGGCGACATCGCCCTGATCATGATCGACTACCTGCAATTGATGCAGATCCCAGGTTCCAGCGGTGACAACCGTACCAACGAAATTTCCGAGATCTCCCGGTCGCTGAAAGCCCTGGCCAAGGAGTTCAACTGCCCGGTGGTGGCGCTGTCCCAGCTCAACCGTTCCCTGGAGCAACGTCCCAACAAGCGTCCGGTGAACTCCGACTTGCGTGAATCCGGAGCGATCGAGCAGGACGCCGACGTGATCATGTTCGTGTACCGCGACGAGGTGTATCACCCCGAAACGGAACACAAAGGCATTGCCGAGATCATCATCGGCAAGCAGCGTAACGGCCCGATTGGCTTTATCCGCCTGGCATTCATCGGTAAGTACACGCGTTTCGAGAACCTGGCGCCGGGCAGTTACAACTTCGACGACGACGAATAATCCGTCTATTCAATTCCGACCATTACCGTCGGAATTGGTCAAAATTTGTGCTATATTCCGCGCCCGCGATTTTTCATCTCAACACCGGTCACCGTCATGCAAACAGCCAAGCCGTTATTTGACTATCCCAAGTACTGGGCCGAATGTTTCGGTCCTGCGCCATTCCTGCCCATGAGCAGGGAGGAGATGGATCAGCTTGGCTGGGATTCGTGCGACATCATCATCGTCACCGGTGATGCCTACGTTGACCACCCCTCGTTCGGCATGGCGATCATCGGCCGGCTGCTGGAGTCCCAGGGCTTTCGCGTCGGGATCATTGCCCAGCCGAACTGGCAGTCCAAAGACGATTTCATGAAGCTTGGCGAGCCCAACCTGTTCTTTGGCGTCGCGGCCGGCAACATGGACTCGATGATCAACCGCTACACCGCCGACAAGAAAATCCGTTCCGACGACGCCTACACCCCCGGCGGCATGGCCGGCAAGCGCCCGGACCGTGCGAGCCTGGTGTACAGCCAGCGCTGCAAGGAAGCCTACAAGAATGTGCCGATCGTACTCGGCGGCATCGAAGCGTCCCTGCGTCGCATTGCCCACTACGACTACTGGCAGGACCGCGTGCGCAACTCGATCCTGATCGACGCCACCGCCGATATCCTGCTGTACGGCAACGCCGAGCGGGCCATTGTCGAAGTTGCCCAGCGCCTGTCGTGGGGCCACAAGATCGAAGACATCACCGACGTGCGCGGTACCGCGTTCATTCGCCGGGACACGCCGGCGGGCTGGTATGAGGTGGACTCCACGCGTATCGACCGTCCGGGCAAGATCGACAAGATCATCAACCCGTACGTCAACACCCAGGACACCCAGGCTTGCGCTATCGAGCAAGAGAAGGGGCCTGTTGATGACCCGGAAGAAGCCAAGGTCGTACAGATCCTGGCCAGCCCGCGCATGACCCGTGACAAGACCGTGATCCGCCTGCCGTCGGTGGAAAAGGTCCGTGGCGACGCGGTGCTCTACGCCCACGCCAACCGCGTGCTGCACCTGGAAACCAACCCGGGCAACGCCCGTGCCCTGGTGCAAAAGCACGGTGAAGTGGATGTGTGGTTCAACCCGCCGCCCATCCCGATGACCACCGAAGAAATGGACTACGTGTTCGGCATGCCTTACGCACGTGTTCCGCACCCGGCGTACGGCAAGGAAAAGATCCCGGCCTACGACATGATCCGCTTCTCGGTGAACATCATGCGGGGCTGCTTCGGCGGCTGCACCTTCTGCTCGATCACCGAGCACGAAGGCCGCATTATCCAGAACCGTTCCGAAGAATCGATCATTCGCGAAATCGAAGAGATCCGCGACAAAGTACCCGGCTTCACCGGGGTGATCTCCGACCTCGGCGGCCCGACCGCGAACATGTACCGCATCGCCTGCAAGAGCCCGGAAATCGAATCCGCGTGCCGCAAGCCGTCCTGCGTGTTCCCCGGCATCTGCCCGAACCTGAACACCGACCATTCGTCGCTGATCCAGCTGTACCGCAGCGCCCGTGCGTTGCCGGGTGTGAAGAAGATCCTGATCGCTTCCGGCCTGCGCTACGACCTGGCCGTCGAGTCGCCGGAATACGTGAAAGAGCTGGTGACCCACCACGTCGGTGGTTACCTCAAGATCGCCCCGGAACACACCGAGGAAGGTCCGCTCAACCAGATGATGAAACCGGGCATCGGCAGCTATGACAAGTTCAAGCGCATGTTCGAGAAGTACACCAAGGAAGCGGGCAAAGAGCAGTACCTGATCCCCTACTTCATCGCCGCCCACCCTGGCACCACCGATGAAGACATGATGAACCTGGCCCTGTGGCTCAAGGGCAACGGTTTCCGTGCCGACCAGGTGCAGGCGTTCTACCCGTCGCCGATGGCCACCGCCACCGCGATGTATCACTCGGGCAAGAACCCGCTGCGCAAGGTCACCTACAAGAGTGACGCGGTCACCATCGTCAAGAGCGAGGAGCAGCGCCGCCTGCACAAGGCGTTCCTGCGTTACCACGACCCCAAAGGCTGGCCAATGCTGCGTGAAGCGCTGACCCGCATGGGCCGTGCCGACCTGATCGGCCCGGGCAAGGACCAGTTGATCCCGCTGCACCAGCCGAGCACCGACAGCTACCAGAGCGCCCGTCGCAAGAACTCGACGCCGGCCGGCAGCCACAAGGTCGCCAAGGAAACCACCACTAAAATCCTCACCCAGCACACCGGTTTGCCGCCTCGTGGCAGCGACGGCAGCAACCCGTGGGACAAGCGTGAACAAGCCAAGGCCGCCGCCCAGGCACGTAACAAACAGGCGGCCAAAGAGCGCAGCGATGCGGCCAAGGGTAAAGGCGGCAAGCCGGCGCGCAAGCCGGTTGTACCTCGTTGATCGCCGCTTGAATATGCAGAACGCCAGCCTTGAGCTGGCGTTTTGCTGTGTGGCGAGTGGGTAGCCTGTTTGCTAAGGTGGCGCCCATTAGATCGCCATCGGGAGCAAGCCCCCTCCCACACGTGTTGCGTGAATACATTCAAAATGTGGGAGGGGGCTTGCCCCCGATAGCATCAGCCCAGTCACCACCCCCCTTCAAGGAAGAGCACCCCAATGAGCAACCCCCTGCTCAACATCGGCATGGACTCCAACCGCTCCCAGTTCATGGCGCGCCAGCGCATCGAAAGCCAGATCAACCTGCCACGCCTGTTTGCGGCCATTGATGCTGACCCGGCCATCGTGGGGGCGGGCGTCGTGTATATCGACGCCGATTTCAACGTGGTCACCCTGCGTGAATTCCAGCCGATCTGCAGCATTGCCCCCAAGCGCATTATTTTGCGTGAAGCGCAGAAGTACATTGCCCCGGCGCAGTTTGCGCAACAGGTCCAGGACAACCCTCGCGAATCGCGCCTCGTGGGAGAGGCGATCAATACGTCTCTGTCCTGCGCAGGCGCGATCATCGGTTGGATCGTCGTGCTCAGCGGTACCGTCGCCGTGCCGTTCACGGCGGGCGCCAGCAGCGTGATCACGGCCATCGGCTATACCGCCGCCACGGCCAGCACGCTGCAGTGTTTTGCCAGTGGTTATCGCGTCAGCAATGAGATCAGTGACCCCTCCAAAAACGACAAGCTCGACAGCTCGGAGTGGTATCAGTACACGATGATCGCGCTGGATGCGGCGTCCTTGATCGGGGTCGGGGCATCGACGTTGACCACGATAAAGCTGGTGCGGCTGAACCAGGCCACCACCGGCAAAAGCGTGCGGGAGGTATTGCGAGGATTGAACCGGCAAGAGCGCGCCAAGCTCACCAAGGAACTGCTCAGCATCCAGGACCCGCGCATGACCGCCAAAATGCTCAAGTTGAAGCAACTGTCCGGCGAGGCGACCAAGCGTTTCACCCCCGCCCAGGTCAAGCATGCAACGGTGACCCAGATACAGGATGCCCTGGGCGCGGCCATCGGCTTCACCGGCAGTGCAATCTCGGGGAACGTACGCACCATTGCCGTGGGACTGTATGAGGAAATGAGCAATGAATGAGCTACCCGGTATTCGCAGTTTTCTGGCGCAGTACTTCCCGGTCTTCATGGGGGCGATTTTCGCGGCGGTGTTCAGCCTGGTATTCGCGGTGCCACTGATTTTCGACAGTTATTTCCCGCGCTTGCCGATGGACGACAACCTCAAGTATTCCTTCCTGGGTGGCCTCGCGCTGACGTGGGGCATCGTGCAGTGCAATTTCATGATCGCGCGCGGGCGGCCGCAATGGGTATGGCCGCTGGTGATGTTGCTTGCGCTCTGTGTTCTGGGGGTGCTGCCCACCATCGCGTTTGGTCCGCATCCGCTTTCCTATGGCTTGAGCCTGCTGTTCCCGCTGTTGGGGTTGCTGCTGCTCAACAGTAAGCGTCACCGCGAAATGCGCCAGAAACTGGTTGAAGTGAGGCGGCTGCGCCAAGCCATCATCGCCACACACAAAGCACGCTAGATGGGTAGATTCGCCACCCTGCGCCACAAATATGTGCAGCTCTTGCACCATGGCACGTACATTGGCGCCGTTTTGGTGCTGTACTGCAGCGGGTCTTACGATAACGCGCAATGATCGCCGCTCTGGCATAAGTCTTGCGCACGTTGTGTCCATGCCCTGGCTCGCAGGAGGCCGCCGTGTCGATTCATGTCGCGTTGCACCACGTTACGCATTACCGCTACGACCGCGCTGTTGAACTCGGCCCACAAATCGTGCGTTTACGCCCAGCGGCTCATAGCCGTACGCGGATTTTGTCCTACGCACTCAAAGTGCTGCCCGAGCAGCACTTCATCAACTGGCAGCAAGACCCCCAGGGCAATTACCTGGCGCGCCTGGTTTTTCCGGAAAAGACCGATCAACTGCGTATCGAAGTCGACCTGGTCGCCGAGATGGCGGTGTTCAACCCGTTCGACTTTTTCCTTGAGCCTTACGCCGAGAAAATCCCCTTCAGCTACGCCGCCGATGAGCAACGTGAGTTGGCGCCGTACCTGGAAACCCTGCCGCTGACCCCGAAATTCGCCGCCTACCTGGCCGGTATCGACCGTACGCCGTTGCCCGCCGTGGACTTTCTGGTGGGCCTCAACCAGCGCCTGGCCGCCGATATCGGTTACCTGATCCGCATGGAACCGGGCGTGCAAACCCCGGAATTCACCCTGGAAAACGCCTCCGGCTCGTGCCGCGACTCGGCGTGGTTGCTGGTGCAACTGCTGCGCAACCTGGGCTTGGCGGCGCGGTTTGTGTCGGGCTACCTGATTCAACTGACCGCCGACGTCAAAGCCCTTGATGGCCCGTCCGGCACCGAAGTGGACTTCACCGACCTGCATGCCTGGTGCGAAGTGTATTTGCCCGGTGCCGGCTGGATCGGCCTGGACGCCACGTCCGGCTTGTTTGCCGGTGAAGGGCATATCCCGTTGGCCTGTAGCCCTGACCCATCGTCCGCCGCACCGATCAGTGGGCTGGTGGAACCGTGCGAGTGCGAATTTACCCACGAAATGTCGGTAGAGCGGATCTGGGAAGCCCCACGGGTGACCAAGCCCTACACCGAAGAGCAATGGCTGGCGATCCAGGCCCTGGGCCGGCAAATCGACGGCGACCTGCTCAAGGACGATGTACGCCTGACCATGGGCGGCGAACCGACCTTCGTGTCCATCGACGATCCCGATGGCGCCGAGTGGAACACCGCGGCCCTCGGCCCGGACAAACGTCGCCTGTCGGCCGAGCTGTTCCAGCGCATGCGCCAGCACTATGCGCCCAAGGGCCTGGTGCATTTCGGCCAGGGCAAGTGGTACCCCGGCGAGCAACTGCCGCGCTGGTCGCTCAACTGCTACTGGCGCCGCGACGGCGTGCCGATCTGGCACAACAGCGCGTTGATTGCCGATGAACAACAAGACTACGGCGCCGATGGGGTGATGGCCGGGCGCTTCCTGGCCAGCGTCGCCGAGCGCCTCAAACTGCCGGCGCGCTTTGTGTTCCCGGCTTTCGAAGACAATTTCTACTACCTGTGGCGTGAAGGCGCGCTGCCGCACAACGTCACCGCCCAAGAACCGCGCCTGAGCGATGACCTGGAGCGCGCGCGCCTGCGCAAAGTGTTCAGCCAGGGGCTGGATAAAGTCATCGGTCAAGTGTTGCCGTTGGCGCGCACGGCGGCCAATGACCGTTGGCAAAGCGGCCGCTGGTACCTGCGCGACAATCACTGCCGCCTGGTGCCGGGGGATTCGCCGCTGGGCTATCGCCTGCCGCTGGCGTCGCAGCCATGGGTGACGGCGGCGGAATATCCGTTTGTGCATCCCACTGACCCGAACCAGGAGCAGCCGCCGCTGCCCACCACCGCGCAACTGCAAAGCCACGGTGAGCCTGCGCCCAGTGAAGACCGCGTGCCAGAGGTGGACGAGTCCGCCGATTGGCTGACCCGCACCGCGCTGTGCGCTGAAGCACGGGAAGGGCGCCTGTACCTGTTTATGCCGCCCTTGGAGCGGGTCGAAGATTACCTGGAGCTGGTGGCTGCCATCGAGGCCACCGCTGAGGAGTTGCACTGCCCGGTGCTGCTGGAAGGCTATGAACCGCCGTTCGATATGCGCCTGAGCAACTTCCGGATCACGCCGGACCCCGGTGTGATCGAGGTCAACGTGCAGCCGTCCGCCACCTGGGACGAGTTGGTCGAGCGCACCGAGTTCCTCTATGAAGAGGCTCGGCAAACCCGCCTGACCACAGAGAAGTTCATGATCGACGGGCGCCACACCGGCACCGGTGGCGGTAACCACTTTGTACTCGGCGGCGCCACGCCCAAGGACTCGCCGTTCCTGCGTCGCCCCGACTTGCTGCGCAGTTTGATCAGCTACTGGCATAACCATCCGTCGCTGTCTTACCTGTTTTCCGGCTTGTTTATCGGCCCGACCTCCCAGGCGCCACGGGTGGATGAAGCGCGTAACGATGCGTTGTATGAGCTGGAAATCGCCTTTGCACAGATGCCCGCCCCCGGTGAAGACTGCCCCCCTTGGTTGGTGGACCGCCTGTTGCGCAACCTGCTCATCGACGTGACGGGCAACACCCACCGCGCCGAATTCTGCATCGACAAGCTCTACTCGCCCGACGGCGCCACAGGCCGCTTGGGCCTGCTGGAACTGCGTGCCTTTGAAATGCCGCCCCATGCGCGCATGAGCCTGACCCAGCAGCTGCTGCTGCGGGCGCTGGTCGCGCGCTTCTGGCGTGAACCCTATGCACCGCCGACATTGGCACGCTGGGGCACCGAGCTGCATGACCGTTTCCTGCTGCCGCACTTTATCGAGCAGGATTTCGCCGACGTCATTGTCGAACTCAACGCCGCCGGCTACCCGCTGCGCGCCGAGTGGTTTGCCGCGCACCTGGAGTTCCGTTTTCCCAAGATCGGCGACTACGCCGTCAGCGGCATCGAACTGGAACTGCGCCAGGCCCTTGAACCTTGGCATGTCCTGGGCGAGGAGGGCGCAGTGGGCGGCACGGTGCGGTATGTGGACTCGTCGCTGGAGCGCCTGCAAGTCAAGCTCAGCGGCCTGGCGCCGCAACGTTATCTGCTGACCTGCAACGGCATCCCGGTGCCGCTGCAACCCACCGGCCGTGTAGGTGAGTTTGTCGCCGGTGTGCGCTATCGCGCCTGGCAACCGGCCAACTGCCTGCAACCGACCATCCCGGTGCACGCGCCGTTGGTGTTCGACCTGCTGGACACCTGGATGCAACGCTCCTTGGGCGGCTGCCAGTACCACGTCGCGCACCCGGGCGGGCGCAATTACGACAGCTTGCCGGTGAATGCCAACGGAGCCGAGAGCCGGCGGCAGGAGCGGTTCTTCCGGTTGGGGCATACGCCTGGAAAGCTGCCGGTGCCAAACCTGGAGATTAATGACGAGCTGCCGATGACTCTGGATCTACGACGTTTTCCCAATAAAAAAGACTGAATGCGACCACAGCGGATTTGCAGTGTTTGTTAGGTTAATCTGAGCCCCTTTGCCTCTGCCCGAGCGTTCCATGTCCGACTTGCTCGACCGTTACCCGCTCACCGCGGGCACTTATCATGAACTGCTGGATGACAGCGGTGAGGTGCGTGCCCATTGGCGGCGCCTGCTCGACCACCTGCAACGCAGCACCCCGGCGCAACTGGCCCAGCGCCAGGCGCTGCTGACGCGGCAGATCCAGGAAAACGGCGTGACCTACAACGTCTACGCCGACCCCAAGGGCGCCGACCGCCCGTGGGAGCTGGACTTGTTGCCCCACGTGCTGGCCGCCGATGAATGGCAGCAGTTGTCTGCCGGTATCGCCCAGCGTGCGCGCCTGCTCAATGCTGTGCTTGCCGATCTCTACGGCCCGCAGCGCCTGATCAAGGAAGGCTTGCTGCCGGCGGAGCTGGTGTTCGGGCATAACAATTTCCTGTGGCCGTGCCAGGGCATCCTGCCCCCCGACGGCACCTTTCTGCATCTGTACGCCGTGGACCTGGCGCGCACCCCGGATGGTCGTTGGTGGGTCACCGCCGACCGGACCCAGGCCCCGTCCGGCGCCGGTTATGCGCTGGAAAACCGCACCATCGTGTCCCGCGCCTTCCCGGACCTGTACCGTGATTTGCAGGTGCAACACCTCACCGGTTTCTTCCGTACGCTTCAGGAAACCCTGGCCCGCCAGGCCCCCGGCGACGACCAGCCGCCGCTGATCGTGCTGCTCACCCCTGGCCGCTTCAACGAAAGCTACTTCGAACACCTTTACCTCGCCCGCCAGCTCGGCTACCCCTTGGTGGAAGGCGGCGACCTGACCGTGCGCGACAGCACCGTGTACCTCAAGACCCTCAGCGGCCTGCGCCGGGTGCACGCGATCATGCGGCGCCTGGATGATGACTTCTGTGACCCGTTGGAGCTGCGCACCGACTCGGCCCTCGGCGTGCCCGGCCTGCTTGATGCGGTACGCCAGGGCAATGTGCTGGTGGCCAATGCGTTGGGCAGTGGCGTGCTGGAGTCGCCGGGGCTGCTGGGGTTTCTGCCGAAAATCAACGAATTCCTGTTCGGTGAAGCGCTGATTCTGCCGTCCATCGCCACGTGGTGGTGCGGTGAGGCGCCGGTGCTCGCCGAAGCCTTGGCGAAGCTGCCGGAGTTGCTGATCAAACCGGCATTTCCATCGCAGAGTTTCGCCCCGGTCTTTGGCCGCGATTTGAACGATGAACAACGCCAGGCCCTGGCCCAGCGCATGCGTGCACGACCCTATGCCTATGTCGCCCAAGAGTTGGCGCAACTGTCCCAGGCGCCGGTATGGCACACCGTGGATGACCACCTGCAACACCGCGCCATCGGCATGCGTGTGTACGCCGTGGCCAGCGCCGATGGCTACCGCGTGCTGCCCGGTGGCCTGACCCGCGTGGCGGCCGAGGCCGATGCCGAAGTGGTGTCGATGCAGCGCGGTGGCGCCAGCAAAGACACCTGGGTGCTCGGCGAACGCGCGCCGGGCGGCGAGCAGTGGCGTGCGCAGCGCATGATTGGCGCGCATGACCTGGTGCGCCGCGATCCTTATCTGCCGTCCCGCGTGGTGGAGAACCTGTTCTGGTTCGGCCGCTATTGCGAGCGTTGCGATGACAGTGCGCGTTGGCTGCGTATCGTGCTGGCGCGCTACGTCGATGGTGACGATCCATTGGCGTTGCAGGCCGCCGTGGAGCTGGGTGAAAACCTGCGTCTGTTGCCGGAGGAAGACGCGCTGCCCGAACGCCTGATGGCCGCGTTACTCGGTGATGACTGGCCGCAAAGCCTGCGCGCCAACCTGCAGCGCTTGCAGTGGGCGGCGTCCCAGGTGCGCGGCAAGTTGTCCCGTGAGAACTGGCAGGCTCTGGTCGAGCTGCAACGCGAAGCCCTGGAACTGGAAAACGAAAGCCCGGACTTTGGCGAGTTGCTCGATTTTCTCAACCGCCTGGTCATGTCCCTCGCCGCGCTGTCCGGCTTTGCCCTGGACGACATGACGCGCGACGAAGGCTGGCGCTTCCTGATGATGGGCCGGCGTATCGAGCGCCTGCAATTTCTGAGCAGCAGCCTTGCGGCGTTTCTGCGCGGCGTGGCGGTATTCGATCAGGCGGGGCTGGAGTGGTTGCTGGAACTGGGCAATAGCAGCATCACCTATCGCTCGCGCTACCTGGCGGTGCCGCAGTTGATCCCGGTGCTCGACCTGTTGCTGCTTGACGAGCAGAACCCCCATGCGGTGCTGTTCCAGCTCAAGCTGGTGAGCCGCACCCTGCGTCGGCTCAACGACGATTTTGGCGTACCTCGCGAGACCGGCCTGGCCCCCTTGGTGGAGCGCCTGGCGCGTTTCGACCTGGGCTGCCTGGAGAACGGGCTGTTTGGCGAAACCAGCGTGCGTGCCGCGCTGGATGGCTTGGCCGACCTGCTGCAAGCGGTGGCCGATGAAAGCGGGCAAGTGTCGGACCGCCTGGCCTTGCGCCATTTTGCCCATGTGGATGATGTCAGCCAGCAAACGGTGTCGGTGTAATGAGCGCGCGCTACCAGATTTTCCACGATACCCATTACCACTACGACAGCCCGGTGTCCCTGGCGCAGCAACTGGCGCACCTGTGGCCACGGCCGTGTGCCTGGCAGCGCTGCACCGCGCAGCAACTGGAAATCAGCCCGCAGCCGTCGTCGCGGCGCGATGAGCTGGATGTGTTCGGCAACCCGATCACGCGCCTGGCCTTCGAGCGTCCCCACGATGAACTGTTGGTCAATGCCGGGCTGACCGTCGAAGTGCTGGCACGGCCGGTGCTGGATTTTCAGCAGTCGCCGCCCTGGGATCAGACGCGTGACAGCCTGACCTACAGCAGCCACACAATGACCCCTGAGCGGATCGAAGCGTGCCGCTATCGCTTCGAATCACCCTACGTGCACCTGAAAAAAACCTTCGTCGAGTTCTCCGAAAGCTGTTTCCCGCCCGGCGAGCCCTTGCTGCTCGGCGTGCAGGCGCTGATGGAAAAAATCTTCAGTGAATTCACCTTCGATGCCGAAGCCACCCAGGTCGCCACGCCCTTGGTGGAAGTGCTGGAACGCCGCCGCGGCGTATGCCAGGACTTCGCCCACCTGATGCTCGCCTGCCTGCGTTCGCGGGGCCTGGCGGCGCGTTATATCAGCGGCTACCTGCTCACCCAGCCACCGCCCGGCCAGCCACGGCTGATCGGCGCCGATGCCTCCCATGCGTGGGTCTCGGTGTTTTGCCCGGTGGCGGGTTGGGTGGATTTTGATCCGACGAATAACGTACAGCCGGCACTGGAGCACATCACCCTGGCCTGGGGCCGGGATTTTTCCGATGTGTCGCCGTTGCGGGGGGTGATTCTGGGGGGAGGGAGCCATGACCCGGAGGTACGGGTGACGGTGATGCCGCTGGAGTGACGGTGGATTGTGGTGAGCAGGGCGCGCCGGCTCACCACAAAGAAAATTATTCAGCCGGATCTTTTGGTGTTTCCGTCTCGTCGTTCGTTTCTTCAGCATCGACGTCCGGGTTCAGTGCGCCGGTTTCTTCATCGGCAGCGGCTTTCTTGCGTTGCAGTTTTTCCTCTTTCTTCTGTTCCTTGGCCAAGTCTCTCTGACGTTTGGCGAAGGAGTAATTAGGTTTGGCCATGGGCGATCCTCTTGGGTCGAAGGTGAGGGTGGCGGCGCGCAGCTGCCTTGGGTCGCTATGGTAGCAGCTTAGCGACGCGCTTGGTCTTCACTTACCGCAGGCATACGCGGCCAACAGGCCGTTGAAGAATTGATTGAAGTGCATGGCTCGGGCTCCAGTGAGTGTTGGGCCGATCATAGGCGGGTGCTGCGACTTAGGCTGGTAGATTGTGTTGATAAGTCTGATAGCCTAAAGTTGTATACAATTTGTTGATTCAGATCATAAGCATTCAAGCCCGTTTGAGGCACCCTTATCGCAATCCGCGTTGTTTAAACCCTGCCTTGGAGATTCACATGTTTGCCAAACTCGTTGCTGTTTCCCTGCTGACTCTGGCGAGCGGCCAGTTGCTTGCTGCAGAGTGCAAGGTCACCGTCGACTCCACTGACCAGATGTCCTTCAACACCAAAGCCATTGAAATCGACAAAAGCTGCAAGACGTTCACCGTTGAGCTGACTCACTCCGGCAGCTTGCCGAAAAATGTCATGGGGCATAACTGGGTACTGAGTTCTGCCGCCGATATGCCTGGTATCGCCAGCGACGGCATGGCCGCCGGTATCGACAAGAACTACCTGAAAGAAGGTGACGCCCGCATCATCGCCCACACCAAGATCATCGGTGCCGGCGAGAAAGATTCGGTGACGTTCGATGTGTCGAAACTGGCCGCCGGGACGGACTATGCGTTCTTCTGCTCGTTCCCAGGCCACATCTCGATGATGAAAGGCACTGTGGTCGTCAAATAAGGCCGCGTCATCGTTCGTCGGGAGCAAGCCCCCTCCCACATTCGACCGCATTCACATGCTGGAACTCGGTCAAGTGTGGGAGGGGGCTTGCCCCCGATAGCTATCTGACAGTCACTGCAAAGCTGTCTGACTCACCTCACGGCGCAAACGGCATCACCCGCTTGTGCTCGGTCTTGCGGTATGTCTCGCAGATGATCCGGAATGCCTCTTCCCGCACCGGCTCGCCGTGCAGGAACGCATCGATCTCGGCGTAGGTCACGCCATGTGACGCTTCGTCCGGCTTGCCCGGCGACAGGTCTTCGAGGTCGGCCGTCGGTACCTTCTCAACCAACGATTCCGGCGCACCGAAATGCCGCGCAATGGCACGCACCTGGTTCTTTACCAGCCCGCTCAGCGGCGCCAGATCACAGGCCCCATCACCGAACTTGGTGAAAAACCCCATCACCGCTTCCGCCGCATGGTCGGTCCCGATCACCAGGCCACCGGCCGCGCCGGCGATGGTGTATTGCGCCACCATGCGCATGCGCGCCTTGGTGTTGCCTAGCACGAAGTCGCGGGACACCGCGGCCTGGCCTTCAAACGCCGCCACCTCATTGGCCAGCGATTTCACCGCCGGGCCGATATTCACGGTGTGGCGCTCGTGGGGTTCGATAAAGTCCACCGAGGCCTGGGCGTCGATTTCGTCGAACTGGGTTTCGTAGGGCAGGCGCACGGCGATGAACGTATACGCCTCATCACCGGTGCTGGCGCGCAGTTCCTGCATGGCGCGCTGGGCCAGCAGGCCGGCGGTGAGGGAGTCGACACCGCCGCTGATGCCCAGCACCAGCGCCTTGAGGCCTGAATTGCGCAGGCAGTCCTGGATAAAGGTCACGCGGCGCGCCACCTCGGCCTCAAGGGCGGCCTGGTCTTTGAACGGCGCTTGCACGTTGAGCTGCTGCGCAATCTCACGCTGTACGGCTTGCATGATTCACTCCTTGCTGGATAGGGCAGGTACTTTGAAAACGTGACGCAAATAGGCGACAAAATTCGGGTCGGTGCAGTGGGTCTTGCCCGCTTCATCGGAGATCTTAGCGACGGGCTGGCCATTGCAGGCGGTCATCTTAAGCACGATGCTCATCGGTTCCACCCCTGGGATATCGCAGGTCAGGTTGGTGCCGATGCCGAAGCTCACATTAATGCGGCCCCGCAACGCGCGGAATATCTCCAGGGCCTTGGGCAGCGACAGGCTGTCGGAGAACACCAGGGTCTTGCTCATCGGCTCGATACCGAGCTTGTGGTAGTGGGCGATGGCTTTTTCTGCCCATTGCACCGGGTCGCCGGAGTCGTGGCGCAGGCCGTCGAACAGCTTGGCGAAGTACAAGTCGAAGTCGCCCAGGAAGGCGTCGGTGGTGATGCAATCAGTCAGGGCGATACCCAGCAGGCCACGGTATTCGCGGACCCAGCAGTCGAGGGCGGCGATCTGGCTGTCGATCAGGCGCGGGCCGAGTTGCTGGTGGGCCATGATCCATTCATGGGCCATGGTGCCCAGGGGTTTGATGTCCAGCTCGCGGGCCAGGTGTACGTTACTGGTGCCGACAAACCGTCCGGGGAAGTCGTGCTTGAGCACGTTGACCACTTCTTCCTGCACCCGGTACGAGAAGCGCCGGCGCGTGCCGAAGTCGGCCACTTGCAGCTCGGCCAGTTCATCGCTGCCGGCATTTGCGGTCAGCCAGTCGAACTTGCGGTACAGCTGCTCGCGAGCCTGTTCGAGGATCACGCTCTGGTAGCGGTAGCGGTTGCGCACTTCGCTGACGATGGCCAGCATCGGCACCTCGAACAGAATCACATGCAGCCATGGCCCGCGCAGGCGGATAAACAGCTCACCGTTCTCGATGCCGGTTTGCACATAGCGCAGGTTGAAGCGGAACAGCCCCAGGAAGCGCAAAAAATCCGGCTTCATAAAGCTGATGCGCTCCAGGAACCCCAACTGGTCAGGGCTCAGACTCAGGTCCGCGAGGCGCTCGATCTGGTAGCGGATCTCGGCCAGGTAGGGGCGCAGATCCTCACTGTTACGGCAACGAAACTCCCATTCAACTTCCACGTTGGGGTAGTTGTGCAGCACCGCCTGCATCATGGTCAGCTTGTAGAAGTCGGTGTCGAGCAGGTTCTGCACGATGCGATCGGCAAACACACTCTCGCTCATAACGGGAATCTCCAGACGGGTCGGCGCTGAGCGCCGGCCTTTACGCGCAATTAAGGAAGGGGGCTAGTGGCGCATAGACCTGTGGGGTTTTGCCAGTGATTTTTTTTGCCACGGCTACTGACGCTATCGGGAGCAGGCACTAAATAACCTGCTCCATCATCCACTTCACAAAATTGCGTACCTTGGGCACTTCCGCCGAGTGCTCCGGATACGCCAGGTAATAAGCATCCCGGCTCGGCATCGCATGCGGCCAGGGAATCACCAGCTTGCCGTCGGCCAACTCCTCTTCCACCAGAAACCTGGGCAGCAGCGCGACCCCACAGCCCACCTGCGCGGCACGAATGCACATATAGAACGTATCGAAACGCGGCCCGTGGTAGCTGTGTTCGGTCTGGTAACCCTGGTCGGCAAACCAATCGTGCCAACCCTGCGGGCGCGAGGCGTTTTGCAGCAACACCAACTCGCTGAGCTGCGTAGGGTCGGTGAGCGGTTTGGCCGGCAGGCTTTCCGGTGCACACACCGGCACCAGTTCCTCGCTGAACAACTTCAAACTCTCGGTGCCGGGACGTGAACCCTGGCCGAAATAGAACGCCATGTCGGCCTTGCCCTGCAGCAAGTCATCCGGTTCCTGTTCGTTGCACAGGTCCAGGTGGATTTGCGGGTGACGCAGCCGCCAGCCCTTGAGGCGCGGCACCAACCAGCGGGCCCCGAAGGTGTAGGGCGTGGACACGCGCAACACTTCGGTTTCGCCGCCATAGGAGCGCAGGTAGTGGGTGGACATCTCCACCTGGGTGAGGATTTTGCGCACTTCCACCAGGTACAGGTCGCCCGCCGGGGTCATCTGCAGGCGACGACGCACGCGGCGAAACAGCAGGTGTTGCAGCAACTCCTCCAACTGCGCCACTTGCTTGCTCACGGCGCTCTGCGTGAGGTTCAGTTCCTCGGCGGCGCGGGTGAAGCTCAGGTGGCGGGTGGCGGCTTCGAAACACTGCAGGGCGGTGATCGAGGGCAAATGTCTTTTGTTCAGCACGGTGTGCCTCTTTTTATGCTTTGCATGAATAAACGGAATGATATCTCGCCTAATCGTCGTTTGTTGGCAAGTCTTGGGCCAGCTACAAATAAGCGCTGGATCGCCGTGCATGTCGCGGCGCGATTTTTTGTACGCAGATTTGAGGGAGTGACCATGGTTGCCGCATTGCTTGATCGTCTCGGGGTAAACCCGGCGCTGTACCAGGCGGGTAAACAGCCCGTGCATTCGCCGATTGATGGCAGCCTGATCGGCAGTGTCCAGTGGGAAGGTGCCGCCGAGGTGGAGCAACAGGTCAGTCGCGCCGAGCATGCATTCCAAGCCTGGCGCAACGTGCCGGCGCCCCGTCGTGGCGAGCTGGTGCGGCAGTTCGGCGACGTGCTGCGTGAATACAAGGCTGACCTGGGTGAGCTGGTGTCCTGGGAGGCCGGCAAGATCACTCAGGAAGGCCTGGGTGAAGTGCAGGAGATGATCGACATCTGCGATTTCGCCGTCGGCCTGTCGCGCCAGTTGTACGGCTTGACCATCGCCTCCGAGCGCCCAGGCCACCACATGCGTGAAACCTGGCACCCGCTGGGCGTGGTCGGTGTGATCAGCGCCTTCAACTTCCCGGTCGCGGTGTGGGCGTGGAACACCGCGCTGGCGCTGGTGTGCGGCAACGCGGTGATCTGGAAACCGTCGGAAAAAACCCCGCTCACCGCCCTGGCGTGCCAGGCGCTGTTCGAGCGCGTGCTGAAAAACTTTAACGATGCCCCGCAGTACCTCAGTCAGGTGATCATTGGTGGTCGCGATGCCGGCGCTGCGCTGGTGGATGACCCACGCGTAGCGTTGATCAGCGCCACCGGCAGCACCCGCATGGGCCGTGAAGTGGCGCCGAAAGTTGCCGCGCGTTTCGCCCGCAGCATTCTGGAGCTGGGCGGCAACAACGCGATGATCCTCGGCCCAAGCGCCGACCTGGACATGGCCGTACGCGCCATTCTGTTCAGCGCCGTCGGCACCGCCGGCCAGCGTTGCACCACCCTGCGCCGCCTGATCGCCCATGAGTCGGTCAAGGCAGAAATCGTCACCCGCCTCAAGGCCGCCTATTCCAAAGTGCGCATCGGCCACCCGCTGGAAGGCAACCTGATCGGCCCGCTGATCGACAAGCACGGCTTCGACAACATGCAAGATGCCCTTGAGCAAGCCTTGAGCGAAGGCGGCAAGGTGTTCGGCGGCAAACGCCAGTTGCAAGACACCTTCCCCAACGCCTACTACGTATCGCCGGCGATTGTGGAAATGCCCGAGCAAAGCGATGTGGTGTGCACCGAAACCTTCGCGCCGATTCTGTACGTGGTCGGCTACACCGACTTCGCCGAAGCGCTGCGCCTGAACAACGCCGTGCCGCAAGGCTTGTCGTCGTGCATCTTCACCACCGATGTGCGCGAAGCCGAGCAGTTCATGTCGGCGGTGGGCAGTGACTGCGGCATCGCCAACGTCAATATCGGCCCGAGCGGCGCGGAGATTGGTGGCGCGTTTGGCGGTGAAAAAGAAACCGGCGGCGGGCGTGAGTCGGGTTCGGATGCGTGGCGCGGGTATATGCGTCGCCAGACCAACACCGTGAACTATTCACTGGAGTTGCCGTTGGCCCAGGGCATTACCTTCGACTGATACCTGAAGTCGCAGTGAGATGAGTGTGGGAGGGGGCTTGCCACCTCCCACCGCTGAGCGCATTTGCAGTTAGAGGTTTGTTGGGTCTCATCGGAGTCTGGCAATGGCACTACGCGAAACATGTTTATGGGAACACCTCACCCCCAGCCGGCCGGACCGTGCCGCGCTTCGGGGCGAGGCCAAGGTGGACGTGTGCGTGATCGGCGCCGGCATCACCGGTTTATCGGCGGCCGTTCACTTGCTGGAACAGGGTAAAAGCGTCGCCGTGCTGGAGGCCCATCGCACCGGCCATGGCGGTTCGGGGCGCAACGTCGGGTTGGTAAACGCCGGCCTGTGGATCCCGCCGGACGACATCGAAGCCGGGTTCGGCGAAGCGGTGGGCAGCCAGCTCAACCGCATGTTGGGCGCGGCGCCGTCGCTGGTGTTCAGCCTGATCGACAAATACCACATCGATTGCCAATTGCGCCGTGAGGGCACGTTGCACATGGCGCACAACGCCCGTGGCGAGGCGGACCTGCGCAGTCGTGAAGAACAATGGAAGCGCCGTGGCGCGCCAGTGGAGTTGCTCACCGGCCAGGCCTGCGAGCAGGCCACCGGCACCCAAAAAATTGCCGCCGCCCTGTTGGACCGACGGGCGGGTACGTTGAACCCGATGGCCTATACCTCGGGGCTTGCAGAGGCGGCCGTGGGGCTTGGCGGGCAACTGTTCGACCATTCGCCGGTTACCCGGCTGGAACGCCAGGGGTCCCACTGGTCGGTGCAGACTGCCCAAGGGGCCGTGCAGGCGGCACAGGTGGTCATCGCCTCCAATGCCTACACCGAAGGCGAATGGACCGAGCTGCGGCGTAACTTTTTCCCCGGTTATTACTACCAGGTCGCGTCGGCCCCGCTCACCGACGACGCCGCCAAACAAATCCTTCCTGGTGGCCAGGGGTCGTGGGATACGCGCCAGGTCTTGAGCAGCATCCGCCGCGATGCCGAGGGTCGCCTGTTGCTCGGCAGCCTGGGTAACGGCAATCAGAAACCGGCCTGGTTCCTCAAAGCGTGGGCCGATCGGGTGCAGCAGCACTACTTCCCGTACCTCAAATCGGTGCAGTGGGAGTACACCTGGACTGGTTGCATTGCCTTCACGCCCGACCACTTGATGCGCCTGTTCGAACCGGCGCCGGGCCTTGTGGCCGTCACCGGCTATAACGGGCGGGGCGTGACCACCGGCAGCGTGGTCGGCAAGGCGTTTGCCGACTACCTGTGTCACCAGAATGCCCAGGCATTGCCGATTCCGTTCGCGCCGATGCAGCCGTTGGCCGGTGTGGGGTTGCGCAGTTGTCTGTATGAGGCGGGATTCTCGCTGTATCACGCCGGGCAATGCCTGCGGATCGTGATCTGAGCGGCGAACTGCCGCTCCATAGCCGGGTTTTATTAGGCGGCTACTCATCTGTATTGGTGCAAGTTGTAGCAGTCACGCACTGTAAATGTGCAGTTCCGTTACGCACGTTGTAACAAGTGTAGGAAGAGTCGTTTATGCGTCCGGTTGCAGGTGCGACCCGTTAGGGTTGTACTTTTTATAGCGGTTGGTTGCACCTCTTTGGGCTAGAGGGTTGCACGTGCTGGCAAGCGGTGGCGAAACGCCTGTAATAACAATGACACCGTGTCTTTTTGAAGAATAAAAACGTAATGGCACGCTGCTTGCTCTGAGCTTTCAGTGAAAGGTTTGAACGCAAGTTGTCGTGCCAAAAATCAAAAATATCGGAGCACCACTCATGTCCCAGACGTTTTACAAGAAAGGTTTTCTGGCCCTCGCCGTTGCAGCGGCGCTGGGTGTTTCTACGTTTGTTCAAGCTGATGTGAAGATTGGCGTGGCGGGGCCCATGACGGGCGCCAACGCGTCGTTCGGTGAGCAGTACATGAAGGGTGCCCAGGCGGCGGCCGAAGTCATCAACAAGGCCGGCGGCATCAACGGTGAGAAAGTCGTGCTGGTGGCCGGCGACGACGCCTGCGAACCCAAGCAGGCCGTGGCCGTGGCAAACCGCCTGGCCGACCAGGACAAAGTGATCGGCGTGGTCGGGCACTTCTGCTCGTCCAACACCATCCCGGCCTCCGAGGTCTACGACGAGGCGGGCATCATCGCGATCACCCCCGGCTCCACCAACCCACAGGTGACCGAGCGTGGCCTGGGCGCCATGTTCCGCATGTGCGGGCGTGACGACCAGCAAGGCATCGTCGCCGGCGACTACATCGTCGACGTGCTCAAGGGTAAGAAAGTCGCGGTCATCAACGACAAGGACACCTACGGCAAAGGCCTGGCCGATGCCACCGCTGCGCAGTTGACCAAGCGCGGCGTCAAGCCGGTGCTCGAAGAAGGCCTGACCCGTGGCGAGAAAGACTTCAGCGCCCTGGTCACCAAGATCCGCTCCCTGGGCGCCGACGTGGTGTACTTCGGCGGGCTGCACCCGGAAGCCGGTCCACTGGTCCGCCAGATCCGTGAAGCCGGCCTCAAGGACGTCAAGTTCATGTCCGACGACGGTGTCGTGACCGACGAACTGGTGGCCACCGCCGGCGGCGCGCAGTACGTCGATGGCGTGTACATGACCTTCGGCGCTGACCCGCGCCTGCTGCCGGACAGCAAGGCCGTGGTCGAAGAGTTCCGCAAGGCCGGTTACGAGCCTGAAGGCTACACCCTGTACGCCTACGCCTCGCTGCAGGCCCTGGCCGCCGGTTTCAACGGCGCCAAGTCCAACAAGGGCGAAGACGCCGCCAAATGGCTCAAGGCTCACCCGGTCAAGACCGTGATGGGTGAGAAGACCTGGGACGCCAAAGGCGACCTGAAAGTGTCCGACTACGTGGTTTACCAGTGGGACAAGGACGGCAAATACCACCAGTTGGAAAAGCAGAAGTAAGCACAAACGCCACGGGCCCCCCCTGTGGGAGGGGGCTTGCCCCGATAGCGGTGCATCAGGTTCAAATCTATTGACTGGCATACCGCAATCGGGAGCAAGCCCCCTCCCACAAAAGGCCGTGTTGTTATCAAGATCTGTCTTTTCCTCCAGAAGCGCCGCACACCCACCGGTGTGCAGGTGCTCACCGCGTGAGATTGCGTTATGGATGGTATTTTCCTGCAGCAACTGGTCAACGGCCTGACCCTCGGGTCGGTCTATGGCCTGATCGCCATCGGCTACACAATGGTCTATGGCATCATTGGCATGATCAACTTCGCCCACGGCGAGGTTTATATGATTTCCGCTTACCTCGCGGCGATCAGTCTGGCACTGCTGGCTTACTTCGGCATCGAATCCTTCCCGCTGCTCATACTCGGCACCTTGATCTTCACCGTGGTCGTCACTGGCGTGTACGGTTGGGTCATTGAGCGTGTCGCCTACAAACCGCTGCGCAATTCCACCCGACTGGCACCGCTGATCAGCGCCATCGGGATCTCCCTGATCCTGCAGAACTACGCGCAGATCGCCCAGGGCGCCAAGCAACAAGGTATTCCTACCCTGCTGGCCGGGGCCTGGCGTGTCGATATCGGCAGTGGGTTCGTCCAGCTCACCTACACCAAAGTATTCATCCTGGTCGCCGCCTTCGCGGGCATGGCTTTGCTGACCTACATCATCAAGTACACCAAGCTCGGCCGCATGTGCCGCGCCACCCAGCAAGACCGCAAGATGGCCTCGATCCTGGGGATCAACACCGATCGCGTGATCTCCTATGTGTTCGTCATAGGGGCCGCCATGGCCGCGTTGGCCGGCGTGCTGATCACCCTCAACTACGGCACCTTCGACTTCTATGCCGGCTTCATCATCGGCATCAAGGCGTTTACCGCAGCGGTACTCGGCGGCATCGGCTCCCTGCCTGGGGCGATGTTGGGCGGGATCATCCTCGGTATCTCCGAGTCGTTGTTCTCGGGGTTGATCAACTCTGACTACAAAGACGTGTTCAGTTTCTCCCTGCTGGTGGTGATTCTGATTTTCCGTCCCCAGGGCCTGCTTGGTCGCCCACTCGTGGCGAAGGTGTAAACATGTCTGCTGCCAAACCTATCGATATCAAGAAAAGTGTCGTCGATACGATCCTCGCCGGGCTGATTTCGCTGATCGTGTTCGGCCCGATTGTCGGCGTGGTCCTCGACGGCTACAGCTTCAACCTGGAACCGGCTCGCGTGGGCCTGTTGGTCGCCATCGTGATGGCCGGCCGTTTTGCCATGAGCCTGTTCCTGCAAACCTCCAAGGGCGTGAAGATCCTGCAGGGCTTCGAGAGCAGTGGTTCGGGCGTGCATGTGCTGGCACCGGACTACAAATCGCGGCTGCGCTGGATTATCCCGGCATTGATCGTGATCGCCATCGTGTTCCCGATCTTCGCCAACAAGTACCTGCTCACCGTCGTCATCCTGGGCTTGATCTATGTACTGCTCGGCCTGGGCCTGAACATCGTGGTCGGCCTGGCCGGCCTGCTCGACCTGGGTTACGTGGCGTTCTACGCCATCGGCGCCTATGGCCTGGCGCTGGGTTACCAATACCTGGGCCTGGGCTTCTGGACGGTACTGCCACTGGCGGCCATCGCGGCGGCGCTGGCGGGGTGCATACTCGGGTTCCCGGTGTTGCGAATGCACGGTGACTACCTGGCCATCGTGACCCTGGGCTTCGGTGAAATCATCCGCCTGGTACTCAACAACTGGCTGTCGTTCACCGGCGGGCCGAATGGTATGCCGGTGCCTTCGCCGACCTTTCTGGGCCTGGAGTTCGGCAAGCGTGCCAAAGATGGCGGCATCCCGTTTCACGAGTTCTTCGGCATCGATTACAACCCCAACATCAAGTTCATGTTCATCTACATCGTGCTGTTCCTGGTGGTGCTGGCCGTGTTGTACATCAAGCACCGCCTGACCCGCATGCCGGTCGGCCGCGCCTGGGAAGCCCTGCGTGAAGATGAAATCGCCTGCCGCTCCATGGGCCTGAATCACGTACTGGTCAAGCTCTCTGCATTCACCATCGGCGCGTCCACCGCCGGTTTGGCCGGGGTGTTCTTTGCCAGCTACCAGGGCTTCGTCAACCCGTCGTCGTTCACCTTCTTCGAGTCGGCGCTGATCCTGGCCATCGTGGTGTTGGGCGGCATGGGCTCGACGGTCGGCGTGGTGATCGCGGCATTCGTGCTGACGGTAGCGCCGGAACTGCTGCGCAGCTTCTCCGAGTACCGCGTGCTGCTGTTTGGCGTGCTGATGGTGGTGATGATGATCTGGCGACCGCGCGGCCTGATCCGCATCAGCCGTACCGGTGTAACCCCACGTAAAGGAGTGGCGCCATGAACAAGGAAGTCGTCCTGTCCGTGGAACACCTGATGATGCACTTCGGTGGCATCAAGGCCCTGAGCGATGTGAGCCTCAAGGTCGAACGCAACTCGATCTTCGCTCTGATCGGCCCCAACGGCGCCGGCAAGACCACGGTATTCAACTGCCTCACCGGCTTCTACAAGGCCAGTGGCGGCAAGATCGAACTCAACGTGCGTGGCAAGCAGACCAACGTGATCCAACTGCTCGGCGAACGCTTCCAGGCCACGGACTTCGTTTCGCCGAAAAGCTTCCTCAGCCGCGTGTACTACAAGATGTTTGGCGGCACCCACTTGGTAAACCGCGCCGGCCTGGCGCGGACCTTCCAGAACATTCGCCTGTTCAAGGAAATGTCGGTGCTGGAAAACCTGCTGGTGGCCCAGCACATGTGGGTCAACCGCAACATGCTGGCCGGCATTCTCAACACCAAGGGCTATCGCAAGGCCGAAAGCGACGCGCTGGACTGCGCGTTCTACTGGCTCGAAGTGGTCGACCTGGTGGACTGCGCCAACCGCCTCGCCGGTGAGCTTTCCTACGGCCAGCAGCGCCGCCTGGAAATCGCCCGTGCCATGTGCACGCGGCCGCAAATCATCTGTCTGGACGAACCCGCAGCCGGCCTCAACCCCCAGGAAACCGAAGCCCTCAGCGCGATGATTCGCCTGCTGCGCGACGAACACGACCTTACGGTGGTGCTGATCGAACACGACATGGGCATGGTGATGAGTATTTCCGACCACATCGTGGTGCTGGACCACGGCAACGTGATCGCCGAAGGCGGGCCGGAAGCGATACGCAACGATCCGAAAGTGATTGCCGCCTACCTGGGCGCAGACGAAGAGGAAGTGGTATGAGCGCACCTATCCTCGAAATGAAGGACCTGGACGTGTTCTACGGACCGATCCAGGCCCTGAAAAAAGTCTCGCTGCACATCAACGAAGGTGAAACGGTCAGCCTGATCGGCTCCAACGGCGCGGGCAAATCCACGCTGCTGATGTCGATCTTCGGCCAGCCGCGGGCCGAGTCGGGGCAAATCCTCTACAACGGTGTCGACATTACCCACAAGTCATCCCACTACATCGCCTCCAATGGCATCGCGCAGTCGCCGGAAGGGCGGCGGGTGTTCCCCGACATGACCGTGGAGGAAAACCTGCTGATGGGCACCATCCCGATTGGCGACAAATACGCTCAGGAAGACATGCAGCGCATGTTCGAGCTGTTCCCGCGCCTCAAGGAACGGCGCAACCAGCGGGCCATGACCATGTCCGGTGGCGAGCAGCAGATGCTCGCCATCGCCCGCGCGCTGATGAGCCGGCCCAAGCTGTTGTTGCTGGACGAACCGAGCCTGGGGTTGGCGCCGATTGTGGTGAAGCAGATCTTCTCGACCCTGCGCGAGCTGGCGGCCACTGGGATGACCATCTTCCTGGTGGAACAAAACGCCAACCACGCGCTGCGTCTGTCGGACCGGGCGTATGTGATGGTCAACGGCGAGATCCGCCTGACGGGCACCGGTAAAGAATTGCTGGTGAACGAGGACGTGCGCAACGCCTACCTCGGCGGTCACTGATCTAAATAAAAACGCCGACCCCCTGTGGGAGGGGGCTTGCTCCCGATAGCGGTGTATCAGTCAGCACATCTGATACTGACCCACCGCTATCGGGAGCAAGTCGAATCGTCGCACCGCCCCTCCCACATTTGTTTTGCGGCGCTTAGGAAATTGTGGAAAACAAATCCGGCCACCTCCCAAAGCGCGACATATAGCCGCCGCAAATCCCTGTTTTGTCACCGTTTTGACTTGTCCCCATCCGCTGTGGAACCGGCTGTGGGTAACGTGGGAGTAGCTGGCTGAACGCCTTTAAAACCGTGGCTTACAGCGCGACGGTTGTTTTTTGATCAGTGACTTTTTCGCGACCGCCCAAGGGGTTTGTCAACCTGTTTAAAGACACAGGTATATGACGGGAATATGTCTCGTCAGCCTGTGGATAAGTCTGTGACTAAACTCTGGAAAGACGGCCGCAGAGGCCGAAATGTCTGGCCTGGAGCCATCGTTCGGATTTTTCCGCTTGCCGTGGCTCTACATACGCTTCGGCCGAGGTCAAGCAAAAAACTTTCTAAAATCGCCTGCAGGCCTTGTGGATAGAGGCTTGAGCTGTTTTGCACTTGCCCCCAAAGACTGTGGGCGCAGTTGTGGATAACCTGCGCGCATATGGCTGCAGGCCACGGTTTATAAGGCGTTGCTCTGAGTGGTTAAAAAACAACCAGCTGTGTATGAAGGTAGGTGCATAGCGGTTGCCGCAACAGCGGGGTACGGGCATTCTGCTGGCTGATTTTTTCCCGATGCCCGCAAGGAGAACACCATGACCAACACGCTGTTTATCACTGGCGCCACCTCAGGTTTCGGCGAAGCCTGCGCCCGTCGGTTTGCCGAAGCCGGCTGGAAACTCGTGCTCACCGGCCGTCGCGCCGAGCGTTTGAATGCCCTGGTTGAAGAGCTTTCCAAGCAGACCGAAGTGCATGGCTTGGTCGTGGATGTGCGTGACCGCCAAGGCATGGAAGACGCCATCGCCAACCTGCCGCCGTCGTTCGCCACGTTGCGCGGCCTGATCAACAACGCCGGGTTGGCCGTGGGCACGGACCCGGCGCCCAAATGCAGCCTCGACGATTGGGAAACCATGGTCGACACCAACATCAAGGGCCTGCTGACCACCACCAGCCTGCTGCTGCCACGCTTGATCGCCCATGGCCGGGGCGCCGGGATCATCAACCTGGGCTCCATCGCCGGCAGCTACCCCTACCCGGGCAGCCACGTGTATGGCGGCTCCAAGGCGTTCGTTAAACAGTTCTCGCTGAACCTGCGTTGCGACTTGCAAGGCACCGGCGTGCGCGTGACCAACATCGAGCCCGGCCTGTGCGAGAGCGAGTTCTCCCTGGTGCGCTTCGGCGGTGATCAGGCGCGCTACGACGCCACCTACGCCGGCGCCGAGCCGATCCAGCCGCAAGACATTGCCGACACGATCTTCTGGGTCATGAACACGCCCGCGCACGTCAATATCAACCGCCTGGAACTGATGCCGGTGAGCCAGACCTGGGCTGGGTTTGCGATTGAGCGTGGCGCCAAGTAAGGCTTTGGATCGGGGCGTTGCCCCCGATGCGGCCCTAAAAATCAACAAAAATGCTGGCTAAGCCCCTGATAGCACGTCGCCAGGTGATACGGCGTGGTCGACGGCATATCCCGTCGGCTCACGGCGCCGTTGGCATCCAGGCATTCGTGCCAGCCTTTGTCATGCAGGAAGTTGTGTTGCAGCGCCAGCAATTGGTGCTGTAACCGCGCTTCGCTGGCGGGGCGCAGGGTCAAGGCCCGCAGGTATTCGGCCTGGGCCCAGATGCGTTGGGTACCGTCGCGCACGCTGCCGTCGAGGGCGAGCATGCCGCTGACCGCACCGCTTAACGTATCCACACCTTTTTGCTCGGCGTAGGCAAATGCCCGCGTGAGCGAAGCATGCAGCGCAGTGCCGCGCAGCACATCCGACGACTCAAGCAAAAAGAACCATTCGAACTGGTGTCCCGGCTCGAACCAGTTATCCACCGCGCCCAGCGGTTTTTCCATCATCACGCCGTGCAGGCGGTCGATGAAGCGCTTTTGCAGGGCCGTGGCCAAGTCGAGCAACGCGTCCTGTGTGACGGCGTCTTCACGCACGCTCAGCGTGGCCAGGAAGCCTTCGGCAAGGTGCATCAGCGGGTTCTGCAAGGGCCCGGCGTTGAGGGAAGACCAGTTGCGTTCCAGCACCGCTTCGTACAGGCCGTCGCCGCTGGCGAAGCGTTCGGCGACCACGGCAAGCGCGGCATTGAGCACCGACTCCACCAACGGTTCACGCACCTTGGCCCAGTAGTGGGCACAGGCAAAGATGATGAAGGCGTGGGTATAGAGGTCTTTGCGTTTATCCAACGGCTGCCCGGCCGGGTCGATGCTGTAGAACCAGCCGCCGTGCTCCGCGTCGTGGAAGTGCCGTTGCAGCGAGCGGAACAACACTGCCGCGCGTGCTTCGGCGAAGGCCGCACCGGGTTCGCCAATCAGGCTGGCGAACAGGTACAACTGTCGGGCGCACGCCATGGCGCGATAGCGTTGGGGGGGCAAAGGCCGGTGATCGGCGTCCAGCGCCTCATAGGGCAACGCCAGCTCGGCGTTCCAGCCCGGGCCCTGCCAGAGGGGCACGATCAGGCTGTGGAAGTGCGTGAGCACGGTATTCAAGGCAGGCGGGGAAGCGATGGGCATTGGCTGGCGTCGTCACGGCAGGGGTGTTTGCCGCGCATGGTAGCAGGCTTGGGGTGGATGTTGGTTTTGAGACCGCTATCGGGAGCAAGCGCCCTCCCACATTCAGACGTGTGAACACAGTTCAAATGTGAGAGGGGGCTTGCCCCCGATGAGGCCCTCGACCGCGCCGCGAATCAGCCCGCCAGCAACCAAGCTCCCGTCACCGCCGAAGCCGCCCCAGCCACCCGCACCAGCGGCGCCGCAGCAGCCGGCAGCCAACGCACCAGCGCATAACCCGCCGCGTGCAATACCGCAGTCGCACCGACAAACCCTGCCGCATACGTCCAAGGGCTGGTCATGTCCGGCAACTCCAGGCCATGGGCCACACCGTGGAACAGCGCAAACAACGCCGTCGCGCCTACCGCCATGAACAACGGCGGGCGCACCGCCAGCGCCACGGCGAGGCCCAGCGCCAGGACCGACGCGGCAATCCCGCTTTCCAGTGCCGGCAACGCCAGACCCTCAAAGCCCAATACGCCGCCGATCAGCAGGGTGCCGACAAAGGTGCACGGCAGCGCCCAGCGGGCGGCGCCTTTTTGCTGCGCGGCCCACAGGCCGACCGCAACCATGGCAAGCAGATGGTCGATGCCGCCCAGGGGGTGGCTGATACCGGCGAGCAGCCCGTTGTCGCCGTGGCCCGGATGAGCGAAGGCCAGGGCCGGGGCGAGCAGCAAGGCGGCGGCTGCGAAGAGTTTTTTGAGGCTCATGAGCAGATTCCTTATGGGTTGATTTATGCGGCGGTCAGCAAGCCCTGGCGTTCGATAAAGGCGACGATGTCATCCAGGCCGACACCGGTTTTCTGATTGCTGAAGACAAAGGGTTTGCCGTTGCGCATGCGTTGGGTATCGCTGTTCATCAACTCCAGCGAGGCACCGACCAGCGGCGCGAGGTCGATCTTGTTGATCACCAGCAGGTCGGATTTGCAGATGCCCGGGCCGCCTTTGCGCGGCAGTTTGTCGCCGGCAGACACATCGATCACGTAGATGGTCAGGTCCGACAGCTCGGGGCTGAAGGTCGCCGACAAGTTATCCCCACCGGACTCCACCAGGATCAGGTCCAGGCCCGGAAAGCGGCGGTTGAGTTGGTCCACCGCTTCCAGATTGATCGAGGCGTCCTCACGAATCGCCGTGTGCGGGCAGCCGCCGGTTTCCACGCCGATGATGCGCTCGGGCGCCAGGGCCTCGTTGCGTACCAGGAAGTCGGCGTCTTCGCGGGTGTAGATATCGTTGGTCACCACCGCCAGGTTGTAGCGGTCGCGCAGCGCCAGGCACAGGGCCAGGGTCAGGGCGGTCTTGCCGGAGCCCACCGGGCCGCCGATGCCGACGCGCAGGGGTTGTGTGTTCATGTGCTTCTCCAAAATCAAGAACTCCTAGGAACGGAACAGGCGGCTGTACTGGCGCTCGTGGGCCATGCATGCCAATGACAGGCCGAAAGCGGCACTGCCGAACGAGTGGGGGGCGATGTGGCCGGCATCCTGCTGGGCTTGTTGCAGCAGCGGCAGCAGTTCGCTGGTCAGGCGCTGGGCGGCCTGCTGGCCCAGGGGCAGGGTTTTCATCAGCACGGCCAATTGGTTTTCCAGCCAGCTCCACAGCCAGGCCGCCAGGGCGTCGTCGGGGCTGATGCTCCAGGCGCGAGCCGCCAGGGCCCAGCCCAACGCCAGATGGGGCTCGCTGTGTTGCTCAAGCAAGGCGCGAGCGGCGCCGTCCAGCTCCGGCAAGCCATTGAGCAACTGTTGCAGCGAATAACCCATCTGCCGGCTCTCTTGGTACAGCTCGCGGGTTTCACGACTGGCTTGGTGTTCTTCACACAATTGCGCCAGCCTCGGCCAATCCTGCTCGGCGGCGGCGCGGCAATGGGCGAGCAACAGCGGCGCTTCGAAGCGCGCCAGGTTGAGCAGCAATTGGTCGCTGATCCAGCGTCGGGCGCTGCTCGCATCCTTGACGCGGCCATTCTC
This sequence comes from Pseudomonas asgharzadehiana, assembly GCF_019139815.1. Taxonomy (NCBI): domain Bacteria; kingdom Pseudomonadati; phylum Pseudomonadota; class Gammaproteobacteria; order Pseudomonadales; family Pseudomonadaceae; genus Pseudomonas; species Pseudomonas asgharzadehiana. The sequence goes on from NZ_CP077079.1 coordinate 850,289, forward strand.
CACGGCCATTTCCAGGCCCTGGGAATAGCTGTAGCCGCCAATCGGCAATTGCGGACTGGCCAGGCGCAGCAGCGCCCAGGCTGGGTTCATAAACGTACGCCGAACTGGTGCAGCTTGGGCGGGTAGTTGAAATCTTCATCGCCGTGGCGTGAATGATGATGGCCGCCGCCATACGCACCGTGTTCCGGCTGGAACGGCGCCTCAAGGGTTTCGGTATGGGCGCCCAATTGTTCAAGCATGGCCTTGAGCACGTAGTCATCGAGCAGGCGCAGCCAGCCATCCCCGACTTGCAACGCCACGTGGCGGTTGCCCAGGTGATAGGCAGCGCGGGTCAGTTCGAAGGCGCTGGCGCAGGTGACATGCAGCAGTTGTTCAGGCCGGGCGCACACGCGTACGACACGTCCGTCTTCGGCCTGTAGGAATTCGCCATCGTGAAGCGGCGGCTGGCCACGCTCCAGAAACAGGCCGACGTCTTCACCGTCGGCACTGAAACAGCGCAGGCGGCTTTTGCTGCGGGCTTCGAAATTCAGCAGCAGCTCAGCGGCCCAGAGGGCTTGGGGGGCGATTCGGCGGTGGATCACCAGCATCAGGAAGCTTCCAGCTATGAGCGATGAAACAGCTAGAGCAAGGGGCTTGCCAACCCCGGTCAAGAGTAGGAATTACCTGTAGGCGGGCAGGGCAATGCCACTAAACAGGGCGTTGAAAGAGTCGGCGCGTGCTCCAAAATGGTGCGCGCTACCGCCATGCGCACTCGCTCTGAGCAATCTCGGATTTGTCCTACGGGATCTGGGGATTCTACGTTCATCACATTACCTGCGAAATCATTAGGCTTTGCGCCGTGTTTAATTCGCCGCGACGTTCATCATGTTCAAGCTATTACTTTTTGTGGTCATTCTCGGTCTGTCCGTGGGCATGTCCTCGGCTTCGGCCAATCTGCAGCCACGCCCCGCCTTTGCCGCGCCCGAGCAAGGCGCGGCGATCGACGATGTGATCGACCGCGCTCACCAGTTGGTGGGCACCCGCTACAAATTGGGAGGCACCTCGGTACAGCAGGGTTTCGATTGCAGCAGTTTTCTGGTCTACCTGTTCAAGACCCAAGCCAATATCCAATTACCCCGCACCACCACGGCGATGCACCGCTCAACGGCCACCACCATTCAGCGCAGTGCGCTCAAGCCCGGCGATGCGGTGTTCTTCAAGGGTAATGGGCACGGTCCGGTCAGCCACGTGGGGCTTTATATAGGCGAGGGCAAGTTCATTCATTCGCCACGTACCGGCAAGACGGTGCGCATTGATTCGCTCAGCAACCGCTACTGGAACAAGTACTACACCAGCGCGAAGCGATTCCATCAGGCCGGCTGATCGGTTTACTCGGTGCTGCCCAGGCCTTGCCAGTGCTTGAGGCCGATAAAGATAAAACGCAGTTGTTGGGTGATTTTCGCCTGGGGCGTGAGGTGCGCGGGCAACGCCTGGGCCGGTGGGTCGATGATGTCGGGGAGGGTGGCGAACACGCTTTTGACGATCAGGTCCGCCATCACGTGCAGGCCATCGGCATCCAGGTGTTGCAACTTGGGCATCAGCGTCAAGTCGGCCGCCAGGTCGCGGGTGATGTCCTCGCGCAACGCACCGATGGCCTGGCGCACGGCCAGGCAGCCGCCGTATTGCTCGCGGGCCAGGAACAGGAATTGCGAACGGTTGGCCGAGACCACATCGAGAAAAATCCGCACGGAGGCATCGATAATGCCGCCCATCACGAATTCGTTGTGGCGCACCAGGCGGATGGTGGCGCGAAAGGTCTGGCCGACTTCACTGACCAACACAAGCCCAAGCTGGTCCATATCGGCAAAGTGGCGATAGAACCCGGTGGGCACGATGCCGGCCGTCTTGGCCACTTCGCGCAGGCTCAGGCTGCCGAACCCACGGCCACACTCCATGAGATGGCGGGCAGCGTCCATCAGGGCGAGGCGGGTCTGTTGCTTCTGTTCGGCGCGGGGCAGCATGGTGGGTGAGCTTTGTCGGTAAGTACAGCGACGCACTCTAGCAAAACAGCTTCGTTGGCGTCGAACTTGACGCAGGCAGGCGTGATGCAGGTTACAAAAAGTCAAAAGCCCGATCGACTGATCGGGCTTTTTTCTGGGCCACCACCGGGTTAGCTCTGTGCTTGATGCAGGTCTTGCAGGCGGTCGGCACCACCTTCGGCGATACCTTGGGTGTAGGCACGGTCGTTGGCTTGTTCAGCGCCGCCTTCGGCGACAGCGTTGCGTTCTTGCAGGCGATCAGCGCCACCTTCAACCAGACCTTTCTCTTCCAGGCGGTTGCGGCCGTTTTCGGTCAGGCCTTCGGTGTAAGCGCGTTTGTTGGCGTTGTCCGAACCGTTTTCAGCGACAGCGCCTTTAGCGTAGTCACGGTTCTCGTCTTCTTGGGAGCCGCTGCGAGCCAGGGTCTGGTTGAAGTGCGCGGCGTCGGCTTTGACTTGTGGAGTGACCTGTTCGGCGGCCGGCAGGGCAAAGGCACTGGAAGCCAGGATGGACAACAGGACGGTAGCGAGTACTTGGCGTTTCATGATGGGTTGCTCCTTGGGAGGGCGATAAAGTGGGTACGGGGCTAATGCTACTCTCGATAAGTCGATATAAAAGTTCATAAACACAATGGTAATAATCAACAGAATTGATTGTTCTCGGCGAGGGCTCTAGGACGCGGCTCTCAAGCACGCGGTTTTGCACCGGGGTGGGTATTTTCGACACAACGCTGGGTAACAATGGTGCGCCGTTGATGCGCGAATTTGTCCGGTTGATCAGAAAAATGCGTGTTTTCAGTTAAATTCGCCGCTGCGTTAAACCCCCTGGCGGTTTGCCAGTCGTAGCTTTATAAAGCTGTCCCAATGGCTGTGACCCAGCCAGTCGTATTCAGGAGTCCTGTGCAATGACGCGCACTCGTAAAATCGTCGCTTGGAGCTGCGCCAGCTTCGTTCTGTTAATCGCTGTGGTCGTGCTGGTTCTGATGTTCTTCGACTGGAACCGCATCAAACCGCCCCTCAATGCCAAAGTTTCCGAAGAGCTGCACCGCCCGTTCGCCATCAATGGCAACCTGGCCGTGGTGTGGCAGCGCGAGCCCAATGAAGGCGGCTGGCGTGCCTGGGTGCCGTGGCCCCACGTGATTGCCGAAGACCTGACCCTGGGCAACCCCGACTGGTCGAAAAAACCGCACATGGTCACGCTGAAAAAAGTCGAACTGCGCGTCTCGCCCCTGGCCCTGCTGGTGCAGCGCGTGGTGATCCCGCGTATCGACCTCACCGAACCGAGTGCCGAACTGCAGCGCCTGGCCGATGGCCGCGCCAATTGGACCTTCACGTTCGACCCCAAGGACCCGAACGCCGAACCCTCCAACTGGGTGGTGGACATCGGCGCCATCGGTTTTGACAAGGGCCATGTGACCCTCGACGACCAAACCCTCAAGACCCAACTCGATGTGATCATCGACCCGCTGGGCAAACCCATCCCGTTCGGCGAAATCGTCGGCGATGCCGATGCCAAAAAAGCCCTGGAAAAAGGCGCCGCGCCCCAGGACTATGCCTTCGGCCTCAAGGTCAAAGGCCAATACCACGGCCAGAAACTCGATGGCGCCGGCAAGATCGGCGGCCTGCTGGCCCTGCAGGACGCGACCAAGCCGTTCCCCCTGCAAGCCCAAGTGAAGATCGCCGACACCAGCATCGCCCTGGCCGGCACGCTGACCGATCCGCTCAACCTCGGCGCCCTCGACCTGCGCCTGAAACTGGCGGGCGCCAGCCTGGGCAACCTGTACCCACTCACTGGCGTGACCCTGCCGGATTCCCCGGCGTATTCCACCGACGGCCACCTGATCGCCAAGCTGCACGAGGCCGGCGGCGCGTCATTTCGCTATGAAAACTTCAACGGCAAAATCGGCAACAGCGACATTCACGGCAACCTCGCCTACCTGGCCAGCCAGCCGCGGCCCAAGCTCAGCGGCGCCTTGGTGTCCAACCAACTGCTGATGACCGACCTTGCGCCCTTGATCGGCGCCGATTCCAACGCCAAGCAAAAAGCCCGTGGCGGTGAAAGCAAACAGCCCGCGACCAAAGTGCTGCCGGTAGAAGCGTTCCGCACCGAGCGCTGGCGCGACATGGATGCCGATGTGGAGTTCACCGGTAAACGCATCGTGCACAGCGCCGACTTGCCCTTCACGGACCTCTACACGCACCTGGTGCTCAACGATGGCGAACTGAGCCTGGAACCGCTGCGCTTCGGCGTGGCCGGCGGCAAGCTCGATGCGCAGATCCGCCTGAATGGCCGCCTCACGCCGATGGAGGGCCGCGCCAGGCTCACCGCGCGCAACTTCAAGCTCAAACAACTGTTCCCGACGTTCGAACCGATGAAGACCAGCTTCGGTGAACTCAACGGCGACGCTGATATAACCGGGCGCGGTAACTCGGTGGCGGCGCTGCTGGGCAGCGCCAACGGTGACCTGAAGATGCTGATCAACGATGGCGCCATCAGCCGTGGCCTGATGGAAATCGCCGGGCTCAACGTGGGTAACTACGTGGTTGGCCGCCTGTTCGGCGACAAGGAAGTGAAGATCAACTGCGCGGCGGCGGACTTCGGCATCAAGACCGGCCTGGCAACCACACGGCTGTTTGTGTTCGATACCGAGAACGCCATCATCTACATCGACGGCACCGCGAACATGGCCAGCGAGCAACTGGACCTGACCATCACCCCCGAATCCAAGGGCTTTCGCCTGTTTTCGCTACGCTCGCCGCTGTACGTGAACGGGCCGTTCATCAAGCCCAATGCCGGGGTCAAAGCCGTACCGTTGATGCTGCGTGGCGCCGGCATGGTAGCGCTGGGAGTGATCGCGGGGCCGGCGGCGGGGTTGCTGGCGCTGGTAGCACCGAGTGGGGATGTGCCGAACCAATGCGCGCCGTTGCTGCAACAGATGAAGGAAGGCAAGGCGCCGAAAACCGTGAAGGGCTGACTGACCAAACGCAGCTTTAAATGTGGAAGGGGGCTTGCTCCCGATAGCGGTGGGTCAGTGCCGGGTGTACTGACTGACCCACCGCTATCGGATGCAAGCCTCCTCCCGTACGGGTTTACAGGTCCTGCAGGATGTCCGCCATGTCATCGGCGTGCTCTTCTTCCTGGGCCAGGATGTCTTCGAAGATCCGGCGCGTGGTCGGGTCTTTATCACCGATGTACTGGATGATTTCGCGATAGCTGTCCACCGCGATGCGCTCGGCCACCAGGTCTTCGAAGACCATTTCCTTCAAGGTATTGCCCGCAACGTATTGAGCATGGGAGTTCTGGGACAGCAGGTCGGGGTTGAACTCCGGTTCGCCGCCCAACTGCACGATGCGCTCGGCCAGTTTGTCGGCGTGTTCGGCTTCCTGAGTCGCGTGTTCGAGGAATTCATTGGCGGCAACGCTGGCTTTCAGGCCGTTGGCCATGAAGTAGTGACGCTTGTAGCGCAACACGCACACCAGCTCGGTGGCCAGCGACTCGTTGAGCAGGCGGATGATTTCCTGGCGGTCGGCGTCGTAGCCTTCGGTCACGGCGCCGTTTTCGACGTTCTGGCGGGCGCGGCTGCGCAGGGTGGCAACGTCGGTCAAATGTGCTTCAGTCATCTCGATCTCCTGGGGCTAATCCGGTTGGGTGCCACGCTCTGGCGGCGTGATCACTGCAAGTTGTGAGTCCCAGGCAACGCAAAAAGTTTTATCGGATTTGTCTACAGGTGTCATGAGTACGTAGCCGCAGACGGCTACGCTGCACTGACTCCTCCTTGATCAGGGACGTTCGCTTCATGTCGCAGTCGTTAGCCACGCGTTATCCGCTGGTGCTGGTGCCCGGCATGCTCGGGTTTGTGCGCCTGGGGTTCTTCCCCTATTGGTATGGCATCGTCCCGGCACTGCGCGCCGGTGGAGCCCAGGTATTCCCGGTGCAGGTGGCGCCGCTGGACTCCAACGAAGTGCGTGGCGAGCAGTTGCTGGTGCACATCGCGCAGATCCGCCGCGACACCGGCTTGGATAAGGTCAACCTCATCGGCCATAGCCAAGGCTCACTGACCGCGCGTTATGCCGCAGCCAAGCGGCCGGAGTGGGTGGCGTCGGTGACGTCGGTGGCCGGCCCCAACCACGGTTCAGAGTTGGCCGACCATATCCATGCCCACTACCCCGTCGAGGGCGCCAAAGGCCGCCTCATGAGTGCGCTGTTTCATCTGGTTGCCTGGCTGATGGGCGTGCTGGAAACCGGCTATCGCGGGCCGCGCTTCAAGGCAGACTTGCACGCATCGCACCTGTCGCTGACCAGCGCGGGCGTAGCGCTGTTCAATCGCCAGTACCCCCAGGGGCTGCCCGACACGTGGGGCGGGCAGGGCGCGGAGCTGGTCAATGGCGTGCGCTATTACTCGTGGTCGGGCACGTTGCAGCCAGGCACCACTGACCGTGGCCGCAACCTGTTCGACGGTACTAACCGCAGCTGCCGCTTGTTTGCCCGCAGTTTTGTGCGCGAAAAAGGCCAGTGCGACGGCATGGTCGGGCGCTACAGCTCGCACTTGGGGCGGGTGATCGGTGACGACTATGCGCTGGACCATTTCGATATCGTCAACCAGTCCTTGGGGCTGGTGGGCAAGGGCGCCGAGCCGATCCGCCTGTTTGTGGAGCATGCGCAGCGGCTCAAGGCCGCCGGGGTGTAGCGAGTCGAACCGGAGTTGTCCAACGCTCCGACAAAATCACCCCGCCCAGCGTGAGCAAGCCACCTATCAAGTGGTACAGCGCCAATTGCTCCTTCAGCACCACGGCCGCGATCAACGCCGTAATCAACGGCAGCAAGTTGAAAAACAACGTGGTGCGGCTGGGGCCCAGGGTCTTGACCGAGTGCATCCAGGCCAGTGGCGCGAGCATCGATGCCAGCATGCAGGCGTACAGCACCAGCGGAACATTCGCCCAACCCAGGCCTGCCTTGGGCGAGAACACAAACAACGGCAACAGTACCGCCACCGCGACGAGTATCTGCAAGTACAGCAACACCAACGGCGGCAGGCGCAGTTGCCATTTTTTCAGCAGGGTGCTGTAGACCGCATACGCCAGGGTCGCAACCAGCATCATGCCGTCGCCCAGGTTGACCCCATGTTGCAGCAGCGTCCCCAGGCTGCCGGCCGAGACCACCACGGCCACGCCGGCAAACGACAGCACGGCACCGGTGAGTGCGCCGAAGGTCAGGCGCTGGCCGAGGCTGATGATGGCCGCCGTCAGGGCCATCAACGGCATCAGCGACAGGATGATGCCCATGTTGGTGGCGCTGGTCAGCGCTGCGGCGTAATAGGCCAGGCTTTGGTACACGGCCATGCCCAGCACGCCGAGGATCACGATCTTGCCCAGGTTCGGGCGAATGCGGGCCCAGTGGGCGACTACCGGTTTGAGCATGAACGGTGTGAACAGCAGCGCCGCGAACAGCCAGCGGTAAAAACCGATCTCCGAGGGGAAGATCGAGCCGACGGCCAGTTTGTTGACCACGGTATTGCCGGCCCAGATGAAGATGGCCAGCAAGGGATACGCGTATTGCATGACATCGCCGTACAGAGGAATGAACGGGGATTATCCTCTCTTCGTGGGAATGTGTAACAGGATTTGGCTACACTCTGCGAAGGCTGCGCCCCTCGGCGCGGTAACCGGGAGAAAACTCCATGAAGATGTTGCGTGTTCCGTTGATGATGATAGGCCTGCTGCTCTGTTCCCAAGGCTTTGCCGCCACCGCGCAGCAAAACAAAATGACCACCTGCAATGCCGAAGCCACCACCAAGACGCTCAAAGGCGACGAGCGCAAGGCCTTCATGAAAACCTGCCTGTCGGCCCCGGCGGCCAATGACGCCAAGACCCTGACCCCGCAGCAGCAGAAAATGAAGGATTGCAATGCCTCGGCGAAAACCAAGGCGCTGACCGGCGATGCGCGCAAGACGTTCATGAGCACCTGCCTCAAAGGCTGACCCCCTATTTCGCCAACGCTGGAAAACAACTGTGGAAGGGGGCTTGCTCCCTCCCACACTTGATCGGCATTCGCGCCTTCAGCTCTCGCTTGATTTCTTGAACGCTGGCAGACTGCCCATCCTTTAACGCCGTTCGTTTTGAGGCTGTATGCCAACGTTTTCTCAGCGTCCTATGTTGTTGCTGGCCAGCTACATCATCATTTTTGGCGGGTTGCTGCTGGTCCTGCCGCTCAAACTACTGCCTAGCCTGCTGGCCGGCCTGTTGGTCTATGAACTGGTCAACATGCTCACCCCCCAACTGCAACGGCTGATCGAAGGCCGCCGCGCGCGCTGGCTGGCGGTGGCCTTGCTCGGCACCCTGATCGTCAGCGTACTGACGTTGATCTTTGCCGGCGCCATCAGCTTCCTGCTCCACGAAGCCGAAAACCCTGGGGCTTCCCTCGACAAATTCATGGGTGTGGTCGACCGCGCGCGCGGCCAATTGCCGCCGTTCCTCGATGCCTACCTGCCCGCCAGCGCCGCCGAATTCCGCGTGGCCATCGGCGAATGGCTGAGCAAGCACCTGAGTGAACTGCAACTGGTTGGTAAAGACGCGGCGCACATGTTCGTCACCCTGCTGATCGGCATGGTGCTCGGCGCGATCATCGCCTTGCAACGCATCCCCGACCTGACCAAACGCAAGCCCCTGGCCGCCGCGCTGTTCGACCGCCTGCACCTGCTGGTCCAGGCGTTTCGCAACATTGTGTTCGCGCAAATCAAGATCGCCGCGCTCAACACCGCGTTCACGGCGGTGTTCCTCGCCGTGGTACTGCCGCTGTGCGGCATCCACCTGCCGCTGACCAAAACCCTGATCGTGCTGACCTTCCTGCTCGGCCTGCTGCCGGTGATCGGCAACCTGATGTCCAACACCCTCATCACCATCGTCGCGCTGTCGCTGTCGATCTGGGTGGCGGTGGCGGCGTTGGGGTATCTGATCGTGATCCACAAGGTCGAGTACTTCCTCAACGCGCGCATTGTCGGCGGGCAGATCAGTGCCAAGTCGTGGGAATTGTTGTTGGCGATGCTGGTGTTTGAAGCGGCATTCGGCCTGCCGGGGGTGGTGGCGGGGCCGATTTATTACGCGTATCTGAAGAGTGAGCTGAAGCTCGGCGGTATGGTTTAAGCCTTGTGCTGCCTGGGCGCGCCTCATCGGGGGCAAGCCCCCTCCCACCTTTGAATGTGTTCACAAATCAAAATGTGGGAGGGTGCTTGCCCCCGATGGCGTCACACAGGTGAAACTCAGTTCCCGTAGCGCTTGCTCGCCTCAATCGCCAGGCCGCTGCCAATACTGCCAAAAATATTGCCTTCCACATGCCGCGCATTCGGCAGCATCGCCGCGATGCTGTGACGCAGCGCCGGGATGCCGCTGGAGCCGCCGGTAAAGAACACCGTGTCCACCTGCGCCACGCTCACCGAAGCATCGTTGAGCAATTGCGTCACGCTGGCGCGCACGCGTTCGAGCAAGGCGTCGATGGACGATTCGAACAGCGCCCGGCTCAGGTCGACGCTCAGGCCCGCTTCGATACGGTCCAGCGGCACGTGGCGGCGTTCTTCGTGGGTCAACTGGATCTTGGTTTCTTCAACCTCCATCGCCAACCAGTGCCCGGCGCGCTGTTCGATCAGCTTGAACAGGCGGTCGATGCCGCCGGTGTCTTCGATGTCGTAGCGCATGCTGCCCAGGGCCAACTGGGACTTTTGCGAGTACACCGAGTTGATCGTGTGCCACGTGGCCAGGTTCATGTGGTGGCTGGTGGGCATGTAGGCGCCGCTTTTCATGCGGCTGCCGTAACCGAACAGCGGCATCATGCCGGCCAGCGAGAGCTGTTTGTCGAAGTCGGTACCGCCGATGTGTACGCCGCCGGTGGCGAGGATGTCGCTCTGGCGGTTGTCGTTGTGACGACGCTCCGGCGACAGGCGCACCAGCGAGAAGTCGGAGGTACCGCCGCCGATATCGACGATCAGCACCAGCTCTTCTTTTTCGATGGTGGACTCGTAGTCGAACGCCGCTGCGATCGGCTCGTACTGGAACGAGATGTCCTTGAAGCCGATCTTGCGCGCCACGTCGACCAGGGTGTTTTCCGCTTCCTGGTCGGCCATCGGGTCGTCATCGACGAAAAATACCGGGCGGCCCAGTACCACTTCTTCGAACTCTCGGCCGGCGTTGGCTTCGGCGCGGCTCTTGAGTTGGCCGATAAACAGCGCCAGCAGGTCGGTGAACGGCATCGCCGTGCCCAATAGGCTGGTGTCGTGTTTGATCAGCTTGGAGCCCAACAGGCTCTTGAGCGAGCGCATCAAGCGGCCTTCGTAGTTTTCCAGGTACTCGTGCAGTGCCAGGCGACCGTACACCGGGCGACGCTCCTCGAAGTTGAAGAACACCACCGACGGCAAGGTGATCTTGTCGTCCTCCAGCGCGATAAGCGTCTCCTGGCCGGGGCGGATCCAGCCGACGGTGGAGTTGGACGTGCCAAAGTCGATGCCGCAGGCACGGGCTGGGGATGGGTTTTTCATGTCTATCGGGTTCCGGTCGAAAAACGGCCGCGCAGTGTATGCCAGTCGAAGGCGGATGCGTAGGCCGACCATCCGTTAAATCGTGCTTGAAAGTGCGCGATTCGCCCCCACATGTGGTGCATACGGCACGTGCCGATTAACACTGCGACGCACCCCCAGGCCACATCACTCAACAGGTGCAAAACAACGCACGTTGTGCCCCGGGCTGTGCGATCTCGATTAAGGATGGTGAACCGCCGATGGATTTCAAAGACTACTACAAGATATTGGGTGTCGAGCCGAGCGCCGATGACAAGGAAATCAAGGCCGCCTATCGCAAGCTCGCGCGCAAATATCACCCGGATGTCAGCAAGGAAAAAGACGCCGAAGCCAAGTTCAAGGACGCGTCCGAAGCCTATGAGGCGCTTAAAAGCGCCGACAAACGCGCCGAGTACGACGAACTGCGCAAGTACGGCCAGCATGGCCAGCCGTTCCAGGGGCCACCGGGCTGGCAGAGCCGTGGCGGCTTTGGCGGCGGCCAGGACGCGGGCGATTTCTCGGACTTTTTCAGTTCGATCTTCGGCTCGCGCGGCGATGCCTTTGGTGGCGGCCAGCGCCGGCCCACCGGGCGTAAAGGCCAGGACGTGGAAATGCAGCTGTCGGTGTTCCTGGAGGAGACGCTGTCCACCGAGTCCAAGCAGGTCACCTTCCAGGTGCCGCAATACGACGCCTCGGGCCGGCACGTCAGCAACACCACCAAGAGCCTGAACGTGAAGATCCCCGCCGGCGTGACCGACGGTGAGCGCATCCGCCTCAAAGCGCAGGGCGCGCCGGGTATCGGTGGCGGGGCCAATGGCGATCTGTACCTGATCATCAAGTTCGCGCCGCACCCCAAGTTCGAAGTGGACGGTGAAAACCTGATCATCGACCTGCCATTGGCGCCGTGGGAATTGGCGTTGGGCACCGAAGTCACCGTGCCCACCCTCACCGGCAAGATCAACCTCAAGGTGCCGGCCGGCAGCCAGAACGGCCAGCGCATGCGTGCCAAGGGCCACGGTTTGCTGAACAAGGCCGGGCAGCGCGGCTACCTGTTTGTGCAACTCAAGGCGGTCATGCCCAAACAGGCCGACGACGAGACCATCGCGCTGTGGCAGGCACTGGCGAAAAAGGCCAACTTCAACCCGCGCGAAAACTTCTAAGCCCCGGTGGCGAGGGAGCACGCTCCTCGCCACCGGGGTAAGTCAGAACAGGAAGTAACGCTGCGCCATCGGCAGTACGTCAGCCGGTTCACACCACAGCAACACCCCATCCGCCTTGACCTGATACGTCTGTGGGTCGACCTCGATATCCGGCAGGTAATCGTTGTGGATCAGGTCGCTTTTCTGCACGTCGCGACACCCCTTCACCACCGCGATCTGTTTCTTCAAACCCAAGGCTTCCGGCAAGCCGGCCTCCAGTGCGGCCTGGCTGATGAACGTCAGGCTGGTGGCGTGCAGCGAGCTGCCGAAGCTGGCGAACATCGGGCGGTAGTGCACCGGTTGCGGCGTTGGGATCGAGGCATTGGCGTCGCCCATCAGGCTTGAGGCAATCGCGCCGCCCTTGAGGATCAGGGTCGGCTTGATGCCGAAAAACGCCGGGCGCCACAGCACCAGGTCGGCCCACTTGCCCACCTCGATGGAGCCGACGATGTGGCTGATGCCGTGGGTGATCGCCGGGTTGATGGTGTATTTGGCGATGTAGCGCTTGGCGCGGAAGTTGTCGTTACCCGCGCCGTCGCCGGGCAAGGCGCCGCGTTGCTTTTTCATCTTGTCGGCGGTCTGCCAGGTACGCGTGATCACCTCGCCGACGCGGCCCATGGCCTGGCTGTCGGAGCTGATCATCGAGAACGCGCCGAGGTCATGCAGGATATCTTCGGCGGCGATGGTCTCGCGGCGGATGCGGCTTTCGGCGAAGGCCACGTCCTCGGCGATGCTTGGGTCCAGGTGATGGCAGACCATCAACATGTCCAGGTGCTCGTCGATGGTGTTGCGCGTAAACGGTCGCGTTGGGTTGGTTGAGCTGGGCAACACGTTGGGGAAGCCGCAGGCCTTGATGATGTCTGGCGCGTGGCCGCCGCCGGCGCCCTCGGTGTGATAGGTGTGGATGGTGCGCCCCTTGAGCGCGGCGAGGGTGGTTTCGACGAAGCCGGATTCGTTGAGCGTGTCGCTGTGGATCGCCACCTGCACGTCGTACCTGTCGGCGACGCTCAGGCAGTTGTCGATGCTGGCGGGCGTGGTGCCCCAGTCTTCATGCAGCTTCAAGCCGATGGCGCCGGCCTTGACCTGCTCGACCAACGGCTCCGGCAGGCTGGCGTTGCCCTTGCCGGTAAAGCCGATGTTCATCGGGAACGAATCGCTGGCCTGCAGCATGCGCGCCAGGTGCCAGGGGCCCGAGGTGCAGGTGGTGGCGTTGGTACCGGTAGCCGGCCCCGTGCCGCCGCCGATCATGGTGGTCACGCCGCTGGTCAGTGCTTCTTCAATCTGCTGCGGGCAGATGAAATGCACGTGGCTGTCGATGCCGCCGGCGGTGAGGATCATGCCTTCGCCGGCAATCACTTCGGTGCTGGCGCCGATAGCCATGGTCACGCCTGGCTGGATGTCCGGGTTACCGGCTTTGCCGATCGCGTGAATACGCCCGTTTTTCAAGCCGACGTCGGCCTTGACGATGCCCCAGTGGTCGATGATCAGCGCGTTGGTGATCAGGGTGTCGACCACTTCATGGGCAAGCAACTGGCTTTGGCCCTGGCCGTCGCGGATCACCTTGCCGCCACCGAATTTGACTTCTTCGCCGTAGACGGTGAAGTCCTGTTCCACTTCGACGAACAATTCGGTGTCGGCCAGGCGCACCTTGTCACCGACGGTGGGGCCGTACATGTCGGCGTAGGCTTGGCGGCTGATTTTCATAGGGTTGTCCTGAAAAATGTGTGTTGAATATGAGGCCGCTATCGGGGGCTTGCTCCCGATGAGGCCCTAAAGGTCGCCCATGATCCGACCGGCAAACCCAAACACCCGCCGCCCACCACTCAAATCCACCAACTCCACCTCGCGGCTCTGCCCCGGCTCAAACCGCACCGCAGTCCCCGCCGGAATGTTCAAGCGCATGCCCCGGCTGGCGGCACGGTCAAACGTCAGCGCGTCATTGGTTTCAAAAAAATGGTAATGCGAACCCACCTGGATCGGCCGGTCGCCGCTGTTGGCCACGCTCAGGATGATGGTGCGGCGGCCGACGTTGAGTTCGATCTCGCCGGGCTGGATGCGGTATTGGCCAGGAATCATGCAGGTTGCCCCAGGGTTTTGAAGTAGATGGCGGTCGGGCTGTAGCGCCCGTCCGGGCTTTGGCAGTAATCGGGCAGTTCACCGATCTTGGTGTAGCGCAGCGCCTGGTAGAAGGCTTCCGCCGTAGAGCCGGCTTCGGTGTCCAGGTACAGCAGGCCGCGTTTGTGTTGGCGCGCGGCGAGTTCCAGCGCGTGCATCAATTGCTGGCCCAGGCCATGGCGCCGGGCGCTGCTGTGCACCAGCAGTTTTTGCACCTCGGCACGGTTCAGGCCATTGGCTTTCTGGCACAGCGCCAATTGCACGCTGGCCTGCACCTGTTCATCGCGCACCACCACCCACAACAGCAAGCCGGCGTCTTCGATACCGGCTTGCACGCCGCTCAAATAAGCGCGGGCCTGGGCGTCATCGAAGTCAGCCATGAAACCCACCGAGGCGCCATGCTTCACCGCGTCCAGCAACAGTTCGATCAAGCCCTGGCGGTAATGGGCAAAGCTTTCAGCATGGACTCGACGCAGTTGTGCAGCGCTCATCGATCTCACTCCTTGGACGGTTCGGCGCCCGGGTTCAAGGCCAGTTGCATAAAGGTCAGGTCGAGCCAGCGGCCAAACTTGATGCCCACTCGCGGCATCTGCCCGGTGGTGACGAACCCCAGGCGCTCATGCAGGCGGATCGAGGCCTGGTTGCCGCTTTCGATGGCGGCGACCATCACGTATTTGCCGGCGGCGCGCGCGCGTTCGATCAAGACTTGCATCAGGCGCGGGCCCAGGCCTTTGCGGCGCTGGTCGTTACGCACGTACACCGAGTGCTCGACGCTGTAGCGGAAGCCTTCGAAGGGCCGCCAATCGCCGAACGAGGCGTAGCCGGTGACCTCATCGTTTTCCACCGCCACCAGAATCGGGTAGCCCTGGGCCTGGCGCGCGCTGAACCAGGCCTGGCGGTTGGCCAGGTCCACCGGTTGCTCGTTCCAGATCGCCGTGGTGTTGCACACCGCGTCGTTGTAGATGTCGCGAATGGCGGGAAGGTCCTTTTCGGTTGCATCACGAATCATGGCCGGGCCTCAGGCAATCGGTTGGTGGACGGTGACCAGCTTGGTGCCGTCCGGGAAGGTGGCTTCCACCTGGATATCCGGGATCATTTCCGGGATGCCTTCCATCACCTGTTCGCGGCTGAGCAGGGTGGTGCCGTAGTGCATCAGGTCGGCCACAGTGCGGCCATCGCGGGCACCTTCCATCAGCGCGGCGCTGATGTAGGCGATGGTTTCCGGGTAGTTGAGCTTCACACCGCGCGCCAGGCGACGCTCGGCCACCAGGCCTGCGGTGAAGATCAACAGCTTGTCTTTTTCCCGTGGGGTGAGGTCCATGGTTCAAGGTCCTTTAAATGCATTCTTAAATACAGTGGAGATCAAATGTGGGAGGGGCGGTGCGACGATTCGACTTGCTCCCGATGGCGATGGATCAGTGACAGATTTATTGCATGACACTCAGCTATCGGGAGCACGTCGAATCGTCGCACCGCCCCTCCCACATTTTGATCTTCATGTGCTCCAGATTCGTGGTGCGACGGCTTCGCGCCCAAGTGCCGCCGGACGCAACAGCCGCCATAAATCAATCAACCATCCCCGCGCCAGCAGCGCTTCACCGGCCAGGCAACGCGCCACCAGCAAGCCGGGCAGTTGGGTCAGGTCGCCGCGTACGGCGTTCGGCAGCGCGCGACATTGTTCAAGCAACTGAGCAGGGATGTCGCCGGTGACCAGCAATGTGGCGAACACCGGTTGCCCATCCAGTCCGATCGGTGAGTCGAGCAAGCCATCGCCGCCGACGATGCGCTGGCGTTCATGCCAGAGCAACCGACCGTCGCGGCGGATATCCAAATGGGCTTGAAAATGGCCCAGGTCGAAGCGCTCGCCACTGGCTGGGCGACCCAGGGCGACCACATCCCAGTAGAACAGGCGGGCGTCGCCTTGCAGGTCAATGCGCGTGGTGAGTTCGGCCTGGGCGGCGCTGAATACGATGGTTTCCTGGGGCAGCCATTCCAGCGTGGCGCCCGCTGCGACGCGCAGGTCGAGGTGCTGATACGCAGGGCCCTTGGCGCGATACCACTTGGCTGCGCCGGGGCTGGTCAATTGGGCCCAGGCACCTTCGGCGACATGGGCGCTGATAGCCAGGCGATCCCCGCCGGCAATGCCGCCGGGCGGGTGCACGATGATGTGCTGGCACACCTCGGGGCCTTCGGCATACAGGTGCTTTTGCACGCGCAGCGGGCCGAGGTGGCGGCGCATCACCGGGCGCGTGGTGTCGCCGAAACGCGCGTAGCCGAGTTCCAGCTCGGCGTGCCAGCTGGGGGTGAACAAGGCAGAGGAAACGGGCAGGTTCATGGTTGGGTGCTTATCGTCAGGACGCTACAGATTAGATCGTTACCAGGCCGCGCACACCGTCGCTTTGCATATTTTCGCCACGGCCCTGCTGCACGATTTCACCCCGCGACATCACCAGGTACTGGTCGGCCAGTTCGGCGGCGAAGTCATAGAACTGCTCCACCAACAGAATCGCCATGTCGCCGCGTGCCGCGAGCTGTTTGATCACTGCGCCGATCTCCTTGATCACCGACGGCTGGATGCCTTCGGTGGGTTCGTCGAGGATCAACAGGCGCGGGCGGCTGGCCAGGGCACGGCCGATGGCCAGCTGCTGTTGTTGCCCGCCGGACAAGTCACCGCCGCGCCGATGCTTCATCTGCAGCAGCACCGGGAACAGCTCGTAGATAAACGCCGGCACCTCTTTGGCCTCCGAGCCAGGGAAGCGCGACAGGCCCATCAGCAGGTTTTCTTCTACCGTCAGGCGCCCGAAAATCTCGCGACCCTGGGGCACGTAGGCGATCCCTGCATGCACGCGCTGGTGTGGCTTGAAACCGGTAATGGCGCGACCTTCCCAATTCACCGCGCCCTCTTTGGCCGGCAGCAACCCCATCAGGCACTTGAGCAGGGTGGTCTTGCCCACGCCGTTACGGCCGAGCAGGCAGGTCACTTCGCCGATCTTCACGTCAAACGACAGCCCGCGCAGGATGTGGCTACCGCCGTAGTACTGGTGCAATTTTTCGACTTGCAGCATACCCAAATTCTCCTCAAATCCTTTGTGGGAGGGGGCTGGCAAGCCCCCTTCCAGCAAGTCAGCGGCCGAGGTACACCTCGATCACCCGCTCGTTTTCCTGCACCTGTTCCAGCGACCCCTCGGCCAGCACGCTGCCCTGGTGCAACACCGTCACGTGGTCGGCAATCGAGCCGACAAAGCCCATGTCGTGTTCCACCACCATCAGCGAATGCTTGCCCGCCAGGCGTTTGAACAGCTCGGCGGTGAACTCGGTTTCGGCGTCGGTCATGCCCGCCACCGGTTCATCCAGCAGCAACAGCTGCGGGTCCTGCATCAACAGCATGCCGATTTCCAAAAACTGCTTCTGGCCGTGGGACAGCAGGCCGGCAGGGCGCTGTACCGATGCGGTGAGGCGAATGGTGTCGAGCACTTCTTCGATACGGTCTTTCTGTTCGCCGCTCAGGCGCGCGCGCAGGCTGGCCCACACCGACTTGTCGGTGTTCTGCGCCAGCTCCAGGTTTTCGAACACGCTGAGGGCTTCGAACACCGTGGGCTTCTGGAACTTGCGGCCGATGCCGGCCTGGGCGATCTGCACTTCACTCATGCCGGTGAGGTCCAGGGTTTCGCCGAACCAGGCGTTGCCGTGGCTGGGTCGGGTCTTGCCGGTGATCACGTCCATCAGCGTGGTCTTGCCCGCGCCGTTGGGGCCGATGATGCAGCGCAGTTCGCCGACGCCGATGTACAGGTTGAGGTCGTTGAGCGCCTTGAAACCATCGAAGCTGACGCTGATGTCTTCCAGGGTCAGGATCGTGCCATGGCGCGTGTTGAGGCCCTTGCCTGCAGCCTGGCCGATGCCGATCGCATCACGGCCGCTGCCTGCATCGAAAATAGGTTCAAGCATGACGTTCCTCATTTCTTCAGCAGGCCGATAACGCCCTTGGGCAGGTACAGGGTGACGATGATGAACAACGCCCCGAGGAAGAACAGCCAGTATTCCGGGAAGGCCACGGTGAACCAGCTCTTCATGCCATTGACCACCCCGGCGCCGAGCAAGGGGCCGATCAGCGTGCCGCGCCCGCCCAGGGCCACCCACACGGCGGCTTCGATGGAGTTGGTCGGCGACATTTCGCTGGGGTTGATGATGCCCACCTGCGGCACATACAAAGCCCCGGCCAAGCCGCACAACACGGCGCTCAACACCCACACGAACAGCTTGAAACCACGCGGGTCGTAGCCGCAGAACATCAGGCGGTTCTCGGCATCGCGCAGGGCAGTCAGCACGCGGCCGAACTTGCTTTGCGCCAGGCGCCAGCCGATATACAGGCTCGCCACCAGCAGCAGCACCGTGGCGGTAAACAGCACGGCGCGCGTACCCGGCTCGGTGATGCCAAAGCCCAGAATGCTGCGAAAGTTGGTAAAGCCGTTATTGCCGCCAAACCCGGTCTCGTTGCGAAAGAACAGCAGCATCCCGGCAAAGGTCAGGGCCTGGGTCATGATCGAGAAATACACGCCCTTGATCCGCGAGCGGAAGGCGAAGAAGCCGAACACCAACGCCAGCAACCCCGGCGCCAATACCACCAGGCACAGGGCCCACAGGAAGTGGTCGGTGCCGGCCCAATACCAAGGCAGTTCGGTCCACGATAAAAACGTCATGAACGCCGGTAACTCACTGCCGGCGGCCTGGCGCATCAGGTACATGCCCATCGCATAACCGCCCAGGGCAAAAAACAGCCCGTGGCCCAGGGACAGCATCCCGGCATAACCCCACACCAGGTCCAGGGCCAGCGCGACGATGGCGTAGCAGAGGATCTTGCCCACCAGCGTCAGGGTGTACGCCGACACGTGCAGCGGGTTTTGCGGCGACAGCAGCGAGCACAACGGCAACGCCAGCAGCAGGATCAGCACGATCACACCGACGGCAATCGTCGCCTTGGGGCCGGCCTTTTGTGCGGCCGTAAGCATCAATGGCTGGTTCATCAGTCGATCACCCGTCCTTTCAGTGCGAAGAGTCCCTGCGGGCGTTTCTGGATAAACAGAATGATCAGCGCGAGGATCAGGATCTTGCCGAGCACGGCTCCGATCTGCGGCTCAAGAATTTTGTTGGCGATGCCCAACCCGAAGGCCGCCGTGACACTGCCGGCCAGTTGGCCGACACCGCCGAGCACCACCACCAGGAACGAGTCGATGATGTAGCTCTGGCCAAGGTCCGGCCCGACGTTGCCGATCTGGCTCAGCGCCACGCCGCCCAGGCCGGCGATGCCGGAGCCGAGGCCAAAGGCGAGCATGTCCACGCGCCCGGTGGGCACGCCGCAGCAGGCGGCCATGTTGCGGTTCTGGGTGACCGCGCGCACGTTCAGGCCCAGGCGAGTCTTATTCAGCAGCAGCCACGTGAGTACCACCACAAACAACGCAAAGGCGATGATCACGATGCGGTTGTACGGCAGCACCAGGTTGGGCAGCACCTGGATGCCACCGGACAACCATTGCGGGTTGGCCACCTCGACGTTCTGCGCGCCGAACACCAGGCGCACCAGTTGGATCAGCATCAGGCTGATGCCCCAGGTGGCCAGCAGGGTTTCCAGGGGGCGGCCGTACAAATGGCGGATCACCGTGCGTTCCAGCGCCATACCGATGGCGGCGGTGACAAAGAACGCCACCGGCAGCGCGATCAACGGGTAGAACTCGATGGCCGCGGGCACGTAGCGCTGCATCAGCAACTGCACCACATAGGTCGAGTAGGCGCCGAGCATCAGCATTTCGCCGTGGGCCATGTTGATCACGCCAAGCAGGCCGAAGGTGATCGCCAGCCCCAGCGCCGCCAGCAACAGGATCGAACCCAGGGACATGCCGCTGAACGCCTGGCCGAGGATCTCGCCCATCATCAGTTTGCGTTTGACCTGGGCCAGGCTGGTTTCGGCGGCGGTGTGCACGCCGGCATCGGTTTCGACGCCGGGCGCGAGCAGGGCTTCCAGGCGCGTGCGGGCCAGCGGGTCGCCGGTGCTGCCAAGCAAACGCACGGCGGCCAGGCGCACCACCGGGTCGGGGTCGACCAATTGCAGGTTGGCCAGCGCCAGGCTCAGCGCGGTGTGCACGCCTTCATCGGTTTCGGCGGCGACGCGCTGGTCGAGGAATTTGAGCTGCGCCGGTTGTGCGCTTTTTTGCAGGGTTTGCGCGGCGGTCAAACGGACCTTGGGATCGGCGGCGAGCAGTTGCTGGCTGGCTTGTACGTTATCGATCAGGGCGCGCAGGCGGTTGTTCAGGCGCACGGTTTTGGTTTCGCCATTGAGCGTGAGCTGGCCTTGCTCCAGGGCGTCCACCAGCTCAATGCGCGCTGGGTCGGGGTTGGCGGCCCAATCCTGGAGGAGTTTGGCTTGCTGCGCCGGGTTGGCGGCGAGGAAGTCTTCGGCGTCGCTTGCGTGTACCGCCAAAGGCAGTAACAGCAGCAGTGCCAGGAAATAGCGATGGAGGGCAGCGGGCATAAACAAATGTCCTAGTCGTGCCGGACAGTGTGGGAAGAGGATCGCCCCCTCCCACATTTGGCCTGGGGGGCTTTAGTTGCTCTTCACCGCATAGTCCGGCTTTTTGTCATTGCCAGGGATGTACGGGCTCCACGGCTGCGCGCGGATCGGCTCCTGGGTCTGCCACACCACCGAGAACTGCCCGTCGGCCTGGATCTCGCCGATCATCACCGGCTTGTGCAGGTGGTGGTTGGTCTTGTCCATGGTCAGGGTGAAGCCCGACGGTGCGGCGAAGGTCTGGCCGGCCAGCGCTTCACGCACTTTGTCGACGTCGGTGGACTTGGCTTTCTCGGCCGCCTGCGCCCACATGTGGATGCCCACGTAGGTGGCTTCCATCGGGTCGTTGGTCACGGCTTTGTCGGCGCCCGGCAGGTTGTGTTTCTTGGCGTAGGCCTTCCAGTCGGCGACGAACTTTTTGTTCACCGGGTTCTCCACCGACTGGAAGTAGTTCCAGGCGGCGAGGTTGCCTACCAGCGGCTTGGTGTCGATGCCGCGCAGTTCTTCTTCGCCGACGGAGAAGGCCACCACCGGCACGTCGGTGGCCTTCAAGCCTTGGTTGGCCAGTTCTTTGTAGAACGGCACGTTGGAGTCGCCGTTCACGGTGGAAATCACCGCGGTCTTGCCGCCGGCGGAGAATTTTTTGATGTTGGCGACGATGGTCTGGTAATCGGCGTGGCCGAACGGGGTGTAGACCTCTTCGATGTCTTTATCCGCCACGCCTTTGGAATGCAGGAACGAACGCAGGATCTTGTTGGTGGTGCGCGGGTACACGTAGTCGGTGCCCAACAGGAAGAAACGCTTGGCGCCGCCGCCTTCTTCGCTCATCAGGTATTCCACCGCCGGGATCGCCTGCTGGTTCGGCGCCGCGCCGGTGTAGAACACGTTCGGCGACATCTCTTCGCCTTCGTATTGCACCGGGTAGAACAACAGGCCGTTGAGTTCTTCGAACACCGGCAACACGGATTTGCGCGACACCGAGGTCCAGCAGCCGAACACCACGGCGACTTTATCCTGGGTCAGCAACTGCCGGCCTTTTTCGGCGAACAGCGGCCAGTTGGACGCAGGGTCGACGACTACGGGCTCGAGCATTTTTCCGTTCACGCCACCCTTGGCATTGATTTCATCGATGGTCATCAACGCCATGTCTTTAAGCGACGTTTCGGAGATGGCCATGGTGCCGGACAGCGAGTGCAGGATGCCGACCTTGATGGTCTCGGCGGCCTGGATAGTCCAGGTCATGCCCATGGCGGCAATGGATGCCGACAAAGTGAAAGCCTTGATCAAGCTGCGACGCTTCATGGTGCGATCTCCGAGTGCCTGAGTGTTGTTGTGGGTCAGATACTGGAGTGATTGCAAAGGCTGTGCCCGCTCGGGCCAGCCCTTGAATCCGGTGCTGCGCACCGCGATGAGCGCCAGACCCTGCACCGATTCGGCGCCTGGATCCGGCGATGGTGCGCAGCGGGCACCGCGCTGGTGCGTTAGCGAGCGATTGGCGTTGCCTGGCTTATGCCTGATCGGTGGCGGGCGCGCGCTGGCCGAAAAAGCGCGCCAACACCAGGCGATCCAACGCCCACACCGCGATCAGCGAGGCGCCCACCAGCGGGAAAACAATCGCCAGGCCGAGCATGATCAGCATCGCGGTTTTCCACTTGGGCAGGTCATGGCGCAACGGCGGAACGCCCAGGCCGCCCTGGGGCCTGCGCTTCCACCAGATCACCACGCCGCTGACGGCGCTGAGCAGAATCATCAGGCAGATCAATAGCACGATCAGTTGGTTGACCCAGCCGAACATCTTGCCCTCGTGCAGCATCACGCCGGTTTCGGTGGCGCGGGCGACAAGGTTGTAGTGCGCCCAACGCACATCGGCCAGGACCTTGCCGGTGTACTGGTCCACATGCAGGGTGGCATCAAAGCGCGGGTCGTCGGCGAACACGGCGATGGTGAACACGCCTTCGGCGGTGGTGGGGAAGGTGATGCTGTAGCCGGGCTCGACTTTGTGCGCGGTGGCCAGGTCCACTACTTGTTGCAGTCGCAGGGTGGGGGCGGCGGGAGCGGAATGCATGGCGCCGTGGTTCATGTGCTCGGCGTGGTCGCCGGACATCGGCATCGGCGTGTTTTCCATGGCCCAGGGCACGGTCTGTTGCGTCGCGGTGTTGAGCACCCGCGCTTGCTGGTCGGACTGCGGCACGTTGTTCCACATGGCGGCTGGAAAGCGGTTCCACAGGTCGGCGTATTGCTTGCCCCACAAGCCGGTCCAGGTCATGCCGCTGAGCAGCATCACCAGCAAAAACGCAGCGCCCCAGAAGCCCGCGACCGCATGCATATCGCGCCAGAACACTCGGCCACGACTGTTAATGCGCGGCCACAATACCCCGGCCGACGACTTGCCGCGCGGCCACCACAGGTACAGGCCGGACACGACGAGCATCACGCCCCAGCCGGCGGCGAGTTCCACCAGGCGGTCGCCGGTGGTGCCGATCATCAGCTCGCCGTGCAGGGCTCGGGCGATGGCTTGCAGGTTGTATTTTGCGTCCTGTTCGCCGAGCACCGTGCCGCGATAGGGGTCGACGAATACGGTGATTTCCCGGCCGCCGTTGTGCATCACGAACTGCGCGCTGCGGGTGGCGTCCACCGGGGGCAGGTACTTGCTGATTGCGCCCTGAGGGTAGGCGGCCTTGGCGCGTTGCAGTTGTTCGTCGGCGCTCAATGTGTGTTCGGCGGCGGGGACGGTCAGCAGGTGGCCGTACATCAACGGGTCGAGTTGGGGTTTGAACAGGTAGATGATGCCGGTGATTGCCAGCAGCACCATGAAGGGGGCGACGAAGAGCCCGGCGTAGAAGTGCCAGCGCCAGGCCAGGTTGTAGAAGGAGATTTTTTGCTTGTTCATCATCGGGCTCCGCAAGGCTTTGAGTTTTTTGTGTCAGGTACACCGTCATCGGGGGCAAGCCCCCTCCCGCATTTGGGAGGTATTCCAATGTGGGAGCTGGCTTGCCGGCGATGCGTTTAGAAGCTCATGTCCACCTTGGTCCAAAGGGTTCGGCCGGGCTCCTTGATGGCCTGCGGATCGCTGGCCGGGTAGCCGAACCCGGCGTTGCCCGCTAGGTTCAGGTGCTCGGCATAGGCTTTGCCGAACAGGTTGTCGACGCCGGTGCTGACCTTGAAGTGTTTATTGAGGCGGTACGCGGCGTTCAGCGAAAACACGCCAAAGCCGCCGCTCTTGTCGTAGTCCTTGCCGACCACATTGCCCTTGTTCGGGTCGATGCGGTGTTGCGCGGCGACCACCCGCCAGAGGGCGCCGGCGCTCCAGTCGTCTTCGCTGTAGGTGAGGCCCAGGCGTGTGTCCAGCGGCGGCATTTGCGGCAGGGGCTTGCCGTCGCTGCTGTTCTTGCCCCAGGCGTAGGCGAGGCTGGCGTCGGCTTTCCAGTGGCGCGTCAGCTTGTATGCCGCGCCCAGTTCGCCGCCCATGATGCGCGCGTCGACATTGCGCGCCTGGGAGGTGGTGCCCATCCTGCCGGCCCGGTAGTCGAACAGGATGAAGTCACGCACCTGGCCCACATAGCCCGAGGCCCAGGCTTCGAGGTCGGCGGCTTTGTATTGCGCGCCGAAGTCGAGTTGGGTGGTTTTCTCCGGTTTCACCCCGTCGAAGGCATTCACTGAGCCTGCCGCGCCGGTGTTGGGGGAGAACAGTTCCCAGTAGTCCGGGAACCGTTCGGCGTGGCCCAGGCCGGCGTAGAGCGTGGTGGGGGTGTCGGCCAGGTCGTGCTCGTAACGCATGAAGCCCGAGGGCAGGGTGTCTGCGCGGCTATTGTCGGCGGTCGGGTTTGGGCGGGTGCTCATGCCGGAGCCGAGGGTTTGGCGAAAATCCTTGGCCGAGGCGCGGTCCAGGCGCGCGCCGCTGATCAGGCGGTCGCGGTCGGCGGCGTACCAGGTCAGTTCACCGAACACGCCGTAGTTGTGGAAGTTGGCGTCCTTGGTGCGCGGCAGGTCTTTGTAGGTGTCGATGCCCATGCTGCTGCGTGCGCGGTGTTCATTGGTCTGTGCATCCAGGCCGCTGATCAACTGCAGATCGGCCCAGCGCCAGGTGGCTTTGACCCGCGCGCCGAGGGTGCGACGGTCAACGTTGGAGGCCATGGGCCCGGCCATCATCCCGGTGCCCGAGGGCGTGCGCAGGCTGTAGTTGTCCATCACGTGGTCGGCGTAGTTGTAGTAGACCTGGGCCTCGACCTTGTCCAGCACCTCGCCGATATTCGATTTTTCGAAGCGCAGGCCCAGGCTTTCGCGCAGGAACTGCGAGCCGTCCATGCCGCGCCCGGCGTAGCGTGCTTCGCCATCGCCACGGCCGGCGGTGAGTTCCAGCAGGGTGTCGGCGTCGGGGGTAAAACCCACGGCCACGTCGCCGTTCCATTTGTCGTAGCGTGAGGCGACGGTGTCGTGGTTGCCGTCCTTGTAATCGTCGGCGTGTGCCTGGTTGCCGATCACCCGTACGTAGCCCCGCGGCCCGCCGGCGGCGGCGTCGATGACCTTGTCGAAACGCCCGTTGGAACCGGCCAGCACACTGGCATTGAGCCGCGTGCCCAGCTCGCCGAAGTGTTCCGGCTCGCGCTCGAACAAAATGGTGCCGGCCGAAGCGCCTGGGCCCCAGAGCACGGTTTGCGGGCCCTTGATCACGGTTAGGGTGTCGTAGGTTTCCGGCGAAATGTACGAGGTGGGCGCATCCATGCGGCCGGGGCAGGCGCCGAGCATCATGCTGCCGTTGGTGAGGATGTTCAGGCGCGAGCCGAACATGCCGCGCAGCACCGGGTCGCCATTGGTGCCGCCGTTGCGCACCAGGGCGAAGCCGGGGATGGTCTTGAGGTAGTCGCCGCCATCGCTGGCGGGCACCGGTTGGCGCGGGTCTTTCGGGTCGGTGACCACGGTCAGCGGCGAGCTGGGTGCGATCGCGGTGATCACGGTGGGGCTCAGCTCATGCTCGTCGGCCTGAACCTGTGGCGCCAGGAATGCGCCGCATAAAATGGCGAGCGCAGTGGTACTTCCCAATCGGGTGTCAGCAGAAAACCTGGACATGACAAATTCCATCAATCATTCGTAAACAACACGGCCAGCAGCCTGCGGCTGTCTGTCTAAAGTCGGCCGGGGTGAAGTAACGGTGTCAGACGTTTACGAAACGACGGGCGGCGCACGGCTGCGGGCGCCGGGGAAGATGCTCTGCCGGGCATGGCCCAGGCGCGTGGCGGGGGTGAGGGCATTGGCCGGCGGCGGGGGACCGAGGGCCACGCATGACACGCTGCCGGGCAGGGCGGGGCAACTGAACAGCAGGTCGCAATAACCGCACTTGGCCCAGAGTGCGTGGTGTTCGCTGGGGGCTTTGGGATGATGGGATTCGCCGTGGTCGCCCGGCATCTCCATGGGCATTGCCATAGACATACCGGCGTGATGGTCCATCGGCATCGCTTGGGAAATCAGCGGGCCGATAAAGATCATCAACATGGCAAACAGGCAGACCCAACTGCCGCGCTTCACGCGGTGTGGAGAGAGCCTGGCGCGAGGGGCGCCCATCGAGTGTTGGCCTATTGAGCGTGCTTATGCCCGTGGTTGGCCATCGGCGGCACTTTTTGTACCGAGACTTGCACCTCGACCTTGCCGGCTTTTTCGAAGGTCAGGGTCAACGGAAATTGCTTGCCATCGGCCAACAGGCTGCGGTCTTTGAGGCCCAGCAGCATCACGTGATAAGCCATGGGCGCGAAGGTCAGTTCGCCCTTGGCCGGCACGGCCACGCTGGGCACTTGCTGCATCTTCATTAAATCGCCCTGCATCACATGCTCATGCAATTCGGCTTTCTGCGCCAAGGGCGTCTGAGCACTGAGCAGGCGATCCGGGGTGGCGCCGGTGTTATGAATGACAAAGTACGCCGCAACCGTCGGCGCGTTCGGCGGCAATTCCTGGGACCAGGGGTCGCTGACCAGCAGGTCGCCGGCCTTGTAGTCTTCGGCGTTGGCGGCACTGAACACCGGCAGCAGCAACGCGGCCAGAAGCAGGGAAGATTTAAGCATGGCAGTTCTCCAGAACGGTTCTAAACGCAGTTCACTTGCGAAGAAGCTCAGACCGTTGGAGAGGCGCGGGGGTTGAGGCTCGGCCATTGCTGGCGCGGGGTTGGGGTTTGCAACGAGGGGGGTGGCAGGCTCTGTACCGCGTCGAACCGCGTGACGTACAACTGCGACGCATGCCCCGGCAACGCCACCAAGGGCGCCCCGCCGGAGCAACACCAGCAATGCTGCATGGTGGAATGATCGTCCTGCTGCGGCGCCGGGATTTGCAGCTTGCCCAGGGCAATCGTCTTCAGGCTGGCGCCATTGGAAGAACAGAACCCGCCCCACATCAGCCGCTTGACCGGGTCATCCGTCTGCTGCATCGCACTGGCCATCGGCATGGCAAACGCATTGAACAGCACTGCAAGGCAGGCGATCCAGGCAATTGCAAAGC
The DNA here is from genome assembly GCF_019139815.1 of Pseudomonas asgharzadehiana. NCBI lineage: Bacteria > Pseudomonadati > Pseudomonadota > Gammaproteobacteria > Pseudomonadales > Pseudomonadaceae > Pseudomonas > Pseudomonas asgharzadehiana. The sequence goes on from NZ_CP077079.1 coordinate 877,205, forward strand.
GTTGACGGGCCATGGCGGACAATCCGTAGGGTTAAAGGAGCAGGCGGGTATTTAGCCTGATCGGTGGGGAGAAGTAAAAAGGGACGGTGTGGTTTGGTGTCGCAGTGCCATCAGATAGCGGTGGCGCGAAGTCTCAGGCCTAACGCCTTCATGACCTTCATGATAGTCGCGAACTCAGGATTGCCAGTGCTGGAGAGGGCTTTGTATAGACTTTCCCGTCCGAGACCTGCGTCGCGGGCGATTTGGGTCATGCCTTGGGCGCGGGCGATGTTGTTGAGCGCTGAACGAATCAGCAGCCCGTCACCGGCGTCCTCCTCGAAAGAAGCTTCCAGATACCCCGCAATGTCCTGAGGGCTCGTCAGGTGTTCGGCTATGTCGAAATCGTTAAATTGAGTCATGGGTCACTCCTTTCTCTCAAATTCATCGGCAATTGCTTTAGCGCGCTCAATGTCGCGTTTTTGCGTTGATTTATCGCCACCTGTCAGCAATAGGTAAACCACCTCACCTACACGCTTGAAGTACACACGGTATCCAGGGCCATAGTGGATGCGCATTTCGGATATGCCATTTCCGACGTTTTCGCAGTCTCCAAAATTACCCATTCTTGCGTTATCCAATCTTGTTAGTACGCGTCCATGGGCGGGTTGACTGCGCAACGAATAAAGCCATTCCTGAAACTCATCAGACCTCTTGAAGTGAATCATCTCGGATCGTATTCCTTGGGATACACATTGGCAAGTTGCGATGCGCTGCAAAAAGCAGGCATCCCCATCGCGGACGCTGATGCAAAACCGCGAGCGGGGAGGTTAGGGCGAGGGCTTTTGGCTGAGCCAGCCAGCTTGTTCAGAAGTGTTTGTAGGGGATTCGACTTTCGGTGGTGAGGCCCGAGAGTTGGCTGTTCGGTTGGTTCCGAGAGGAATTACTCGGCGTTGCGCAGACCGCAGCAGTAGCTGGATGACGCAGTTTTAAATGTGGGGGCTTGCTCCCGATGGCGGTGTGAAGTCAGTCAATCAGTGGCTGACACGCCGCCATCGGGAGCAAGCCCCCTCCCACAATGGATCGGTGGTGTTTAAAGAAGGGTGATTGCCTGTAAGGCCGCCGACACGGTGGCGAACTCCCGGTCCACGGTCGCCAACACCGGTCGCTTCAGCACCAGCACCGGCACCCCTCGTTCCCGCGCCACTTCCAGCTTGGGCTCGGTGGCGGTGCTGCCGCTGTTCTTGCTGATCAGCACATCAATTGCGCGTCGCTCGAATAACTCGCGCTCGTCCTCGATCAGAAACGGTCCACGTGCGCCTATCACTTCACAGCGCTCATTTCCCGGGTATACCTCCAGCGCCCGTAACGTCCAGAACTGCCCGGGGGGAATTTCGTCGAGGTGCTGCAACGGCTCGCGCCCCAAGGTGAACAGCGGCCGGTTGAACGGTTTCAAGGCCTGGATCAGCCCGGCCCAGTCACTGACCTCACGCCAATCATCGCCTACCTGCGGTTGCCACGCTGGGCGCCGCAGTGCCCAGCAGGGCACGCCACTCAACTGTGCAGCCTCGGCGGCATTGCGGCTGATCTGCGCTGCATACGGATGGGTCGCGTCGAGGATCAGGCTAATGCCCTCATCACGAACGAACTGCGCCAACCCCTCGGCGCCGCCATAACCGCCGACACGCACCTGGCAGGTAAGGTCGGTCGGCACGCGACCGACACCGGCCAGGCTGTAGAGATGTTCCGGGCCCAGCGTGCGGGCAATGGCCAGCGCTTCAGTCACGCCGCCCAGCAGCAGAATCCGTTTCATAGCGGCTTGACCACGTCCAGCAGGGTGATCGGCAGCGCCTGGCGCCAGGTATCAAACTCCCCCAACGGCTGCGCCTGGGCCACGTGGATGCGGGTCAGTTCGCCGCCGTGCTCCGCGCGCCAGTTCATCAAGGTCATTTCGCTTTGCAGGGTCACGGCGTTGGCGACCAACCGCCCGCCGGGGCGCAGGTGGTGCCAGCAGGTGTCGAGTACGCCGTCGCGGGTGACGCCGCCACCGATGAAGATCGCGTCGGGTACCGGCAGGCCCTGCAATGCGTCCGGGGCTTTACCGCGCACCAGATGCAGGCCGGGCACACCGAGGGCGTCACGGTTGTGTTCGATCAGGCCTTGGCGACCTTCGTCGGCTTCAATCGCCAGCGCTCGGCAACTGGGGTGCGTGCGCATCCACTCGATACCGATGGAGCCGCTGCCCGCGCCCACGTCCCACAGCAGTTCGCCGGGCATCGGCGCGAGGCGGGCGAGGGTCATGGCGCGCACATCGCGCTTGGTCAGTTGGCCGTCGTGTTTGAAGGCCGCGTCCGGCAGGCCCGCCAGGCGTGACAACGGTGGTGTGTCGGCAGAGGCGATGCACTCGATGGCGACCAGGTTCAGATCGGCAGTGCTGAGGTGTTGCCAGCTTGCGGCCAGTCCATCGAGGCGCCGCTCGTGCGCGCCGCCCACCTGTTCAAACACCGTCAATCGGCTGGGCCCGAACCCTGCCTCGGTCAATAACGCCGCCATCAACGCAGGGCTGCCACCGTCATTGCTCAGCACTAACAAGCGCACGCCGCTGGCCAGGTGCGCATTGATTGCCGCAAAGGGCCGGGCCACCACGGATAACGTCACCACGTCCTGCAACGGCCAGCCCAAACGCGCGGCTGCCAGGGAAACCGACGACGGTGCCGGTAAAATCAGCAACTCTTCAGCCGCGATCTGCCGCGCCAGACTGGCCCCCACGCCATAGAACATCGGATCTCCGCTGGCCAGCACGCACACCGGTTCGCCACGTTTTGCCAGCACCGGTTCCAGGGAAAACGGGCTCGGCCACAGCTGGCGCTCGCCACGAATGCACACGGGCAACAGGTCCAACTGGCGCTGAGCACCTATAATCCGCGTGGCGCGCAACAGGGCATGCCGGGCATTCCTGCCCAGCCCCTTGAAGCCGTCTTCACCGATGCCTACAACCGTCAGCCAGGGCGACATATCCATTCCTTGAGCGACATCCGACGGGCAGGCTTTTCATGCCGCCGGACAAAGCAGGCATAATACCGCGCCTTTACCCGTGAACCGGTAGCTCCGTGAACCCAACGCCCGCTCTGAATACCTTGCGCCCCTCGGCTTGTCCGGGGTTGCTGCGTATCGTCCAGGCCTTGGACGGCGGCATTTGCCGGATCAAGTTGGCCGGTGGTTCGATCAGCGCCGCCCAGGCCAACGCCGTGGCGGACGCGGCCCAGGCCTATGCCGGTGGGGTGATCGAGGCAACCAACCGCGCCAACCTGCAGATCCGCGGGATCGGCGCCGAGCAGGATGCCTTGATCGCGAGGCTGCTCGCCGCTGGCCTTGGCCCGAACAACGCCGCTGGTGACGATGTACGCAACCTGATGCTCAGCCCCAGCGCCGGTATCGACCCGCAGATGCTGTTCGACACCCGCCCCCTGGCTGGGCAGATCCTTGCCACGCTGGAAAATAATCCGCGTTTTCACGGGTTGTCGGCCAAGTTCGCCGTGCAACTGGATGGCGGCGAGGCCCTGGCGATGCTCGAACATCATCATGACCTGTGGTTGTCGGCATTCGTGCGCGATGGCCAGACGTTGCTCGCGTTTGGCCTGGCGGGTTGCCCGGGCCTGGATGCGCCGCTGGCCGCCGTGCGATTGGACCAGGGGCACGCACTGGTGGTGGCCGTCCTCGAAGCGTTCCTTGCCCTCGCGGCCCCAGAGCAAACCCGCATGCGCCATTTGCCTGTGGATAACGTACTGAGCCACCTGAGCCTGCCTCTGCTGCCGGCAAGCGGTTTCAATCGCCCGGCCAGTGGCGCTTTGTTACACCTTGGGACTTATCCACAGCCTCAACAGAATCAGTTTTATGTCGCCGCTGTCGCGCCCTTGGGCCGCCTCGATTCAACGATGCTCAAGGGCGCCGCACAGCTTGCCGGCGATTACGGGGACGGCACTTTGCGCTTCACCCCTTGGCAGGGCGTGCTGCTGCCCAATGTCGAAAAACCTTACGCCGTGACCGAGCGCCTGGCACAGCTGGGCTTCCTTTGCTCGGCCGACCAGCCCCTGGCGCGCCTGGTCGCCTGCACCGGCTCCAGCGGTTGCGGCAAAGCCTTGGCCGACACCAAGGCCGATGCCATGCAACTGGCCGCGCAGGCACCCGGCGCCGAGGCGCATCTGTCCGGCTGCCCACGTTCCTGCGCCGCCGCGCACACCGCGCCGGTCACCTTGCTGGCAGTGAGCCCTGGCCACTACGACCTCTATTTTCGCGATGCAGCCCAGCCAGGTTTTGGCCGGCTGCACGCGCGCACTCTTTCCATTGAAGCGGCGGGCGCCCTGTTACGCGCTCGTCCACGGAGCAACACCGATGATTGATTACATCCGCGACGGTCAGGAGATCTATCGCAACTCCTTCGCCATTATTCGCGCGGAAGCCAGGTTGGAGCGTATCCCGGCCGACCTGGAAAAACTCGCGGTGCGGGTGATTCATGCGTGCGGCATGGTGGATGCCATCGACGGCCTGCAATTCTCCGCCGGTGCCGGCAAGGCCGGGCGCGACGCGCTGGCCGCCGGCGCGCCGATCTTGTGTGATGCGCGGATGGTTTCCGAGGGCGTGACCCGTGCGCGCCTGCCGGCCAATAACCCGGTGATCTGCACCCTGCGCGACGACAGCGTGCCTGAGTTGGCGCGGGAGTTGGGCAACACCCGTTCCGCTGCCGCCCTGGAGCTGTGGCGCCCGCATTTGGCAGGCAGCGTGGTGGTGATCGGCAATGCGCCGACCGCCTTGTTCTACTTGCTGGAAATGCTCGACGCCGGCGCGCCGAAACCGGCGTTGATCCTTGGCTTCCCGGTGGGTTTCGTCGGTGCTGCCGAATCCAAGGCGATGCTGGCGGCTGATAGCCGTGGCGTGCCGTTCGTGATCATGCAGGGCCGGCTGGGCGGCAGCGCCATGGCCGCCGCCGCGGTCAATGCACTCGCCACGGAGGTCGAATAATGCCCGTGCGCGGACGTTTGATCGGCCTGGGCGTAGGCCCCGGCGACCCGGAACTGATCACCCTCAAGGCCCTGCGCCTGCTGCGTGAATCGCCGGTGGTGGCGTACTTCGTGGCCAAGGGCAAGAAGGGCAATGCATTCGGCATCATCGAGGATCACCTGGTGCCGCAACAGACCCTGATGCCGCTGGTGTACCCGGTGACGACCGAGGCATTGCCGGCGCCGCTGTCGTACGAGCAAGTGATCAGCGATTTCTACGATACCGCCAGCGTCAATGTGGCTGCGCACCTGGATGCCGGGCGCGATGTGGCGGTGATCTGCGAAGGCGATCCATTCTTCTACGGCTCCTACATGTACCTGCACGACCGCTTGGCCGAACGTTACGACGCGCAGGTCATCCCCGGCGTGTGTTCGATGCTCGGTGGCGCCTCTGTGCTGGGCGCGCCGCTGGTGTATCGCAACCAGAGCCTGTCGGTGCTGTCGGGCGTGCTGCCCCATGACGACCTCAAGCGCCGCCTGGCGGATGCCGATGCCGCCGTGATCATGAAACTGGGTCGCAACTTCCCCAAGGTGCGCCAGGTACTGGAAGAACTCGGCCTGGCCGAGCGCGCGTTGTATGTGGAGCGCGCCACCATGGCTAACCAAAAGATCGTGCCGCTGGATCAGGTGGAGCCGATGTCGTCGCCGTATTTCTCGCTGATCATCGTGCCCGGTGAGCGGTGGCAAGGGTGATGACGCCAGCGATTGTCATACTGGGCCAGGGCAGCCTGGCCACGGCGCGCAGGATCCAGCAGCTGTACCCCGGCGCCTTGATCCATGGGCTGGCGGGGCGGGTTGAGGGCGCCGACCAGGCCTACGACGAATTCGGCGCCACCCTGCGCCGGCTGTATCAACACGGCACGCCGCTGATTGCGCTGTGCGCCGCCGGCATCGTGATCCGCACCCTGGCGCCGCTGCTGCTGGAAAAAGGTGACGAGCCCGCCGTGCTCGCCGTGGCCGAAGACGGCAGCGCCGTGGTGCCGCTGCTCGGTGGCCTGGGCGGGGTTAACGTGATGGCGCGGCACATCGGCGCCGCGCTGAATGTCGCCGCGGCGATCACCACCAGTGGCGAGTTGCGTTTCGGCACCTGCCTGCTCAACCCGCCCGCGGGTTATGAGCTGGCGGACCTGGAACTGGGCAAGCGCTTCGTCAGCGACTTGCTGGGCGGCGAAAGCGTACGTATCGAAGGCGCCGCGCCGTGGTTGGATCAAGCGCATCTGCCCCAGGACCCGCAAGCGCGTTTGGCGATCCATGTGAGCAGCGCCGAGCGCGTGCCCGTCGCCAACGAATTGTTGATCTACCCCAAGAATGTAAGCGTGACCTGCAAACCGGGCGCGCGATTGGCCGAGCGTGTGCGTGCTGCGTTGCATGACGCGGGCATTGCCGTGCAATCGCTGGCGTGCCTGCTCGCCAGCGATACGCAGATGGCCGAGGCGACGCTGCATGAAGCGGCCTCGGCATTGGCTGTGCCGCTGCGTTTCGCCAGCGTCAGCCAAGACGCCGACATCGTGATTCACGTTGCCGAGCAACCCCTGGACCTGTTCCAGGTAGGGCGTGCGCGTGGCCGTCTTGCCGTGATCGGCCTGGGCCCTGGCGCGGCCGAGTTGATGGTGCCGGCGGTCAAGGCTGAACTGGCCCGTTGCACCGACGTGCTGGGCTATGAAACCTACGTGCGCATGGCGGGGCCGTTCCGTGACGACCAGGTGCAGCACTGCACCGATAACCGTGAAGAAATGCAGCGTGCGCGCCACGCCTTCGAACTGGCCGCCCAAGGCCGTTCGGTGGTGGTGGTGTCGTCCGGTGACCCTGGCGTATTCGCCATGGCCGCTGCCGTGATCGAAGCGTTGCACGAGTCCGGCGACCCGGCCTGGCATCAGGTCGACCTGGAGATCCTGCCGGGCGTCTCGGCTTCGCTGGCCACCGCCGCCCAGGCAGGTGCGCCGCTGGGGCATGACTTCTGTGTGATGTCGCTGTCGGACAACCTCAAGCCCTGGTCGATCATCGAAAAACGCTTGGACCTTGCCTCCCAGGCCGACCTGGCCCTGGCGTTCTACAACCCGATCTCGCGGTCGCGGCCCTGGCAGTTGGGGCGCGCCCTGGAAATCGTCGCGCTGCACCGCACCCCGCAAACGCCGGTGGTGCTGGGCCGTGATGTCGGGCGCCCAGGCCAGACCTTGCGTGTCACCACGCTGGGGCAACTGACGCCGGAGCAGGTGGACATGCGCACCATGGTGCTGATCGGCTCGTCCACCACCTGCACATTCCCCAGGGCCGGTGGTGGTGAATGGGTCTATACGCCGCGTTGGTACGGCGAAAAACCCGTCGCCTGACGCTGCACGAAAGCTCCGATTGACGCTGGGTAACCACCTGCCGTTATTCGGAGCTTTTTCTTTTTTTATCGAGGAAAACCGCAAGGGCGACGGCTGCCCCCTACGATTGCTGGGCGGCGTTTTCCGGCGCGCTCGCGCAAGCGATGTTTGTGGCCTGGAAAGTCCACCGGGCGCTGGACTAGTGTGCGAGCAAGCCCCATGTGGGGCGCTTGTGGAGAACGAAAATGGAGCGACATCACAAAAGGATCAACAGTACAAAGCGGCGCAAGTTGATTGCCGCCTACACGCTGCCCGGCGCGCGAGGCCAGCAGGTCGTTGCTGAGCCGGTCGACGACGACAGCAATGCAGCGGTGGTCAACAACGGCGTGATTTCATTTGCCGAGGGGCTGTCGGGGATTAACCGCGAGTACATTCGCAAAAGCTACCTGCTGGCCAGCAGCTACGTCAGCGATGTGTTGAACATCCAGCGCGGCGGCCAAGCCTGGTATGACGAATTTATCAAGGTGATGATCAGCCTGGGCTGGCTGCCGGTGCGCAGCCGGTTCGAGCGCGTCTCAAGCACCAGCAAAGGCCTGACGGTGCAACTGGCGGCGCTGAACATCATCGCCACGTTATGGGCCTCGACATCGCTGGCCGGGCCGCTGCTGGCCGCGCTGCCGAAGCTGGCCGCTGATGCGTTGGAGGCCTTGAAGCGCCAGCCGGCGTCTTTCGAACTGTTCAAACGCAACAGCACGGTGCACCAGGGCGGTGATTTTGGCTTGGCGTCCTGTGCCGAAACAGACGGGGAATTGATGATGGTGCTGGTGACCTACAGCACCCAGGGAGTGAGCAAACAGGTGGGGCTGCCGTTCCTTGAGTGGGACAGTTCCTCGTTCGAGGCCTTCAGCGGGCAGACCTGCCTGGTGCTCAATACCTCGGTGGTCAACGAAAAAACCATCCGGCTGATGCGCGAGAGCGCGGGCGACAAGGTGCAATTGGCGATCGCCAAGTACCGCATCTAAGGCACCAGATAACCGCGCACGCCGGTGAAGATGATTTGCGCGGCGAGGGCGCACACGAACAGGCCCATCAGCCGGCTGACAATCTGTAAACCCTGGTCACCGAGGATGCGTTCGATACGGTTGGACAGATACAGCACCACGCCGACCGTGAGGCTGGCCAGGGCGATGCTGAGGATGGCGGTGAGTTTGTCATCCCAGTGCGGCTGGCTGACGCCCATCACCAGCAAGGCGCCGATGGTACCGGGGCCGACGGTGAGGGGGATGGTGAGCGGCACGATGGTCACGTCTTGCTGCACGTTGTCGGTCTGCACCGCCGACTTGCCCTGGGCCATGCCCAGGGCAGAGATGAACAACACACTGCCGGCGCCGATGCGGAAGGCATCCACGGTGATGCCGAACACACTGAAAATGACGCGGCCGAACAGGTAGAGCAGCACGCTCGACACCAGGGTCGCCAGCGCCACTTTCCAGGCCAGGCGCCGCCGTTCTTTGCTGGAATAGCCACGGGTCAGGCTGATAAAGCAGGACAGCACGAAGAACGGGCTGTAGAGCACCAGCATCTTCAGGTAAACGCTGAATAACACGTGGAGCATAAGGGCGGCTCGCGGCAGGAGAAGTGTTGGGAGTCTATCAGGCGACACAGATCAAATGTGGGAGGGGGCTTGCTCCCGATAGCGGTATATCAATCCCTAAGTGGTCGGCTGACAGACCGCCATCGGGGCAAGCTCCCTCCCACTGTATTTGCGGTCAGGAGGGTTCGTGCTCGGGGCGTTGTTGGCGCTGCGCCACCCAGAACGCCACCAGTTCGCGCAATTGCGACAACTCCACCGGCTTGGCCATGTGCCCGTCCATGCCGGCCTGGCGCGCGCGTTCCTTATGTTCCGAAAGGATATGCGCCGTGAGCGCCACCACCGGCGTGCGAATGCGTTGATGGCTGACTTCCCAGGCGCGCAATTGCTGGGTGGCCGAGAAGCCATCGAGGATTGGCATTTCACAGTCCATCAACACCAGGTCATAGCGCTGGGCTTTCATTGCCTCCAATGCTTCTTCGCCGTTGCTGGCGGTGTCCGGGTTGAGGTTGAGCTTGCCGAGCATGCCGCGAATCACTTTGGTGGAGATGCTGTTGTCCTCGGCCACCAGGATCTTGAAATCGCTGGGCACGGCCACCTCCGCCGGCGGGCTGAGGACCGCGCGGGGCGGCACGCCGCCTTTGCTGCGTTGGGTCAGTTCATCGGCCAGGGTCGTCTTGAGGGTGTAACCGGCCACCGGCTTGGCGAGGATGCGCTTGATCCCGCTGTTACGCGCGATGATCTTGCTCGGCGCATTGCTGATGCCCGTGAGCATGATCAGCAGGATGTCGTGGTTCAGGCTTGGGTCTTCCTTGATTTTTGCCGCCAGTTGCATGCCGGTCATGCCGGGCATGTTCTGGTCCAGCAGCACCACGTCGAAGTAGTCACGCAGGTGCGCCTTGGTGCGCAGCAAGGCCAGGGCTTCTTTGCCCGAAGGTACCGCGCTGACGTTCAGGCCCCAGGCCGTGCATTGCTGCACCAGCACTTTGCGGCAGGTGTCGTTGTCGTCCACCACCAGTACGCGCGCATCCCTGAGCGGGCCGTCGAGGTCGGAGGTCGGGTGCTCCAGGCGTTCCGGGTCAAGCGGCAGGGTCAGCCACAGGGTGCTGCCCTGATGGCTGCCGCTCTTGATGCCGAACTCACCGTTCATCAACAGGATCAGTTGACGCGCGATGACCAGGCCCAGGTGCCCGCTCAAGCGGGTGGCCGAGAGGAAGTTCTTGCTGTGCAGTTCGCTGTGCAGCAGTGCCTCGCGCTCGGCGGGTTCCATCGGCAGGCCGCTGTCTTGCACGGCAATGCGCAGGCGCGGCTTGGTGCTGCGGTCGTCCAGGGCGACGACGATGAGGACTTCGCCTTCATCGGTTTTTTGCAGGGCGTTTTCCAGCAGGCTCAACAGCGCCTGGCGCAGGCGGGTCGGGTCGCCGCTGATGACGCGCGGCACCTGGGGCTGGATAAAGCTGATCAACTCGACGTTCTGTTGTTCGGCCTTGGCGCGGAAGATGCTCAGGCAGTCGTCGATCAGCGCGTTGAGGTCGAACTGCACGTCGTCCAGCTCGATCTGCCCGGATTCGAGTTTGGAGATGTCGAGGATTTCGTTGATCAGGGTAAGGAGTTCGTTGCCGGCGCTGTGGATGGTCTGCACGTAGTCGCGCTGCTTTACCGACAGCGGGGTGCCCAGCAGCAGTTCGGTCATGCCCAGCACGCCGTTCATGGGGGTGCGGATTTCGTGGCTGATCTTGGCCAGGAACTCGGCCTTTGCGGCGATTTCGGCGTTGCTCGCGGCGAGGTCGCGGCTGAGGCTGAAGCGCGCTTCCACGAGGGCGCGCTGGCGTTCACCCAGGGCCAGGCTCATCAACAGGCCGCTGAGGCAGATAAACGCGAGGAGCGTGACGATCAGCCCCTGTGGCGACACCATCGTAAGGCCCAGCAACGCCGGGAGGATGATCAGCGTGCCGATGTTGAACACCACCATGCCCGCCACGAACAAACGCGCCGGGCCATAGCCTCTCTGCCAGTGATACGCCGAGACAAACAGCATGCTCAGGCCTGCCAGGGCCACCAGCGCATAGGTGATGATGTTCAGCGGCAGGGTGCTGACAAACAACAGCAGCAGGCCGCACAGCACGATAAACAGGATATCGGCCATCAACAGCTTGTTCAGCGGGTGCGGGCCCAGGGGCATGAAGAAGCGGTAGGCGAACATCAGCCCGCACGGCGCGGTCAGCAGCAGCGCCAGGTACGCGCCTGGGGTCTGGATAGCGTGCCAGTTCGGCAGCCATGGGCCCGTTAGGTTGAGCAGCAGCGCCAGGCTGAGCATCAACAGTATTTCGCACGCCGCCAGCCACAGGCTGCTGCGCGAGCGGTGGTAAGCAAAGCGTGAAAGGTTGTGCAGGATCAGCATCAACAGGCAACCGAAGAGCAGGCCGTAGACCAGCGTCTGGGTCTGGTCGGCGGCGGCCAGTACGGCCGGCTCCAGGGTGATATAGGGGCGCAGCTCATGTTCCGAGACCAGGCGCAGGTAGACCTCAAGCGGCTTCTGGCTCTGGGGCATCGGTAGCATGAAGTCGCTGCTGGGTAACGGGCGTTCCGTCTGGGGCTGGCGGGTGCCGGTGTTCTGTTGCTCGATCAGGGTGTCGCCGTCCAGCACGTAGAGGCTCAGGTAGGACAGGTCCGGGGCGAATACCCGCAGCACTTGCTCGTGCTTGCCGGGTTGCAGCTTGAAACGTACCCACAACGCACCGTCCGGTTGCGCGGCGGTAATGCGGTCCAGTTCGATGGGGCTGAATTGGTTGGTGTAGCGCGAGGAACGAATGTCGCTCAGTTGCAGGTCGGCCTGTTCATCAAGCAATACTGCCCAGCCACTGCCTTGCGCGGCGGCCTGGGCCGGGAACAAGCAGAGCAGCGTCAGCAGACTGACAGTGAAACCTATGGCGATCCTGAGCCAGCGCACGGCGAAATCCCTTCGTAGGTTGATGCACGGGTTAACTATGCGCGGGGTGGCCGGTGTACGGCAAGGGCCAGAGGCCCTTGCCTGACCGAACGGATAGCTAGTGACGAGGCTTGCGACGTCTGCGCCTTAGTGCGTTTCGCCACGTTCACGGGCAATGGCGCGGTAACCGATGTCGGTGCGGTAGAAGCAGCCTTTCCAATCGATTTTTGCGGCCAGTTTGTACGCCTGTTGTTGCGCGGCGTCGACACTGGCGCCCATGGCGGTAGCGCACAGCACACGGCCACCGGCGGTTACCACCTTGCCATCCTTGAGCGCGGTGCCCGCATGGAACACTTTGCCTTCCAGCGTAGCCGCCGCATCCAGGCCTTCAATCACATCGCCCTTGGCGTAGTCGGCAGGGTAACCGCCGGCCGCCAGTACGATGCCGACACTCGGGCGTGGGTCCCACTGGGCTTCGACCTTGTCCAGGGCCTGGGCCAGGGCGGCTTCCACCAGTAATACCAGGCTCGATTGCAGGCGCAGCATCACCGGTTGGGTTTCCGGGTCGCCGAAGCGGCAGTTGAACTCGATGACCTTCGGGTTGCCGGCCTTGTCGATCATCAGGCCGGCATAGAGGAAACCGGTGTACACATTGCCTTCGTCGGCCATGCCGCGCACGGTTGGCCAGATCACCAGGTCCATGACGCGCTGGTGCACTTCGCGGGTGACCACCGGGGCAGGGGAGTAGGCACCCATGCCGCCGGTGTTGGGGCCGCTGTCGCCGTTGCCGACGCGCTTGTGGTCCTGGCTGGTGGCCATCGGCAATACGTTCTTGCCGTCGACCATCACGATGAAGCTGGCTTCTTCGCCGTCGAGGAACTCCTCGATCACCACGCGCGAGCCTGCGTCGCCAAAGGCATTGCCGGCGAGCATGTCACGCACGGCGTCTTCGGCTTCCTGCAAGGTCATCGCCACGATCACGCCTTTACCGGCGGCCAGGCCATCGGCCTTGATCACGATCGGTGCGCCTTTCTCACGCAGGTAAGCCAGGGCCGGCTCGATCTCGGTGAAGTTCTGGTAGTCGGCGGTCGGGATCTTGTGGCGCGCCAGGAAGTCCTTGGTGAACGCCTTGGAACCTTCCAGCTGCGCGGCGCCGGCGGTTGGGCCGAAGCAATCCAGGCCGCGGCTGCGGAACAGGTCGACCACGCCGGCCACCAACGGTACTTCCGGACCGACGATGGTCAGGGAGACGTTTTGCTCGGCGAAATCGGCGAGTTGCTCAAGCGCCAGCACGTCGATAGCGACGTTTTCGCACTTGGCTTCAATGGCGGTGCCGGCGTTGCCGGGCGCGACGAAAACTTTCTGGACGCGGGGGTCCTGGGCAACTTTCCAGGCCAGGGCGTGTTCACGGCCACCGCTGCCAATGATCAAAACATTCATTTCAAAACCTCAAATTCTGTAGGCGCCAGAGGAGCGCTTTTAAATGTGGGAGGGGGCTTGCCCCCTCCCACACAAGCCCGCTCCTACATTTCAATCGGGTTGGATCAGTGGCGGAAGTGGCGCATGCCGGTGAAGACCATCGCTATGCCAGCTTCATCAGCGGCGGCGATAACTTCAGCATCGCGCATCGAACCGCCCGGTTGGATCACGGCGGTCACGCCCGCTTTCGCGGCGTTGTCCAGGCCGTCACGGAACGGGAAGAAAGCGTCGGACGCCATCACCGAGCCCACCACCTGCAAACCGGCGTGTTCAGCCTTGATCGCGGCGATACGCGCCGAGTTCACGCGGCTCATCTGGCCGGCGCCGACACCGATGGTCTGGCGGTTCTTGGCGTAGACGATGGCGTTGGATTTAACGTACTTGGCCACTTTCCAGGCGAAGATCAGGTCGTTGATCTCTTGCTCGGTGGGAGCACGCTGGGTTACCACTTTCAGGTCGGCGCTGCCGATCATGCCGATGTCGCGGCTCTGTACCAGCAAGCCGCCATTGACGCGCTTGTAGTCCCAGGCAGCGGCGCGGTCAGCCGACCATTCGCCGCAGGCCAGCAGGCGCACGTTGGCTTTCGCTGCAACGATGGCGCGCGCTTCTTCGCTGACGCTTGGCGCGATGATCACTTCAACGAACTGACGCTCGACGATGGCCTTGGCGGTCTCGGCGTCCAGCTCACGGTTGAAGGCAATGATGCCGCCGAAGGCCGACTCGGTGTCGGTGGCGTAGGCCAGTTCGTAGGCCTGGCGAATACCGCCTTCGGCGTCCGGGCTCACGGCCACGCCACACGGGTTGGCGTGCTTGACGATCACGCAGGCCGGCTTGACGAAGCTTTTCACGCATTCGAGCGCGGCATCGGTGTCGGCCACGTTGTTGTAGGACAGTTCTTTGCCTTGCAGTTGGGTCGCGGTGGCAATGCCGACTTCGGCCGGTTTTGCCTCCACGTAGAACGCCGCGCTCTGGTGCGGGTTCTCGCCGTAGCGCATTTCCTGGGCCTTGATGAACTGGCTGTTGAAGGTGCGCGGGAACTGGCTGCGGCCTTCTGTGCTCAGGGTGTCGGCGGCCTGGTTCACGGTGCCCATGTAGTTGGCGATCATGCCGTCGTAGGCCGCGGTGTGTTCGAACGCCTTGAGCATCAGGTCAAAACGCTGGGCGTAGGTCAGGCCGCCGGCTTTCAGGCTTTCGAGCACCTGGCTGTAGTCGCCGGCATTGACCACGATGGCCACGTCTTTGTGGTTCTTGGCTGCCGAGCGCACCATGGTCGGGCCGCCGATATCGATGTTTTCGATGGCGGTCGGCAGGTCGCAGCCGGGCTTGTTGATGGTGGCTTCGAAGGGGTAGAGGTTGACGGCCACCAGGTCGATCGGCTTGATGCCGTGCTCGTTCATGATGGCGTCGTCGATACCGCGACGGCCGAGGATGCCGCCGTGGATTTTCGGGTGCAGGGTCTTGACCCGACCGTCCATCATTTCCGCGAAACCGGTGTAGTCCGCGACTTCTACTGCGGCCACGCCGTTGTCCTGCAGCAGTTTGAAGGTCCCGCCCGTGGAGAGGATTTCCACGCCCAGGGCTTCCAGCTCCCGGGCAAATTCGAGGATGCCGGTCTTGTCGGAAACGCTGATCAAGGCGCGGCGGATCGGCAGGCGGGTAGTCTGGTCGGTCATTTCAATTTCCATCAAAAGCAAAGGAGTCAGCAAAAAAGGCGACCGGTTTTACGCGGGCGCCTTTCTGGTTTGATTGAATGCTTACAGCAAATCGTATTGCTTGAGCTTTTTGCGCAAGGTGCCACGGTTGAGGCCCAGCAGCTCACTGGCTTTGGTCTGGTTGCCCTTGACGTAGTTCATCACGCTTTCGAGCAAGGGCGCCTCGACTTCGGAGAGCACCAGGTTGTACACGTCCGTGACTGAAGCGCCCTCAAGGTGGGCGAAATAATTGTGCAGCGCCTTTTCAACGCTCCCGCGAAGGGTCTGGCCTTCTTCGCTCGGCGTGTTGAGGTGCTGTTTCAAATTGACGTTGTCGCTCACGGGTGTTGTTCCACTCACTAAAGTCTCGGTCATGATCGTCATGCGGCCACCCCCTCTCCGTCCCCTGCTCTCAGGCTCTTGTCTCGTTCGGCAAAAAACTCACGAACGGCGGTGACCTGTGCTTGCGTTTCATCCAAACGATTGAACCCGGCGCGAAACTCCCTGGCGCCCGGCAGGGTTGCGAGATACCAACCCACATGCTTGCGAGCAATGCGTACGCCCATCACATCCCCATAGAAAGTGTGAAGGGCAGCCAGATGCTCTAGCAGAATACGTTCCACCTCGACCAACTCCGGTGCCGGCAGGACTTCGCCGGTACGCAGAAAGTGTTCGATCTCACGAAAAATCCACGGGCGCCCCTGGGCGGCCCGGCCTATCAACAAACCATCGGCACCGGTTGCGTGCAGCACGCGCCGGGCTTTCTCGGCTGAGTCGATATCGCCATTGGCAAATACCGGCATCGACACCGCCTGCTTGATCGCGGCGATGGTGTCGTACTCGGCTTCACCGGTATAAAGGTCGGCGCGGGTGCGGCCATGCACCGCCAGCGCTGTAATGCCCGCCTGTTCGGCGATCTTCGCCACCGTCAGGCCATTCTTGTTGTCCCGGTCCCAGCCGGTACGAATCTTCAGGGTCACCGGCACATCCACGGCGGCGACAACGGCCTGCAGGATCTCGGCAACCAACTGCTCATCTTTCAACAGGGCGGAACCGGCAGCCTTGTTACAGACCTTCTTGGCCGGGCAGCCCATGTTGATATCGATGATCTGTGCGCCCAGCTCCACGTTGGCTCGGGCCGCATCCGCCAGCATCTGCGCGTCACCACCGGCGATCTGTACCGAGCGGGGCTCGGGATCACCTTCGTGGATCATGCGCATCCGCGATTTGCGGGTGTTCCACAAACTCATGTCACTGGTGACCATTTCCGAGACTACAAGACCCGCGCCCAAACGTTTGCAGAGCTGACGAAAGGGCTGGTCGGTGACGCCCGCCATCGGGGCGAGAATCAAGCCGTTCTGCAATGTATATGGGCCGATGCGTACCGCCGACATAGGACTTCCCTGTTGTGGGGCCGGATCATTAGAGTTCGAAAAAGGGTTGGCATGATACCCGCTCTCGATGACTGGATAAAGGCTGAATTGGATAAAATCTGAACAGTTAATTCTTTATCGCTACCGGTTTGGTTGCGCGGCGTGAAGTCAATATTCCACCGTCAAGCTTCGGTGCATCCGCCGATTCACTCTGGAGAATGGAAGCTCAAGCTGTAATTCACGGCTTTATTGCCTGGGTCGAGGATATCCAGGGAGATATGAATCGGGGTTTGCGATGGCATTTCGCTCACACCGGCCAGTTCGCCGCTCAGGTATTCGGCGGGTTTGAAGCGACGACTGGCGATCAGGTTGCCATTGAGGTCGGCAAACCGCAGCTCCAGCAGGGGGAAGGGCTGGGAGAATGTCGCGCGGTTGTAGATGATCGCATCCACCACCAGCGCGCCGGCGAACTCCGGATGGCTGCGCACCACCAGGTTGCTGCTCTTGATATGGGCGATATCAACCCGTGATGGCACCGTGCAGCCCAGTGTGGGGCACAGTTGCTGGAACCATGGGCGGTAGGCGTCCTGGCGGGCCAGGTCGTCGAATTGGTAAGCAATGTATTGGACGGCCAGGCCGGCGGCGGCGATCAGCACCAGCAGTATCCAGATCAGGCGACGGCCCCAGCCCTGCGGGCGTTTTTGCGCATACAGGTGCAGCGGGTCGTCTTCCAGGTCCTGAAGCAGCTCGTCGTGGATTCCGGCTTCGGGGCGCGGACGCTTGCGGCGGGGTTGCGGGCGCTCTTCGGGCTCCGGTTCCTGTGCCGCGGCTGTCAGGGGAGTGAACGGCGGGTCGCGCTCGTCATCGTCTGGGGTTGAGTGCAGCGGTGGTTCGTCGTCGATCTCGTCAGTGTGCGGCGACATGGACGGTTCGGTGCGCTGTTTTGTCGCAGGGCCTTTAATCGGCTCGGGCTCGTCTTCAGCGTGAGTGGCGCGTTCTTCAGGCGGTTCGCTGAACAGGCTGGCGGCCCATTTTTCTTCATCGGCCTTGACGGTTTCGCGAGTGGCGCTGAGGGCGTCGTCTTTTTGCCGACGCTCGGCGCCGGGCTGACGGCGTTCCGCGCCCACGGGCAGGGTGTGCTGAATCTCGCGGCGTTCCAGCTTGGCCAGTTCTTTATCCAGGTCCAGGTTGTCCAGGTCCAGCTCTTCGGCGGTCCACTGTTTCTGGCTGATTGCCCGCTGTGGCTCGGGCACCGCTTCGGGCGTTGGCTCGGCCGCGGTCGGCTGCCCCGGCGCCGGCGCATGGGCGCGCTGCTCGAGCAACTGGCGAGCGGCGTTGAACACTTGCAGGCACGAGCCGCAACGTACCACGCCACGGGCCACGCTCAACTGGGCGTGGTTGACGCGGAAACGGGCTTGGCAATGCGGGCACTGGGTGACGAAACTGTCGGTCATGCGGCCATCCGATTCAGGCAAGCGCTCATTCTAGCGCCGACGCCCGCTGATGCGTACCCAGCCGTCACGGTTGGCGATCGGGTCCAACTCGAAATCCTTGGCATACGCGGCGGCTACATCTTCGCCCTGTTCTGCGAGGATGCCCGACAACGCCAGGCGCCCGCCGGACTTGACCAGGCTCGACAGCTGCGGCGCCAGGGAAACCAGCGGCCCGGCGAGGATGTTCGCCACCAGCACATCGGCCTGCACCTGGGGCAGATCTTCAGGCAGGTAGAGTGGGAATTTGCCTTCAGGGATATTGTTGCGCCCGGCGTTATCGCGGGAGGCTTCCAGCGCCTGCACGTCGATATCGGTACCCACGGCCTCCTTGGCGCCCAACAGCAGGGCGGCAATCGCCAGGATCCCCGAGCCGCAGCCGAAGTCCAGCACGTGGCTGTCGGTCAGGTCCTGGCCGTCCAGCCATTCCAGGCACAGCGCGGTGGTGGGGTGGGTGCCGGTGCCGAAGGCCAGGCCCGGGTCCAGCAGCAGGTTGACCGCCTCGGGTTCCGGTGCGGCGTGCCAGCTTGGCACGATCCACAGGCGTTGGCCGAAACGCATCGGCTGGAAGTTGTCCATCCAGCTGCGTTCCCAGTCCTGGTCTTCGATCACTTCGCTGTGGTGCTCCGGCAACGGGCTGCCGGTAAGCAGCTCCATATGGGCCAGCACGGCGGCGGCATCGGTGCCGTCTTCGAACAGGGCCAGCAAGTGGGTGTGAGACCACAGTGGGGTCGTGTTCAGCTCGGGTTCGAAGATCGGCTGGTCTTCGGCGTCCATGAAAGTCACCGACACAGCGCCCACTTCGAGGAAAGCGTCTTCGTAGGTTTCGGCTTGTTCTGGGCTGATGGCGAGACGGACTTGCAGCCAAGGCATGGCGGGCACCTTTGAAAAAATGAGTGTGCGACCGCAGAGTCGCGAAAGCGCGCAAGTTTACGCGAGCTCACGGCAGAAGACGACTGTACTGACTGAACACATTTGCAGGGTGTACATCTTCAAGATCGAGCGCGCAGAAACAACAAAACCGCCCGAAGGCGGTTTTGTTGGGTGGAGCACTTACTGGTTGGCCAGTTTGTGTTCCAGGTAGTGAATGTTCACACCACCTTCGCAGAAGCCTTCATCGCGGACCAGGTCCCGGTGCAGCGGGACGTTGGTCTTGATGCCGTCGACCACGATTTCGTCCAGGGCGTTACGCATGCGGGCCATGGCCTCGTCGCGGGTGGCGCCCCAGGTGATCAGCTTGCCGATCAACGAGTCGTAGTTGGACGGAACCTTGTAGCCGCTGTACAGGTGCGAATCCACACGTACGCCGTTGCCGCCGGGCGCGTGGAAATGCTTGACCAGGCCTGGGCTCGGCATAAAGGTTTTCGGGTCTTCGGCGTTGATCCGGCATTCCAGGGAGTGGCCGTGAATCTTCACGTCAGCCTGGGTGAAGGACAGCACGTTACCGGCGGCGATGCTCAGCATCTCCTTGACGATGTCGATACCGGTGACCATCTCCGACACCGGGTGCTCTACCTGCACGCGAGTGTTCATCTCGATGAAGTAGAAACGACCGTTCTCGTAGAGGAACTCGAAGGTGCCGGCGCCACGGTAGTTGATGTCGATGCACGCCTTGACGCAGCGAGCCAGCACTTCCTGGCGGGCTTTCTCGTCCAGGCCCGGTGCCGGCGCTTCTTCCAACACCTTCTGGTGACGGCGTTGCAGCGAGCAATCACGGTCGCCCAGGTGGATGGCATGGCCCTGGCCGTCGGACAGTACCTGGACTTCCACGTGACGTGGGTTGGTCAGGTACTTTTCCAGGTAGACCATCGGGTTGCCGAACCAGGCGCCGGCTTCCGCACGGGTCTGCTTGGCGGCTTCGATCAGGTCTTCTTCCTTGTGCACCACACGCATGCCGCGACCACCACCGCCACCGGCGGCCTTGATGATCACCGGGTAACCGACTTCGCGACCAATGCGCAGGGCGGTTTCCTCGTCTTCAGGCAGTGGGCCGTCGGAGCCTGGAACGGTTGGCACGCCGGCTGCGATCATGGCGTCCTTGGCCGAGACCTTGTCGCCCATCAGGCGAATGGTTTCGGCTTTAGGGCCGATGAACGCGAACCCGGATTTTTCCACCTGTTCGGCGAAATCGGCGTTTTCCGCGAGGAAGCCGTAGCCAGGGTGGATGCCATCAGCGCCGGTCACTTCTGCCGCGGCGATGATGTTCGGGATGTTCAGGTACGAGTTCGAGGCCAGTGGCGGGCCGATGCAGAGGCTTTCGTCCGCCAGTTTCACGTGCATCAATTCGGTATCGGCCGTCGAGTAAACAGCGACGGTCTTGATGCCCTCTTCCTTACAGGCGCGCAGGATCCGCAGCGCGATCTCGCCGCGGTTGGCGATCAGGACTTTTTGCAGTTTCTTCGCAGGTTTCAACATCGAAGGCGCTCCGCGGTTCAAACGATGGTGAACAGCGGCTGGTCGTACTCAACCGGCTGACCGTTTTCTACCAGGATGGATTCGATGACGCCGGCTTTTTCGGCCGTGATGTGGTTCATCATCTTCATCGCTTCAACGATGCAGAGGGTGTCGCCCACTTTCACGGTTTTGCCGACTTCAACGAAGGCTGGCGAGCCCGGCGCGGGGGTGCGGTAGAAGGTACCGACCATTGGCGACTTGGCCACGAAACCGTTCAGCACAGGCGCGGCTGGGGCGGCAGGTGCAGCGGCGGCAGGCGCGGCAGCCGGAGCAGCAGCGGCGGGAGCCGGTGCTTGCATCTGCGGTGCGTAGAACTGTTGGGCCGGGGTTTTGCTGTGGCGGCTGATCCGTACGGACTCTTCGCCTTCCTTGATTTCCAGCTCGTCGATACCGGATTCTTCCAGCAGTTCGATCAATTTCT
Source organism: Pseudomonas asgharzadehiana (assembly GCF_019139815.1). Lineage (NCBI taxonomy): Bacteria > Pseudomonadati > Pseudomonadota > Gammaproteobacteria > Pseudomonadales > Pseudomonadaceae > Pseudomonas > Pseudomonas asgharzadehiana. Next base: position 897,975 of record NZ_CP077079.1, read on the forward strand.
TAACTTTACGGATATCCATGAATCATCAACTCCCAAGGGTCGGTCAGGGGCGTTTAGCCTGTTCTTCAAGCTGTTCCAGGGCGGCCTCCAGGGCCAGTCGGTAACCGCTGGCGCCAAGGCCGCAGATCACTCCTACTGCTACGTCGGAGAAGTAAGAGTGATGGCGGAAAGGTTCGCGTTTGTGCACGTTCGATAAATGCACTTCGATGAATGGGATGCTCACCGCCAGCAGCGCGTCACGTAATGCAACGCTTGTATGCGTAAAAGCGGCGGGATTGATCAGGATAAAGTCCACGCCTTCGCCGCGCGCGGCATGGATGCGATCAATCAATTCATACTCGGCATTGCTTTGCAGGTAGAGCAGATGGTGGCCGGCTTCACGGGCCCGTCGTTCCAGATCGAGGTTGATCTGATCCAGGGTCACTGCCCCGTAGACGCCCGGTTCACGGGTGCCGAGCAGGTTCAGGTTGGGTCCGTGAAGAACCAGTAAGGTCGCCATCGGCTGTTCCTTGTTATTGAGGGGAGTACGGCAGAACCCGGCGACTATGCCGCAAAGCCTTTGTGACTGTCCAGTTCTATGCAGTAGGCCGCACGATTAGCGAGGATTGCGAAAAATATGTGACCCAGTTCTCCAGTCTGGTCATTGCCAACACGGTTTTGAACCCACAGGAGATCAAATGTGGGAGGGGGCTTGCCCCCGATTGCAGTGTGTCAGTCTCACTATCTGTAACTGATCCACCGCTATCGAGAGCAAGCCCCCTCCCACATGTTGAACTGTATTTGGCATGAGGTCGGTTCAAACGCGGAAGGCCTGCACCGCCGTATTGAGCTGCCCACCCAGCGCCAACAGGTGTTCGCCCTGGCGGCGGCCCTGGCCGATACGCAGCAAATTATCCTCACCCAACTGGTGAATTCTTTCGCTGTTGTCGCGAATTTCGCTCACGGCGCCGCTCTGCTGCGCGGTCACATCGGCAATGCGTACCGCCGTGTCGGAAATTGTCTGGATCGCCCCGACGATTTCATCCAGCGCGCCGTCGGCCGCCTGGGCCTGCTGGGCGGTGGCTTCGGCATGTTCGACCTGCGCGCGCATGCCTTCCACCGACTGGTGGGCGGCGGTTTGCAGGCCGCTGATCAAACCCTGGATTTCAGCGGTGGCGCCCGCCGTGCGTTGGGCCAGTGTGCGCACTTCATCGGCGACTACCGCAAACCCACGGCCTGCTTCCCCGGCGCGGGCGGCCTCGATCGCGGCATTGAGTGCCAGCAGGTTGGTCTGGTCGGCAATCGAGCGAATCACGGTGAGCACGCCGCCGATGGTGGCGGACTCGGCGGCGAGTTTTTCGATCATCTGCGCGTTTTGCTGCACTTCTCCCACCAGCGCGTGCAGGCCGGTGAGGCTCAGGCCTATCACCCGTTGGCCTTGCTCCACGGCCTGGCCCGCACTGCGGCTGGCGCCGGCGGCCTGGCTGGCATCGCCGGCCACTTGCTGGATGGTGGCCTCCAGTTCGCCCAGCGAGTCACGAATCTGCGCGGTGTCCCCGGCCTGGCGCTCGGCGCCGTCGTGCAAGCCGCTGCTCAGTTCGGCGAGGGCGCGACTGCTGCCGGCCACTTCCTGGGCATTGCCGCGAATAGTGCCCACCAGGTCCGCCAGGTAGGCGCGCAAGCGGTTCAGTGAGGCTTCGATATCGTGCAGTTCGCGGTTGGTCTTGCCCAGGGCGATCGGCTGGCTGAAGTCGCCTTCGCCCCAGGTCGACAGGGCCGGCGCCAGGTTGGTCAGCACGCGCGCCAGGCGCCGTTGCAAGGTGTCGATCAGCAGCGCAATCAGCAGGATCAAGCCGATCATCACGCCCTGCATCACGCGCACTTCGCCCTGGATAATGGCGTGTTGTGCGCGCACCACCGGCTCAAGACCGGCGATGGCCTGTTGCACCGCGCTGATTTTCAGATGGGTGGCGGCGGCCAGGTCGGCGCGTTTCTGGATCTGCTCGCGGGTGCGCTGGAGTTCGGCGGGGTAGCGGGTCAGCAAGCTGTTGAGTTCGCGCTTGAGGTCGACGCCGGTGTCCTGGGCTTCGGTTTTTTCGCTGTTTTGCAGGCCCATCAGGGCGGAAAAATCGTCGGTGTTGGATTCGGTACTGGTTTTGACGCCGAGCAAGGGCAGTTGCTCCAGCAGGTCAGCCTGGCTGCGGATACTGCCGACTTCGCGCTCCACGTCAGCGGCCAGTTCCGCGCGTCCGCTGCTCACCAGTTTGTCGCGCGCCAGGGACAGTTTGCCCAGATGCTGGGATGCGGCCAGCAGCGGCGGCAGATAACGCGCTGCTTCGGGGGCGTTCACGCCCATGGCGTACTGGCCCAATTGCTCCAGGTTCGCGCCCAGTTCGCGTTCGGCTTGCAGCAACAGGGCTTGCGGGTCGCCGGCCAACTTGCCGGCGGCGAGCAGGTCGGTTTTGCTGAAGGCGTCCAGCTCTACCAGGCTGGGGCGCAGATTTTGCGCCAGCTCGGCGGGCAATTCATTCAGGTCCCGCAGCAGGTTTTCCAGGCTCTGGCTGGCGCTGCTCAAGCGCAGGGCGTCGCCGCTGGCCAGGTAGTCGTCGATATTGCGCGCGGCCTGGTTCTGAAAGCTCTGCGACAGCCCCAGGTAGCGTTCCATCAATAGATACGGGCGTTCCAGCGCGCGTTGCGACCACCACAGCGTCGCCCCGAGTGCCAGGCACACGGCCACCAGAAGAAGGGTATTGAGATTGGTCAGCAGCTTCAGGCGCATGCGGGGTTTCAACCGACAGCAAAAGGTAAGTGCCTGAAGTTATTGCATTTACATTACAAGGTTATGACGGAATCAGTGGATTCCGGTGAAAAGGTGGCACTTTGCTTTGATGTGCGCGCGGCCTGTACACGATTGCGTCCTGCGCCCTTGGCGCGGTACAGCGCTTCGTCCGCCTGAGCGGCCATCATCAAGCTGTCGGAGTCATCGCACAGCTCCACCAGCCCGGCGCTGAAGGTGCACCATAAGTCCTGGGGCTGGGCCGGATAATGGATTTCGGCAAAGCGCCCACGGATCTCGTCCAGCACTTTGCAGGCCGACTCCAGGTCGGTGTCGGGCATCACAATGGCAAATTCTTCACCGCCGTAGCGCCCGATATAGTCGGTCTTGCGCAACCGCTGCTTGAGAAACAGCGCCAGGCTCTTGATCACGCGGTCGCCCATGGGGTGGCCATGGCTGTCATTGACGCGCTTGAAGTGGTCGATATCGAGCATGGCAAAGCTCAGCGGCTTGTTCTCGCGGCGTGCGCGGAAGCTGCAGTCTTCGAGCAGTTGCAGGATATGGGTGTGGTTGTACAGGCCGGTCAGGCTGTCGCGCACCATCCGCGCCTTGAGGTGGCGTGCGCGGGCCGCGCGGTTACGCACGGTGGTGATCAGGTGGCGTGGCTTGATCGGCTTGGTGAGGAAGTCGTCGCCGCCTTCACTCATGGCATCCAGCTGTTTATCCAGGTCATCTTCGGCCGACAGGTAGATGATCGGCACGCTCACATAGCGGTCGTTGTGGCGGATCACCTTGGCCAGCTCGGTACCGGTGCACGCGGGCATATACATGTCGAGGATGATCAGGTCGGGCTGGAAATCCGCCAGCTCGGCCATGGCCTGGATCGGCTCGATCAGGGTGCGGGTGACGATGCCGGCGCTGTTGAGCAGACGCTCGGTGTGCAGCGCCTGGGCCCGTGAGTCGTCGATGATTAGCACTTTGTAGGGTTCGTACTGAGCGACGCAGGTCAGCACTTCGATCTTTTCCAGCAGGCTGGAGGCTTCCAGGGTGCCGGTGAGGAACTCCTGGCCACCGGCGCGCACGGCCGCCAGTCGGGTTGGGGTGTCGGTTTCGTGCAGGCTGAAAAACAGCAGCGGCAGCTTGTGCTCCAGGCCTTCCTGGGCTTCGGCGGCGAGCTTGAGGCCCAGGCCTGCGCCGCAGAAATCCACGTCCATCACAATCGCCGACGGCAAGCGCTCGGCCATCGATGCACGAAATGCCGCCACGCTGTCCAGCGACTGCGCGCTCAGGCCAAAAAATTCCAGCTGCTTGGCCAGGCGCTCGGCGCGGTCGTGATCGGCCAGCATCACGTAGATCGGCTTGCGCATCGGCGGCAGGAGCGTCTGTTCCAACTGGTCGCCTTGACGCAGGCCGGTGCGGGACAGGCGCTGCATCAGGCGGTTGAGTTCGGTGATCAGTTGGCTGCTCAGGCGCCCGCGGTTTTCGTCCACGGCCTTCAGCGACTCGCCAATATGGCGCGCCAGCTGGCCGTGCTCCGGTTGTTCAAAGCGCTCGGCAAAGCGCAGCAGGCGCAGGTTGGCTTCGCTGAGTTCGCTGAAGTCGGCGTTCGACCATTCGCTGCGTTGCAGGCGCTGCCAGATCTCAAGAATTTGACGTGCCTGATGAATTACCCGCTGGGCAAAGTGCTGCTTGAGACGCTCACGGCTGGGGTCTTCTGACTCGGTCATATCCTGACTGCTAGTAAGGGTGCATGCTGAGATCGAAAATGATGGCTCTATGCTAGCACCTCTTTCGAATCGCATCAGTGTCATACATCAATTAACTGCGCATATCCCGACATTCAGTTGATGACCGGCCGGTCGCGCAGCGTAAAAAGCGTGCATCCTTTATAGTCCAACTCCCCAGGCGCGCCAGTTTGACGAAAAGCCCCGCATTGGCTGGCACGATGGGGTAGGGTTGCTGTCGGAGTGTGTGAACGCACGCCGCCTTTTAAAGTGCATGAACTCAAGTGATTGAAAGGATATCGCCATGCTGGACTGGAAAAACCGTGCAGGCAGTGCCAAAGGCCCCGCCCCTGAGCCCAAGTCGGCCAACCGCAGCTATTTTCGTACTCTGCTGATGAGCCGAGCGGTGCTCAGCGTGCTCGGCCTGTACCTGTTGGTCACCGGCGCCCTGGGCTGGTACTGGAGCGAAGAGCCGGCGCTGTTCCCGGTCCAGCAAAACGCCCAGCTTGCCGCCGAGAAGGAAGGCAAGCAGATGGTGGTGGGCTACACCACCGTTGAAACCCTCAAGACCGTGGTCGGCACCTTGCTGAACAAGCCCGGCGGCTATATTTCCAACGACCGTTTCCCGCCAGGCCTGTGGATGGACAACATGCCCAGCTGGGAATACGGCGTGCTGGTGCAGGTGCGTGACCTGACCCGCGCCCTGCGCAAGGACTTTGCCCGCTCCCAGTCGCAATCGGCTGAAGACGCCGACCTGGCCAAGGCCGAGCCGCGTTTCAACTTTGACAACAAGAGTTGGGTGCTGCCGTCCAGCGAGTCCGAATACCAGGAAGGCATCAACTCCCTGAACCGTTATGAAGCGCGCCTGTCCGACCCGAACCAGCGCGGCGCGCTGTTTTATGCGCGTGCCGACAACCTGAACAACTGGCTGGGCGATGTCGCCACCCGTCTGGGCTCATTGTCGCAACGCCTGTCGGCCAGCGTCGGTCGGGTCAAGTTGAACACCGCACTGAAAACCGAAGCCCTGGCGCCGGGTGAAGTGCCGCAGGTCGATGAAGAAGTGGTGGAGACGCCATGGATGCAGATCGACAACGTGTTCTACGAAGCCCGTGGCCAGGCGTGGGCGTTGTCTCACCTGCTGCGCGCCATCGAAGTCGACTTTGCCGACGTACTCGCCAAGAAAAACGCCACCGTCAGCGTGCGCCAGATCATTCGTGAACTGGAGGCCTCGCAGGAACCGGTGTGGAGCCCCATGATTCTGAATGGCAGCGGCTTCGGTGTGCTGGCGAACCACTCGCTGGTGATGGCCAACTACATTTCCAGGGCCAACGCTGCAGTGATCGATTTGCGTCAGCTCCTCAACCAGGGTTGATGATGGACGCCGCTCAGAAGGAGGCCGCCCACCGCGCGGCCTCCGATGCCGAACTGATCTGCTGGGTCGACGAGCAGGACAACCTGCTCGGTCACCTTGTCCGGTCTGACCTTCGCCAGCGCGGCCTGATCGGCCGCTGCACCTTTATCTTCCTGTTCAACACCCGAGGTGAGCTGTGTGTGCATCGGCGCACCTTGAGCAAGGCGCTGTACCCAGGTTTCTGGGACACGGCGGCCGGTGGCATGGTGGCGGCGGGGGAGAGTTATGCCCAGTCGGCGCAGCGGGAATTGGCTGAAGAACTCGGCGTGAGCGGGGTGGAGCTGGTCGAGCACGACCACTTTTATTTTGAGGATGGCGATAGCCGCCTGTGGTGCATGTCCTACTCCGCCGTGTGGGATGGCCCCCTGCACTTGCAGCCTGAAGAAGTCATGGAGGCGCGCTTTTTACCCATCGAAACGGTGCTGCAAGAGGCTGCGCAAAAGCCTTACTGCCCGGATGCTCAAGAGGGCTTGCGGCGCTATCTGGCCTTGCGTCGCTAAACTTGCATGAATTGGCGCCATTTGGCTCTTAGCAACTTCGCTTTTTGCCGTTACACTGCGCGACTTTTCACCCGAGCCGCCTTGGCGACTCGGTAGCGCTGCCCCTGCCTGAGTGGGGCTTCGCGGTCGGTGACGCTTGGCGCGCCGATCAGTCTTCATCCTCCCAAGAGGATTGCCGGTGGCCAAAAAAGCCGCATCCTTCGCCGCCCTTGGTGGCCTGGTATTTTCCACCGATGCAGGTCGACACTGCCCGGACTGTCGTCAGCCCGTGGGTTCGTGCACCTGCAAACAGACCCTGATCCCTGAAGGCGACGGTATTGCCCGCGTGCGACGCGAGAGCAAGGGCCGTGGCGGCAAGACGGTGACCACCATCACCGGCGTGCCGCTGGCTGAAGAGGCGCTGAAGGAACTGGCCACCGCGCTGAAAAAGCGTTGCGGCACCGGTGGCGCGTTGAAAGACGGGGTCATCGAGATCCAGGGCGATCACGTCGAACTGCTGTTGGCCGAGCTGATCAAGCTGGGTTACAAGGCCAAGAAGTCCGGCGGCTGACAGCCGCTTCCCAACCTGTGTCTAAACTCTGTCCTGCGAGTGGGGTCTGACCTTCTTACAGGCAAATCGTCATTTTCATTCTTTAGACTGCGCCAGCCTCCACGAGGGGTGGCGCCTTCGCCTTCATTTATAGGGGACTTCGATGTCCGTACGACGCACACGCAAAGACGATGGCAGCCAATGGACAGTTGCGGACAGCCGCAGTGTTTACGGGATTCGCCATTGGGGGGCCGGATATTTCGCGATCAATGACGCCGGTCGCGTTGAAGTCCGTCCGAACGGCCCGAACAGCACGCCCGTCGACCTGTACGAGCAAGTCGACCAGTTGCGCAAAAGCGGCCTGTCGTTGCCATTGCTGGTGCGCTTTCCCGATATCCTGCAAGACCGCGTGCGCCAACTGACCGGCGCCTTCGATGCCAACATCGAGCGCCTGGAATACCAGAGCAAGTACACCGCGCTGTACCCGATCAAGGTGAACCAGCAGGAAGCGGTGATCGAAAACATCATCGCCACCCAGAACGTGTCCATCGGCCTGGAAGCCGGTTCCAAGCCCGAGTTGCTGGCCGTGCTGGCCCTGGCGCCGAAGGGCGGCACCATCGTCTGCAACGGTTACAAGGACCGTGAGTTCATCCGCCTCGCGCTGATGGGCCAGAAGCTTGGCCACAACGTATTCATCGTGATCGAAAAAGAATCCGAAGTCGGCCTGGTGATCGAAGAGGCCGCCAGCCTCAAGGTCAAGCCGCAGGTCGGCCTGCGTGTGCGCTTGTCGTCGCTGGCGTCGAGCAAGTGGGCGGACACCGGTGGCGAGAAGTCCAAGTTCGGCCTGTCGGCGGCGCAATTGCTGTCGGTGGTCGAGCGTTTCCGCGCGGCCGGCCTGGACCAGGGCATCCGCCTGTTGCACTTCCACATGGGCTCGCAGATCGCCAACCTGGCCGACTACCAGCACGGCTTCAAGGAAGCCATTCGTTACTACGGCGAACTGCGCAACCTCGGCCTGCCGGTGGATCACATCGACGTCGGCGGTGGCCTGGGCGTGGATTACGACGGCACCCACTCGCGCAATGCCAGCTCGATCAACTACGACATGGACGACTACGCCGGTGTGGTCGTGGGCATGCTCAAGGAATTCTGCGACGCGCAGAGCCTGCCGCACCCGCACATTTTCTCCGAAAGCGGCCGCTCCCTGACCGCGCACCACGCCATGCTGGTGGTGCAGGTCACCGACGTGGAGAAACACAACGACGAAATCCCAAAGATCGAGAACAAGGAAAGCCTGCCGGAAACCGTGCAATGGCTGGTGGACCTGCTCGGCCCCACCGATATCGAGATGGTCACCGAAACCTACTGGCGCGCTACCCACTACATGAGCGACGTGGCCACCCAGTACGCCGACGGCAAGCTGACCCTGGCCGAGAAAGCCCTGGCCGAGCAATGCTACTTCGCCGTGTGCCGCCGCCTGCACAACTCGCTCAAGGCTCGCCAGCGCTCGCACCGCCAAGTGCTGGACGAACTCAACGACAAGCTGGCCGACAAGTACATCTGTAACTTCTCGGTGTTCCAGAGCCTGCCGGACACCTGGGCGATCGGCCAGGTGCTGCCGATCCTGCCGCTGCATCGCCTCGACGAAGAACCACTGCGCCGTGCCGTGCTGCAAGACCTGACCTGCGACTCCGACGGCAAGATCAAGCAATACGTCGACGAGCAGAGCATCGAGACCAGCCTGCCGGTACATGCCTTGAACGAAGGCGAGGACTACCTGCTGGGCATCTTCCTGGTGGGTGCCTACCAGGAGATTCTGGGCGACATGCATAACCTGTTCGGTGACACCGACTCGGTGAACATCTACCAGCGTGAAGACGGTTCGGTGTACAGCGCCGGGATCGAGACCCACGACACCATCGAAGACATGCTGCGCTACGTGCACTTGTCGCCGGAGGAATTGATGACGCATTACCGTGACAAGTGTGCGAGTGCGAAGATCTCGGCGTCTGAGCGCACCCAGTTCCTGGATGCGCTGCGTCTTGGCTTGACCCGCTCCTCCTACCTGTCCTCGTAACATCAACTGATACAGATTTAAAAATGTGGGAGGGGGCTTGCTCCCGATAACGGTATATCAGCAACACTTTAGTTGCCTGACACTCTGCTATCGGGAGCAAGCCCCCTCCCACATTTGGATTGCATTTCTTCAGTTAGCTCCCAGCCAAAGCCCTTGGCGATTCAGCCGCCAGGCAATCGCCCACAGCGTCAAACTGCGCACCGCCATGAACAGCAGGAAAGTTATCCACAGTCCGTGGTTGCCCAGCCCCTGCAACGCCCAGGCAATCGGCAGCACCAACAACACCGTCAGCACCATCCCATTGCGCATTTCGCGCGCGCGCGTTGCGCCGATAAACAAGCCATCGAGCAAATAACTCCACACCGCAATCAACGGCAGTACCGCCAGGTAAGGCAGGTAGAGGTCAGCCGTTTCGCGCACGCTGGGGATATCGGTTTGCATGGCGATAAACACGTGCCCGGCCAAGGTGAACAACAGCGTAAAGCCAACGCTGGCGATCAGCGACCAACCGCCGGCCACTACCAGCGAGCGGCGCAGGGCTTGGCGGTCTCGGGCGCCGATGGCGTGCCCGCACAGGGCTTCGACGGCGTGAGCCAGGCCGTCCAGGGCATGCGCGGTCAGCAACAGCCCATTGAGCAGCAAGGCATTGGCGGCCACCGTGGCATCCCCCAGGCGTGCGCCTTGTACGGTGATCATAAAGAACACCGACTGCAGCGCCAGGCTGCGGATAAAGATGTCGCGGTTTACCGCCAGCAGTGGGCGCCAGCTGTGCCACCGCTTCAACGCGGCCCAGGCGATATGGCCGGGGTAGGCGCGCAGGGCTTTTTGCGTGAGCGCCAGGCCGAGCAGGGCGCCGGTCCATTCGGCGATCACCGAGGCGCGGGCGGAGCCGACCACGCCCCAGTCCAGGCCGAGGACAAACCACAGGTTCAGCGCAATATTCACCAGGTTGGTGGTCAGCAGGATCGCCAGCGGTGCGCGGGCGTTCTGCGTGCCGAGGAACCAGCCGACCAAGGCATAGCTGGCCAGCGCGGCGGGCAGGCCGAACAGACGCGTGTGGAAGAAGTCGCGGGTCAGTTGGTTCAATTCGGGCGAGGGCTGCATCCATTCCAGGGCCAGGTGGCTCAGCGGAATGCCCACGGTGCCGAGCAGCATCGCCAGGCCCAGCGCCAGCAGCAAACCTTGCAACAGGATCTGCCGCAGTGCCGCGCCATCATTGCGCCCGGCGGCCTGGGCGGCGAACCCGGTAGAGCCCATGCGCAAAAAGCCCATGGCCCAGGCAAGGAAGGTATACAGGCTGGCCCCGACGGCCACCGCGCCCAGTTGATGGGCGTGGGGCAAGTGGCCGATGACCATGCTGTCCACCAGCGCCACCAGCGGCACGGAGATATTCGACAGAATCATCGGCGCGGCCAAAGCCCATACACGGTGATGCGTAGGGCGGTCGCGCCAGTCAGTCAGTAAGGTGGGCATGCGGGCTCCTTGGGGGAGCGGCATTGTACCCGGCCATCAGCCGCGCAGCAGGGCGAATGTGGGAGGGGGGCCTCCCTCATTTTGATCTTCGCAGGCTGTGGGATTTGGCTTGGCTTCAGGCTCCTCCAGAACAAACCCACCCTCCGTCGGTCAATGTGACCAGCGCCACATCGGCCTTACCCCGGCTGATATATAGTTCACCCCCCGGTTCCCTCTGACGATGAGTGCCCCATGCTTAACAAAGGACTGTTTCTCGCTTGCGCGCTGGCCCTGCTGAGCGCCTGCGATTCCTCCGACAAACCCGCCGCTCCCACCGCTCCTGCGGCGGCGGCGACCACCGCGCCGAAACCGGTCAAGGCCGCGGTGGATGTGGCGGCGTTGAAGCAGCGTTATGCCGGGCGTGAGTTGAGCGTGGTGGACGTGTCCGAGGTGCAGTTGGACGGGGCCAGCACGCTGTCGGTGAGTTTCTCGATCCCGCTGGACCCCGATCAGAAGTTCGCCGACAAACTCCATCTGGTGGACAGCAAGTCCGGCAAGGTCGACGGCGCCTGGGAGCTGTCCGACAACCTGATGGAGCTGCGCCTGCGCCATCTGGAACCCCAGCGCAAATTGGTGTTGACGGTGGATGCCGGGGTCGAGGCAGTCAATCAAAACAAGCTCGCCGCCGAATACACCGCCCGCCTGGAAACCCGCGACCTGCAAGCCACTGTCGGCTTCGCCAGCCGTGGCACGCTGTTGCCGACGCGCCTGGCCGAGGGCCTGCCGGTGATTGCGTTGAACGTCGACAAGATCGACGTCGAATTCTTCCGTATCAAGCCCGAATCGCTGCCCTCGTTCCTGGCGCAGTGGGGGCGCAATACCAGCCTGCAAAGTTATGAGTCCCGCGAATTGCTGCCGCTGGCCGACCTGGTCTATGGCGGCCGCTTCGACCTGAAACCTGCACGCAACACCCGCGAAACGCTGTTGCTGCCGATCGCCGGCCTCAAACAATTGCAGCAGCCGGGGGTGTACCTGGCGGTGATGCGCGCGTCGGGCACCTACAACTATTCGCAGCCGGCCACGCTATTTACCTTGAGTGACATCGGCCTGTCGGTGCATCGCTACGCCAATCGTCTGGATGTGTTCACCCAGGCTCTGGACGGCGGCAAGGCGCTGGACGACGTGGCCCTGGAAGTGCTCGACGCCGACGGCCGAGTGGTCGGCCAGGGCAAGACCGAAAAGGGCGGCCACGCGCAGCTGCCGTTGCCGAAAAAAGCCCAGGTGCTGCTGGCCAAGCAGGGCGAGCAAACCAGCCTGTTGCGCCTGGACAGCGCGGCGCTGGACCTGGCGGAGTTCGATATTGGCGGCCAACCGTCGAACCCACTGCAGTTTTTTGTGTTCGGCCCGCGCGACCTGTACCGCCCCGGCGAAACCGTGCTGCTCAATGCGCTGCTGCGCGACAAGGACGGCAATGCAGTCAAGCCGCAACCGGTGAGTGTCGAGGTGCGCCGCCCCGACGAACAGGTCAGCCGCAAGTTTGTGTGGGACGCCGACGCTTCCGGCCTCTATCAATATCAATTGCAACTGGCCGGCGAAGCACCGACCGGGCGCTGGCAGTTGGTGTTCGACCTGGGCGATGGCAAACCGCAATTGTATGAATTCCTCGTCGAAGACTTCCTGCCCGAGCGCCTGGCGCTCGAACTCAAGGGCAGCGACACGCCGCTGAACCCAGCGCAGACCGCAGTGATTCAGCTCGACGGGCGCTACCTCTACGGCGCGCCGGCCGCCGGCAATCGGGTCAGCGGGCAAGTGTATGTGCGGCCCTTGCGTGAAGCGGTCAAGGCGCTGCCGGGCTATCAATTCGGCTCCGTCACCGAAGAAGAACTGAGCCAGGATTTCGAACTGGACGAGGGCGTGCTGGATGCCAAGGGCCAGGAAAAAATCATCCTGGAAAGCAAATGGGCCGAGGCCAAGTCGCCGCTGCAACTGATCGTGCAGGCCAGCCTGCAGGAGTCGGGCGGACGCCCGATTACCCGACGCCTGGTGCAACCGATCTGGCCGGCGGAGCAGATGCCGGGCCTGCGTGGGCTGTTTGACGGCACCGAAACCAATGGCGATGGCCCGGCGGAATTCGAAGTGCTGCTGGCCAACCCGGACGGGCAGAAACTCGCCGCGCAGAACCTTAAGGTGCGCCTGGTGCGCGAGCGCCGCGACTACTACTGGAACTACTCGGACAACGACGGCTGGAGCTACCACTACAACGAGAAATTCCTCAACCTCGACGAACAGAGCCTGAACATCAAGGCCGGCGACACCGCCAAGGTCAGCTTCCAGGTGGAGTGGGGGCCGTACCGCGTCGAGGTCGAAGACCCGCAGACCGGCCTGGTCAGCAGCCTGCGCTTCTGGGCCGGTTACCAGGCCCAGGACAACACCGAAGGCGGCGCCGTGCGCCCCGACCAGGTCAAGCTGGCGCTGGATAAACCGGCGTATGGCGACGGCGATACCGCCAACGTCACCGTTACGCCGCCGGCCGCCGGTAAAGGCTACCTGTTGGTGGAGTCCGCCGAAGGGCCATTGTGGTGGCAGGAAATCGAGGTGCCGGCCGAAGGCAAAAGCTTCGCGGTGAAGCTCGACCCGAAATGGTCGCGCCATGACCTGTACGTGAGTGCGTTGGTGATTCGTCCCGGCGAGCGCAAAGCCAATATCACCCCCAAACGGGCGGTTGGCTTGCTGCACCTGCCGTTGGATCGCACCCAGCGCAAACTGGGCGTTACCCTCACCGCGCCGGAAAAAATGCGTCCCAAGCAGCCGTTGACGGTGAAAGTCGCGGCCAAGAATGCCGATGGCAGCGTCCCCAAACAGGTGCATGTGCTGGTAGCGGCAGTGGACGTGGGCATCCTCAATATCACCCAATACCCGACGCCCGATCCCTACGCCAGCCTGTTCGGCCGCAAGGCCTATGGCGTGGACCAGTTCGACATCTACGGCCAACTGATCGAAGCCGGCCAGGGCCGTCTGGCCAGCCTGGCCTTTGGCGGTGATGCCGCGCTGGCCAAGGGCGGCAAGCGCCCGGACACCAGCGTGACCATCGTCGCCCTGCAAAGCGCGCCGGTAGCCCTGAATGACAAGGGCGAGGGCGAAGTCAGCGTCAATATCCCCGACTTCAACGGCGAACTGCGCCTGATGGCCCAGGCCTGGAGCGAAGATCGCTACGGCATGGCTGAAGCCAGGACGGTGATTGCCGCGCCGCTGATCGCCGAGCTGTCGGCGCCGCGCTTCCTCGCGGGTGGAGACCAGACCAGCCTGGCGCTGGACCTGTCCAACCTGTCGGGCAAGGCGCAGAAACTCGACGTGCAACTGAGCGCAGACGGCCAGTTGGAGCTCGTCAACGGTGGCGCGCAAACCGTCGAACTCAAGCAGGGCCAGCGCACGACGCTGCGTATTCCGGTCAAAGCCTGGGGCGGTTTGGGCCAGGGCAAGGTGAAAGTGACGGTCAACGGGCTGGACCTGCCGGGTGAAAGCCTGCCGCCGTTCAGCCGGGAGTGGGCCCTGGGTGTGCGTCCTGCGTACCCCGCGTTGCTCAAGCAGTATCGCGCGGTGCTGAAAAGCGAACCCTGGAGCTTGCCTGCCGCCACCCTTGAGCAATTCGATACCTCGGGGCGCGAAGCGCTGCTGAGCCTGTCGAGCCGGCCGCCGTTGAATCTCGGGGCGCAGATCAAGGCGCTCAAGGCCTACCCATACGGTTGCCTGGAGCAAACCGCCAGCGGCCTGTACCCGTCGCTGTATGCCGACGATGCGTTGCTCAAGCGCCTGAGCATCAAGGGCGAGCCGGATGCCGAGCGCAAACGCAAGATCGAACTGGGCATCGAACGCCTGCTGGGCATGCAGCGCTACAACGGCAGCTTTGGCTTGTGGGGCGCCGATGGCGAGGAAGAATATTGGCTGACCGCCTACGTCACCGACTTCTTGCTGCGTGCCCGCGACCAGGGTTTTGCCGTGCCGGGCGACGCGCTGAAAAAGGCCAGCGAGCGCCTGTTGCGGTATGTGCAGGAGCGCAACCTGATCGAGGTCGATTACAGCGACAATGCCGAACACACGCGCTTTGCCGTGCAAGCGTATGCAGGCATGGTGTTGGCGCGCAGTCAGCAGGCGCCGCTGGGGGCGTTGCGCAGTATTTTCGAGCGCCGCAGCGATGCGCGTTCCGGGTTGCCGCTGGTGCAGTTGGCCGTCGCCCTGCAAAAAATGGGCGATCAGCCGCGTGCGGACCAGGCCTTGCAGGCCGGCTTGGCGGCGCAGCGCAGCGCCAAGGAATGGCTGGCCGACTATGGCAGCCCGCTGCGTGACCAAGCGATGATCTTGGCCTTGCTTGAAGAAAACGATCTGGCCAAGGGCAAGCGTGAAGAGCGCCTGTTTACGCTGTCGGACCAATTGGCGGCCAGCCCGTATTTGTCGACCCAGGAGCGTAATTCGCTGTTCCTGGCCGGGCGGCTTGGGTTCGCCCGGCCTGAGGCAAACTGGCAAGTATCCCTGACCGGCAGTGGCGGCGTACGCGAGTTGAATAACCAACAATCGACGCTGCAACTGGACGACAAATTGCTCTCCGACGACCTGAGCCTGAGCAATCAGAGTGACACGCCGGTGTATCAGCAACTGACCATTTCGGGTTACCCCCAGGTGCCACCGGCGCCGGGTGGCGAGAACCTGAGCATCCGCCGCGAATACCTGGGCATGAATGGCCAGCCGCTGAACCTGCGCAACCTCAATAGCGGCGACCTGGTACTGGTGCATTTGGCGGTCAGCGCCAAGCAGCGTGTGCCGGATGCCTTGGTGGTCGACCTGCTGCCCGCCGGCCTGGAGCTGGAAAACCAGAACCTGGCGCAAAGCGCCGCCAGCCTGGAAAACGCCAGCAGCCAAGTGAAGGAGTGGCGTGAGTCGATGCAGAACGCGGCGCTCAAGCATCAGGAATTCCGTGATGATCGCTACGTGGCGGCGATCAACCTGGACAGCGATGGCACCACGCACCTGCTGTACCTGGCGCGTGCGGTGACACCGGGCACTTACCGCGTGCCGCCGCCGCAGGTGGAGTCGATGTACCGGCCGAACTGGCAGGCGGTGGGAGAGACCCCGGCGGATCTGGTGATCAAGGGCCGCTGATACTTCAGCTTGGAATGAAGATGAATGTGGGAGGGGCGGTGCGACGATTCGACTGGCTCCCTCCCACAGGGGGCTGTGGCAGTTTCAGGGTCAGTGCACGACCCAACTGAGCAGCCACAGGCCCAGCATCAACCAGATAATCCCCATGATGATCGATGCCCGCATGAATGCGCGTACCGCCGAATACAACAACATCAGGCCGATGATCAGCGTGAGAATGCTGATGATCGAGGTGTCCATGCCCAACGTGCGCGACAGGCCTTCGATAAAGTTGCCGCCGGCATGGGTCAGCGCACCGAACAGCCCACTGAGGCCATCGACGATAAACCGGATGACGGAACCGAGCGCCTGGCCCAACCATTCGAAGAAGCTTTCTACCTGCATGTGTGTGTCCTGATGAGAAGGTGGGCGTATCTGTGCATTGGTTGTTATTGCGACAGGCTAGTTCCCTACAAGCATAGAGGTTTGCCGGTTTGAGGTTTCGATTAATCCTTCAAGGGCGTACACGGGGCCCACAGGGTTTACTGCGCTGGGCTCTTGGGTCTGTGCTGCTGGTGATTGCCCTGTTATGGCTGGCCGACCGCATCTGGCCCTTGCCCTTGCCCCAGGATGACCTGGCACGGGTGGTTCTGGCCGAGGATGGCACACCGTTGTGGCGGTTCGCCGATGCCAATGGCGTGTGGCGCTACCCGGTGCAGACCAACGAAGTGTCGCCGTATTACCTGGATGCGTTGCTCACCTACGAAGACCGCTGGTTCTTCCAGCACCCGGGCGTAAACCCGCTGGCACTGGCGCGGGCGACCTGGCAGAACCTGACCGGTGCGCGGGTGGTGTCTGGCGGCAGCACCTTGTCGATGCAGGTGGCGCGCTTGCTCGATCCGCATTCGCGCACCTTCCAGGGAAAGTTGCGTCAACTGTGGCGTACGGCGCAGCTGGAATGGCACTTGTCCAAGGATGAAATTCTCACCCTTTACCTCAACCGCGCGCCGTTTGGCGGCACCTTGCAAGGCGTGGCGGCGGCCAGTTGGGCCTACCTGGGCAAGTCCCCGTCACAGTTGACCCATGCCGAAGCGGCGCTGCTCGCGGTGTTGCCCCAGGCGCCGAGCCGTTTGCGCCCGGACCGTCACGCGCAACGCGCCCAGGCTGCCCGCGACAAGGTGCTGCGCCGCCTGGGCGAGTTCAAGGTATGGCCGCAATCAGCCGTCGATGAAGCCCTGCAAGAGCCGCTGTTGCTCGCCCCGCGCCTGGAGCCAAGCCTTGCCCCGTTGCTCGCCCGGCGTCTGAACCGCCCCGACAGCCCGCCGCTTATTCGCACCACCGTGGACGCCAACCTGCAACGCCGCCTCGAAGACCTGCTGCTGGGATGGCGTGCGCGGTTGCCGGAGCACACCTCGGCCGCGATCCTGGTGGTCGAGGCAGAAAGCATGGCGGTGCGCGCCTACCTGGGCTCGGTGGACATCAACGACGCCAAGCGTTTCGGTCATGTGGACATGATCAGCGCGTTGCGTTCGCCCGGCTCCACCCTCAAACCCTTTTTGTACGGCATGGCGTTGGATGAAGGCTTGATCCACTCCGAATCGCTGTTGCAAGACGTGCCCCGGCGCTACGGCGATTACCGGCCGGGCAACTTCTCCATGGGGTTTACCGGCGCGGTGCCGGCGAGCACGGCGCTGTCCAGTTCGCTCAACCTGCCGGCGGTGCAGTTGCTGGAAGCGTACGGGCCCAAGCGCTTTGCCGCCCAGATGCGTATCGGCGGCGTGCCCCTGGCATTGCCGGCGTTGGCCGAGCCCAACCTGGCGCTGATCCTGGGCGGCGCGGGTAGCCGACTGGAAGACCTGGTGAGCGGCTACAGCGCCTTCGCCCGCGACGGCAAGAGCGCCACCTTGCGATTGCAGCCGGACGACACGCTTAGAGAACGGCCGTTGCTGTCGCCAGGGGCTGCCTGGATTGTGCGGCGCATCCTCAGCGGCCAGGCACGGCCGGACCGCGACCCGCGCGCCGAACTGGTCCAGCGCCCGGTGCTGGCCTGGAAAACCGGCACCAGCTACGGTTTTCGCGACGCCTGGGCGATCGGCGTGGGGCCGCGCTATTTGATCGGCGTGTGGATCGGCCGACCGGACGGCACGCCGGTGCCGGGGCAGTTCGGCCTGGCTTCGGCTGCGCCGTTGATGCTGCAAGTACACGACGTGCTGACCAACCGCGACAGCCAGCGCGGCATCAGCGCCCCGGTTAAACCGGTGCCGGCGAACGTGGGTGTGGCGGCGATCTGTTGGCCGCTCGGCCAGCCCATGAGCCGCGGCGACCCCAATTGCCGGCGCCAGCGCTTCGCCTGGACACTGGACAACACCACGCCGCCGACCTTGCAGGCCTTGGACCAACCGCTGAGTGTGGGCTTGATGGAAAGTATCTGGGTCAACGCCAGGGGGCTGCGGGTGGATGCCCATTGCCCGGGCGCGGTCGCCAGGCGTATCGCCCTGTGGCCCGCGCCGCTGGAACCGTGGCTGCCGAGGGCGGAACGCCGTGAAGCGCGCATCCCGGCGGCCGACCCGGAGTGCCCGCCACCGGCACTGGCGGCGTCCTCGCCGCTGTCAATCGTCGGCGTGCGCGAAGGCGACCAACTGCGCCTGCCCGCCGGCAGCCAACAAACCTTGCGCCTGAAACTTTCCGCCCTGGGCGGCAGTGGCCGACGCTGGTGGTTCCTCAACGGCGAGCCGCTGGGCGACAGTGCCAATCAGGACTTCATCAATGCCAGTTTCGAGCGGTTGGGGCGTTATCAGCTCAGTGTCCTTGATGAGGCTGGCCAAACGGCACGCCTTGAATTCAGCGTTGTTGATTAAATTGCCATCGGGAGCAAGCCCCGATGGCGGCCTTGAGCACAACGCACCTATTCACTTGCCTTCATCCCTGATCCCCCCGAAGCTACACACCTTCAGGAGCCCAGCATGAACCTCGAACACCTCACCGAACGCCTGCACCGCATCCGCGATACCAACCACTGGAAGCAGTTCCACAGCCCGAAAAACCTGGCCATGGCCGCCAGTGTGGAAATGTCCGAACTGGTGGAGATTTTCCAATGGCTCACCGAAGACCAATCGCGCCAGTTGCCTGCCGATAAACTTGCCCACGCCGGGCAGGAAGTCGGCGATATCGTGCTGTACCTGCTGTTGTTGTGCAGCGAGTTGGGCCTGGACATGAACGAAGTGGTACGCGCCAAACTGGCCGACAGCGAACGGCGGTTTAGCCATGAGTGATCGCCATTTCGACCAGTTGGCCACGCGCTTTGCCGAGAAGATCTACGGTGGCGCCAAAGGTGCGATCCGTCTGGCGGTGTTGCAGGCCGACCTGGCCGAAGCGCTGCCGGATCGGCCCTTGCGCGTGCTGGATATTGGCGCAGGCCTGGGGCATATGTCGCTGTGGCTGGCCGAGCGCGGGCATCAGGTAACCCTGGCCGAACCCGCCGAGCCGATGCTCGACGGTGCGCGCCAACGGTTTGCCGAAGCAGGGCAGGCCGCGACCTTTATCCATGCGCCCTGGCAAGACCTGCTCGGCCAACTCACCGAACCCTACGACCTGGTGCTGTGCCACGCCGTGCTGGAATGGCTGGCCGAACCCCATGCGATCCTGCCGGTGCTGCATCAGTTGACGGTGCCCGGCGGCTGGCTGTCCCTGGCGTTCTACAACCGTGATGCGCTGATTTACCGCAACCTGCTCAAAGGCCACTTTCGCAAAATGCGCAAGAACGACATGGCCGGCGAGAAGCAGAGCCTTACCCCGCAGCAGCCCCTCGACCCACGCGAATTGGCGGCGCAACTCCAGGGGTTGTGGCAGGTCGAAAGCCAAAGTGGGGTGCGGGTGTTCCACGACTACATGCCGGTGGAATTCCAGGCCCGCGCCCATCTTCAGGACCTTGTAGAGATGGAACTCGCTCACCGTCGTCACCCAAGCTTTGCCGGACTTGGGCGTTATTTGCACTGGATCTGCCGTCCGGTTTAAGCGGCCCAGTCTGCGGAGGTCGAAATGCGTCGTCTCTGTTTGATCCTGTTATCCCTCGGCCTGAGCGCTTGCTCAAGCCCCAACCCCTACGTCGCAGCCTCGGCCCCGATGCCGCCGGCACCGGCCCAGGCGGCCACCACCTTTGATACCAGCGCCTACCCGGCGCCGGTGCGCGATTACGGCGCCTACCGCAATTGGGCCTGGCGCAACGGCCAGCTGCCGGCCGGCACGGCGTGGGCTGATTCGGCGCAAGTGGCCGAAGCGGTCAGCGGTGCCCTTGACCAGCGCGGCTTGCGCCCGCTGCATGACAAGCGTGCCCCGGACCTGTGGGTAAGCGCCGATGTGCGCCTGGAGAAGCGCCTCAAACAGGTCCAGGACGACTATGGCTACGGCTACGGTGGCTATAACCGTTACGGCAATGGCTACGGCATGTACAACTCGGCGCCCATCGTGCGCACTTATGAAGTGCAAGTGGTGGTGGTGCGCGTCAATCTGTTCGACGCGCGCAGTGGCCAGCCGGTGTGGAGCGCCAGCGCGGAAACCAGCAGCCAGGGCAGCCTCAGCGAGCGCGCGGATGCGTTGCGCCAGGCGGTGCAAAAGGCGCTGACGGCGTATCCTCCGAGTTAACAGCTATTCTCATCTGACGCCTTGCTCGTTTTTGGAGATCACCATGTTTCGTCGCATCGCTACGCTTGCTGTTGTCGTGCTGCTGGGCGGTTGCCAGACCAGCCAGGTCAACCACGATTTCGACGCCAGCCGAGATTTCGCCGCCTACCGCAGTTGGGC
Source organism: Pseudomonas asgharzadehiana (assembly GCF_019139815.1). Lineage (NCBI taxonomy): Bacteria > Pseudomonadati > Pseudomonadota > Gammaproteobacteria > Pseudomonadales > Pseudomonadaceae > Pseudomonas > Pseudomonas asgharzadehiana. The sequence continues at coordinate 918,356 of NZ_CP077079.1, forward strand.
CTGGAAAGACCCGGCGCTGCAATACCGCCCGGATGATCCGCGTATCAAGAGCGACCTTACCGAGCAGCGCATCCGCCAAGCCGTGGGCGACCAACTCGACCAACGCGGCCTGCGCCCTGCGGCGGCCGGTACCAGGGCTGACCTGAACGTGCAGGCGTACCTGATCGTCGAAGACCGCCAGCAACAAGTCACCACCCGCTACGGTGGCGCCTGGGGTGGCCCGTGGAATGGCTATTGGGGCGCGCCGATGTACGACGAAACGCGCAACATCACCTACAAAGTCGCGACCATCCAGATCGACCTGCTCGACGGCAAGGACGGCAAACTGGTGTGGCGCGGCAGCGATGAACAGATGATGAGCAGCACGCCCAACCCGCAGGATCGCGACAAAGCCATCCGCACCACGGTCAGCCGCGTGCTCTCCAGCTATCCGCCGCACTGAAAAACGCCGCACCGGCCCCAGAGGCTGTCGTACCGGTGGTGATGGTCAGGTCGCGGGCGGTTACGCCTAAGATCGGCAAGCTGCCCAGGGTGGTGCCCAGCGTGTGTCGGTGCCGGCGCCGCTGCTGCAGCCGCCGAGCGTCATTGCGACTGCCAGGGCCAATGCGGTACTGGTTTTCCAAATGTATAGGTGTTTTAAATCAGAAGCTTAATTAACAGAAGCGGGCCTGATCAGGCCCGCTATAACTTTTTGCGTATATATACAATTAATCAATGCCGTTCCGTGATCGGCTGCCATTTACCCCGCATATGTTCAATGTCGCCCGCACCTTTCAACATCAATTCGCCACGGGCACCGGCAGCACTGGCAAGCAATACCACTTCACTGGGCAGGCGCACGGGCTTCTGGAACTCGACCGTTAGTTCAATATTGGCCGCGGGCAGATGCTCAGCCAGTGCGGCGAGTGTGCGCGCCTTGTTCCACAGGCCGTGGGCGATGGCCTGGGGGAAGCCGAACAGTTTTGCAGTGAAGGCACTGAGGTGGATCGGGTTGTAGTCGCCCGACACACGGGCATAGCGGCGACCGATATCGGCGGGGGCTTTCCAACGGGTGATTTCGCCGGTTTGAGTGGGGGCGGCTTGCACGGCCTGCGCCGTTTCGCCGTCGAGTTTCACGCCTCGGCACAGCATGCGACTTTCGGCTTCCCACAACAGGCCGAGGGAATCTTCGACGCGGGTCACCACGTCAAACGTCGCACCCTTGGGGTGTGGCTGCAGGTTTTGCGCGTGCACGGCGATGGACAGTTCACTCACACCGCCCAAAGGCCGGTGGATGCGTATGCGGTTGCTCAGGTGGATCAAGCCCAACAGCGGGAAAGGAAAGGCGTGATCGGTGAGCAGCTGCATCTGCAAGCCGAACGCCAGGATATGCGGGTAGGTGGCCGGCAGCACCGGGCTGTCGGCAAACCCGCAGACTTTGCGATAGGCCGCCACCTGCCAGGAATTGACGCTGACCCGGCAGCGCACGCCCTGTTCAGGCAGGGCCGTGCCGGTGATCTTGCGCTTGAGTGCCGCGCGCCAATACAGCGGCGGCAGAAACGGGGGGCTGCTCAAGGTCTGCCATTGCATGCATCACGCTCCTAATAGGCTTTGCCCACACACCCGCACGGCTTGCCCACTGACCGCACCGGAGCCCGGCTGGGCCAGCCACGCCACGGCCTCGGCGACGTCCTGCGGCACACCGCCCTGGCCCAGCGAACTCATGCGTCGCCCGGCTTCGCGCAGGGCAAACGGAATGTGCGCGGTCATCTGGGTTTCGATAAACCCTGGGGCCACGGCGTTGATGCTGATCCCGCGTTCCGCCAGCAGCGGCGCCCATGCCTGGGCCAGGCCAATCAAGCCTGCCTTGCTCGCGGCATAGTTGGTTTGCCCACGGTTACCGGCGATACCGCTGATGGACGCCAGCAGCACCACGCGTGCGTTGTCGTGCAGGGTGTGGCTGTCGAGCAGTGCCTGGGTCAGTACTTGCGGGGCACTGAGGTTGACCGCCAGCACCGCGTCCCAATATTCCGGGGTCATGTTGGCCAGGGTCTTGTCGCGGGTGATCCCTGCGTTGTGCACCAGAATGTCCAGGCCATCGGGCAACTGTTCGATCAACTGGCCGGCGGCGTCTTCGGCGCAGATATCCAGCACCACTGTGCGCGCACCCAGGCGCGCGGCCAACGCTTCGAGATCGGCCTTGGCTTGGGGCACATCCAGCAGGATGACGTCGGCGCCATCGCGGGCCAGGGTTTCGGCGATGGATGCGCCGATGCCTCGGGCCGCGCCAGTGACCAGCGCCTTGCGCCCGGCCAACGGGCGAGTCCAGTCTTCAACGGGCGTGGCGCAGGCCTGCAGGCGAATCACTTGGCCAGAGATGTACGCGCTTTTTGGCGAGAGGAAGAAGCGCAGCGCGCCTTCCAACTGGTGTTCGGCACCGTCGCCGACGTAGAGCAATTGCAGCACGCCGCCGTTGCGCAGCTCTTTGGCCACGGAGCGGCTGAACCCTTCCAGGGCGCGCTGGGCGCTGGCGGCGAACGGGTCGCGCAGGCTTTCCGGGGCACGGCCGAGGATCACCAGGTGCGCGCTGTTATCCAGGTTTTTCAGCAGCGGTTGGAAGAACTCGCGCAGTTGCTTGAGTTGATCGGTGTGCTGCAAGTGGCTGGCATCGAACACCACGGCCTTGAGTTTTGGGCCGTGCCCTGGAATCCACGTCGAGCTCTCGGTGCCGTAGCTGTAGATGGCCTCGGTGAGTTTATGGGCAAACGCCTGCACCCGGCTCGCCAGCGCGCCACCGCCCAACAGCAGGGCACCGTCCACCGGGCGCAGGCGCCCGGCTTGCCAGCGTTCCAGGCGTACCGGTGACGGCAGGCCAAGGGCGGCGACCAGGCGATGGCCGAGGCTTGAGTTGGCGAAGTCGATATAACGGTCAGACATGGAACGCTCTCCGAAGGCTGGGGTTCAAAGGGTTGACCATCCCAGGGTAGCAGTCGTTCGACTAGGCTCAGCTATCTGGCCCACCGCAGCCGCCCACCCCACAGAGGGAGCTTTCCATGACTCAATTGCGCCGTGTAGCGATCATTGGCGGTAACCGCATTCCGTTCGCCCGTTCCAATGGCCCCTATGCCACGGCAAGCAACCAGGCGATGCTGACAGCGGCGCTCGAAGGCCTGATCGAACGCTACAACCTGCACGGCCTGCGCATGGGTGAAGTGGCCGCCGGCGCGGTGCTCAAGCATTCGCGTGATTTCAACCTCACCCGCGAATGCGTGCTGGGCTCGCGCCTGTCGCCGCAAACCCCGGCCTACGACATCCAGCAGGCCTGCGGCACCGGGCTGGAGGCGGCGCTGCTGGTGGCCAACAAAATTGCGTTGGGCCAGATCGAATGCGGCATCGCGGGCGGGGTGGACACCACCTCCGACGCGCCGATCGGCGTGAATGAAGGGCTGCGCAAAATCCTGCTGCAGGCCAACCGCAGCAAATCCATGGCCGATAAATTAAAACTTCTGTTACAACTTCGTCCCCATCACCTCAAGCCCGAGCTGCCGCGCAATGGCGAGCCGCGTACCGGGTTGTCCATGGGCCGGCACTGTGAGTTGATGGCGCAGACCTGGCAGATTCCCCGTGCCGAGCAGGACCAGCTCGCCCTTGAAAGCCACCAGAAAATGGCCGCGTCCTACGCCGAAGGCTGGCACAACGATTTGCTCACTCCGTTCCTGGGGCTGACCCGCGATAACAACCTGCGCCCCGACCTGAGCCTGGAAAAACTGGCGGCGCTCAAACCCGCGTTCGAACGCAGCGAAAAGGGCACGCTCACCGCCGGCAACTCCACGCCGCTCACCGATGGTGCATCCCTGGTGCTGCTGGGCAGCGAAGCCTGGGCCCAGGAACGTGGCTTGCCGATCCTGGCCTATTGGCGCGATGGCGAAGCGGCAGCCGTGGATTTCGTCAACGGCGCCGAAGGCCTGCTGATGGCGCCGGTGTATGCCGTGCCACGGTTGTTGGCGAGGAATGGTCTGACGCTGCAAGACTTCGATTACTACGAGATCCACGAAGCTTTCGCGGCCCAGGTGTTATGCACCCTCAAGGCCTGGGAAGACGCCGACTACTGCAAGACCCGCCTGGGCCTGGACGCGCCACTGGGTTCCATCGACCGCAGCCGGTTGAATGTGAAGGGCAGCTCGCTGGCGGCCGGCCACCCGTTTGCCGCCACGGGTGGCCGTATCGTCGCCAACCTGGCCAAATTGCTGGGCACGGCGGGCAAGGGGCGCGGGTTGATTTCGATCTGCGCCGCGGGTGGGCAAGGCGTCACGGCGATTATTGAGCGTTGATTGCCATGGAAACTGGCATATAGGATGCATTCTTGAGTGGTCAAAGGTCGGTCGCCTCTCCCACCGGCGGGCCGATTGCCGTATAACGAGTGCCATACGCGTATTTGGTAATAAAGGACCCACAATAAAAGCTGATGAAGACTCCTAAACGCATTGAACCCCTGATCGAAGACGGTCTGGTCGACGAAGTGCTGCGCCCACTCATGAGTGGTAAAGAAGCAGCTGTTTATGTGGTGCGCTGCGGCAACGAATTGCGTTGCGCCAAGGTTTACAAGGAGGCGAATAAACGAAGTTTTCGTCAGGCGTCCGAATACCAGGAAGGGCGCAAGGTCCGTAACAGCCGTCAGGCCCGGGCCATGGCCAAGGGCTCCAAGTTCGGCAAGAAAGAAACCGAGGATGCCTGGCAGAACGCCGAAGTCGCGGCGTTGTTTCGCCTGGCCGGTGCTGGCGTTCGCGTGCCCCAGCCGTTCGACTTCCTCGAAGGCGTACTGCTGATGGAACTGGTGGCCGACGAGTACGGCGATGCGGCGCCGCGTCTGAACGACGTGGTGCTGGAGCCGGACCAGGCGCGTGAATACCACGCCTTCCTGATCTCCCAGATCGTGCTGATGCTGTGTACCGGCCTGGTGCACGGTGACCTGTCCGAGTTCAACGTGCTGCTCACCCCTACGGGCCCGGTGATCATCGACCTGCCCCAGGCGGTGGATGCGGCGGGCAACAACCACGCGTTCAGCATGCTGGAGCGGGATGTCGGCAATATGGCTTCCTACTTCGGGCGCTTTGCCCCGGAGCTGAAGAAGACCAAGTACGCCAAGGAAATGTGGGCGCTGTATGAAGCCGGCACTTTGCACCCGGCCAGCGTATTGACCGGTGAGTTCGATGAGCCGGAAGAATTGGCGGACGTGGGCGGTGTGATCCGCGAGATCGAAGCGGCACGTTTGGATGAAGAGCGTCGTCAGGCGATTCGGGCTGCGGATGATGCGCCGGCGAGCAAAGCGTCCGAAGAGCCACCGCCTCCGCCTTGGATGCAGTGATCTTCCAGCAAATGAAGATCTGAAAAATGTGGGAGGGGCGGTGCGACGATTCGACTTGCTCCCGATGGCGGTGTGTCAGTGACGGATATTGAGACTGACACACTGTCATCGGGAGCAAGCCCCCTCCCACATTGGTTTTTGGTGGGCCACTAAGATGATCAGGGGCAGCAACTGCCCGATGCCAACTCCTTGAGAATCGGGCAATCCGGTCGATCATCACCGTGGCAGTGTTCCACCAAGTCTTGCAACGTGTCGCGCAGTTGCCCCAGTTCCACAATTTTCTGATTCAACTCCTCGATATGCTGGCGTGCCAGGGCTTTCACATCGGCGCTGGCCCGTTGCCGGTCCTGCCACAGGGTCAGCAGCTTGCCGACCTCCTCCAGTGAAAACCCCAGATCCCGCGAACGCTTGATGAATGCCAGGGTGTGTAGGTCCTCAGCGCCGTACACGCGGTAACCGCTGTCGGTACGGTGGGCGGCCTTGAGCAGGCCGATGGACTCGTAGTAACGAATCATCTTTGCACTCAGCCCGCTCTGGCGGGCGGCTTGGCCGATGTTCATGGGCGTTGATCCTCCAGATCCTTGGGTTTCCAGGTTTTGAGCAGCAGTGCATTGCTCACCACGCTGACACTGGACAAGGCCATGGCTGCGCCCGCAAGCACCGGGTTAAGCAGGCCGAATGCGGCCAGGGGAATGCCGATCAAGTTATACACAAAGGCCCAGAACAGGTTCTGGCGGATTTTTGCGTAGGTCTTGCGGCTGATCTCCAGCGCGGCCGGCACCAGGCGTGGGTCGCCGCGCATCAGGGTGATCCCGGCGGCGTGCATGGCCACGTCGGTGCCACCGCCCATGGCGATGCCGATATCGGCGGCGGCCAGGGCCGGGGCGTCGTTGATGCCGTCGCCGACCATGGCCACCACCGCGGTTTTCTTCAGTTCGGCGACGGTGGCGGCTTTATCGGCGGGCAGCACTTCGGCGTGTACGTCGTCGATGCCCAGCGCCTGCGCGACTACTCGCGCGCTGCCGCGATTGTCGCCGGTAAGCAGGTGGCTGCTGATATTGCGTGCCTTGAGTTGCGTCACCGCTTGCAGTGCGCCGGGCTTGAGGGTGTCGCCAAAGGCGAACAGCCCCAGCACCTTGGGTTGCGCGCCTTGTTCAAGCAGCCACGACAGGGTGCGGCCTTCGGCCTCCCAGTCTTGGGCGCGGGTGGCCAGGTCGCCTGCGCTCAAGCCGCTCTCTTGCAACAAGCGGCGGTTGCCCAGGGCCAGTTGCCGGCCGTCCAGGGTGCCGGCGATGCCGCGTCCGGTCAGGGATTGGCTGGCGCTCACATCCGCGACTGCCAGCCCTCGTTCGTCGCAGGCATCCAGCACTGCCTTGGCCAACGGGTGTTCGCTGCCACGCTGCAGCGCGCCGGCCTGTTGCAGCAGCAAGGCTTCATTGCCATCCAGCGCCGCCAAGTGGGCGATTTTGGGTGCGCCGGACGTGAGGGTGCCGGTCTTGTCGAACACCACGGCGCTCACTGCATGGGCACGCTCCAGGGCTTCGGCGTCTTTGATCAGGATGCCGTAGCGGGCGGCGACGCCGGTGCCGGCCATGATTGCAGTCGGGGTGGCCAGCCCGAGGGCGCAAGGACAGGCGATCACCAGTACCGCCACGGCGTTGATAATCGCGGTTTCCAGCGAGGCGCCGTATAACCACCAGCCCAGCAGAGTGATCACGGCCAGCACCAGCACGGCCGGTACGAAGACCTGGCTGACTTTATCCACCAGTTTCTGGATCGGCGCCTTGGCGGCCTGGGCGTCTTCCACCAGGCGGATGATCCTGGCCAATACGCTTTCGGCGCCCAGCGCGGTGGTGCGTACCAGCAGGCGGCCTTCGCCATTGATGGCGCCGCCGGTGACCTTATCGCCCGGTTGTTTGGGCACCGGCAGGCTTTCCCCGCTGATCAGCGCTTCGTCGGCGTGGCTTTGCCCTTCGAGCACTTCACCGTCCACCGGGAAGCGCTCGCCCGGCTTGACCAGCACCCGGTCATCCAGCTTCAGCGCGCTGATGGCCACATCTTCTTCGCGGCCGTCCTGCACACGAATGGCGCGTTCAGGGCGCAGGGCTTCCAGCGCACGGATGGCGCTGGCGGTCTGGCGTTTGGCACGGCTTTCCAGGTATTTGCCGAGCAGTACCAGGGCAATCACCACGGCCGAGGCTTCAAAATACAGGTGCGGCATGCTGCCTGCGGGGGCGGTGAGCCATTCATACAGGCTCAGGCCGTAACCGGCGCTGGTGCCGATGGCCACCAGCAAGTCCATATTGCCGGCACCGGCGCGCACGGCTTTCCAGGCGGCGCTGTAAAAGCGCGCACCGAGGATGAATTGTACGGGAGTGGCCAGCGCGAATTGCGCCCAGGCGGGCAGCATCCAGTGCATGCCGAAGGGTTGCACCAGCATTGGCAGCACCAGGGGCAGTGCCAGCGCAATGGCCAGCAGCAGCGCCCAACGCTCGCGGTGCAGGCGCTGGGCCTGGTTGGCGTCGGTGGCGGTTTCACTTTGGGGCAGGGTGGCGGTGTAGCCGGCTTTGTCGACGGCCGCGATCAATACGGCCGCGTCCATCTGGCCCATGACTTCAACATGGGCGCGCTCGTTGGCCAGGTTGACGCTGACGCTTTGCACCCCCGGCACCTTGCCCAGCGCGCGCTCGACACGCCCGGCACAGCTGGCGCACGTCATGCCGCTGATGGGCAGGTCAAAGGTGGTGGATCCGTTCATGGGGCAGTCCTCCGGAAGAAGTTGCGCCTAGGATCAACCTTGACCTGTGGGGAAGGTCAAGCGCCTTAGTAGTCCAATTTGGCGCCTTTGAGGTACATGCCGTCCGGGCCTTGGGCGATACGCAACTTGCGCACGTCACCGGCCTTGAGCGTGATGTTTTGCGCAGGCGGAGCGAGCAGACCGGGCAAGCAGCCTGCTGCCTGGCCCGGCAACAGTTTGAGGCGCAGCGATACCGTTCCGGGCGCCAGGTTGAACGAGGTGGCCTGTTCCTGGAACAGCCGACCGGCGAGCTGGTCATTGAGATACAGGCCGATCTCACAATTGGTCGACACCTCCAGGCGCTCCCGGGAAATGATCAGCACTGCATAGTCTTCAGCGGCGCTGGCCAAGGGCGCAGCGGCAGACAAGCTCATCAGGCCGACAAGGCCAAAATACGACCAGCGCATGGCGAATGCTCCGTGGGTTGAATCAACGATGCGTCAAGCTTGGCCGACCGTGCCGCCGAATACCAGCCCGGCCGATATTTTCAAAACTTGACCTTGCCATCGTGGCAAGGTCGAGACTGGCGTCAACCTCATCAAAGGAGTCATGTCATGCAAGTATTCAGCGTTGAAGGAATGACCTGCGGCCATTGCGTCAAAGCGGTGACCCAGGCGGTGCAGAGCCAGGACCCGGCGGCCAGTGTGAAGGTGGATCTGGCTGCCGGGGAAGTGGGCGTGGAAAGCCGTTTGTCTGCCGACGAGGTGATCAACCTCATTAAAGAAGAAGGCTATAAAGCCACGCTCGCCTGATTTTAATAGTTAGCGAGCTATCGTTATGTTCAAGGCACCCAGGCCCGGCTAGACTGTCGGGCTGCCGACTCACTTGGGTGCCTGATGAACCTTCGCATAATTCTGATCCTGGGGGCCTTGAGCGCCTTTGCCCCGCTGGCGATCGACTTTTACCTGCCGGGCTTTCCGGCAATGGCCACGGCGTTCGCCACCGATGAAAAACACATCCAGTTGACCCTGGCGGTGTATTTCGCAGGGTTGGCCATCGGCCAATTGATCTACGGCCCGCTGGCGGATCGCTTTGGCCGGCGCGGGCCGCTGCTTAGCGGCGTGACCTTATTTACCCTGGCGTCTTTCGCCTGTGCCTACGCACCTTCCCTCGACTGGCTGATCGGCGCCCGCTTCGTGCAGGCCCTGGGCGGTTGCGCGGGCATGGTGATTTCCCGCGCGGTGGTCAGCGACAAATGTGATGCGGTGGGCTCGGCCAAGGTGTTTTCCCAATTGATGCTGGTAACCGGCCTGGCGCCGATCCTTGCGCCGCTGGCCGGCGGCTTGATGGTTGGGGTGTGGGGCTGGCAGTCGATTTTCCTGGCGTTGTCGATCTTCAGCGTAATGGCCGCCGTCGCCGTTGCATTCGGCCTGCCGGAAACTTTCCCGGCCCATCAGCCGCGCCAGCCGCTATCCGGATCGTTGCGCCGCTACTTCGGGCTGCTGTCGGACCGGGTTTACCTCGGTTATGCGCTTACCGGCGCGCTGTCGATTGCCGGCATGTTTGCCTATATCGCCGGTTCACCGTTCGTGTTTATCAAGCTTTATGGCGTGCCCGCCGAGCATTACGGCTGGGTGTTCGGTTCCAACGCTGCCGGTTTTATATTGGTGGCGCAGCTCAACGCGCGCCTGCTGGCCAAGCGTGGCCCGGCGTTTTTGCTGTCGCGCACGGTGTGGCTCTACGCGTTGGCAGGCATGACGCTGCTGGGCATTTCGGCGTTGCACACTGATGCACTGTGGCCATTGCTGGTGCCGCTGTTTATCTGCATCGCCAGCCTGGGCTGCATTTTGCCCAACACCTCGGCCTGCGCCATGAGCGGGCAGGGCGCCCGTGCCGGTAGCGCCTCGGCGTTGCTGGGCTGCATCCAGTTCGGCGTGGCGGCGGGGGCCGCGTCATTGGTGGGGATGTTGCACGATGGCACGGCTATGCCAATGGCGATGGTCATCAGCTTGTGCGGTGTATTGGCCGTGGCGGTAGCCGTGTCGACCCAGCGCCTGCAGCGGGCCAGGGCCTTGCAGGCGCAGGCCTGAAGGACGCTCAGCCGGCGGCGGATTGTGGCTGGCTGAGCGGGAAACGATGGGGCGCCTGGATGCGCGCCTGCAGGGTATCGGCAAAGGCGCGAGCCTCGGCTTCGGTGTGGAAAACAATGGCTTTCTGGTCCAGACGGACCTCCCATTGGGATTTTGCTAACGCTTTTATCAGGATCTTCATTGCTGACTTCCTCACGTAAAAGAATCGTGGCAAAGGCGGCCAATATAAACCTGAATACGCTCACAAATATGACAAGGATCAAGTCTCTGACTAGCGGTGTCGTCCCTTACTCACGCGAATAACGGACGACACTGACCGACGTTACTGTCAGAAGCCTTCCAGCACGATCTTGCCCTTGGCCTTGCCGCTTTCCAGCAGCGCATGGGCACGGCGCAGGTTGGCGGCATTGATCACGCCAAAGTGTTCACCCAGCGTAGTTTTCAAGGTGCCGGCGTCGATCAGTTCGGCCACGCGGTTGAGCAGGTTGTGCTGCTCGATCATGTCCGGTGTTTCGAACATCGACCGGGTGTACATGAACTCCCAATGCAGCGACAGGCTCTTGCGCTTGAGTTTGCTCACATCCAGCGCCTTGGGGTCGTCGATCAGGGCCAGCTTGCCTTGGGGCCGCAGCGCTTCTACCAGTTGGTCCAGGTGGTGGTCGGTCTGGGTCAAGCTCGCGACGTGGGTCACTTGCGCGTGGCCGGCCTGCTTCAGTGCTTCGCTCAGCGGTTGGCTGTGGTCGATCACCAGATCGGCGCCGAGTGCCTTGGCCCATGCCTGGGTTTGCGGCCGCGAGGCGGTACCGATGACTTTTAGCGCAGTGAGCTGGCTGGCCAATTGAGTCAGGATCGACCCCACACCACCGGCGGCGCCGACGATCAGCAGGCTCTGGCCTTCATCCTGTTTACCCTCACGCACTTGCAGGCGTTCGAACAGCAGTTCCCACGCCGTGATGGCGGTCAACGGCAGCGCAGCGGCCTCGGCAAAGCCCAGCGTCTTGGGCATATGGCCGACGATACGTTCGTCCACGGTGTGCAGTTCGCTGTTGCCGCCCGGGCATACCAGGGAGCCGGCGTAGAACACCTTGTCGCCGGCCTTGAACAGGGTCACTTCGCTGCCGATGGCCTTGACCACACCGGCCACGTCCCAGCCCAACACCTTGGCGGCGCCGTTTTCCGGGGCGACGTTCTGGCGCACCTTGGTGTCCACCGGGTTGACCGAGATGGCTTTGACTTCTACCAGCAGGTCGCGAGGGCCGGCGACCGGTTCCGGCAGGTCGATGTCCTGCAGGGAATTTTCGTCGTTGATGGGCAGTGATGCGTAGTAGGCAATGGCTTTCATGGGGGCTCCGGAAAAAGGGCGGTGATCAGGCAAGAAATTTCAGGCGCTTAAGCTCGAAGTGTTCGAGTACGTCAGCGGCCTTGGCGCGAAACTCCTGGATATGCGCGCTTTGGTCGTGGTCTGCCAGCGCGGCGTCGTTGCTCCAGCGTTCGAGCATGTAGAAGGTCTCGGGGTGTTGCAGGTCTTGGTGCAGGTCGTACTGCTCGCAGCCGGCTTCGCGGCGGGTCGGCTCCAGCAGGCCACGCAGCAGGGGTTCCAAGGTGGCCTGTTGGCCGGGCTTGGCGATCAGGGTGGCGATAACGTTAAAGGCAGCAGACATATTCAACTCCAGGCACGTGAAGAACGGGATGAACAGATCATTGGCTATTTCCCCGCACGAAAAAAGCGGCTAAAACAGCACGCTGTTTCAACCAAATTTTGATAATGGGGCGCAAAATGCTGCGTTTTGATGATTTGCAGCTGTTTGTGCGCGCGGCGGACCTGGGCAGTTTGTCGGCGGCGGCTCGAGTGATGGACCTGTCACCCGCTGTAGCCAGCGCAGCGCTTAAACGCATCGAGCAGCAACTGGGCGCGCGCTTGCTGGCACGCTCCACTCGCAGCCTGCGGCTGACTGCCGAAGGTGAAGGCTTTTTGGAATATGCCCGCGCGGCCTTGAGCTCACTGGACGAAGGGCGGCGCCTATTGGCCAGCGGCCAGGACCATGTCAGTGGTGTGTTGCAACTGTCGGCGCCCTCGGATTTTGGTCGCAACCAGCTGTTGCCATGGCTGGATGAATTCCAGCGTGAACACCCCCAGCTCGCCGTGCGTCTGCTGCTGGGCGATCGGATTGCCGACCTGTTCCGCCAACCGGTGGACATCGCCCTGCGCTACGGTGAGCCCGAAGATTCGAGCCTGATCGCATTGCCGGTGGCGCCGACCAATATTCGCGTGCTGTGTGCCGCCCCCGGTTACCTGGCGCGCCACGGCGAGCCCCGGCACCTGGAGCAACTGGCCCAGCATAATTGCCTGCTTTACATGCTGGGCAGCCGGGTGCATGACCACTGGACATTCCACGACGGCAAGCGCGAAGTCAGCCTGACGGTGTCCGGAGACCGATTCAGCGATGATGCCGATGTCGTCCGGCGCTGGGCTGTGGCGGGAGTGGGCATTGCCTATAAATCCTGGCTGGATGTGAGCAGCGACGTGCTGGCCGGGCGCTTGCGCCTGATCCTGCCGGAGCTGCGTGGCGAGCCTACGCCGCTCAATCTGCTGTGCGCCCACCGTGCCCAGCTGAGCAAACCCATCAACCTGCTGCGCGAAATGCTCGCGGCGCGCTGTGCGACATTGACGGCGCAGTTGCCGTCCCGAGCGGGCGTTGGGCAATAACCTCCACCATCAGCGGAAATTTCGCTCAAGCCCTGTCCCTATTCCCGGTGTCAGACGCCACGGAACTGGGGCTTGGCGCACCTATACTTTGGCGCCAACTGCGGTACAAAAATAATTCGACAGGGAGTTAATAGATGGAAGAGGCACCTTGCATCAGTCAGATCGCCAGCTTGCTCGCCGAGCCCAAACGCACCGCCATGCTCTGGTCCTTGATGGACGGCTCGGCCAAGTCATCGCAGGAACTGGCGACAGTGGCCGGGTTGTCGGCGGCCTCGGCCAATGCGCATCTGGCACGGTTGACGGGTAGCGGCTTGCTGCGTGTCGAGGCGCGACGTGGCAAACGGCTGTTTCGCGTGGCGGCCGCCGATGTTTGCGCTGCCATCGACGCCTTGGCCAGTACCACCCTGGCCAGTGCCGCACGCAGCGCGCCGGATGCTTCACCCGCGGTGCTGCTGGCGCCGCCCTCGTTGAGACGGGCGCGACTGTGCCATGGCCACCTCGGTGGCGAAATGGCGGCGGGGCTGTATGAACGGATGATGGCGGCGGGGTGGCTCGAACGTCATGAGCATCGTACCGACGTCACGGTCAAAGGCGCGCATTGCCTGGCGCAGCTGGGCATTTTTACCCAGGCACTGGTATCGCCGCTGGTGTGCGACTGTTTCGACTGGAGCCAGCAGCAACCGCACTTGGGCGGTGCGCTGGGCGCGGGGTTAATGCAATTGTTCCTGCAGTCGAACTGGATCAGCCTGGTCAACGAGTCCCAGGCCGTGCAGGTCAACGAGATCGGCATTCAGGAGATCGCCCGATTGACCCTGCGGTAGGCGCCAGCGCCTTCAGGCGCCCACGCCTACCGTCGGGGCGTGTCAGGGTTTTACGAGGCGCGCATCCAGACTGTTTTGCGCCAGGCGTTTGGCCTGGTCCTGGGTCATGTCCAGCGAGGTGTACAACGCGTGGAAGTTCTCGGTCACGTAACCGCCGAAGTACGCGGGGTCGTCCGAGTTTACCGTCACCTTCACACCACGCTCGAGCATGTCGAGGATGTTGTGCTGGGCCATGTCATCGAACACGCAAAGCTTGGTGTTGGACAGTGGGCACACGGTGAGCGGGATCTGCTCGTCGATGATGCGCTGCATCAGGCGCTCGTCTTCGATGGCACGTACGCCGTGGTCGATACGCTGGATTTTCAGCAGGTCGATGGCTTCCCAGATGTACTCGGGCGGGCCTTCTTCGCCGGCGTGGGCCACGGTGAGGAAGCCTTCATGGCGGGCACGATCGAATACGCGCTGGAACTTGCTCGGTGGGTGGCCCATTTCCGAACTGTCCAGGCCTACGGCCACGAACGCGTCACGGAACGGCAGCGCCTGGTCGAGGGTTTTCTGCGCTTCGTCTTCGCTCAGATGGCGTAGGAAGCTCAGGATCAAACCGCTGGTGATGCCCAGTTGCTGCTCGCCATCTTTAAGCGCAGCGGCGATGCCGTTAAGCACCACTTCAAACGGCACGCCACGGTCGGTGTGGGTTTGCGGGTCGAAGAAGGGTTCGGTGTGGATCACGTTCTGCGCTTTGCAGCGCAGCAGGTAGGCCCAGGTCAGGTCGTAGAAGTCCTGTGACGTGCGCAGTACGTCGGCGCCCTGGTAATACAGGTCGAGAAACTCTTGCAGGTTATTGAAGGCGTAGGCCTTGCGCAGGGTTTCGACGTCATTCCACGGCAGCGCGATTTTGTTGCGTTCAGCCAGGGCGAACAGCAACTCCGGCTCCAGCGAGCCTTCCAGATGCAGGTGCAGTTCAGCCTTGGGCAGGGCGTTGAGCCAATCGTACATGTCTAAATTCTCATCAGGTGCAATGGCGGCATTCTACAGGTCATGGCTGAAATAATCGGCAAAACCTGACCGGCAGGAGAGTATTCGGTTTATTCGCGCAAGGGCGACGTGAACTAAGGTGTAACGAAACGTTAGCAGCGTGGCGCAGTCTCTACCCCATCAATGACTGATTTGGCGTTTGAAAAGGCCCGTAATGCTCACACTCCTCAAGCAAGAAAAATTCATGCTGCTGGCGCTGATTGCCGCCATCGCCGCTTATCCGCTGGAGCACTGGATGCTGCACAGCGGGCAGATAGTGGCGCTGTTGGCCGGTGTGGCGTTGATCGCTTTTATTGTGGTTGCGTCAATGCGTGTGGCGCATCACGCCGAGCAACTGGCGGAAAAAGTCGGTGACCCCTACGGCACCATGATCCTGACCCTCGCGGCGGTGTTGGTGGAAGTGGTGATCCTGGCGATCATGATGAGTAACGAGCCGTCGCCGACCTTGGTGCGCGACACCATCTATTCGGCGGTGATGCTGGATATCAACGGCATCCTCGGCCTGGCCGCGTTGATGGGTGGCATCAAACATGGCGAACAGTCCTACAACGATGATTCAGCACGCACCTACAGCGTGATGATTCTCACCGCCATGGGCGTATCGATGGTGGTGCCGGAATTTATCCCCGAAGCCGACTGGAAAATTTACTCGGCCTTCACCATTGGCGCGATGGTGGTGCTCTATACCTTGTTCCTGCGCATGCAGGTGGGGCCCCACAGTTATTTCTTCAGCTATAGCTACCCGGAAAAACGCCGCAAAAAACTGCCGGAAGAAGAACAGGAAACGCCGGTGAACCTCGCGTTTTCCATCGGCACTCTGGTGTTTGGCGTGATCGTGATTGGCGCGCTGGCCGAGGTGATGTCCAAGACCCTCGACCTGGGCCTGGAAGGCACGGGCGCACCGCCGGTGATCACGGCGATTGTGGTGGCGGCTATTTCGGCCGCGCCGGAGATTCTGACCGCGCTACGCGCCGCACTCGCCAACCGCATGCAGTCGGTGGTGAATATTGCGCTGGGCGCGTCGCTGTCGACGGTGATTTTGACCGTGCCGGTGATGGAGGCCATGGCGCTCTATACCGGCCAGCCGTTCCAGATGGCGATGACGCCGGTGCAAACGGTGATGGTGTTTATCACGTTGATCGTCAGTGCGATCAACCTCAACGATGGCGAAACCAACGCCATCGAAGGGATGACCCATTTTGTGCTGTTTGCGACCTTTATCATGTTGTCGCTGCTGGGCGTGTAGTCAGCCTGCAATCAGGTGTCGCGCGGCCTGGGTGTGATCGGCGATCAAGCCTTTGAGGTCCAGGCCTTCGACCTGGCCATCGACCACGCGCCATTTGCCCGCAATCATCACCCGATCGGCTCGGTCGGCGCCGCACAACAGCAGCGCCGAAATCGGGTCATGACTGCCGGAGAAGCGCAGCTCATCAAGCTTGAACAGCGCCAGGTCGGCCTGTTTGCCCACAGCCAATTCGCCGATATCCGTACGTCCCAGCAATTGCGCCGAGCCTTTGGTGGCCCAGCCCAGTACGCCTTCGGGAGTAATTTTTTCTGCGCCATAACGCAGGCGCTGAATGTACAGGGCCTGACGCGCTTCGAGGATCATGTTCGAGGCATCATTGGACGCAGACCCATCCACGCCAATACCGATAGGCGCGCCGGCAGCGAGCAAATCCAAGGTAGGGCAGATGCCGGAGGCCAGGCGCATATTCGAACTCGGGCAATGGCAGACACCGGTGCCGGCAGCGCCAAGGCGCGCAATTTCATCCGGGTTGAAGTGAATGCCATGCGCGAGCCAGGTGCGCGGGCCGAGCCAGCCGACGCTGTCGAGGTAATCCACGGTGCGCAGGCCGAAGCGTTGCAGGCAGAAGTCTTCCTCATCGAGGGTTTCCGCCAAGTGGGTGTGCAGGCGCACATCAAGGCTGCTGGCCATCTCGGCGCTGGCGCGCATGATTTCGGCAGTGACTGAAAACGGTGAGCAGGGCGCCAGGGCAATCTGGATCTGCGCCCCGTCGTCCCGCTCATGGTATTGGCGGATCAGCCGTTGACTGTCGTCGAGGATCACCTGGCCTTGCTGCACCGTCTGCTGGGGCGGCAAGCCGCCGTCCGCTTCGCCCAGGCTCATGGAGCCCCGGGTGAGCATCGCGCGCATGCCCAATTCGCGCACGCTGGCGACTTGTACATCGATGGCGTTTTCCAGCCCATCGGGGAACAGGTAGTGGTGGTCGGCCGCCGTGGTGCAACCTGAGAGCAGCAACTCGGCCAGCGCGACTTTGCTGGCCAGGGCGAGTTTTTCCGGGGTCAGGCGTGCCCATACCGGGTACAGGGTTTTGAGCCACGGGAACAACGGCTGGTTGACCACCGGCGCCCAGGCACGGGTGAGGGTTTGGTAAAAGTGATGGTGGGTGTTGATCAACCCCGGAAGGACCACATGCTCACGGGCATCGAACACCTGTGTGCAGGGCTGCGTGGGGACTTGCCCGTGGGCCAGCACTTGGGTGATCACACGGTCTTGCAGCACCAGGCCGCCACGCGCGTCGAGGCCATTGGCGGTGAAAATCGCGAGGGGGTTTTTTAACCAGATACGGGTCGCAGGCATTGGCCGGCTCCTCTGAATGATGGGTTCAGGTTTGCCAGCTCAGTGTTGCCCTGTCTGCTGATCCAGGGTCGCCGGGAAGGGCGAGATGCTTAGACTACGTGTAGTTCGAGGTCTGGTCTAGATGTAGGAAAGCGGATACGGCCAGTGTGGGAGCGGCTTGCTCCCACCGTCTGCCCCGTGGTGTTTACCAGGCGATGGTGTCGCCTTTGTAGTCCACGAAGTGATGGCCGCCTTTGCCGGTGTAGGCGTTCACTTGGTCGACCAGGCCGCGCACGCTGGTGTCGACATCGATGTGCGCGTCTTCACCACCCATGTCGGTTTTGACCCAGCCCGGGTGCATCGACAGGACGGTGAGCTTATGGTCGCCGAGTTGGGTGATGAAACTGTTGGTCATCGAGTTGAGCGCGGCCTTGCTGGCCTTGTACAGCGCCAGGTCCGAACCGTCGGGGATGGTCACGCTACCCAGCACTGAACTCATGAAGGCCAGTACGCCGCTGTTTTTGCGGATCTGCCCGACAAAGCGCTGTGCCAGGTTGATCGGCGCCACGGCGTTGGTGAAAAACAGCTGGCCGACTTCGGCCAACGTAGCGTGGCCGGGCTCCTGGTTGGCGGGGCCTTTTACCCCTGCGTTGACGAACAGCAGGTCAAAGGTGCGCTCCTTGAGGCGCAGGGCCAGGGCGATCACGGCTTGCTGATCGTCCATGTCGAGTTTCTCGATCTGCACCGGGCCCACGGCTTTCAGGGCATCGGCCTTGCTTGGGTCACGCACGGTGGCGGTCACGTCCCAGCCGTCCTGGAGCAGTTGCTTGACCAGGCCAAGGCCCAGCCCGCGCGAGGCGCCGATGATCAATGCGGTTTTTGGCGTAGACATGAAAAGCTTCCTTTGGCGTCGAGGTTCAGAGGGGCAAGCAGTTTCAACGTTGCAGCAGGATACGCCCACGGCTCAAGTCGGCAAGCTGGGTTTGCAGCGTATCGATGTGGGCGGCGCCCAGGGCCAGTTGCAGTTCCACACCGTTGGCGGTGAAGTTTTCCTGCACCACCAGCCCGCCCAGTTCGGCGACGCGCAGTTTCACCAGGTTCAATTCGGAAAACCCACAGGCGCAGCTCAACGGCACGCGGCTGATCAGCTCGATGCGTTCGGCGTTTTGCAGGCATTTATTTGCACCGCCACCGTAGGCGCGGGCCAGGCCGCCGGTGCCCAATTGGATGCCGCCGTACCAACGGATCACCAGCACCGCGACTTGATCGAACCCCTGGGCCTCGATGGCTGCCAGGATCGGCCGGCCGGCCGTGCCGCCGGGTTCGCCATCGTCATTGCTGCGGTATTGATCGGCCAGCTTCCAGGCCCAGCAATTGTGCGTGGCGTTCAGGTCGCTGTGCTGCTCGAAAAACGCCTGGGCGTCCTGCGGGCTGGTGATGGGGGCGGCGAGGGTGATAAAGCGGCTTTTGCGTATTTCTTCACGAAATTCGCAACAGCCTGTGAGCGTGAAAGACATAGGTTGCTTCGTCTAGAGGGCCGGCTTGATGCCGCAGCCTTTGAGAATGATGTGGATCAGGTTGGTGCCGGCGTCTTCCATGTCTTGCTTGGTCAGTTTGGTGCGACCGGTGACGCGGCATATCTGGGTCGCGAAGTCGGCGTAGTGCTGGGTGCTGCCCCACAGCAGAAAGATCAGGTGCACGGGGTCGATGGGGTCCATCTTGCCCGCATCGATCCAGGCTTGGAACACCGCGGCGCGGCCGCTGAACCAGGCGCGGTAGTCCTGGCTGAAATATTCGGTAAGGCATTCGCCACCGCTGATGATCTCCATGGCGAAGATGCGCGACGCCTGGGGTTGGCGCCGCGAGAACTCCATCTTGGTGCGGATGTAGCGGGTAAGCGCTAGCGCAGGGTCGTCCTCGGCGGTCAGTGTGTTGAAGGTGCTGTCCCACAGTTCGAGGATATTGCTGAGCACTGCGATATACAGGCCCAGCTTGTTGGTGAAGTAGTAATGCAAGTTGGCCTTGGGCAGCCCGGCACTCGCGGCGATGGTGTTCATGCTGGTGCCTTTGTAGCCATGGCGCGCGAACTCATCTTCAGCCGCCTGCAGAATCGCTTGTTCGTTCTTTTGCCGAATGCGGCTGGCGGGTTTACCGGCGTGGTTGCTATGGGCAGGAACTTCGAGGCTCATGGAGATTACCGTGCTGATCGATAGAGACGACGTGTGCACAGATAACCCACCCTCAAGCCCCAGACAAGTCCCGATGCAATAAAACCGTCAAAGCGATTCCAGTGTGTCGCTCTCCGGCGCGTGGTTTGCGCCCGCGTGGGCCGCGTTGGCTTCCGGCAACAAGAGGCACAACACAATGGCGGTCAGGCCGCCGCTGGTGATGGCGGAGTCGAACAGGTTCTGGACCAATGTCGGCATCAGGTGCAACAGGTTCGGTTGGGCTGCGATGCCCAGGCCGACGCCGAACGAGGTAGCGATGATCAGCATGCTGCGTCGGTCCAACGGTGCCTGGGCGAGGATGCGCACGCCGGCGGCGGCCACGCTGCCGAACATCACCAGGGTTGCGCCGCCCAATACCGGTTTGGGAATTTGCTGCAGCACGGCACCGATCAACGGAAACAAGCCGAGACAAAACAGCACCACACCGATGTATAAACCCACATAACGGCTGGCCACTCCGGTGAGTTGGATCACGCCGTTATTCTGCGCAAAAGTGGTGTTGGGGAAGGCGCTGAAGGTGGCGGCGATCATACAGCTCACGCCATCGCCCAGCACGCCACCTTTGAGCCGGCTTATATAGGAGGGGCCGCTGATGGGCTGTCGGGCGATCATGCAGTTGGCGGTGAGGTCACCGACGGTTTCGATGCTGCTGATCAGATAAATCAGCGCGATCGGTAGGAAGGCGCTCCAGTCGAAGTTGAACCCGAAGCGAAATGGGATTGGCAGGCTGACCCAAGGCAAGTCGGGCAGGGCCTGGGGCACCAGTTTTCCGCTGAGCCAGGCGGCGAGGCTACCGAGGGCCAGGCCGATGATAATGGCTGAAAGGCGCACCCAAGGTGTGTTCGAGCGGTTGAGGAGGATGATCGTCAACACCACGAACAAGCCCAAGGCCAGATTGGTGGGAGCGCCGAAGTCGGGGGCATTGAAGCCGCCGCCGAGGTCGGTGATGCCGACTTTGATCAGGCTGATGCCGATCAACGTAATCACGATGCCGGTGACCAGTGGCGTGATCACGCGGCGTAGTTGGCCGATGAAACGGCTCAGTACGATCTGCACCGCCGCGCCGAAAAAGCACACGCCGAAGATCATCGCCATGATGTCTTCCGGGCTGCCGCCACGTTGTTTCACCAAAAAGCCCGCTGACAGCACGGCGCCGAGGAACGCAAAACTGGTGCCTTGCAGGCAGATCATTCCGGCGCCTATCCCAAATGGCCTGCGCGCCTGGATGAAGGTGCCAACACCCGACACCATCAACGCCATGCTGATCAGGTAGGGCAAATGGGCTGCCAGGCCCAGAGTGGAACCAATGATAAGTGGCGGCGTGATAATGCCGACAAAAGCGGCCAGCACATGTTGCAGTGCGGCCAAAAAGGCCGGGGCGGGTTTGGGACGGTCGTTGAGGCCGTAGATCAGGTCGCTGGGGCTGGAGGATTCAGGTGTCATGGTGGGCAAACTCGTGGAGGACGGTTCAAGTGCCATGTGCCCTGCAAAAAGCTGTCCAGTTGCTCAGCTTTTTGTGCGAGGCCCGAGTTAGCGCGTTGCGGCCAGACTTTCCAGGAAGCTCTCCAGCACCAAATGAGGGCGGCGGCCCTTGCGCGTGACCGATGCCAGGCTTAAATCGTAAAAACGCGTAGCCGGTTTCAGCGCGCGCAGTCGTCCTTGTTGGACCCATAGGCTGGCATAGTGGTCGGGCAAGTAGCCGATATAGCGGCCGGTGAGGATCAGGAACGCCATGCCTTCGCGGTCCGAGGCGCTGGCGGTGCAGTTGAGCGCCTGGTAGTGGGCCTGGATCTCGGCAGGCAAGCGAAACGTGGGGGCGATGGCGTCCTGGCTGTCGATGCGTTCGTCGTCCAGTTGCTTGTCGTCAGCGTAAAACAACGGGTGACCGACCGCGCAGTAGAGCAGCGAGCGTTCGCTGTACAGCGGCTGGTACTCCAGCCCCGACAAGGCGCTGGCCTGCGGCACTACGCCGACATGCAGGCGACCATCGAGTACGCCTTGTTCGACTTCATTGGGGGCGATCATGCGGATCTGGATTTGCACGTCCGGGCCGCGCTCTTTCAACTGCGCCAAGGCGTGGGTGATGCGCATATGGGGCAGGGTCACCAGGTTGTCGGTGAGGCCAATGATCAGCTCGCCGCGCAAATGCTGGTGGAGGCCGTTGACCTCGGTGCGAAAGCTTTCCAACGCGCTTAACAGTTGCAGGGCGGACTGGTAGACCTCGCGGCCTTCTTCGGTGAGTGAGAACCCGGCTCGGCCGCGTTGGCAGAGCCGCAGACCGAGGCGTTGCTCAAGGTCGCTCATTTGTTGACTGATGGCCGAGCGGCCAATGCCGAGCACGGTCTCCGCCGCCGAGAAGCCGCCACACTCCACTACACTGCGAAAGATGCGCAGCAGGCGAATATCGAAGTCGCTGACTTGGGCCAGGGGATCGGGTCGGCGGCTGCTCATAGTTTAGTAGTGGCCTGACTGAAGGTTAGAAGAGTTGGATTTCACCGACTTTATCCCCGTGGCAATTTAGCTGCAACTACGCTTTTCAATCCCGACGCTGCCTTCTGCCCTGCGAGGTTTTGCTGATGAACATGCATGAAAACGCCCCATCGTCCCTGGCCAGCCAACTGAAGTTGGATGCGCACTGGATGCCTTACACCGCCAACCGTAACTTCCAGCGTGACCCGCGCCTGATCGTGGCCGCCGAAGGCAGCTGGCTGACGGATGACAAGGGCCGCAAGGTCTACGACTCGTTGTCGGGCCTTTGGACATGCGGTGCCGGGCATACGCGCAAGGAAATCCAGGAGGCGGTGGCCAAGCAATTGGGTACCCTGGATTACTCGCCGGGCTTCCAATACGGTCATCCGTTGTCCTTCCAGTTGGCGGAAAAGATTACCGACCTGACCCCAGGCAGCCTGAACCACGTGTTCTTCACCGACTCCGGTTCCGAGTGCGCCGATACGGCGGTGAAAATGGTGCGTGCCTACTGGCGCCTGAAAGGGCAGGCCACCAAGACCAAGATGATCGGTCGTGCCCGTGGTTACCACGGCGTGAACATCGCCGGCACCAGCCTGGGCGGGGTCAATGGCAACCGTAAGTTGTTTGGCCAGGCGATGATGGATGTTGATCATCTGCCGCACACCTTGCTGGCGAGCAATGCCTTTTCCCGTGGCATGCCGGAGCAGGGTGGTATTGCCTTGGCCGATGAGTTGCTTAAGCTGATCGAGCTGCACGACGCTTCCAACATCGCGGCAGTGTTTGTCGAGCCGATGGCCGGTTCCGCTGGTGTGTTGGTGCCGCCACAGGGTTATCTCAAGCGTCTGCGCGAGATCTGCGATCAGCACAACATCCTTTTGGTGTTCGATGAAGTCATCACTGGTTTCGGCCGTACCGGGTCGATGTTCGGTGCCGATAGCTTCGGCGTGACGCCGGATTTGATGTGCATCGCCAAGCAAGTCACCAACGGCGCGATCCCGATGGGCGCGGTGATTGCCAGCAGTGAGATCTACCAGACCTTCATGAACCAGGCGACGCCGGAATACGCGGTGGAATTCCCTCACGGCTATACCTACTCGGCCCACCCGGTGGCGTGCGCGGCCGGCCTGGCGGCATTGGACTTGTTGCAGAAGGAAAACCTGGTGCAGAGCGTAGCCGAAGTCGCCCCGCACTTTGAGAATGCACTGCATGGCTTGAAGGGCAGCAAGAACGTGATCGACATTCGCAATTACGGCCTGGCCGGCGCGATCCAGATTGCCCCGCGCGACGGTGATGCCATCGTGCGTCCGTTCGAGGCCGGCATGGCCTTATGGAAAGCCGGTTTCTACGTGCGTTTTGGCGGGGACACCCTGCAGTTCGGGCCAACCTTCAACAGCAAGCCGCAGGACCTGGATCGCCTGTTCGATGCGGTCGGCGAAGTGCTGAACAAGATCGACTGATTTCTCCTTCTATATAGAACAACTTTTCAGGAGCCCTGCATGAGCCTTATCCAACACTTGATCAACGGCGAATTGGTCAATGACAGCGGTCGCAGTGCCGACGTGTACAACCCGTCCACCGGCCAGGTGATTCATCAAGTGCCGTTGGCCAGCCGTGACACCATTCAGCGTGCAATCGACTCCGCCAAGGCGGCTTTCCCGGCGTGGCGCAATACGCCGCCAGCCAAGCGTGCCCAGGTGATGTTTCGTTTCAAGCAGTTGCTGGAGCAGAACGAAGCGCGTATCTCGCAGTTGATCAGCGAGGAGCACGGCAAGACTCTGGAAGATGCGGCTGGCGAGTTGAAGCGCGGGATCGAGAACGTGGAGTACGCGTGTTCGGCGCCGGAGATTCTTAAAGGCGAGTACAGCCGTAACGTCGGGCCAAATATTGATGCCTGGTCGGATTTCCAACCGTTGGGTGTGGTGGCAGGTATTACCCCGTTCAACTTCCCGGCGATGGTGCCGTTGTGGATGTATCCGCTGGCGATCGTGTGCGGTAACTGCTTCATTCTCAAGCCTTCGGAGCGTGATCCGAGCTCGACGCTGTTGATCGCGCAATTGCTGCAGGAGGCCGGCTTGCCCAAAGGCGTGCTGAGCGTGGTACACGGCGACAAGGGCGCGGTGGATGCCTTGATCGAGGCGCCGGAAGTGAAAGCGCTGAGTTTTGTAGGCTCGACGCCGATTGCCGAGTACATCTATTCGGAGGCGACCAAGCGTGGCAAGCGCGTTCAGGCGCTGGGTGGGGCGAAGAACCATGCGGTGCTGATGCCGGATGCGGACCTGGACAATGCGGTGAGTGCCTTGATGGGCGCGGCATATGGTTCCTGCGGCGAGCGGTGCATGGCGATCTCGGTGGCTGTGTGTGTAGGTGACCAGGTGGCGGATGCGTTGATTGCCAAGCTGGTACCGCAGGTCAAGGCGCTGAAGATTGGTGCGGGTACGTCATGCGGGCTGGATATGGGGCCGCTGGTGACGGGGCAGGCGCGGGATAAGGTCAGTGGCTATATAGAAGACGGTGTGGCGGCGGGTGCTGAACTGGTCGTCGACGGTCGAGGCTTGAGTGTTGCGGGGCATGAAGACGGGTTCTTCCTCGGCGGCAGCCTGTTTGATCGTGTGACCCCTGAGATGCGCATCTATAAGGAAGAAATCTTCGGGCCGGTATTGTGCGTAGTCCGGGTGGACAGCCTGGAAGCGGCGATGCAGTTGATCAATGATCACGAATATGGCAACGGTACCTGCATCTTCACCCGCGACGGTGAAGCGGCGCGTCTGTTCTGTGATGAGATTGAAGTAGGTATGGTGGGGGTGAATGTGCCTTTGCCGGTGCCGGTGGCCTATCACAGCTTTGGTGGTTGGAAGCGTTCGCTGTTTGGCGATTTGCATGCGTATGGGCCGGATGGGGTGCGCTTCTATACGCGCCGCAAGGCGATTACCCAGCGTTGGCCGCAACGGGCCAGCCATGAAGCGTCGCAATTCGCGTTCCCCAGCTTGTAAGGCTCGGTAGCCAGAAGGCCGGCCCTTTGGGGCCGGCTTTTGCGTTTCTGGGCTTTTTTGGTCCATATGACAGAAATATGAAAAAGAAGGTTGACGCCAGATTCTGGAAGCCTATAATTCGCCCCACTTCCGGCGCAGTCGAAACGGAAAACTCCTTGGTAAACAATGAGTTACGCAGTTTTCGGCAGCAAGTTGCTTCAGTTCATCGAAGCCAAAAGGAAGTTGAAAAAGAGGTGTTGACAGCAGCGTGTAACGCTGTAGAATTCGCCTCCCGCTGACGAGAGATCGGAAGCGCAAGTGGTTGAAGTTGTTGAGGAAATCTTCGAAAGCTTCTGAAAATAACCGCTTGACAGCAAATGAGGCTGCTGTAGAATGCGCGCCTCGGTTGAGACGAAAGCTCTTAACCAACCGCTCTTTAACAACTGAATCAAGCAATTCGTGTGGGTGCTTGTGGAGTCAGACTGATAGTCAACAAGATTATCAGCATCACAAGTTACTCCGCGAGAAATCAAAGATGTAACCAACGATTGCTGAGCCAAGTTTAGGGTTTCTTAAAAACCCAAAGATGTTTGAACTGAAGAGTTTGATCATGGCTCAGATTGAACGCTGGCGGCAGGCCTAACACATGCAAGTCGAGCGGTAGAGAGAAGCTTGCTTCTCTTGAGAGCGGCGGACGGGTGAGTAATGCCTAGGAATCTGCCTGGTAGTGGGGGATAACGTTCGGAAACGGACGCTAATACCGCATACGTCCTACGGGAGAAAGCAGGGGACCTTCGGGCCTTGCGCTATCAGATGAGCCTAGGTCGGATTAGCTAGTTGGTGAGGTAATGGCTCACCAAGGCGACGATCCGTAACTGGTCTGAGAGGATGATCAGTCACACTGGAACTGAGACACGGTCCAGACTCCTACGGGAGGCAGCAGTGGGGAATATTGGACAATGGGCGAAAGCCTGATCCAGCCATGCCGCGTGTGTGAAGAAGGTCTTCGGATTGTAAAGCACTTTAAGTTGGGAGGAAGGGCAGTTACCTAATACGTGATTGTTTTGACGTTACCGACAGAATAAGCACCGGCTAACTCTGTGCCAGCAGCCGCGGTAATACAGAGGGTGCAAGCGTTAATCGGAATTACTGGGCGTAAAGCGCGCGTAGGTGGTTTGTTAAGTTGGATGTGAAATCCCCGGGCTCAACCTGGGAACTGCATTCAAAACTGACTGACTAGAGTATGGTAGAGGGTGGTGGAATTTCCTGTGTAGCGGTGAAATGCGTAGATATAGGAAGGAACACCAGTGGCGAAGGCGACCACCTGGACTGATACTGACACTGAGGTGCGAAAGCGTGGGGAGCAAACAGGATTAGATACCCTGGTAGTCCACGCCGTAAACGATGTCAACTAGCCGTTGGGAGCCTTGAGCTCTTAGTGGCGCAGCTAACGCATTAAGTTGACCGCCTGGGGAGTACGGCCGCAAGGTTAAAACTCAAATGAATTGACGGGGGCCCGCACAAGCGGTGGAGCATGTGGTTTAATTCGAAGCAACGCGAAGAACCTTACCAGGCCTTGACATCCAATGAACTTTCTAGAGATAGATTGGTGCCTTCGGGAACATTGAGACAGGTGCTGCATGGCTGTCGTCAGCTCGTGTCGTGAGATGTTGGGTTAAGTCCCGTAACGAGCGCAACCCTTGTCCTTAGTTACCAGCACGTCATGGTGGGCACTCTAAGGAGACTGCCGGTGACAAACCGGAGGAAGGTGGGGATGACGTCAAGTCATCATGGCCCTTACGGCCTGGGCTACACACGTGCTACAATGGTCGGTACAGAGGGTTGCCAAGCCGCGAGGTGGAGCTAATCCCATAAAACCGATCGTAGTCCGGATCGCAGTCTGCAACTCGACTGCGTGAAGTCGGAATCGCTAGTAATCGCGAATCAGAATGTCGCGGTGAATACGTTCCCGGGCCTTGTACACACCGCCCGTCACACCATGGGAGTGGGTTGCACCAGAAGTAGCTAGTCTAACCTTCGGGAGGACGGTTACCACGGTGTGATTCATGACTGGGGTGAAGTCGTAACAAGGTAGCCGTAGGGGAACCTGCGGCTGGATCACCTCCTTAATCGACGACATCAGCTGCTCCATAAGTTCCCACACGAATTGCTTGATTCATTGAAGAAGACGATAAGAAGCAGCCCGAAATTGGGTCTGTAGCTCAGTTGGTTAGAGCGCACCCCTGATAAGGGTGAGGTCGGCAGTTCGAATCTGCCCAGACCCACCAATTTTGTGTGGGAAACGCCTGTAGAAATATGGGGCCATAGCTCAGCTGGGAGAGCGCCTGCCTTGCACGCAGGAGGTCAACGGTTCGATCCCGTTTGGCTCCACCACTACTGCTTCTGACGTATGAAAGCTTAGAAATGAGCATTCCATCCTAGCGATGGTGAATGTTGATTTCTAGTCTTTGATTAGATCGTTCTTTAAAAATTTGGGTATGTGATAGAAAGATAGACTGAACGTTACTTTCACTGGTAACGGATCAGGCTAAGGTAAAATTTGTGAGTGATTACAGATTTTCGGCGAATGTCGTCTTCACAGTATAACCAGATTGCTTGGGGTTATATGGTCAAGTGAAGAAGCGCATACGGTGGATGCCTTGGCAGTCAGAGGCGATGAAAGACGTGGTAGCCTGCGAAAAGCTTCGGGGAGTCGGCAAACAGACTTTGATCCGGAGATGTCTGAATGGGGGAACCCAGCCATCATAAGATGGTTATCTTGTACTGAATACATAGGTGCAAGAGGCGAACCAGGGGAACTGAAACATCTAAGTACCCTGAGGAAAAGAAATCAACCGAGATTCCCTTAGTAGTGGCGAGCGAACGGGGACTAGCCCTTAAGTGGCTTTGAGATTAGCGGAACGCTCTGGAAAGTGCGGCCATAGTGGGTGATAGCCCTGTACGCGAAAATCTCTTAGTCATGAAATCGAGTAGGACGGAGCACGAGAAACTTTGTCTGAATATGGGGGGACCATCCTCCAAGGCTAAATACTACTGACTGACCGATAGTGAACTAGTACCGTGAGGGAAAGGCGAAAAGAACCCCGGAGAGGGGAGTGAAATAGATCCTGAAACCGTATGCGTACAAGCAGTGGGAGCCCACTTTGTTGGGTGACTGCGTACCTTTTGTATAATGGGTCAGCGACTTATTTTCAGTGGCGAGCTTAACCGAATAGGGGAGGCGTAGCGAAAGCGAGTCTTAATAGGGCGTCTAGTCGCTGGGAATAGACCCGAAACCGGGCGATCTATCCATGGGCAGGTTGAAGGTTGGGTAACACTAACTGGAGGACCGAACCGACTACCGTTGAAAAGTTAGCGGATGACCTGTGGATCGGAGTGAAAGGCTAATCAAGCTCGGAGATAGCTGGTTCTCCTCGAAAGCTATTTAGGTAGCGCCTCATGTATCACTGTAGGGGGTAGAGCACTGTTTCGGCTAGGGGGTCATCCCGACTTACCAAACCGATGCAAACTCCGAATACCTACAAGTGCCGAGCATGGGAGACACACGGCGGGTGCTAACGTCCGTCGTGAAAAGGGAAACAACCCAGACCGTCAGCTAAGGTCCCAAAGTTATGGTTAAGTGGGAAACGATGTGGGAAGGCTTAGACAGCTAGGAGGTTGGCTTAGAAGCAGCCACCCTTTAAAGAAAGCGTAATAGCTCACTAGTCGAGTCGGCCTGCGCGGAAGATGTAACGGGGCTCAAACCATACACCGAAGCTACGGGTATCACGTAAGTGATGCGGTAGAGGAGCGTTCTGTAAGCCTGTGAAGGTGAGTTGAGAAGCTTGCTGGAGGTATCAGAAGTGCGAATGCTGACATGAGTAACGACAATGGGTGTGAAAAACACCCACGCCGAAAGACCAAGGTTTCCTGCGCAACGTTAATCGACGCAGGGTTAGTCGGTCCCTAAGGCGAGGCTGAAAAGCGTAGTCGATGGAAAACAGGTTAATATTCCTGTACTTCTGGTTATTGCGATGGAGGGACGGAGAAGGCTAGGCCAGCTTGGCGTTGGTTGTCCAAGTTTAAGGTGGTAGGCTGGAATCTTAGGTAAATCCGGGATTCTAAGGCCGAGAGCTGATGACGAGCTAACTTTTAGTTAGCGAAGTGGTTGATGCCATGCTTCCAAGAAAAGCTTCTAAGCTTCAGGTAACCAGGAACCGTACCCCAAACCGACACAGGTGGTTGGGTAGAGAATACCAAGGCGCTTGAGAGAACTCGGGTGAAGGAACTAGGCAAAATGGCACCGTAACTTCGGGAGAAGGTGCGCCGGTGAGGGTGAAGGACTTGCTCCGTAAGCCCATGCCGGTCGAAGATACCAGGCCGCTGCGACTGTTTATTAAAAACACAGCACTCTGCAAACACGAAAGTGGACGTATAGGGTGTGACGCCTGCCCGGTGCCGGAAGGTTAATTGATGGGGTTAGCTAACGCGAAGCTCTTGATCGAAGCCCCGGTAAACGGCGGCCGTAACTATAACGGTCCTAAGGTAGCGAAATTCCTTGTCGGGTAAGTTCCGACCTGCACGAATGGCGTAACGATGGCGGCGCTGTCTCCACCCGAGACTCAGTGAAATTGAAATCGCTGTGAAGATGCAGTGTATCCGCGGCTAGACGGAAAGACCCCGTGAACCTTTACTATAGCTTTGCACTGGACTTTGAATTTGCTTGTGTAGGATAGGTGGGAGGCTTTGAAGCGTGGACGCCAGTCTGCGTGGAGCCAACCTTGAAATACCACCCTGGCAACTTTGAGGTTCTAACTCAGGTCCGTTATCCGGATCGAGGACAGTGTATGGTGGGTAGTTTGACTGGGGCGGTCTCCTCCTAAAGAGTAACGGAGGAGTACGAAGGTGCGCTCAGACCGGTCGGAAATCGGTCGTAGAGTATAAAGGCAAAAGCGCGCTTGACTGCGAGACAGACACGTCGAGCAGGTACGAAAGTAGGTCTTAGTGATCCGGTGGTTCTGTATGGAAGGGCCATCGCTCAACGGATAAAAGGTACTCCGGGGATAACAGGCTGATACCGCCCAAGAGTTCATATCGACGGCGGTGTTTGGCACCTCGATGTCGGCTCATCACATCCTGGGGCTGAAGCCGGTCCCAAGGGTATGGCTGTTCGCCATTTAAAGTGGTACGCGAGCTGGGTTTAGAACGTCGTGAGACAGTTCGGTCCCTATCTGCCGTGGACGTTTGAGATTTGAGAGGGGCTGCTCCTAGTACGAGAGGACCGGAGTGGACGAACCTCTGGTGTTCCGGTTGTCACGCCAGTGGCATTGCCGGGTAGCTATGTTCGGAATAGATAACCGCTGAAAGCATCTAAGCGGGAAACTAGCCTCAAGATGAGATCTCACTGGAACCTTGAGTTCCCTGAAGGGCCGTCGAAGACTACGACGTTGATAGGTTGGGTGTGTAAGCGCTGTGAGGCGTTGAGCTAACCAATACTAATTGCCCGTGAGGCTTGACCATATAACACCCAAGCAATTTGACTACTCGAAAGAGCATCAGATTGCGGTGTGTGAAGACGAAACGAACCGAAAGTTTGTAACTCACAAAACACCGACTGCTGTCACATACCCAATTTGCTGAAGCGAGGCCATCTGGTCACGAGTCAGTACCCGAATTTCTTGACGACCATAGAGCATTGGAACCACCTGATCCCATCCCGAACTCAGCAGTGAAACGATGCATCGCCGATGGTAGTGTGGGGTTTCCCCATGTGAGAGTAGGTCATCGTCAAGATTAAATTCCAAAACCCCATTTGCGAAAGCAGATGGGGTTTTGTTTTGGGCGCTCGAAAAGTCAGACGGAATTCTCCAGCGAGTGACCGACAAATTTGCACAGTTATTTCTGAACCAGACCACTAGAATAGGCACCTAACCTTTTTAGAGTCAGAGCCCTATCTATGCCCGATCCGGTTGATGCCCTCGGGGTGTCGGATTTACCACTGGACGATCTGGTGGCATGCCATGAGTGCGACTTGCTGATGCGCAAACCCGTACTTGCCCTCGGTGAAAAAGCCCAATGCCCGCGTTGCGGTTACGAGCTGTACGCTCACCGCCACAACGTCATTGAGCGAAGCCTCGCCTTGGTGCTCGCTGCGTTGCTGTTGTACATCCCTGCGAACTTTCTACCCATCATGCAGCTCAATCTACTCGGGCAATCCTCAGAGGACACGGTATGGAGCGGTGTAGTCGGCCTGTTCGACACCGGTATGCAAGGTGTAGCCGCCGTGGTGTTCATGTGCAGCATGGGCATTCCCTTACTCAAGTTGCTCTGCCAATTGGCCGTGCTGCTCAGTATTCGTTGGAAGATCGGCCGCAGCTATGGGCTGTTGTTGTACCGCATCTATCACCATATGAAGGATTGGGGAATGTTGGAGGTCTATCTGATGGGCGTCCTGGTGGCGATCGTCAAGCTAGCCGACATGGCCTCCATCACGATCGGTCTTGGTCTGGTCTGCTTCGTCAGCTTATTAATGGTTCAGGTTCTGCTTGAGGTGGTGATGTCGCCGCACCAGATCTGGCAAGCGCTGTCAGGGGGCGATGATCATGCGGGCGATTGATGCAGGCATTCTGATTTGTACCGAGTGCCACGAGTTGAACAGGCAAGAAGAGGATTGCGATGAGCAAACCTGCACGCGTTGCGGTGCACTGATCCATGCTCGTCGTCCCAACAGCCTTGCACGTACCTGGGCCTTGCTGATCACTGCGGCGATTTTGTATATACCCGCTAACTTATTACCGATCATGACGATCAACACGCTGGGCCAAGGCTCTCCCAGTACGATCATGGCTGGCGTAATCGAATTGGTGCAGCATGGGATGTATCCCATCGCCGCCGTGGTATTTATCGCCAGTATCCTGGTGCCCACATTCAAGCTGGTGGGCATTGGTCTGCTACTGTTCTCGGTGCAGCGTCACCAACCGCTCTCCGCGCAACAACGTATTGTGATGTACCGTTTTATCGAATTCATTGGGCGCTGGTCCATGTTGGATATCTTCGTGATCGCCATCTTGGTGGCGGTCGTTAACTTTGGACGACTTGCCAGTATCGAGGCCAACCTCGGCGCTGCGGCGTTCGCCAGTGTGGTGATCTTGACGATGCTTGCCGCTGTAACTTTTGATCCCCGACTGATTTGGGACAACACGGAGTCGGACGACGACCATGAGTGATCTACCTAAAGCTAAAACCCGCCCAGCCTCCAACTGGTCGGCCATTTGGGTATTGCCCCTGATTGCCCTGATCATTGGCGGCTGGCTGGGATGGCGCGCCTATTCCCAACAAGGTATTGAGATCCAGGTGCGCTTCGAAAGCGGCGAAGGAATCCAGGTCAATAAGACCGAAGTGGTCTACAAAGGCATGCCCGTGGGCAAGGTCAAGGCGCTGGCCCTGGACGATGAAGGGAACAATCGCGGCGTGATCGCCACCATCGAGATGAACAAGGACGTCGATCAATATCTTAAGACCAACACGCGCTTCTGGCTGGTCAAGCCCAGTGTCAGCCTCGCGGGTATCACCGGCCTGGAAACACTGGTATCGGGTAACTACATCGCCGCCAGCCCTGGCGATGGAGAGCCCACACGCAAGTTCAAGGCGCTCTCCGAGGAGCCTCCGCTGTCTGACGCCAAGCCCGGTCTGCACCTGACCATCAAGGCTGACCGTCTTGGTTCGTTGAATCGTGGCAGCCCGGTGTTCTACAAGCAGATCCAGGTCGGCCAGGTCAAAAGCTACCTGCTGTCCGAGGACCAGAGCACCGTTGAGATCAAGGTCTACATCGAGCCGACCTATGCCAGCCTGGTGCGCAAACACACGCGTTTCTGGAACGCCAGTGGTATCAGCATCGACGCCAATCTCTCTGGTGTGAAGGTGCGCAGCGAGTCGCTTTCCAGCATTGTCGCCGGCGGTATCGCCTTCGCTACGCCGGAAAACCGCAAGGACAGCCCGCCGACCGACCCAAGCCTGCCCTTCCGCCTATACGAAGACTTCGACGCCGCAGCCGCTGGTATCAGGGTCAAGGTCAAGCTCACCGACTTCGAAGGTCTGCAAGCCGGGCGCACGCCGGTGATGTACAAAGGCATTCAGGTCGGTAGCCTGAAAACCTTGAAGATCGACCCCGACCTTTCCAGCGCCAACGCCGAGCTGACCCTCGACCCGCTGGCCGAAGATTACCTGGTGCAGGACACCCAATTCTGGGTGGTCAAGCCGTCCATCTCCCTGGCCGGCATCACCGGGCTGGAAGCTTTGGTGAAAGGTAACTACATCGCCGTCCGTCCTGGCGACAAGGGCAGTGCCCCGCAGCGTGAATACGTTGCCCGCGCCAAAGCGCCACCATTGGACCTGCGTTCCCCCGGCCTGCATCTGGTGCTGTTCACCGACAACCTGGGCTCCCTGGATGTCGGCAGCCCGATTCTCTACAAGCAAGTCAAAGTCGGTTCGGTGCAGAGCTACCAGTTCTCGCGCAAGAACAAGCAACTGGTGATCGGTGTTCACATCGAAAAGGAGTACGAAAACCTGGTCAACGGTTCGACGCGTTTCTGGAATGCCAGCGGCGTCACCCTGACCGGTGGACTTACCGGCGGCATCCAGGTCAAGAGTGAATCCCTGGCCAGCTTGATGGCTGGCGGTATTGCCTTCGAAACTCCGGAACCGAACGTACCCCTGAAAAAACGCATCCCACGCTTCCGCCTGTTCGCTGATCGCGAGGCCGCCAATCAACACGGCACCCTCGTAACCATCAAGGTCGACCGCGCCGACGGCATGCGTCCCGGCACGCCCGTACGCTTCAAAGGCCTGGATGTGGGTAAGATCGAAAGCGTCGACCTCAGTGCCGACATGCAGTCGGTATTGCTCAGCGCCCGTATCACCCAAGTGGCTGACCGGATTGCGCGCGTCGGTACTCAGTTCTGGGTGGTCAAGCCTGAACTGGGCCTGATGAAAACCTCCAACCTGGAAACCCTGGTCACCGGCCAGTACATCGAAGTACAGCCAGCCGCGAAAAACGCCGGCCCGCAAAAGAGTTTCGTCGCGTTGGACCAGCCGCCTGAAGCCGTTCACCAGGCGGCGGGCCTGAGCCTCACCCTCAGCGCCGCGCGCCGCGGCTCGTTGAAGGAAGGCGTACCGGTCACCTACCGCGAAGTTACCGTCGGCAAGGTCACCGGGTACGAGTTGGGCCAGACCGCCGATCGCGTCCTGGTCCACATCCTGATCGAGCCCAAGTACGCACCCTTGGTGCGCAGCGGCAGTCGCTTCTGGAACACGAGTGGTTTTGGCCTCGACTTTGGTCTGTTCAAGGGCGCGACTGTACGCACGGAGTCCCTGGAAACCCTGGTTGCCGGCGGCATCGCGTTCGCCACCCCAGACGGTGAGCGCATGGGCAATGCTGCACGGCCGCAGCAAACGTTCCCGCTGTTCGACAAGTTTGAGGATGAATGGCTGACCTGGGCGCCCAAGATTCCACTAGGCAAATAGACCGAGGCGCGGCTATCGGGCCCCCTCCCACATTCGATGTATGAGTGCATGCAAAATGTGGGAGGGCGCTTGCTCCCGATAGGGCCTTCAAAGACACCGCAAAACCCCAGCCCAAAAAAAGGCCGCGATCCATAAGATCGCGGCCTTTTTGCATTTCAGCGCAACACGTCAGACCTCATCCAGCTCCGGCTCATCCGCCTGCACATTCATCGTTGCCTTCACCACATCGTGACGACGGATGTACTTCCAGTCCGCCTCATCGATGTAGATCCCGTTCGGTCCGCTGCCGCCTTCCAGGTCGATCGCCACCTGCGCCGATACCTGCGGCTTCACACTCGCCAGAATCGGCACGAAGCCCAGTTGCAGGCTGGTTTCCAGCAGTGCCGCCTGGTTCTTCTCGTCGATGTCTGCCGCTTCGTCGAGGTAGTACGGCAAACGCACGCGACCGGCTTGGTCGCGGTCCATCAAGTGCAGCAACAAGTACATGTTGGTCAGCGCCTTGATGGTCATGGTCGTACCGTTGGACGCCGCGCCATCGATGTCGGTGTGAATCACCGGCTGGCCATGCACCTTGGTGATCTCGAATGCCAACTCGAACAGGTCCTTGAGGCCCAACTGGTTATGGTTGGCCGCTACCAGACGAGCCAGGTACTCCTTGGCCTCTTCGTTCTTGTTGTCCTGTTCTGCGCTCTGGCTGAGGTCGAATACCGACAAGGTTTCGCCTTCTTCATACTGACCGGCACTGTGGATGATCTGGTCGATATGCTTGAGGGCTTCCTTGTTTGGCGCCAGTACGATGCGAAAGCTCTGCAGGTTGGACACCTGGCGTTTGTTGATCTCGCGGTTGAACAACGCCAACTGGTGTTCCAGGCTGTCGTAGTCACTACGGATATTGCGCAAGGTACGCGCGATATCGGTGACCGCCGCACGGCGAGCCTTGCCCAGCGTCAGCGCCTCGTCGGTACGATGCGCATAGGCGTTGATCAGCAGTTGCAGGCGACGCTCAACGTCATCCTCGCTGTCGAACTTGGCCACGCCCTTGAGGCGTACCTGAGCGTACAGCGCCTCGATCTGGCCATCGGCGCGCAGCAAGCCTTGCCAGCTGTCCTGGTAGTCGTTGAGCAGCGGCAGCAGGTTGTCCATGGAATCGTCGACCGGGTCCATGAATGGCGTGCCGAACGGCAGGTCCGCCGGCAGTAGCTGGCGACGGCGCAAGGCGTCATCCA
Organism: Pseudomonas asgharzadehiana; assembly: GCF_019139815.1. NCBI lineage: Bacteria > Pseudomonadati > Pseudomonadota > Gammaproteobacteria > Pseudomonadales > Pseudomonadaceae > Pseudomonas > Pseudomonas asgharzadehiana. The sequence goes on from NZ_CP077079.1 coordinate 954,085, forward strand.
GCGTCCGTTGCTTGGCTTCCATATCACCGATCTGGCGGCCGACCAGTTGCAGCTTGGCCGACAATTGCTGGACGCGTTCGGTAAAGGCATCGCTGGAGCGCTTCAACTCATCCTGGGCCGCTTCCATCTGCGCCAGGTTTTCCAGCTTCTCGCCTTCTTCGGCGCTCAAGGTTTGCGCGCGGCGGAAATCTTCCAAGGCTTTTTGCGCGTCCAGCACTTGCTGATACAGCGCTTCAGTCTGGGTCTTGCTGGCAGCACGGTCAGAGGCGACCGCTTGCTGGGTTTTCAGCTGTTTGAGTTCTTTTTCCAGGCGCTCTTTCTGATCACGCAAGGCCGCACGGTCCGCCAGGGCCTGCAACGCAGGCGGCTCGATGTGCGAGATGTCGATAGACAACCCCGGCACTTCAAAACGCTCGCCCTTGAAGCCATCCAGGATCTGCTCCAGGGATTTGACCCACTGGCCGTCCTCATCCAGCGTGATGCCATGCTCGCCCAACGGCAGGCTGAACAACGAGCTGTTGAATAGACGCATCAGGCGCTCGACATCCTGCTGCGAGAATTCTTCGCGCAGCTTGGCGTAGCTGTTGTTGTCCGCGTGATCGAGCTGCTGCCTGACCGACTTCAAGCGTTTTTCCAGATCGCGCAGGCGCTCATCCAGATCCTCGGCGCTGAACTGCCGCGACTGCGCCAAAGCGCCCGCCAGCTCATCGTGGGCATCCTTGGCCGCCAGCAATTGTTGCTCCAGCACCCTCACGTCATCGACCAGCGCAAAGCGATGTTTGAGCACCGACAATTCGCCCAGCCAACGCTGGATACCGCTGATCTCGCGCTCCAGGCGCATCAGCTCCTGGGTACCGCCGCGCTGGTCGTTCTGCAGCGCGTCCTGCTCGTTACGGTAGTGCTCGGCCTGGATGGTCAGCTCTTCCTTGCGGGCACTGGCGTAGTCCGACCAGGTCCCCAGCAGCGAATCCAGCAGCGGCGACAGGCGATGCAGTTTGCCGCGCAGGATGTCGCGCTGCTTCACGCCATTGGCCAGCGCTTCTACCAACGGTCCGGCGGCGACCAGAGAGTTGTAGTCCTGTTCCATGCGTCGCACATCGCGGAAGGCTTCTTCACACGCGGCGATGTAGTCCACGCTGCCGGAGCGCAGGCTGTGTTCGAACGCATCCAGGAACAATTGCTTGAGCTTGGCCGCCGTGATTTCGCGCATGTGCAGCAAGTTGATGAACAGCGCGCGGAAGGTCTTCAGGCTCTGCTCACTGGTGGAGCGCAGCGGAATCAGCGTCAGGTCCAGCGGGATCGACGTGTGGCCGCCCACCAGCAAGCGGCGTAGCTCATCGGGCTTGAGTTCGTAGGCTTTCAGGCCCTCGCGCTCAAGGTTGGTGAACAGCTCTTTCTGACGCAGGCAAGTGTCGTTCTTCTGGTAGTGGGCCAGGTCGAGCTTGCCCGCGTAGGCGAAAAACTGATGACCGAAACCGCCGCCCGGGCCGCGCCCGACCACGCCGATCACATGCGGGCCGTGGGGCAGGGAAACTTCCACCAGGATGTAGCTGGTGTCGGTGGCAAAGTAGAAGCGCCGTGATTGTTCCAGGGTGTACTTGCCGAAACTCATGTCCGACATGCGCGCCAGGATCGGGAACTGCAAGGCGTTGATCGACGCCGATTTACCCAGGTTGTTGGCGCCATACACTGACAACGGTTCTTCCAGCGGGAACAAGCCCAGGCTGTAACCGGCCGTGTTCAATAGGGCGAAGCGGCGGATGCCGTAGCGTTCCTTGCTCATGCATCGGTCTCCTGTTCTTCGGCAATGGCGCGGGCCAGGGCGTCTTCTTCGCTTTCTTCTGCAAAGTCGCTCAAGTCGAGCGGGTCATCGGTCTTCAGCAGTTTTTCATCGCTGTCTTCGTCGATGATCACAGGCGCCGGCAACGGCAACACGCTGTGCACGCTGGCAGCCAGGTCGCGGTCCTGCTGCACCGACAGGCACACGTCGAGGAAGCGGTGCATCGGCGGCAGAAAGCGATAGATGCCGTTGTCTTCGCTGGCAAAACCCAGTTGGGTCATGCGGCGCATGATTTTCTCTTCGAGTTCTTCCTGGGTCTGCACTTCGGCCTGGATAAACAGGTCGCGGTACTTTTCCAGCAGGGACGGCAGTTCATCACGGCCCAGGCTGCCACCGTCGAGCACGGCGATCGGGTCACGGCCCTGGTCGGCCAGGTGCTCGACGATGATGAAGGTGAAGAGTGCCAGGCGCTGGGCGGTCTTGTTCACTTGCGCAGCGGCCACGGCGGTGTCCGGCACGAAGTAATAGAAACCACGGGTATCGCAGACCAGCTCGAAGCCCAGGGCCTTGAACAACGTGCGGTATTGGTCCTGGAAGTTCGACAGTTGCGCGTACAGCTCCGGGTCGCGGCGGCTGACGTGGTAACCCTTGAACAGCTCGCGAAAAATCGGCGCCAACTGGGACAGTTCGGATAAATCAAGATGCATGAGGTGTACTCGCAGAGTGCTCGGCGGCGTCAGGCGTGGCCGGGAGCAGGGCGAATGAGCGCAGGCTGACCTGGTGCTCGTGTGTGTGGTAGTCGCGGCGTTCCAGGCGTTCGCGCTTGAAGCGTTTTTCCCGCGAGAGACGCGAGAACCAGTACAGCAATTCGTCGGTGGCGCCGTCCGGTTCCTGCTCCAGCAGCCAGGTCATCAGGTCTGGCATCGGCAACGCGTCTTCGCAACGCTCAAGCATTTCCTTGACCGTACGCGGCGCGCGCTGGGCTTCGCCCTTGTGGGATTTGTGCGCCTTGGGAAAGCGCGCCGGCTTCGGCTCGAAATTGGCCAGCGCATACACATAGGCTTCGACCTGGCTGGCGCTGCCGAGGAAGGTGCTTTGCGGCCGGGTAAACATCGGCATCGCCGCTTGCGGCACCGCGTCCAGGCCTTTACGGCGGATGGCCGACAGGGCCAGCGCCGCGCCCCGGGTCACGGCGTTGTGCCGGCGCGCTTCTTCACGCAGCGGCAACAACAGCTCGCGCGCATGGCGCAAGGTCAACTGGGCGCTGGTCTGCATTTCGAGGATGCGCGCATGGGTGCGCAGCAGCATGTCGTCGTCCACCAGGTGGCCGAGGCGCTGTTGCTCGGTGAGCAGGCGCAGCAGCACGTTTTCCACCTTGCGCACGCCTTGCTCGAAGGCGCCGTCGGCGTTCACCAGTTGAATCATCGGTTCGACGTATTCGTCCCAGGTCGCCAGGACTTCGGCGTAGCGCTGGCGCAACGGGATCTGGCGGTCGCTGGTCTTGGCGCGGTCGGCCACGGCGGCGAGAGCCTGCTCGTCGTTGGCGAGTTTTTTCAGTACGTCGCGCACGCGCATATCCAACAGGCGCAGTTGGCGCGCCAGGTCGTGGCCGTCGCGGATATCAAAGGCGTCCTGGATATAACCGGCCAGGCGTTCGAGGTGGCGCAGGTAGGCTTCGATCTCCAGGCACAGGCCAAGCCGGTGCTCCTTGCGCAGGTACGCCAGAAAATCGTGGATCTGCGCGTTGAGCTCGAAACGGTTCGGGCTTTTGGCGACGGGTACCAGGATATCCAGGCGGATCCACACGTCCAGCAGGCTGGTGATGTCCTGGGGCGTGCTGTCCAGTTGTTGGGCGGCCAGTTGCGCGCGCAGCTCGCCGAGGCTCAGGGTGCCTTGGTCGAAGTGTTCGCACAGTGGCTCAAGTAAGGCCCAGTGTTCGGCGAGGGCGCGCAGGACGCGCTTGGGTTCGATCATGGGAATGGCCGGCTGGTTGGCGATTAAAAGTCGCGATTGTACTGCATCAGGCGCGGGATTTATCCACAGCCGGTCAGTGCGCAGTGGGCGATTGTTACCGAACAGCGGTAGAATCCCCGCTCTTTACTTATCCACAAGTGGCCGAGCTGTGCTTATCGAGTCCCGACGTCGCGCCTACTTGACCGCCATGCAGGTGGTCAACTGGCTACCCCGCACCGAACTGCCGTTTGCCGCGCCGTCGCGGCCCGAGCTGTTGCAGGCGCTTGAGCCCTATGAGGCGTTCGCGGTCTCGGGCGAGGAGGCGGCGGCGCCGGTGGCGCTGGTCAAGCCGGAGCCGCAGGTGCGTCCGTCGGTTGAACGGGCCAGGGTCGAGGTGCCGCGTCCGGCGCCGATGGCCAAGCCGGCGATCGCCGAAGTGGCGGCCCCGGTGGCCAAGGCGCCGGTGGTACCGCCGCCGCGTTTTGCCCTGCAATTGCTGCGGGCCGGGCGTTGCCTGCTGTTGGTGGAGCTGCCCACCGGCGAGCGCTTCCAGACCCGCGACCCCGCCTACATGCTGCTCAAAGACATGCTGCGCGCCGCCGGCCTGCCCGACAGCCCGCAAATCGTCGGTGACCCGGTGCGCTGGCCGCTGCTGGCGCGCGGCACCATGGACCAGGGCCCCGAAGCGGCGCGGGATTTTGTACAAGGCTTTGTTTCGGCGCGCCTGGAAGACGAACCCTGTGTGTGCCTGTGGCTGATCGGCCTGCCCGCCGTGCGCTTTGCCGGCGAAGCCAATGCCGAAGCCTGGTACCGCGAACTGCAGGTAGAAGGCCTGGGTTCGGTGTGGGCCCTGCCGGGCCTGGAATTATTAATGGAAGAGCCACAGCGTAAGGCTGATGTCTGGCAAGCCATGCGCCGGCTGATGGCGCGCTGGAAAACAACCGATGAGTGAGGCTTTATCCTTCCGCCCGATGACCGAGGCCGACCTCGACGCCGTGCTGAAAATCGAATACGCCGCGTTCAGCCATCCGTGGACACGCGGCATCTTTCTGGACGGCTTGGGCAAATACCAGATCTGGCTGATGTTCGAAGGTGAGCAGCAGGTGGGTCATGGCGTGGTGCAGATCATCCTCGATGAAGCGCATTTGCTGAATATCACCGTCAAGCCGGAAAACCAGGGCCGTGGCCTGGGCCTGGCGTTGCTGGAACACTTGATGTCCCGCGCCTACGCGGCGAACGCCCGGGAGTGCTTCCTGGAAGTGCGTGACAGCAATACCGGCGCGTTTCGCCTCTACGAGCGTTACGGTTTCAACGAGGTCGGCCGTCGGCGCGATTACTACCCCGCCGTGGGTGGGCGTGAAGACGCCGTCGTGATGGCTTGCACCCTGGTCGATTAAGCACACGAACCCTGTGAAAGGGGGCTTGCTCCCGCTATCGGGAGCAAGCCCCCTTTCACACATTTCAATCAGCGCTTGGCGTTGAGCGGGTCCAGATCGGCCAGCTCGGCCTCGTCCAATCCGTTTCCACCGCCGATGTCATCTTCACCGACAACGCTCAAGTCGTAGTCGGCGGCGCCGGCTTCACCTTCCTCGCGCGCATCCCGCGCACCGTCTTCCTGGATCAGCGTTTCCGGGCTCATGTCGTCATCAGTCGACTCATGGTCATCCACCGAGGCCCCGGTCAGCCCGGCTTCGCGCACCCGTTCGTCGGGCATTAACAGGTCGCGTTCGCGGCCTGGCAGTTCGTCGCCGATCTCTGCTGTCTGGTCTTGTTCGTCAAAATCCAGCTCGCGCACTTCACCCATGCGGTCTTCGTTGTCATCAATCGGTTCGGGTTGCGTAGCGCCGTAGGGACGTCGTGATTCAGTCATGGCCAATCCTCATACTGTGGGGCTTATAGTGTGTGGACAGGCACAGCTACCCAAAGATTCAAGCTAATTGGCGCTCGGCGTGACCCGGACGAAGGCTCGTCAGTCACACACCTGCGCATCATTCCTGAGGCTTTCCCTGATGAACGAATTACAAGACCTGCTTGATAACAACGAACGCTGGGCGGATGCGATCAAACAGGAAGATCCCGAATTCTTCGCCAAGCTCGCCCGCCAGCAAACCCCGGAATACCTGTGGATCGGTTGTTCCGATGCCCGTGTGCCGGCCAACGAGATCGTCGGCATGCTGCCCGGTGATCTGTTTGTGCACCGCAACGTGGCCAACGTGGTACTGCATACCGACCTCAACTGCCTGTCGGTGATCCAGTACGCGGTCGATGTACTCAAGGTCAAACACATCCTCGTCACCGGCCACTACGGCTGCGGCGGCGTGCGTGCCTCGATGCAGGACCGCCAGTTCGGCCTGATCGACGGCTGGCTGCGTACCATCCGCGACCTCTACTACGAAAACCGCGACGTGCTGGCCCAACTGCCAACCGAAGAAGAGCGCGTAGACCGCATGTGCGAGCTGAACGTGATTCAGCAAGTGGCCAACGTCGGTCATACCAGCATTGTGCAAAACGCCTGGCACCGTGGGCAGAGCCTGTCGATCCATGGATGCATCTACGGGATCAAGGACGGTCGCTGGAAAAGCTTGAACACCACGATCAGTGGCTTCGAGCAGCTGCCGCCGCAATACCGCCTGCGCCCCTTGGGCGAAGCCTAAGGGCGTTTGCGCATCCGCCACTGGGCCATGAATGCCTGCCCTTCGGCGTTCAATGGTTCCTGGCTGCCGGTGATCCAGCCCCGGCAGTTCAGCTCGCCGCAATCGCAAGCGAACTGCCGGAACAGCACGTCCTCGGTGCTGGCGTAGTCCAGGGTCAGCGGGGCGCGGGCGGCGATAGGCTGCAGGGTCCAGAGCTCCAGGTACGTGGTGTCGAAAAACACATTCGGGTTGCACGAATGCTGTAACAGGCCGCAGAACCAACAATCGTACAAGTGGATGCGCGGCGATAGCTGCAACGTGTGCAGGCGGCGTTCGCCCACGACATAGCCGGAGACGTTGGCGATGCGTATGCGCCCGTCCAGGGCTCGGCGAGCCCGGACTCCGCCGCCTTGGTCAGCGACGCTTGGCACGACACTGAATTGCGCGCTCGAGGGGTAGCCTTGTTCAATAAGCAGCGTCTTGAAGGGGTAAAGACAGTCACCCACAGCCGTTTTAACCTTATCCATGGCTTGAGTTTTCATAACTCTCCTTGGTGAGGCTGCATCGACCTGCGGGTGATAGCTGAGTTCCAGTCTTGCAGCGGATAGGCGCGTGTTAAGGCTGGCTGAAGTTGGGTTCGATTTCTACTGTCAAATATGACAGTAGAAACCGATCATTTTTTTGGCAGCTTAGAGCGCTGGCGCTGTGATTGCGGGGGTTGGAGCGGCGTTCTTGAGCTGTTTCAACTGGTTTTTGATGGTTGGCGTAGCGCATTTGGCATTCGCCTGCTCCGGGCTCAGGTCGCGTACCGAGGTGTAGAACAACTCGCAGGTCTGCTCTTTGCGCGTGACTTGCCAGGTGTTTATGCAGGCCTTGAGCAGTACATTCGGGTCGCTCGCCGGCTTCTGACCCATTCCTGCCTGCCAGCAAGCCGCGCTTAAATCCTGGCCCATCACCTTCAAACCAGCCTCGTCGGCCTTTTGCTCGTTGCCGTCATAGGTTGCGGGGTCGGCCGCATACCAGATATAGCTGGGATGGTTGGCGCCCAATACCGAAACGCTTTTGCCGTCCTCGGGGCTGATCTGCGCCAGGCCCAGCACGCCCACGGTTTGCCCGTATTGTTGCTTGACCCAGCTGCGCACCGGCGCGCCGAACGCGACCATCGGCAACGAGCCGGTGGGCCCCAGGCTCAGTTCCTTGACCATGCGCGTCTGGTAGTCGGTGAAATAGCTGTAGAGGCCCTCCAGGTCTTTGCCCGCATTGGAGGGCGCAGCGATAGGGGCGATATCGATGATCGTCTGGTAGGCCGGGGTTTCGGTGGCAGGCACGCCGTTGGTGGTGAGCAAGTCAGCCCAGCGGTCGGTGGTTTTGGACTCCAGGTAGTCCTGGGCCTGGGTCAGCGAGTAGTCCGGCGGAAAGTGCAGCAATTCGATGCTTTTGCGATTTTCCAGGGCCATGCCCAGCGGCAGGAACAGGTACCAGTTATAGGCCCACTTGCCGTCGCTGTTGAGCTTGCTGGCGCCCTGGTAGGCGAGGTCGGCCGTATCGAGCAGCTTCGTCAGGGGCTGGCCATAACTGTCGGGCACGCCGCTGAAGGTGGCCTTTACCTGCCCGTCATGGACCTTGACGCTGACTTTGGCTCGGCTGTAGCCGTCGCGCTGCACACTCTGGTTCAGATAGTGCTCGGCGGTCTGCTCCAGCGTCCAGGGCCGATAGCAGATCACGTTGCAGTTATTGGGGTAAGCGAACAACTGGGTGACGCGTTGCGTGCTGCCCAGTGGTACGTCGATGTCCGCCTGTACGACCGCACTGCCTATCAGTGCGGCCACGGCTAGGCAGAGCCTGGTCGGTTTGAACATAGTTGATTCCTTGTCAGCGAAAGCCCGTCTGCGCGGGTTGAAAGCCCACTTCCACACAGTAGCGGTTGACCAGGAAAACCGCGTGCTAAATCGTCGGGCATGTCGCTATTGGATAAGCGTCCTACACGCTGAACTGCAAAGCGTTGCTCAAATCGCCCATGGGTTTCTGCCCGCGTGCAACCATGGCGTCATCGCGCTGCTTGAGGCCATCCAGGGTCTCCAGCCCGAATACTCGGGTGATCAAACGCAGGATAGACGCCGTGTCGTACACCGTATGGTCCACCAGGCCTTTGCGCGCGAACGGCGACACCACCAGCGCCGGAACCCGTGTGCCAGGCCCCCAGCGGTCGCCCTTGGGCGGCGCCACGTGGTCCCACCAGCCGCCGTTTTCGTCGACCGTCACCACCACCACCATGTTTTTCCACTGCGGGCTTTCCTGCAGTACTTTCAGGGCGCGCGCGATATGGCGGTCGCCCGAGGCTATGTCGGCGTAACCGGCGTGCATGTTCAAGTTGCCCTGGGGCTTGTAGAAGGTCACGGCCGGCAGCTTGCCCGCCTGGGCATCGGCGAAGAACCTGTTGGTGCTGGACTCATCGCCCAGGCCGCCGTCGCGCAAGCGCTTGTCACGCTCGGCGCGATTGTGCGGGCCCTGTTGCTTGAAGTAATTGAACGGCTGGTGGTGATACTGGAAATTCGGGATTTTCGGGATGCCGCCCGAGTCCTTGAACTGATCCAGCGTCGCCTGCCAGGCGCCGGCGTACCACGCCCAGTCCACATTCTTTTTCGACAGTTTGTCGCCGATGTGCTCGTGGGTTTGCGGTACCAGTACGTTGGGCAGGTCGGGCTTGGCAAAATCCGGATTGTCCGGGTCGCGAATCCAGGTCGGCCAGTAGGGCGGGGCCAGGGTGTTCACGGCGTAACCGTCCGGGGTCAGCGCACTGGGGCCGAACTGCGGTGGGCCGGTCATGGCGCTGGCTGGGGATTTGTCCAGGGGCTTGAGGCGCGTATCGGTCGGGTCATCGCTTTGCAGCGTAGCGATCTGGGCCTTGGCCACCGATTGCGCGGCATTCGGGTACACCGGCGCGGTAGCGCTGATCAGGTATTGATGGTTCAGGAACGAGCCGCCGAACGCCCCCTGGAAGAAGTTATCGCAGAGCACAAACTCCTTGGCCACGTCCCACAGGCGCAGGGCATAACGGCTCTGGGCGTAATGGCCCATCACCAGGCCGCCGGAATCGGCCCAGGCGACAAAGCCGTCGTTCTTGCCGCCGTTGATCTGCATTTGGTTCTGGTAAAACACGTGCCACAGGTCGCGGGTGACCAGGCTCAAGGGCAGGTCTTCGCCATTTGGACCTTTGAGGGCGTAGGGCGCGTTGGGCAGGTTTTCCTGGAATTGTACTTCGCTGGGGTACGTGACCCCGTCCACCGTTTGCGGGCCCACCTGCAGTACGCCGCCCCAGGACGGGGGCAGGGTGGACAAGACGCTGCCATTGCGGTCGCGTTGCTGGTAATCGTTGGCCTTAAGGGCCGACAGTGGTTTCTCAACGCCTGGGAAGTCAGCAAATAAATTATTGAAACTGCGGTTCTCGGCATAGATCACCACCACGGTTTTCACCTGGTCGTGCAGGGCTTTATCCAGTTCTTGTGAGGTCAGCGGCCGCGCCACCGGTTTGCCCGGTGTTTCGCTGGTATTGCCGCAGGCACTCAAGGTCGCGCCAACCCCCAGCACCGCCGCGCCTCCGAGGAAGCGTCGACGGCTGGTGTCTACCGCCGGTTGGATGGCGGAATCGGAGGAAGGGCGGTCTTCGTGCTCATCACTCATTGCGGAGAGTCCTTGGCGAGTTGTTGCAAGATATTTCGCAGGACGGTAGCAATGCAATGTGACGGAACGGAGACAGACGATTACAGCAACCGCAGTGCCAGTTGGCTGCCGGCCCGCAAGTACTCGACCTGCGCGGTGAGGGCATCCTTGACGATGGCTTCGCCAGTGTCGGTCAGCTGGTTTTTCTTTGCGTCGATGACGCTGGTCTGTAGTAGCTGCATCGCAACGTCGATGGCTTTTTGAAAGGCCGTGACATTGTTGTGCAGGCCAAACTCTTTGATAACGGCAGACATGCGGCGGTCTGCATCGTCTCGCAGGGTTCTGTATTCAACGAACGACACGTTATCGTCCTGGTAAATAGCGCTGAGCAATTCTTCAAGCGTCTTGGATAACGGGGTCATCGGATTTCCTTGGTGTTGTGTGAGGAATCATCCGCGTCAGGTTAATCACAGGCGTTGAGGAAAAAAGTCAGGGGTTGCCATCGTGTTGAGTGGGACAAACCTGTGCGTTCAACTCGAAAAGTAGTTTTGCAGGCGTCGATTGTATAAAAGCATCGGTGTATTTTTCGAAGATCAATGCAAAGTCTCACCTATACCAAGGCGGTAGCAAGGATGCGATGGGCTGCCTGTGTCTACAGGCAGCCAGCGCTGCTAGACTGGCTCGATGATGGATAGCACCGAGGTGAACTGTGAAACCTTCAACAGGTGCGTTGTCCTTTGATCAAGGCATCACCGGCGGCAAATACTTCAACGTCGTGCCCAACGCCCACAACAAAAACAGCACCAACGGCGTGTGCACCAACAACTGCACAAACGAAAACCCGATCAGATCCCGCGCTTTCAGCCCCAGTACGCCCAGCAGCGGCAGCATATAGAACGGGTTGATCAGGTTCGGCAGCGCTTCGGCGGCGTTGTAGATCTGCACCGCCCAACCCAGGTGGTATTGCAGTTCGTTGGCCACCTGCATCACGTAAGGCGCTTCGATGATCCACTTGCCGCCGCCCGAGGGGATAAAGAACCCCAGCACCGCCGAGTACACGCCCATCAGCAGCGCGTAAGTGTCGTGGGACGCGATGGACGTGAAAAAGGTCGAGATATGGTGCGCCAGGGTCTGGCCGTCGCCGCCCTTGACCACGGTCATCAGCGCGGCGATCGAGCCGTACAGCGGGAACTGGATTAGCACGCCAGTGGTGGTGGGCACCGCGCGGGCCACCGCATCGAGGAAGCTGCGCGGGCGCCAGTGCAGCAGCGCGCCGACCATGATGAACAGGAAGTTATAGGTGTTGAGCCCCGAAATGGCGCTGATCGCCGGCTTGGTCGAGAACTCATGGAACAGCCAACCGGCCGCCAGCAGCGCCAGCAAAATAGTCAGCAGCGGGCTGTGTTCCAACCATTCGCCGGGGCGGCTCGGTGCTTGCGGCTTGGGTAAGTTGAAGGCCGGGTCGACACCGCAGGCCTTGGCGTCACGCGCACTGTTCGGGCCGGGCGCGGTGGCGTAGGCGATGATCAGCGATACCACGATCAACGCCAGCAACAGCACGCCCGATTGCCACAGAAAAATGGTCTCGGTAAACGGGATCACCCCGGTGATCGACAAAATCGATGGCGGCAAGCTGCCCGGGTTGGCCTGCAATTGCGCGGCCGACGACGACAACCCCAGCGCCCATACCGCGCCGAGGCCCAGATAAGCTGCGGCACCGGCCGCGCGGTAGTCCATGCGTAAATCCGTGCGACGGGCCAGCGCCCGCACCAGCAGGCCACCGAACACCAGAGACAGGCCCCAGTTGAGCAGGGAGGCGAGCATGGAGATCAACGCCACCCACGCCACGGCGGAGCGGCCGTTTTTCGGGATGCGCGCCAGGCGGTCAATCAGCTTCACCGCCGGCGGCGAGCTGGCGACCACGTAACCGCCGATCACCACAAAGGCCATCTGCATGGTGAACGGGATCAGGCTCCAGAAACCATCGCCGAACGCCTTGGCGGCCTCGGTGGGCGCGGCGCCCATGCTCAGGGTCGCCACCGCGACAATGATCACCGCGAGAGCGGCGAACACCCAGGAGTCAGGGAACCAGCGTTCGGCGAAGTTGGAGCAACGCAGGGCAAATCGGGCATAGCGGCTTTCTTCGATAGCATCGGCCACGAGTCGTACCTCTTGTATTTATTATGGGGCGGCAGTTTTCGCGCATGTTCCTCCACGCCCATTGATATTGGAATGCAGTTATCTTCATCGATCCATGAGGAAAACAAATATATCTGCAGCGATTGCCATCCCCCGGCTCAGCTCATAACCTGCACGCCATTTTGTCTGTCTACCGAGCTTGCACATGACTGCCACCTTTGTCCCACAGGCGCAGCGTTTTTCCCGCTCCGACTACAAAACCCTGGGCCTGGCCGCTTTGGGCGGCGCCCTGGAAATCTACGATTTCATTATTTTTGTGTTTTTCGCGCTGACCCTCAGCCAACTGTTCTTCCCGCCAGAAATGCCCGAGTGGCTGCGCCTGCTGCAGAGCTTCGGCATTTTCGTCACCGGCTACCTGGCGCGCCCGCTGGGCGGCATCCTGATGGCGCACTTTGCCGATCACCTGGGACGCAAACGCGTATTCAGCCTGAGCATCCTGATGATGGCGCTGCCGTGCCTACTGATCGGGATCATGCCGACCTACGCGCAAATCGGTTATTTCGCACCGTTGATCCTGCTGGTGCTGCGCGTGCTGCAAGGCGCCGCGGTGGGCGGCGAAGTGCCCAGCGCCTGGACATTCGTGGCCGAGCACGCCCCGCGTCATCACCGAGGCTATGCCCTGGGTTTCCTGCAGGCCGGCCTGACTTTCGGCTATCTGCTTGGCGCCTTGACCGCGACGCTGCTGGCGCAAGTCTTCACCCCTGCCGAAATCCTCGACTACGCCTGGCGTTTCCCTTTCCTGCTCGGCGGTGTGTTCGGCGTGATCGGCGTATGGCTGCGCCGCTGGCTCAGCGAAACCCCGGTGTTCCTCGAAATGCAGGCGCGCCGCCAGGCGGCGGCTGAACTCCCGCTGCGCACCGTATTGCGCGACCACCGCGCTGTGCTGCTACCGGCGATGATCCTCACCTGCGTGCTTACCTCCGCAGTGGTCGTCCTCGTCGTCATCACCCCGACCATGATGCAAAAAACCTTCGGCATGAGCCCTGGCCACACCTTCGCCCTGAGCGCCCTGGGCATCGTGTTCCTGAATATCGGCTGCGTGCTCGCCGGCCTGCTGGTGGACCGCATCGGCGCCTGGCGCGCGGTGTTGGTGTACAGCCTGCTGCTGCCGCTGGGGATTTTTCTCCTGTATGCCAGCCTGATCAGCGGCGGAGTGTGGCTGGGCGCGGCTTACGCCGTAGCAGGCTTGAGTTGCGGCGTGGTGGGCGCGGTGCCCTCGGTGATGGTCGGTTTATTCCCCGCGCAGGTGCGGGTGTCGGGCATTTCCTTCACCTACAACATCGCCTACGCGCTGTGGGCCAGCACCACACCGCTGATGCTGATCGCGCTGATGCCCACCAGCCCATGGATTTGCGTAGGGTACTGCGTGGTGATGGGCGCGGTTGGGGTGGGCAGTGTGGCGTTGTTTGGCAAGCGCCACGCCTTGGCGGCCTAAGCGTACTCAGGTCAGGAAGTGCCAAAGCACCAACGTCCCCACCAGCCCGACCACCGACACGATGGTTTGCAACACCGACCACACCCAGATCGTCTGCTTTAACTGCAAGCCAAAGTATTCACGCACCATCCAGAACCCGGCGTCGTTGACGTGGCAGAAGAACACCGAGCCGGCGCCAATCGCCAGGGCCACCAGTGAGCTTTGCGTCGCCGCCAGACCGGCCATCATCGGCGCGAGGATACCGGCCGTGGTGGTGGTCGCGACGGTGGCCGAACCGGTGGCCTGGCGCAACGCCACGGCGATCAACCAGGCGAGTAACAAATAAGGCATGTGCGCACCTTCGGCGACCTTGCTGATGGTCTGGCTCACACCGGCGTCAAGCAGGGTTTGCTTGAGGCCGCCGCCGGCGCCGATAGTCAGCAACAGCACGGCGATGGGCGCAAGGGCTTTGCGCAGCGTGTTGCCGACGTCCGCGCGCGGCATGCCAGCGGCCCAGCCCAGGCAGACAACGGCGGCGATCACCGCCAGGCCGAGGGCGATCAGCGGTTCACCGAGGAACTTCAACGTCAGGCCGACGCTGCTTTGCGCCGGCAGCGCGACTTTGGCCAAGGTACTGCCGAGCATCAAGATCACCGGCAACAGAATGATCAGCAACGACACGCCGAAGCTCGGTTGGCGCGCGGCTTTAGGCGGGGCACTGAACAGCGCGCCGATGTCCGTCGGCTCATCCACGTGCAGGCGCCTGGACAACCAGTTGCCGTAGATCGGGCCCGCGAGAATCACCGCCGGCACCGCCAGGCAAAAGCCCAGCAACATGGTCAGGCCCAGGTCTGCGTGCAATGCGCCCACCGCAATCAGCGGCCCAGGGTGCGGCGGCATCAAGGCGTGCAGCGTGGTCATACCCGCCAGTGCCGGAATGGCGATTTTCAGCAGCGGCTGGTTCGAACGCTTGGCCATCACAAAGATGATCGGCACCATCATCACCAGGCCCACTTCGAAGAACAACGGCAAGCCGATCACCATTGCCACCAACGCCATTACCCACGGCAATGACTTGCCTTTGCCCAACCCCAGCAGGGTAGTGGCGATGCGATCCGCCGCGCCGGACTCGGCCATCAGCGCGCCGAGCATCGCGCCCAGGGCGATGATGATTCCGGCTTCACCCAGGATCGCTCCGGCGCCTTTGCTGAAAGCCTTGGCGACTTCTTCCGGCGGCAGGCCGGCGCCGACACCGGCGACAAAGGTGCCGATCAGAATCGACAGAAAAGGGGGCAGCTTGGTCGCGCTGATCAGCACGATGATGCTGGCGATGGCCAGCAGTACGCAGAGCATCAGGCGGGTGTCGTGAACCATCCACGCGGCAGTCGATAACTCCAAGACGGGACTCCTTATCGAACGAGGCTTGGGAAATTGTTTCTTTATGTTTCATGCCTGAAAAGCATACCTGATAGCAGCTGCTTCCAGTGCGCAGTACGGATGTGCCGTTTTGGTGCGGGCAGCGGTGCGCCCCAGAGGCCTGGGCCTACCGGCGAACGAATGTGGGCAAGGTACGCTGGAGTGCGGCGGTGAGTACGGCGACAGGATGTCAGCGCCCGAGCATTTTCACCCAGCGCGACGGCGGCATGCCGTAGGTGCTGCGAAATTGCCGGGTCATGTGGCTCTGGTCGGTGAAACCGGCGGTCATTGCCGCATCCACCAATGACTGACCCTGGGTCAACAGACTGCGCACCAGGTCCAGCCGGCGCATGGTCAGGTAGCGGTAGGGGCTGGTGCCGAACAGCACACGAAAATCCCGCGACAAGGCCCAACGGTCACGGCCGGCGTGGCCAGCCATTTCATCCAGGGTGATGCTGCGGCCCAGGGCGCTGTGGATAAATTCCCGAGCGCGTTCAGCTGCCAGGTAATCGAAGGTTTTGCGGCTGACAATGGCTCCCGAGGCATTGTCGAGGGCCTGGGCCAGGTCGAACAGGGCGTCCTGTTCCTGCAACGGGTCGATCGGGCAATCCAGGCTTTGCAGCAGCACTTCGCTGGCACGGAACAGCCTCGGGTCGGTGGTCAAGCCGCCAGGGATAAACGGCAGTGGCTTGCCGCCGAGGATCTGCTGGATCAACGCCGGTTCTACGTAAATCATCCGGTACATGAAACCCTCGTCGCTGCCTGCGCGGCCGTCGTGAATCTCATCGGGATGAATCACCATGGTCGTGCCCGGCAGGCTGTGGGTCATGCCGCCACGATAGTGAAAACTCTGCACGCCGAACAACGTACGCCCGATGGCGTAGGTGTCGTGGCGATGCGGGTCGAAGGCGAAGCCGGCAAAGTACGCCTCGATACGGTCCAGGCCGCTGGCGTGCGGGGCACGGTGCAGCCAGTCGAGAGTGTGGGTCAGGTTGCCCATGGTGACTTGTCATAAAAAAGAGGTGGAAACACGTTAACCCAGTCTGCGGGTCCTTGTCTGCCGGGGTCTTGTACGATTGTGCGGGCGTGGGGCGAGGCCTATGATCCTGGCTCGTGCATCGCGCTGATGGAGCTGAACGCCATGGATTTTCTCAACCCTGCTTACGTGGCCCCGCTGGTCTCGCTGGCCCTGCTATGGACCGTGGCGGTGGTCACGCCCGGCCCCAACTTCTTCAATACCGCGCAACTGGCCGCGAGCTGTTCGCGCCGTCATGGCGTGGTGGCGTCGGCGGGTGTAGCCACTGGCACGATCATGTGGGGGCTGGCGGGTGGGCTGGGGATCAAGTCGCTGTTTACCGCGGCGCCCATGTTGTACCTGGCGTTCAAGGTCATCGGCGGTTGTTACCTGATCTACCTGGGGCTGAAGCTGTTCAAGCGTTCCGCGCCAACCATGGGCCAGCGCCTGTTGCCGGATGAGCCCAAGCGTTCGCTGTGCTCTGCCTGGCGTCTGGGTTTGCTGGGCAACCTGTCGAACCCCAAGGCAGCTCTGTTCGTCGCTACTATCTTCGCGTCCACCATGCCGCCGTCGCCCTCGCCGATGTTGCTCACCCTGGCGGTGATCACCATGGCCACCTTGTCGTTCAGTTGGTATTCCAGCGTGGCCCTGGTGTTTTCCAGCCAGCGCATGGCGAACCTTTACAGCCGTTCGCGCAAGTGGCTCGACCGCTTTGCCGGCGGCTGTTACATGCTGTTCGGCGCGCATCTGGTGGCGAATCGCTGACGGCCCGTGGTAAGAAGCCTTACGTTCAACAGTGAGGCTGGGTCATGAGCAAGGTGCGGGTAGGGATTATTTTTGGGGGCCGTTCGGCCGAACACGAAGTCTCGTTGCAATCGGCGCGCAATATCGTCGATGCGCTGGACCGTTCGCGCTTCGAGCCGGTGCTGATCGGTATCGACAAGGCCGGCCACTGGCACCTCAACGACACCTCGAACTTCCTGCTCAACAGCGAAAACCCGGCGCTCATTGCCCTCAACCAATCCAACCGCGAACTGGCGGTGGTGCCCGGCAAGGCCAGCCAGCAAGTGGTGGAAACCGCGGGCCAGGGCGTGCTGGAACACATTGATGTGATCTTCCCCATCGTCCACGGCACCCTCGGCGAAGACGGCTGCCTGCAAGGCCTGCTGCGCATGGCGGACTTGCCTTTTGTCGGCTCCGACGTACTCGGCTCGGCCGTGTGCATGGACAAGGACGTCAGCAAACGCCTGCTGCGCGACGCCGGCATTGCCGTGACCCCGTTTATCACCCTGACCCGCCGCAACGCCGCGCGCACCTCTTTTGAGGCCGCCGTGAATAAGCTCGGCCTGCCGATGTTCGTCAAACCGGCCAATCAAGGCTCGTCGGTCGGTGTGAGCAAAATCGCCAGTGAGGCCGAGTACCATGCCGCGGTTGAACTGGCGTTGGGTTTCGACGAAAAAGTGCTGGTGGAATCAGCCGTCCGGGGCCGCGAAATCGAATGCGCGGTGCTGGGTAACGACAACCCCATCGCCAGCGGTTGCGGCGAGATCGTCGTGAGCAATGGCTTTTACTCCTACGACAGCAAATACATCGACGATCAGGCGGCGCGAGTGGTGGTGCCGGCGGCTATCAGCCACGCGGCCAACGAGCGGATTCGCAGCCTGGCCCTTGAGGCGTTCGGGGTGCTGGGGTGTGCAGGCCTGGCGCGGGTCGATGTGTTCCTCACCGATGACGGCGAAGTATTGATCAATGAAATCAACTCGCTGCCCGGTTTTACCCGTATCAGCATGTACCCCAAGCTATGGCAGGCGGCTGGGATGAGCTACAGCGAGTTGGTGAGCCGGTTGATCGAGCTGGCGCTGGAGCGGCATGCGGGGCGCAAGGGGTTGAAGATCAGTCGCTGATCTTAGAAAGAGGTCAGTAACGCCATCAGGCGTTACTGAGGACCTCACGAAAAACGTCTGGTCGGATGGTGGCAATGTGCAGCAGTGAGCGTGCTGCGCCGGAGGGTGAGCGCCGGCCTTGCTCCCATTCTTGAAGCGTTCTTACAGAAACCCCCAGCAACTCGGCGAATTTGGGTTGTGACAAGCCTGTTTTACTGCTTGCTTCGGCCGCTTGAGTGGTTTCTACGTGATGGACGCCGCCATGACGGCCCGCCTTCACGTCCACGATGGCGGCGAGCAATTCCTCGCCAATATTGCGCTTGGCGTCGCGTTCTCTTAGCTCTTTCTCAGTGAGTGGCATGGTTCATTTCCTTCGCGATTTTATACAGGACATGCGCTGGAATATTCTCGGTGGCGCCTTTGCCATAAATCAGCAGTGCTACCAGCGATCCGCGAAGGGTGTAGGAGCCATGTCACCGATCAGTACGACCAATCCACGAATACAACAACGTCTTCGCCTCCTCCGGGTGATGCGTCCTTCGGCGGTAGCTGGCAAACATCGTTGAAGTGCAATACGTACACACCTCACTCACCTCGATCTGTTCTCGCCGAACCCCGGCCGCTTGCAGCAGCATCAGCCCGTATCCGCTCAAGTCAAACCAGGCACTTTGTGCTTGCCGCGCCTGCGGTGGGGTGATCTGCGGTGGCAACAACGGCTTGGGTTGCGCAACGCTCCATGGTGCTTCGCCGTCACGCCACGTGTGCCCTTGATCCGCCTGAAACTCGGTAATAAACCCTTCGCTCACTTCATAACAGCAGGGCTTGATCGACGGCCCGATTGCAACGTGCAGTTGGTCGGCCGCAAGCCCCAGATCGGCAAAACGCCGCACCGTATTCGCCACGATCCCGCGTTGCAGTCCCTTCCAGCCACCATGAATCGCCGCCACATGCTGACCGTCCTGCGATGCGAGCAGAATGGGCAGGCAATCTGCGGTGATCACTGCGACAGGTTGATGCGTGTGCGCAAGCACCCCATCGGCCTCGACCGTATTGGCCACCAGCCCTGCCTGCCACTCAATCACCGCGGCACTGTGCACCTGCTTGCAGATAAACAGGTTATCCGGACGCAGCGGATCGTTGATCGAACAGAAACCATGATCGACGCCCGCAATGGCGCCGAGATTTTTTGCCTGGTGCAAGGGGTTGCCTCCGCTCAGTACCTCAGTCGCCGACCGCTTCGCCTTCGCGTCGTGGGTCGGCACCGCCACTCAATGACACTTTTCCCTGAGCATCCCGCGTACGAACAATCGCCTGGATACCGCTGGTCATCTCAATGTCGCTCAAGGCGTGGCCTTTTTCCTTGAGCGCCTGTTTCAACCCTGGGCTGAACAAGCCGGCCTCCAGCTCCGTAGGCCCATTGCGGCTACCGAAGTTGGGCAAGTTGATGGCGGTTTGCGGGTCGAGGTGCCAGTCGAGCATCGCCACCAGGGATTTGCTCACGTACTCAATGATCTGCGAACCGCCGGGCGAGCCGACCGTGGCCAGCAATTCACCGCTCTGGCGGTCGAACACCAGGGTGGGTGCCATGGCCGAGCGCGGGCGTTTGCCCGGTTGTACACGGTTGGCGACGGGTTGGCCGTTTTCTTCAGGGATGAACGAGAAATCGGTCATTTGGTTGTTCAGTAAAAAGCCCTGCACCATCACATGTGAGCCAAACGCGGCTTCCACCGTGGTAGTCATCGACACGGCGCCACCCTGGTCATCCACCGCCACCACTTGTGAGGTGGAGATGCGCAGCGGCGAACGGTCTGGCGCATACGCTACTTGAATACCGGCAGGCTGGCCTGGCTTGGCGATGCCCATGCTGCGCTTACCGATCAATG
Organism: Pseudomonas asgharzadehiana; assembly: GCF_019139815.1. NCBI lineage: Bacteria > Pseudomonadati > Pseudomonadota > Gammaproteobacteria > Pseudomonadales > Pseudomonadaceae > Pseudomonas > Pseudomonas asgharzadehiana. The sequence goes on from NZ_CP077079.1 coordinate 973,921, forward strand.
TGGCGCGTCGGGCCAGGTAATCCGGGGCCACAAGGCCCGCGACCGGCACGGGCGTGAAGTCCGCATCGGCCACATATAGCGCGCGGTCGGCGAAGGCCAGGCGGCCGGCTTCGGCAATCAGGTGGACGGCTTCGGGTGCTGGCTCCAGCCCGGCAGGTGATGCGGTTTTCACCGGTGTCATCGGCGCGATGGCCAGGCGCGGGTCGCGGGCCTCCAACGCCTGTAATGTCCCCAGGATCTGGGCGACGGCGATCCCACCCGACGACGGTGGCGGCATACCGCAGATTTTCCAGCGTTTGTAATCGGTGCACAGTGGCGCGCGTTCCTTGGCGGCGTAGCCCTTGAGATCCGCCTGGGACAGGGTGCCCGCGTTGCGGTTGCCCTGCACTTTGCGCGCAATCTCGTCGGCAATCGCGCCGTGGTAAAGCGCATCCGGCCCTTCCTTGGCGATGCGCCTGAACACCGCGGCCAGCGCCGGGTTTTTCAACAGCGTGCCGGTGGCCTTGGGGGTGCCATCGGCATTCAGGAAGTAGGCTGCCATCTCTGGCGATTGCGGGATAAAGCGATCTGCGGCGATCAAACTGTGCAAGCGTGGGGAAATGGCAAAGCCCTGTTCAGACAAACGAATCGCCGGCTCGAACAGCGTGGCCCATTGCAGCCGGCCAGTTTTCTGGTGCGCCATTTGCAACGCGCGCAACACGCCGGGCGTACCCACCGAGCGCCCGCCGATCTGCGCATCGGTGAAGGCCAGCGGCGTACCGTCAGCGTTCAGGAACAACCGCTCAGTCGCTCCGGCCGGGGCCGTTTCGCGGCCGTCATAGGCGTGCACGTTGTTGCCGTCCCACAGCATGATGAACGCGCCACCGCCGATGCCGGAAGATTGCGGTTCCACCAGGGTCAGCACGGCCTGCATGGCAATGGCTGCATCTATCGCCGAACCGCCTTGGCGCAACATCTCACGCCCGGCTTCGGCGGCCAGCGGGTTGGCGGCGGCGGCCATATGGCGTGTGGCATGTTGGGTGGCCAGATCGGTGCGATAGCCTGACCCCAACTCCGGTGCCGGTGGCTGTTCGTTGACCGGGGTGTGGCAGGCCGCGAGGGCCAGGGCTGCGGCGATGACCGACAATTGACGGCGGGAAATCGAAAACACGCGCTGAACTCCGTTCATTTTGAGAATGATCTGTTGTCCTGGGGAGCTGCTTTTTACAGGTGAATCTGGCCTTGCAGATACAGCACGGCCTTGCCGGAAATGATCACGCGGTCCCCCTTGAGCTCGCAGCGCAACTGGCCACGGCGCTGGCCGCCTTGTTCTGCTGTCAGTGTTGTCTTACCCAGGCGCTCGGCCCAGAACGGCGCCAGCGAGGTGTGCGCCGAACCTGTAACCGGGTCTTCATTGACGCCCACATTCGGCCCGAACCAACGTGAGATGAAATCAAACTGTGTGCCCTTGGCGGTCACCGCGATGCCGCGCTTAGGCAGGCCCTTGAGGCTCGCGAAATCCGGAGCAAGCGCCGCGACCTGGGCTTCGTTGTCCACCCGTACGATGTAGTCATCGGTGCCAAATACCTCGGCGGTTTCAACCCCTAGTGCTTTCAGCATGCCGGCTGGCGGCTCACAGCGCTCAGGTTGCCTGGCCGGAAAATCCATCGCCAGTTCGTCGCCTTGGCGCGTGACCCGAAGCTCACCGCTGCGGGTGGAAAAACGCAGCACGTCAGGCGCATCGCGCAGTTGGTTGATCAACACCCACGCGGCTGCCAGCGTGGCATGGCCGCACAGCTCCACTTCGACTTGCGGGGTAAACCAGCGCAACTCATAGAACCCATCACGGGGCACGAAGTAAGCGGTTTCGGAGAGGTTGTTTTCGGCGGCGATGTTTTGCAGTTGCTCATCCGCCAGCCACTCGCCAAGCGGGCACACCGCCGCCGGGTTACCGCCAAAGGGCCGATGGGTGAAGGCGTCGACTTGATAGATGTCCAGTATCACTGTGGCGTACTCCGTGTGTGGGGGGAGGCTGGACACTAACAGTGGGGTCGGGCGAGCGTCAAAATACAGATGGGCAGTATTTTTGCGTGCATCTGTGATTGCGCCACTGCGATTGCCTGGCTGGCACATAGCCAAAAAAAACGGCATACCGAAGTATGCCGAATGAGAGGCGGGCAATCGTAGTCAGAACTTGGCGCGCAGTGTCATGGACACGGCACGGGGATCACCGAAGATATTCCCGTCCTGGAAGGTGTTAATCCGCTGGAAGTACTTCTTGTCGGCCAGGTTGGTGCCGAGTAAGTCGGCGGAGAGGTTTTGCGTGATCTGGTAGCCAATGCCCGCATCGTACAAGGCGTATCCGCCCTGGCGCAGTTTGGTGCCGTTCATGCCGATGCCGGGGACATCCAGTTTGTTGTAGGTCTCGCTGACGACGCTGACGCCGCCCTGGAGACTCCACTTCTCCAGCTCACCGGGCAGTTTGTACAGGCTCCAGACCCGCAACATGTTTTTCGGCAGGTAGGTCTGCAACTGCTCGTTGGCGCTGTCATAGCGTTTGTAGGTGTGGGTGAAGTTTGCGCTGAGAAACCAATCGGGCGTCATCTGCCCACTCAGTTCCGCCTCGAAGCCGCGCGTGCGTGCCTTACCGCCGGCCACCACGGCGCGCGAGGCAGGGTCGTTCATATCTGGAATCGCGCGGTTTTCTTCTTCGATCTGGAACGCGGCCAGCGAGGCGTTCAACGCGCCATCGAGGAACTCGCCCTTGATTCCCACTTCGTGCTGCTTGCCTTCCAGCGGCTTGAGGATGTTGTTGTTGATGTCCAGGTTGCTGACGGCCTGCGGTTGGAACACTCCTGCATAGTTGGCATACAAGGAGTAGGTATCGTTGAGGTCGTAGATCAGCCCGTAAAACGGGGTGAATTTCTGCGACACGCTGTCACCGTTCTTTTGCGACGGTGAACCCGCCTCGGGCTGGTGCTGGCTGCGGTGCATCTCAAGCCAGGTCAAGCGCCCGCCGAGCACCAGCGTCAACGGGTCGGCAAGGCTCAGGCGCAGATTGCTGTAGAGCGCTTTGGCGCGGGTGTTGGCCACGCTGGTGGGCAATTTGTCCGAGTCCGGGAAGGCCGGGTAAGCAAAGTCGGGCTGCGGATTCTTGAGATCTACGTCACCCAGGTAATCCGAGAAATACCCCCCGTTGGAGGCGAATTCGGAGCGCGAATAGTTGGCGCCCAGCAGCACTTTGTGTTCACGCCCCAGCAAGCTGAATGGACCGTCGACATACACGTCGGCCTCGTCCTGTTTTTCCCGGTAATCAAACATGATCGAGCTCATCGACACCTGCTTGTCCGCCGGGTCTATGCCTCCACCGTTGCGCGCGTAAGCCTGGGTCAAGTCGTAGTTATTGTCGGCGTGTCGCAGGGACAACTTGGTTTTCCAGCCATCCCCTAACTGATGCTCGAGTTCGGTGAATACGGCGGTGCTCCAGAAGTAGTCACGGTTCCAGTCTTCACCGTAAAAATGTTTGCGCGACGCATCCGGCAGCGACATGGCCGCCTCACCGGCCGCATTGGTGTAACGATAGGCCGGCAGCGAGCGCTGGGCGCCGCGGATGTCGGTATTCTGATTGCTCGCTCCGATGGTCCAGACCGTGTCCGGCGTCAGGTCGATATCGACAATGCCATAGATCTGATTCGACTCACGCTTGCCGCCACCGTCGTAGTAGTAACCCTTGTCGTGCTCGCTGAGTACCAGGCGCCCACGCACATTACCGCTCTCGGTCAACGGGCCGGTGGCGTCCACCATGCCACGGTAGTCATCCCATGAGCCGGCGCTGATTTGCGCCGAGACTGCCGCCTCGGCCAGCGGTCGCTTGCGTACCAGGTTGATGCTGCCGCCGGGGCCGCCGGCACCGGTCAAGCTGCCGGACGGCCCTTTAAGTACCTCAACGCGGTCATACATGGTCAAGTCGGGAGACAGGAACACCCGGTTGTCCATGGTGGTCGGCGTACCGTCCAATTGCAGCGAGGTCATTTCGAAACCCCGCGAGAAAAAACTCAGGCGGCTGGCATCGATTCGCTGCACGGTTACGCCGCCGACCTTGCCCAACGCATCTTCAAGGGTATACAGGTTTTGTTTTTGAATGCGCTCCTGGCCAATCACGTTGATCGTCTGCGGCACCTCGCGCAGACGCAGCGGGACTTTCGTGCCCACGGAGACGGTCGGGGCTTCGGTCTGCATGCCGACAATCGCTTGCGCCGGTAGCGTCATGCTGCCGAAGGCATCCAGTGTCAGGGTGCCACCAGAGGTGGTACGTACTGACAGGCCGCTGCCTTCAATGGCCATTTGTGCAGCCTGCTCGGCGTTCATGGTGCCCTTGATGGCTGGCGCGCGCAGCCCGGCGGCGAGATTCGGCACATACACAATTTCGCTGTCGCTCTGGCGAGCGATGCGGTCGAGGGTCGCCGCCAGGGCGTCGGCCGGCAAGTCAAAATGGTGTAGAGACTGGCTGCCCGTCGACGCCGATTCGGCAAGGCTGGTCGACGCGTATCCCTGGGCCAGTAAAAGGGCGAAGCACACAGACGTCAGCCTGAACGCACTGTTAAAACGATTGGACATAGGTCACTCCATGTTGGCGGCTCCGCTTTTATTAGCGGTTTATGTCTATGTCCAACGAGATTGAAAAAGCGATACAGGGCAGATGAAAAAAACTCAGCCGCGCAGTTCGATCTGGGTCCAGAAGCCCAGGTACTCCTTCCTGCGTACAGGCAGGATCTGCTCCAGCGCGGCAAGTGCGCGGTCACTGCTGTCCAGGGGGAACAGACCGGAGACACGTAGCCTGGCCGCCGCCGGGCTGATGCGTAACACCCCGCGCCGATAAGGCTGCAATGCCTCGATCACGTCGCCCAGCGACCAGTCGTCCACACTGAGCTTGCCGCTTTCCCAACTGCTTTCGCCTTTACGATTCGCCGCCAGTGGCGTGATGCCTTTGGAGTCCAGGCGTGCCCCCGCGCCGCTCTGGAGCACTGAACAAAAGCCGTTGGGGCGAGCAACGCAGAGGTTGGACCGCATGCCCCACACGTGCGCGGAGCCGTCTTGCAGCGAAACCATAAAGCGCGTGGCGGTGCCGCGTGCAAATCCGTAGGGCGTTTGCACAACCAACGGTCGAGGGTCGTCACTCGCCTCAATCACCAGCTTGCCGGCATGCAGCATCAGGTTGCGTTCACTCTTGGTGAAATTGATATCCACCGCACTGCGCGCATCCAGCAGCAACGTGCTGCCATCCGCCAGGTTGAAGTTCGCCCGTTGCGCGGTGGCGGTCCGAAAGTCGGCGCCGACGGTGCTCAACAGTGTGCTCTGCCGACCCACCAGCGCCACACCGATGCCCACGCCGCCGAATACCAGCGCGCCACGCAGCAGGCGCCGTCGCTGCAGGTCGGGGGCTTGCAGCACTCGGCGTACTTGTGAGTCCGCGCCGCGTACAAGGGGGGAAAACGTCGCACCCAAATGCCCCTGCACTTTCTCCCAGGCCTGGGCGTTGCTCGGGTTGGCAAACCAGGCGTCGAAGGCCTTTTGTTCGTCGGCCAGGACTTCGCCCGAACGCATGCAGGCCATCCACTCGATGGCTTCATCGACCGCTGAGCACGTGCGTTTCATTCGTGCCTCAGCTGCTGGCAGCACAGCTTCAAACCCTTGGCCACGTATTGGCGCACCCGGATAGTCGAGACGCCGATCAGCTCGGCAATGTCGGCATACTTCATACCGTCTACCTGGCTGCACAGAAATGCGGTACGGGCCCGCGACGAAAGGCCTGCCAGCAAGGTATCGATTTCAAGCAATGCTTCAATTGCCAGGGCGTGGGCTTCAGGGGAGGGGGCGAAGGCTTCGGGTTGCAACGCCAACACTTCCAGGTAGGCGCGCTCCAGATCGCGTCGGCGCCAAGTGTCATACATCAAGCGCTTGGCAATGGTGGTCAGCAGCGCCCTGGGTTCGCGTATCGCCTGCGGCTCGGATAAGGCGACAACCTGCGCAAACACTTCGGCAGCCATGTCAGCGGCATCATAAGTACAACCAAGCCGCGCCCGCAGGCGGCTGAGCAGCCACCCGTGGTGGTCGCCAAAAAGACTGTGCAGAACCGTCTGCCGAACACTGGAAGAAGCGAGCGCAACGTGGGTCATCGGAGTGTACTTAATGATAATTCTTATCATTATCACGGGTGTTGCGATTTTTTCAAGGTGCCATGAGATTTCAGGCATTGGCCATGTTTTAGGAGTAGGGGGATACGGCGCTGAACGCCAGAAACAAGAAAGCCCGCACGAGGCGGGCTTCTTGGGGTGATTCACAGACTGCTGTAGACATCTATGGATCGGTACTTGGTGGCTACGCAGGGACTTGAACCCCGGACCCCAGCATTATGAATGCTATGCTCTAACCAACTGAGCTACGTAGCCAAGTGGCGCGCATTATTCGCGTAGAACGGAAATGCGTCAAGCGTTTATTTTTAATTTTTATCTGCGCTTTCAACTGTTTAACCAAAAATGCCAGTTTTGGGGCGGCTACAGCCCAACGCGGACCAGCGCTCTCGCCACAGAGGGTTGAACTCGCCCTCATGGGAGACGTGTGCAGGCAGTCGAGGGCTACGCGGGAGTGGGGGGGCCGGGCGATATGCGGATGATCGCTGGCGGGGCTTCGGGTTGCTGGCGCTCTTGCAGCGGCGTACCCAAAAATTTGTGATCGAGTTGGGCAATATCCCTGCCGCCCAACACTTGGTTTTGCTTATGGGTAAATCGAGCTGTGGGTGACACGCTTGAGGTGTTCGCGCGCCCGTGACAGGCGTGAGCGAACGGTGCCTATGGGGATGTCCAACACGTCGGCAGTGTCCTGGTAGCTGCCGTCGGTTTCCAGTGAGGCGTACAGCGTTTTACGCATTTCCGCAGGTAGGTGGTCAATGGCGCTCAAGGTATTTTCCAGGCGCCGGTTGATCTCGAACTCCCAGTCCAGGTTTTTGTTGTCTTCCTGGCCATGCCACAGCGACTCGTCGAATTCGCAATGCACCGGCTTGGCATACAGGCGCCTGAAGTGGTTGCGGATCAGGTTCTGCGCGATGCCGCACATCCAGGTGCTGAGGGCCGCCTGGCCACTGAAACGTTCCCTGTTACGCCATGCTTCCAGGTACGTCAGTTGCAGGATGTCGTCCGCATCTTCGTGGTTGAGCACGCGTTTGTGAATAAAACGGCGGAGTTTTTTTTGTTGGTCGTCCGTCAGTTCGAGCATGAATTGAGGCGAGCCGCCAACAAGGTGCGCTAAAGCATCAATAGGGATATTCACGGTGTTTTCCTCAAGGTAGACACTGTCGAAAAGTTTTCGACGAGAACCCCTTTAGCACTGGCTGTGCCAACCGAGAGAAACGTTCAACCTACTGATTTATATAGATAAATATATTTAAATAGAGTGCTGCTGCGCAATTTTTTGCAAAAGGCCTCGATGGTTTGTGTCGGTCTTTTCAAGGCAGTCGACGGATAAACTTTGATGGAACCGTATCGGCGCGCGTTGCCACATAGGGACACACTCTTCCCGTCTTGGCATGCTCATGAAAGTCGAAGCTCTTAACGATGTGCCATCGTCCCAACGCCTGGATCAATCGGTCGTTGCACGCGTCTCCACGCCTGAGCCAGTCAAGCTCGAGGAGCTTGCCCAGCTCTTCGACCAAGAAGTAGTGGCCAATAACCGAGTGCTGCGCGCGACGTCGATACGCGTTCCGCCTGTCGAGCAGCTTGCGCAACTTTATGATCAGCTTGGTCATCCGGCCCAGGAGACCTTCGCGGCTATTTCTCGGCGGTTCAGGCAGCAGTTGCAGCACAACCCCAGTGCCGACAAGTTGCTGGAGCTTGCCGAGGGCGACCCGGCGCGTGCGTTCGTGGTGCTCCGGTACCTGGAAGTCCAGGCGGACGCTGAGGTGCGCTCGTCTGAAGCGGCCAAGGCGCGGGATGCCATTGCCATGCTGAGCATCGGTTACAAAGGGGAAATCCAGGCAGGCCTCAAATTCGCCACGGCGTTGCTGGAGGCCGGCGGCGATGCTCAGGAACGCCAGGCGCTGCGTGCTCTCTATTACGCCAGCGTGGCCACGCGCCAATCCCTGGCGACGATGATGCAGGCCCTGCTGGGTGTATACGGTGGCGATACGTTTTCCACCCGGCTCGGCAGCATGCGTAAGGCCTTGGCTGACGACATCGCAGTGCTGGTTTCTGCAATGCCCACCCCTCGGCTGCGCACCTTGTTGCTGGCCCTGCAAAGTTGCGCTCAGTTGAGCAGCGTGTTGGCCGGTTGCCAGGCGTTGAACCAGCGCCTGGCCCTGGACTGCGACGCCGTGAGCCTGCTGCAGCGTCTGCTGGGTTACGCCGGCAGCGGGATTGATGCGGGTGAAGTCCTGCGCCTTGGGCATGATCTGGGAAGTGCCCCGAATACCCAGCAAGTGGTCCTGCTTAACGCGCTTTTCCCGCTGATTCGGCAACTGCCCCTGGCCTTGTGGCCGGACAGTCGAGTGCGTCAGAGCGCCCTGGATAGCTTTTTGGCGGTAATGGGCGAGCTGGACCGGGTTGAGCGCGGCCCCGCACGCTTTGTCGGTGGTCTGGGGGCTCCGGTGTGACCGTGCTGTCTACCGTCAACAAGGTGTTGCTCAAAGCGGCACAGCGTGCCGAAGTGCTGGGCGCCGTGGTGGTCCTGGGCATCGTGTTTATCTTTATCGTGCCGCTGCCCACCTGGCTGGTGGATATTCTTATCGCGGTCAACATCTGCATCTCATGCTTATTGATCGTGCTGGCGCTGTATTTGCCGGGGCCCCTGGCGTTCTCTTCGTTTCCGTCGATCTTGCTGCTGACCACCATGTTTCGTCTGGCGCTGTCGATCGCGACCACGCGCCTGATCCTGCTGGAACAGGACGCCGGCGACATCGTCGAGGCGTTCGGCAATTTCGTGGTGGGGGGCAACCTGGCAGTGGGGATGGTGATCTTCCTGATTCTGACCCTGGTCAATTTCCTGGTCATCACCAAGGGCTCGGAGCGGGTCGCCGAGGTCGCCGCGAGGTTCAGCCTGGATGCGATGCCGGGTAAGCAGATGTCCATCGACAGTGACTTGCGCGCCGGTCTTATCGACGGCATGCAAGCGCGGGAAAAACGCGAGCAGTTATCTCGCGAGAGCCAGCTGTTCGGCGCGATGGACGGGGCCATGAAGTTCGTCAAGGGCGACGCCATCGCCGGTTTGATTATCGTGGTGGTCAACCTGCTGGGCGGTTTTACCACGGGTATGTTCCAACACGATCTGAGTGCGGCCGAATCGATCCAATTGTATTCGGTGCTGACCATCGGCGACGGCCTGATCGCGCAGATTCCGGCGCTGCTGATCTCCCTTACGGCCGGCATGATCATCACTCGCGTGGCGCCGGCTGGGGGCAAGGGCATCACTCACATGGGCGCTGAAATTGCCCGGCAAATGACCAGTGAACCCAAGAGCTGGATGATTGCGTCGATAGGGATGCTCGCGTTTGCAGCGGTGCCCGGCATGCCCACCCTGGTGTTTATCCTGCTCGGCGCGGCAACCGGTGCCTTGGGGTATTACTTGATGCGTCAGCGTCAACGCAAGGACCAGCCCGAGGATGAAGCCGCCGACGCCGTCCGCCCCGAAGAGAACGGAGAGGAGGATTTGCGCGGGTTCGATCCCTCACGGCCTTATCTTTTGCAGTTCCCCCCGGCGTTGCGCGGCACACCTGAGGTGACGGATCTTATTCACGGGATCCGCCAGGCCCGAAATTCGCTGGTCGCCAATATCGGCCTGACATTGCCGCCGTTCGAGGTCGAGCTCGATGACGCCCTGGCCGACGACGAAATGCGCTTTTGCGTGCATGAAGTACCGATGATCAAAGCCTCGGTCGTCACCCGCTTGGCCGTTGATCGCGGGGCCTTCACGGCAGAGCCCGAGCACGCAATACCGGGGCTGGCCGAGCGTGACGAAGAGGGCTGGCTGTGGTTGCCGGCCGATGATCCGCTGCTTGATGACCCACAGTTGGAGCGCTTTAGCGCTACGAGCCTGATCATCGAACGCATGAGGCAGGCCATGATGCTCAGCGGGCCGCAGTTCCTGGGGATCCAGGAGAGCAAGGCGATACTCAGTTGGCTTGAGCACAACCAGTCGGAACTGGTGCAGGAGCTGCAGCGCATCATGCCGTTGTCGCGGTTTTCAGCGGTGTTGCAACGTTTGGCCAGTGAGGGCGTACCACTGCGAGCGGTGCGGCTGATTGTCGAAGCGCTGATCGAGTACGGCCAGCATGAGCGCGAACCGGACGCGCTTGCCGACTATGCGCGCATTGCCCTCAAGGCGCAGATCTTCCACCAGTACAGCGAAGAGGATGGTCTGCATGCCTGGTTGCTGTCCCCCCATAGCGAAAACATCTTGCGCGATGCCTTGCGCCAGACCCAGACCGGGGTGTTCTTTGCGCTTGATAGCGAAACCAGTGCCGCGTTGATCAACCTTCTCAACCAAGCTTTTACCTTACGTGCCAAAACTAAAAGTGTGATGTTGGTTGCGCAGGACCTGCGTAGTCCATTGCGCACCTTGTTGCTGGAGGAGTTCAACCATGTGCCGGTGTTGTCCTTTGCCGAGTTGGGAAGCACATCCAAGGTAAAGGTGCTGGGGCGTTTTGACCTTGGTCAGGATCAACTGATGCGCGGTGCGGCGGCATGATTGCCCAACCCGTTGCAACGCGCGGAAGGGCTCGCTGATGGTTGAGCTGCGCGTGCTCAATGGTCTGCGTCAGGGGGCCGCGTTGCCGCTTTTTGGCGAGACGTGGAGCATTGGCGCTCACCCTGACGCGGACCTGGTGCTGAATGATCCAGGCATCGCCGAGCAGCACGCGCGGTTGCGGTTGATCGGCGCCAATTGGTCCGTGCAGGCCGAAGCGGGGCTGCTGCATGACGCCGAGGGGCAGGTGCTGGCGCAGATCACGAGCCTGACACTGAACGTACCGTTTTCAGTTGGGGCCATTCGTCTGTCTGTTGCCCTCGCCGAGCAGCCGTGGCCTGAGCTGCCCGCACCCACCCCGACGCAACGGGCCCATGAGGCGTCGCGTGCGTTGCCGTTGTCGTCCATGTCCCATGTGCAGCAAAAACGCCTGATCAGTGTGGTGCTGTTGGTTGCGGTGATCATCGCGGTAGTGGGCATGGTTTCCCCGGGGGAGCGTGATGCCCAGGCCTCCTTGATAGCGCCCGCGACGGCCAAACCGCTATTGGCCTCTGCGTTTGAAGTGCGGGAGCAATTGTTGAAGATGCTCGCCGAGCGCGAATTGAGCCAAAGGGTCAGCCTGGAGGTGGTCAATGGCCAGATCGTGCTCAACGGCGCGGTTTCCCCGGACGATGTGGAGCTGGTGTCGCGGATGCTCAACCGCTTTGGTGAGTTGTTCGACAACGCCGTGCCGGTGATCAGCCGCGTGCGTACGCGCGATGGGACGCTGCCGTTCAAGATTGTGCAGATCGTCGGCGGGCCGAACGGCCATGTCGTTCTGGAGGATGGCAGTCGGCTGTTTGTGGGTGACGAAGTGGAGAATGTGCGGTTGGTGCTGATCGACAATGCCAAGGTGGTCTTCGATGGCGCGCAGCGTTATGAGGTGCACTGGTGAGTGAGGAGCTGCGAGCACGCCTCGACGCCTGGGAGCGGCGCCAGACCCAGTCACTGAGCAACCTTTTGCCGGTGACGATGCGCGGTCGGGTCCAACGCGTCAACGGCATGTTGCTGCAATGCCGGTTGCCCGGCGCGCGTATCGGTGACCTGTGCCAGGTTGAAAAGTCTGTCGATGAACACATGCTGGCCGAGATCATCGGGTTCGATCAGCAGGACGCCGTCCTCAGCGCCTTGGGCAATCTTGAAGGGGTACGCGTGGGCGCGGGCGTGCAGCGTCTGGGCGTGTCGCATCAGGTGCGGGTCAGTGATGAGCTGCTGGGGCAAGTGCTGGATGGCTTCGGACGACCGATTACCGGTGTTGGCCCCAGCGCGTTTGTCGAGACCGAGAGCCCCGATGCCAGCATGGTGTTGTGTGAGGCCCCTTTGCCGACCGACCGGCCGAGGATCCATCGGGCCCTGGCTACCGGGGTGCGCTCGATCGATGGTTTGTTGACGCTTGGCGAGGGCCAGCGTGTGGGTCTGTTTGCCGGCGCGGGCTGTGGCAAGACCACCTTGCTGGCCGAAATTGCCCGGAACGTCGAGTGCGACGTGATTGTGTTCGGCTTGATCGGCGAGCGCGGCCGGGAGCTGCGTGAATTTCTCGACCATGAGCTGGATGAGCAATTGCGGGCCAAGGCCGTGCTGGTGTGCGCGACGTCCGACCGCTCCAGCATGGAACGAGCCCGTGCAGCGTTCACGGCCACCGCGCTGGCCGAGGGTTATCGCCGTGAGGGTAAGCGGGTGTTGCTGTTGATCGACTCCTTGACCCGGTTCGCGCGCGCGCAGCGGGAAATCGGCTTGGCGGCCGGTGAGCCTTTGGGCCGTGGCGGCTTGCCGCCTTCGGTATACAGCTTGCTGCCGCGGTTGGTGGAGCGCGCCGGGTTGACGCGCGACGGCGTGATCACCGCGATCTACACCGTGCTTATCGAGCAGGACTCCATGAGCGACCCGGTGGCGGATGAGGTCCGCTCGCTGCTCGATGGTCATATTGTGCTGTCGCGCAAACTGGCTGAGCGTGGTCATTACCCAGCGGTTGACGTACTGGCCAGCCTTTCGCGGATTCTGAGCAATGTCGCGACGCCTGAGCATATTAATGCCGGCACCGCGCTGCGACGCCTGTTATCGGCGTACCAGCAGATCGAGTTGATGCTCAAGCTGGGTGAGTATCAGGCCGGCAGTGACGCGCTGACCGACCTGGCAGTGGACAGTCGCGCGGCGGTGGATGGTTTTCTGCGTCAGGACTTGCGCGGGCCTTCAGCGATAGAGACGACCCTGCAACAACTGACGGAGCTGACGGCCTATGTCCCTTTCTGAGTTGGAAACCCTGCGGCGTCTGCGCAAGCATCGGGCAGACCGCGCCGAGCGCGTCCTGGGCGAGGCTAAAAGGCATCAGCGAGCGCTGCAATTGCAAGTCGAGCAGGCGCAGCGCGTCCTTGAGCAAACCCGCCTGCAGGAAGCCCAGCAAGGTGCGCAGCTATTGAGCAAGCATCAAGGGCAAGTGATCTCGTTTCAGGAACTCAAATCGTGGAATACGCAGGAACGCTCGTTGTCCGCCAGCACGCTGCGCGAAGAAGCGCAGGTGCGTGGGTTGCACGGGCAGCAAGAGCAGCAGGTGGCCCAGGTCGACACTGCGCAAAAGCAGGCCACCCAATGCTTGCGCGAAGTCGAAAAGCTTTTGGAGTTATCAAGGTTACTGCTGCAGGAAGAAACATGAGCAAGATATCTGAAGGCAAGCCCGAGCGGCCTGGTGCGCGCGAATATGGCGCCGACGAGGAACCCGCCGTTGGCGGTGCGGTGCCGGTGGACGCCATGCGTGTGTTCGCCCGGCTGCTGGTCAATGCCGATGGCGTAGGCGGTTATGTTTCCTGCGCTCCCGCACCGCAGTTGTGGGCGAACAGGTTGATGATCGAGGCGCTGGCTGAGCAATTGGCGCCTCGAATACAGGCAGGTATGCAATGGCCGCTGCTGGCGGTGCTTTACCTGCGAGGGCAGGGGCGAATCAAGGCTTGTGTGCAGCGCCAATCGGGCGTCTGGAACATCGGGCTGCACGCTGAAGAACAGCACGCCACGCGATGGCTCGGCGCAGTGAGCAACAGCCTTCAAAACCGGCTGAGCGAAGCCTTGGGGCAGGCTGTCGATGTGCGCGTGACCTCGGCATGATCCTGTCCGCGTTAACACTGCCATTGGTTGAAGCCACCAGGGTGGCGGCGCTGCATCGGCTTGGGCGCGGCTTACGCATGCCGTTTGCGGTTGGCGATCAGCACGGCGCGTTTTCGCTCGAGCCAGGCTGTGCCCCTGACGCGGCCAGCCCGTTTTTTTTCGAGAGCGCCCTGGGTGTGCTCGCGTTCTCCGACCCCGAGGCGATGTTCAGCCTGATGGGTGAATGCCCGGTGACCCTGGCCGAGGCCGGCAACGACCCGACCTCCTGGTTCTGGGAGCTGTTCCAGCACCACCTTAGCCCGCAAGTGTTGGCGTTATTTGGTTACCTGCGTTTGCTGCCGACGCCCAGGAAGCTGAACTTTGGTTGTCGTTTTACGGTGACGCTGGGGCCTTCCAGGGTTGCAGGTTACCTGTGGATGGCTCCGCAGAGCTTGCTGGCTGCGTATGCGGCGGGCCCGTGGGAGCCGACGTGCGATCCGCTGCCTGCCTCTTTTCCGTTGGTCATAACGGCGTCCCTTGGCCGCTTGAACCTGCCCGTCGCGCAAGTGCGCGGCTTGCGCGCGGGTGATGTGTTGATACTCGAGCAGGCGTTTTTCGATGTGCAGGGCCAGGGCCACCTGCATGTCGGCCGTCATCGGCTGCACGGGCGTATTGATGATGAATCCGGGCGGTGGTGCCTGAACCTTACTGCGATAGAGGAAGCGCGTGTGAACGAAGAGTTTGTAATACCGGAGTATGCGCAAGAGGAGCCGGATCAGCCGATGGAGGATGTCTTTGGCCGGGAACCCTTTGATGACTTGAGTATGGCGCTGACCGTGCGCTGTGGCGTCTTGAACCTGACCCTGGGCGAACTGCGCAATCTGGCGCCCGGTGCTGTGTTGGGCATCACCGGCTATGCCCCCGGTACCGCCGGCCTGTATTACGCCGACCGGCCGATTGGGCAGGGGCAGTTGGTGGAAGTAGACGGGCGCCTCGGTTTGCAGTTGTCGCGCGTGGTGTTCTCGCGATGATATTCCAGGGCGTCGACCCCGTTGTCCTGGCGTTGTTTTTTGGTGCGCTGTCGTTGCTGCCGATGCTGTTAGTGGTGTGCACGGCGTTCTTGAAAATTGTCATTGTGCTGATGATTACGCGTAACGCCATCGGTGTTCAGCAGGTGCCTCCAAGCATGGCGATCAATGGCATCGCTCTGGCCGCCACGCTTTTCGTCATGGCCCCCGTGGGCTATCAGATCGCCGAAAACCTCCAGAGCACGCCCCTGGACATGAGTAGCGTGCAGACGATGCAAGAGACCGGCCTTGTGGCCGTGCAACCGTTACGCATGTTCATGAAACGCAACACCGATCCGGATGTATTGACCCATCTGCACGAAAACAGCGTGCGCATGTGGCCGCCTGAAATGGCGCAGAGCACCCAGCGCGAAGACTTGATTTTGCTGATCCCGGCCTTTGTGGTGTCGCAGCTGCAGGCCGGGTTCGAGATCGGTTTCCTGATCTACATTCCGTTCATCGTCATCGATCTGATTGTGTCCAACCTGCTATTGGCGCTGGGTATGCAGATGGTGTCGCCCATGACCATTTCCCTGCCGCTCAAGTTGTTGTTCGTCATGGTTTCCGGATGGTCGCGGTTGCTCGACAGCCTTTTCCTTTCTTACCTTTGAGTGCCCCATGGAACCGATCGTGCTGTTCAAGCAAGGCATGCTGTTGGTGGTGGTGCTGTCGGCACCGCCACTGATCGTGGCGGTGATTGTCGGTGTGCTGACGTCGCTGGTCCAAGCCCTGATGCAGATACAGGACCAGACCCTGCCCTTTGGCATCAAGCTGGTTGCCGTGGGCGTCACACTGATATTGACGGGGCGCTGGATCGGCGTGGAGTTGATTCAACTGATCAACCTGATGTTCGACATGATCGCCCGCTCGGCACTCAACTGAGGGCATGCCCGTGCTGCTTTATCTCGAACTTTTGCCCAGCCTGCTGATCGCCATGGCGCGTATCTATCCGTGTGCCATTCTGGTGCCGGCGTTCTGTTTTCAGCATGTTCGCGGTTTGTCTCGGCACGCCATCGTGATGGTCCTGGCGTTCATTCCGGCGCCAGGTATTCACGCGGTATTGGCGGGCCAGGACTACTCTGCGCTGATGATCCTCGGGCTGATACTCAAGGAGGCGGCCCTGGGTATTTTGCTGGGGGTGCTGTTGGCGATGCCCTTCTGGATGTTCGAGTCAGTCGGCGCACTGTTGGACAACCAGCGTGGCGCCTTGGCGGGTGGCCAACTCAACCCTTCACTGGGGCCGGACGCGACGCCCGTGGGGCATCTGTTCAAGCAGTTGGTGATTTACCTGCTGATCGCCGTGCTGGGGCTGAGCGTCCTCACACAAGTGATCTGGGACAGTTACCAACTGTGGCCGGCCACGGCCTGGGTGCCGCTGCCGGCCGTCAATGGGTTCGGCATTTTCCTGGGCCTGCTCAGCGATACCTTTAACCACATGATGCTCTACGTGGCGCCCTTTGTTGCGGTGCTGCTGCTCCTGGAGTTCGGCATCGCACTGTTGGGGGTTTACAGTCAGCAATTGCAGGTGAGCACCCTGGCGCCGCCGGTCAAGAGCCTCGCGGGCATCGCCGTTCTGTTGCTGTACTTTGCGTTGCTGCAGGACTTGATCGTCGGGCGCCTGAGCCTGCTAGGCGACCTCAAGCACTCACTCGGGCTGATGTTTCAGGCCTCGACGCCATGAGTGATTCGGGGGAAAAAAAGCACCCGGCGTCCGCCAAAAAGCTGCGCGATCAACGCAAGAAAGGTCAGGTTTCCCAAAGCAAGGACGTCGGCAAGTTGCTGGTGCTCACGGCCATCAGCGAGCTTGCGTTGTTCACCGCCCAAACCAGCATGCAACGCTTTCAGCAACTGATGGCACTGCCCATGTCGAGCATGGCCCAGCCCTTTGCACGGGCATTGGAAGAAGTGCTGTTTGAAGGGCTGAAGGTGTTTTTCTCGTTCGCGCTGTTAATGGCCGGCACGGCGATACTCATGAAGCTGATCAGCGGCTGGATGCAGTTCGGATTTCTGTTTGCTCCAGAGACGTTGAAGCTCGATTTCAACCGGATCAACCCGCTCAAGCAACTCAAGCAGATGTTCTCGGCCAAAGCGGTCATGGACCTGCTGATGAGCCTTGCCAAGGCAGTGCTCCTGGGGGTGGTGTTGTATGGGGTGATCTGGCCGTCATTGGGCACGCTGATCAACCTGGCCAACAGTGACCTGCACACTTATATCGTGGCGCTGATCACGCTGTTCCGCCATTTGCTGCATGTCTGCCTGGGGTTGCTGCTGGTGCTGGCGCTGATTGACCTGGCGATGCAAAAACATTTTTTCGCCAAGAGCATGCGCATGACCCAGGTCGAGGTCGTCAAAGAGTACAAGGACATGGAAGGCGACCCGCATGTGAAGGGCCAGCGCCGCTCGTTGGCCTATCAATTGGCTCAGGAAGAACCCAAGGTCAAGCTGCCCAAATTGGAGGAGGCCGACATGTTGGTCGTCAACCCGACGCACTTTGCCGTGGCCCTGTACTACCGGCCCGGCAACACGCCTTTGCCCGTGCTGGTGAACAAAGGCACGGACGACGAGGCCCGCGAATTGATCCGGCAGGCCAAGGCGGCCGAGGTGCCGGTGATTCAGTGTGTGTGGTTGGCCCGCACCCTCTACACGCACAAGCTGGGTGCGAGCATCCCCCGCGAAACCTTGCAGGCTGTAGCGTTGATCTATCGTACGTTGCGCGAGCTCGATGATGAGGCCAAGCGCGAAACCCTGGAGTTGCCGGAGCTGGAGTTGCGCTGATCAGCGCCGCATCCGCGTTGTGCCAGGCCGGATGCCCCAGGCCGAGGGCAGGTGAGCGGCAGCGCCGCTCACCCGATAACCTCGGGCGTTAACGGTTGCAGCGCGACTGAAAACTCATCGTTCCAGCGAGATCGTCTGGTAGTCCGCGCGCTCGCCGGACGGGCCGGGCTCGCTGCGCATCTGCGGTGGCCACCAGATCACGATGGTGTCTTTGGTCGCTTGTGGGCGGGAGCAGGAGTCGCCTCTGCAAGTGGGGCTGCAGCCGCTGATAAGCAGCACTGTGCTGATCAAGATGAGGCACAACGAGCGGTGTTTCATGGGGTGGCCTTCTGAACGGGAGTGATCAAGGAGGGGCGGGGCACGCTGAGGTACTCATCTTTGACTACCGGGCGCATGGCGATGAATACCTCGGCTTCTTCACCGGGTTTGAGCCAGGCACGCGGCCATACGGTGACCGCCAGGGTCTGCGAATTGCTGCATTCTTTTTCGTCGATGCGCACATTGCGTTTGAACTGATTGCGCAGCACGACCACGGCTACGTTGAACTGCGGGCCGGCGTACCACTGACTGCGTTCGGTATTCATGGCCAGCAGCTCGCGAGTGCTGCACAAGGTGTCCAGCCCCAGTGGCATGGGGGCCGCCTTGAATGCCTGGGGCACTTCCCCCGCAACCAGATGGGCCAGGGTGCTGGTGATGTCACTGCGTTTGATGACCGGCTCGTGTTCGGCATAACGCCTGGCTAATGGCTTGAGCGCGGCCTGAAGCTCGACCTGATCGTCCTGCGGCAAGTAACGTGAAGGGTCGGCTTGATCACCGACCACGCGTGGAGTCAGGATAAACAGGCGTTCGCGACGATTGTTCTGGCGCTCGCTGGAAGAGAACAACGCCTTGCCCAGCAAGGGTATATCCCCCAGAAGGGGAACCTTGTTGCGCTTGTCGACGCTTTCGGTGACATGAAACCCACCCACTACCAGTGAGCGCTTTTCCGCCATGACCGCCTGGGTGCTGACATTGCCCCGGCGTACATCGGGGCCCAGGCGGTTGGGGTTGGATTCGTCGAAGTTGCCGTCTTCGATATCCACCAGCAGGTGAACCTGATGAGTGCCGCGTGTGGTAATCACCCTGGGCACGACTTGCAGGCTGGTACCCACTGTAATCGGCAGCACGGTGGCGACTTCTGTACCCGCCGTGAGGTATTGGGTGCGGTTGAAGTCAATCACCGACGGCTGGTTTTCCAGGGTGAGCACGGAGGGGTTGGAGACCATGGTCGCCAGTCCGCGTTGCTCCAGTGCACGTATTTTGGCAAAGAAACGGTCACGGTTTTCGATCGACAGCTGCGATGAGCTACCCGGTGCCAGCCTCATGTCGCTGCTGAAATGACGGTTGCCCCAATTGATCCCGAATTCGCGCAATTGTTCGCGTTCTATGTCGAGGATGATCGCGTCGATTTCCACCATTTTGCGCGCCACGTCGAGCTGGGCAATCAGCTCGCGGTACATCGCCTGTCGCTCCGGGAGGTCATAGATCAGCACGGCGTTGTTGCGTATATCGGCCTCGACGCGGATTTTGCTTGTGGGAACCGGGGCCCTGGGGGTGAGCGTCGCTCCCGTGCCCAACTCCCCAGCGTTCGTCGTCTGGCCGAGCATTTGCCCCAGCATCGGGTTGCTCAGCCGGGGGAAGTTCGGCGTGATGGGCGAGGGCTGTGATGCGGAGGGGCGGGGGTTAAGGCTGGAGAGCGAGGACGTTGCCCGAGGCTCCAATAACCCACGCAACATGCTGGCGACGCCAGGGAGGGTTAGTTTTTCGCCGCGATAGTCTATCTGTCGGTCTCCCGCGTTGGCAAATTTCAGCGGGTAGCTGAGTACGCTCTGTTTTTCGTCGGGAGATTTACGCTGGCTGCTGAATTGCTTGATCTGCTCGATGTAACGCTTGGGGCCAGAGACCAGCACGACCCCTTCATCCGGCAATTCACCCCAGCCGAAACGGCTATCGAGCAGACCGATGTCGGTCAGCGCCCTCTTGAGGTCGGCAACGGTCTCGGCAGACACCTCCAGACGCGCGGACTCCTGCAGGTCCAGGGTGCTGATATAGAGCGTTTTGTTGTACAGGAACCACTGGAAACGGTGCTCTACCGCCAGCCTGTCGAGCATCGACTGCGGGGTATTGGCGCGTATCTTGCCATTCACGCTCCCCTCCAGCAGGCCGTCTATTTGCACCTGTATACCAAAGGTCTGAGCGAAGTCCTCCAGCACTTCTTGTAGGGGCTTATGCTCGGCTTCATACGCATAGGCGGTGTTTTTCCATTCGGTGGGAATAGCGGCAAGCGCGCTGTGCAGCGGCGCCAGCAAAAAGGGCAGGGCGAGCAGGCAGCGCCAGTGAGGGCTTTTTATTGGCGCAGGGCGCGGGTTTAAACGCAGGCCGGTGGGCTTGTTGAGTTTGCTATACATGACAGGTTCTCTGTTTCAGTGCCGTAGCTTACGAAATGAGGTGGGCGCAGATTCCCGCCCGGCCTTGTTCCGGCGCGCAGTGACGCTGCGCCAGGTATCACGGTGGTTGGAAAGTGCTTTGGCGGGGAACTCGTCAGGCTGGGCTGATCGAGGTGAGACCAGGGCCGCGGCGGAGTGTGTACTCGTGGGCCACTCCCAACGTCAGCCGGGATTGGCTGCCAGTCACTAGACGACATTGATGGCGGATTTAAGCGTTTCGTGCTTGTAGCTGAGATAGGTCGAGTTCACCGCCAGGTTGTTCACAAGGGCGGACTTTTGCTCATTGAGCTGTTCGAAGAGCCGTGCGAATTCTTCAGTGTCTTCGCTGGTAATAACCTCGCTACCGATCTGGTCGAGGCGCTTTTCGGAACGGACTTGCTCTCTGTAGAGACTGTTGGATACGCGTGAGTCGGTATTCATCGCTTGAGCTCCGGTGGGGGTCTGCTCCTGTGTGGTGCCTGAGTGATGGCCAGTTCCATTGACCGACATACTTCATAAAAGAAGAAAGGCTCCAGCGATAAAAGTTGTTACTTGGTCTGGGCCTTGGGGGGGATTACCACCAGGTTATCGAGGGCATGGGCCCAGTTGATGTGAAACCCACCCTCTTGTGTCTCAAGCAGCAGCGACTGGGCGGCGAGTCCATCTTCCACTTGAAGTGTCCAGGGCACGTTGCAGTGCAGGTTGAGCCATAGCTCGACGTGCTCGCGGTCCAGTGGGTTGCACATCAGGTTTGCCTCGACCGCAGGCAGTTGCGCCGCCAGCAGCTTATTGAGCAATGCGCTGAGGCGTTGAGCGGGTACGGCCTCCTCCAGGAGGCTTCGAATGGCGGTATTAATGACCGAGGTCGCGGCGTGTTCCAGATGGTCGACCATCATCTGGCGCTCAGACTCCCAACGATGCAGCTGGGCATTGGCACGCTGCCAGAACTCATCGCTGGCGCGTTCGAGCATCTGCTCGCATTGGTCCTCGGCTTGGCGTATGAGCGCCTGCGCTTGGGTTTGGGCGTGATCAAGCAATTGCTGCGCCTGGGAGTGTTCGGCAAGCATTTGCCTGGGGATCAGCGCCGTTGGCAGATCGTGAGGCTGGGTCTTCAGCTCAATCTTGTGGGCGCAAAACATGCTGGGAATTCTCTTGGGAGGCACGCAGGGTGTTATCGACGGTGGGAGAGGTTGCGCGCCAGACAGTGGCTTGCCACAGGGTATCCAGCCGGCCATGGGTGTCCGCCGGTTTGGGATGTCGTTCCAGCTCGAGCACCCTTGGGCGCGCAAAGCACAAGCGCAGCCGCTGCCAGATAGCAGGGGCGACCCACGCGCGCAGATATTGCAAGGGATCATCGATGCTCGACGAGGCCGGGCCAGGCGGCAGTGCCTTGGCCAAGCGCTGGCACCAAAGCAGTTGTTCCTGATTCAAGCGCTTGTCATGGGGCGCGTTGTACACCTCATTGACGAGGATGAGCACGAGGTCCCGTTGCTGCGCGCTGCTCAGCACCAGGTGTAACAATGCCGAAGACGCGGCCGGGGGCAGCTCGGGCTCGATGCCGAACAGGCTGCTCACACGGCGGTGATGGCTGCGTGAAAGCGCTGCGGCGTCGACAAAGCCCGTTTGGGTGAGCCAATCGATGTGGGCATGTTTCCACGGCAAGGCCCACCATGTTGCCCAACTCAGGTCTTCACTCATGAGCCTGTGCCAATGCAGGCTCTACAGGGTTGGGCTGTTTGCCGCGGCGCCATAACCGCCAGCCAACGCCAGCCAGGATGAGGGCGACCAGAGGTAATAAAACGCTGGCGCGCCAAAACCCCAGGTCATGCTCCGGCACCAGGAACGGGCCGAAATACACCAGCTGTTGCTCTTCTTTGTAGGCGATGGCCGGTACGAAAATCACGGTCAGTTTTACGGTGTTGTCTAGGGCCGAGGCCATCCCGGGGATGCTGCTGGCCACCATCCTGCGCACACGCGGGTTTATTTTGTCCGGGTCCAATCGCGGGTCATGCTTGATGAATACCGAGGCGGAGGCCGGCTGTACCGGCTCGCCTGGCGCGACTCGTTCAGGGAGCACCACGTGAACCCGGGCGACGATCACACCGTCTATGTTCGATAGGGTCGACTCCAGTTCCTGGGACAGCGCGTAGATGTAGCGTGCACGCTCTTCCAGAGGCGTGGAGATGACGCCTTCCTTGCGAAATACGTCCCCCAGTGTCGAACGGGCCAGCCTGGGCAGCCCCGCAGCGTCCAGGGTACGCACCGCTCGACTTATGTCACTGGCATTGACGCGAACGGCGACGCCGTCTTTGCCTGGGATTTTCTGGGCGCGGATCTGTTTATCGGCCAGTTCTGCGATGACTTCGTTAGCTTCCTGCTCAGAGATGTTGCGATGAAGCTCTACGCTTTCACCACAGCCAGTCAGCATCAGCGCCGATGACAGAAACACGAGGGCGATCAGGCGGCGATACATGCATCTACCCCAGGTTTGAAATTTTATCGACGCCTTTTGCGATTGCGCCAATGACCTTGACGCGTGACATCACGTCTATATGCGCCTCGGCGAGCGATTGGGGAAACTCGTTCGCATCTTTGGTCTTCTTGTTCTGGCTTGCATCCCGAAACCCTTTGGATACGCGTCTGGACAGTGTTTGCGACTCAGTGGAGTCCCAGGGCGATGCGGCAGAGGCCAGGGCGGGCGCAATGCCGTTACCGGACTGTTCGGTGGTGTTGAGTTGGGCGTTGAAAAAATTAATGTCAGAAACCGCGCTGTTCGCGTCTGGCGTGTCGACCTGGGCAGCGATGGTCGCGTTTTTTCGAAACCCGGCATGGGTAATATCCATGTGAACCTCTATCGAACGAATCAGGTGCTGTGCCTGCAGTGAGCGTAAAAACCTCCTCAACCTGCGGGTTGAGGAGGCTCGTCTTACTTAGGCGAATCGCAGGGATTTAATGCGGCCCGCTTTAGCTGTGGTCAGTTCTTGCTCAGCGGTTTTTTTTGCTTCTTCAACCACTTTTCGTTCTTTGTCTGCGTTGATTGCGTCCAATTGTGCTTGGTTGCCAGCGCTACCACCAATGCCAGAGATCATAGATCACCTTTCAAGTTTTAAATAAAGAGTGATAGCAAGTAACCTGCTATCTGTGCATGTTGAGCGACGTTGAAGTTGCTCAGGCTTTGGGTGGTTGGTTACAAATGAAACGTTCCATTTTATTGCGCGTGAAATATTTAAATTCATTTCGGTTGGTGCGGTAGTGTTTATATTTCGAGTTGTTTCATCCGGTAATAGAGTGTGCGCTTT
The DNA here is from genome assembly GCF_019139815.1 of Pseudomonas asgharzadehiana. NCBI lineage: Bacteria > Pseudomonadati > Pseudomonadota > Gammaproteobacteria > Pseudomonadales > Pseudomonadaceae > Pseudomonas > Pseudomonas asgharzadehiana. The sequence goes on from NZ_CP077079.1 coordinate 997,351, forward strand.
ACCACCCCCAACTCAGTCGCCACGCTATCGACACAGTGGTCGTTGCGCTGCAGTGACTCTTCAATCAGCGCTTTTTCGATTTGTTGCAGGCGGGTCTTGAGGCCTATTTCGTTACCTTGTGGGTTGCTCATCGGGGTTGCGAGCGGTGCCAGGCCCAATACGAAGCGTTTGGCGGCCGAACGTAGCTCACGAATGTTTCCCAGCCAGGAATGGCAGAGTATTTGTTGCAACAACTGGGCGGGCGGGGTTGGCGCAGGACATTGGAACTGTTCGGCCTCCTGCCGGACCATGTTGAGAAACAACGGGATGATCCGTTCTCGTTGGTCGCGCAGGGCGGGAAGCTGGAGGCTGACAATGTTCAATCGAAAGTACAGGTCACGTCTGAAAGTGCCTGATTCGACCATCTGGTGCAGCGACTGCTGGGCTGAGGCAATGACGCGCATATCCACCGGGATGAAACGGGTTGAGCCTAGGCGCTCCACGCCGCGAGACTCCAGTACCCGCAGCAGTTTGGCTTGCAGGTTCAACGGCATGCTGTCGATCTCGTCGAGGTAAAGCGTGCCCAGATGAGCGGCTTCCACAACGCCTGCCCGCGACTGCACCGCCCCCGTAAAGGCGCCGCTGTTGACCCCAAACAACTGGCTTTCCGCAAGGCTTTCGGGGATGGCCGCACAGTTCACGGCAACGAAGTTACCGCGCCGTCCCGATAAACGATGAACCCGTTGGGCCAGCGTGTCCTTGCCGGTGCCGGTTTCTCCCAGCAATAAAATATCGATGTTGAGTTTCGCGGTGCTGTGAAGCGTACTTTCAATGTCTGGGTCTTCCAGGAACGACATGTCCGTTTCAACTTCCCCATGACAGGAATTCAACATCGAAGGGGTGCTCCATTATGTTTCGCGATTGAGAAGGCCGTGATCAGCCACGCCTTCACTGGCGCGAAAAATTATAGGTTTCTCACACGGAGCTTGAAGTAGGAAGTTACGTGAATGCTGTAGGAAAAGTTAGATAGGTTTATGTTTTGTTGTGGCTAATTACGAACGCGTCAAAGTTCGGGTGTTAAATAATGGCCCACAAAAAAGCCGATGCAATGCATCGGCTTTTTAAGTGCGGGGTAAGCCGCGAATACTACTTACACGTTGAAACGGAAATGCATCACGTCGCCATCCTTGACGATGTATTCCTTGCCTTCCAGGCGCCATTTACCGGCTTCCTTGGCACCGGCTTCACCCTTGAACTGAATAAAGTCGTTGTAGGCGATCACTTCGGCGCGGATAAAGCCTTTTTCGAAGTCGGTGTGGATCACGCCGGCAGCCTGTGGCGCGGTGGCGCCGACTTTGACGGTCCAGGCGCGGACTTCTTCGACGCCGGCGGTGAAGTAGGTCTGCAAGTTGAGCATTTCGTAGCCGGCACGGATCACGCGATTCAGACCAGGCTCTTCCAGGCCCAGGGCCTCAAGGAACATATCTTTTTCTTCGCCGTCGTCGAGTTCGGCGATTTCCGCTTCGATCTTGTTGCACACCGGAACAACTATGGCGCCTTCTTCGTCGGCAATGGCCTTGACCACATCCAGCAGCGGGTTGTTCTCAAAACCGTCTTCAGCCACGTTGGCGATGTACATTACCGGTTTGGTGGTCAGCAGGTGGAAGCCCTTGATCACGGCCTTCTCATCAACGCCCATGTTCTTCATCAGGCTGCGCGCAGGCTTGCCTTCGGTGAAGTGAGCGATCAACTGCTCCAGCAGGCCTTTCTGGACCACTGCGTCCTTGTCACCGCCCTTGGCGTTACGCGCAACTTTCTGCAATTGCTTTTCGCAGCTGTCGAGGTCGGCGAAGATCAGTTCCAGGTCAATGATCTCGATGTCGCGTTTCGGGTCGACACTGTTGGAGACGTGAATCACGTTCTCGTCTTCGAAGCAGCGGACCACGTGGGCGATGGCATCGGTTTCGCGGATGTTGGCCAGGAACTTGTTGCCCAGGCCCTCACCTTTCGATGCGCCAGCCACCAGGCCGGCGATGTCGACGAATTCCATGGTGGTTGGCAGGATGCGCTTGGGGTTGACGATGGCTGCCAGCGCGTCAAGACGCGGGTCCGGCATCGGCACGATACCGCTGTTGGGTTCGATGGTGCAGAAGGGGAAGTTCTCCGCCGCAATACCGGACTTGGTCAAAGCGTTGAACAAGGTGGATTTGCCGACGTTGGGCAGGCCGACGATGCCGCAATTGAATCCCATGGTGTTTCCCCTCGGTAAGAGTCAGGCCTTCTGGCTGTGCAGGTTTTTCATCGCACGGTTCCATTCCCCGGCGAAGATATCCGGCAGCACGCCGAGGGCAAAGTCGATGCTGGCATCGAGTTTTTCCTGTTCGGCGCGTGGCGCACGACCCAGGACGAAATTTGAAACCATACTGGCAACGCCTGGGTGGCCAATGCCGAGCCGCAGGCGGTAGAAATTATTCTGATTACCCAACTGCGCGATGATGTCGCGCAGGCCGTTGTGCCCACCGTGCCCGCCGCCCAGCTTGAGCTTGGCAACGCCGGGTGGCAGGTCCAGTTCGTCATGGGCCACCAGGATTTCTTCGGGTTTGATCCGGAAGAAGCCCGCAAGCGCCGCGACAGACTGGCCGCTGCGGTTCATGTAGGTGGTGGGAATCAGCAGACGAACATCCTGACCCTGGTGCGAGAAGCGCCCGGTCAGGCCAAAATACTTGCGATCGGCCGCCAGGTTTACACCCTGGGCATGGGCGATACGCTCAACAAAAAGGGCCCCCGCGTTATGCCGGGTCTGTTCGTATTCGGCGCCTGGATTTCCCAGGCCAACGATCAGTTTAATGGCAGTCACGACAGGGGCCCTTCCTTTGGAGTTGTGGATAACATCGCCGACCTGAGTGCGGCGAAAGTGGATGACAGGAGCTCACTTATCCAGAGATAAACTTCGCGTTGTCGCCCGCTTTCTCGCTACGTTCCGGTCCGCGATGTTGCCTCAAGCTCCGGCAAGACAGAGTGAATTACTCTGCAGCGCCTTCTTCAGCTTCTGGTGCAACGCGTGGAGCGTGTACGTTTGCAACAGCTTTGTCGTCACCGTGAGCCAGTGCAACGAACTCAACGCCTTTAGGGGCTTTGAGGTCGGACAGGTGAACGATTGCGCCGATTTCCAGAGCCGACAGGTCGACTTCGATGAACTCAGGCAGATCTTTCGGCAGGCAAGTCACTTCGATTTCGTTCAGGACGTGAGAGATCTCGCCGCCTTTCTTGACCGGAGCTTCTTCACCAACAAAGTGTACTGGAACGATAGCGGTCAGTTTCTGACCGGCTACGACGCGTACGAAGTCGGCGTGCAGTACGTGACCCTTGGACGGGTGACGTTGCAGGGCCTTGATGATGACGTTCTGCTTTTTGCCGCCAACGTTCAGTTCGATAACGTGGCTGTAGGCAGCATCGTTTTCGAGCAGTTTGGCAACTTCTTTAGCCAGCATGCTGATGGATTCAGGGGCTTTGTCGCCACCGTAAACTACAGCTGGAACCAGGCTTGCGAGACGACGCAGGCGGCGGCTCGCACCTTTCCCCAGGTCGGAACGCAGTTCAGCATTCAAAGTAAAGTTGTTCATGTTGTATCTCCAAATTAACCACATTCGCCCCAGCGTTTGCGACCAGCGCTAAAGGCGATATGGGCAAAAAAGCCCCGCCCCAACAGAATGCTGGGGCGGGGCGCTTTTCGTCAGGTTGATGTCGCTAAGGTTTGACCCTTAACGGAACATCGCGCTGATCGATTCTTCATTGCTGATACGGCGAACCGCTTCGGCAACGACCGGTGCGATATCCAGTTGACGGATACGCGCACAGGCTTGAGCAGCGGCGGACAACGGGATGGTGTTGGTCACCACCAGTTCGTCCAGCACGGAATTCTCGATGTTCTCGATCGCTCGGCCCGACAGCACAGGGTGTGTGCAGTAGGCGAAGACTTTAGCCGCACCGTGCTCTTTCAAGGCTTTAGCCGCGTGGCACAGGGTGCCGGCGGTGTCGACCATGTCATCAACCAGAATACAGGTACGCCCTTCGACATCACCGATGATATGCATCACTTCAGAGTGATTGGCTTTCTCGCGGCGTTTGTCGATGATCCCGAGATCCACACCCAGGGATTTGGCAACGGCCCGTGCACGCACGACGCCACCAATGTCCGGGGACACGATCATCAGGTTTTCAAAGCGCTGATCTTCGATGTCATCCACCAATACGGGGGAGCCGTAGATGTTATCTACCGGAATATCGAAGAACCCCTGGATTTGGTCAGCGTGCAGGTCAACCGTGAGAACACGGTCGATGCCTACCACGGTGAGCATGTCAGCAACGACTTTCGCGCTGATAGCCACACGTGCGGAACGCGGACGGCGATCCTGACGGGCATAACCAAAGTAAGGGATTACAGCTGTGATTCGAGTCGCTGAGGAGCGGCGGAAGGCATCAGCCATCACGACGAGTTCCATCAGGTTATCGTTGGTCGGAGCGCAGGTCGGCTGAATAATGAATACGTCTTTACCGCGAACGTTTTCATTGATCTCGGCTGTAATTTCGCCGTCGGAGAACTTACCGACAGAGATGTCACCGAGAGGGATATGCAGCTGACGTACGACACGTCGAGCCAGATCGGGGTTGGCGTTCCCCGTAAAGACCATCATCTTGGACACGCGCAGTACCTAGAGGCTGAGGGTAACCTGGATGAGTATTAGAAAATGGCAGGGGCGGCTGGATTCGAACCAACGCATGGCAGGATCAAAACCTGCTGCCTTACCGCTTGGCGACGCCCCTGTATCTGTTGCAACGAGTACCCAGTACTCGATTCCTTTTAGAGCAGACTTTGCAGCTTGCGATGCAACATCGAAACGTTGCTTCCCTTTGCTACAAACCCTGTAAGGGTCTCTGTAAGAAGGGCCGAGACTTTATCAGCTTCAGCTTTGCTTGGGAAGCCCCCAAACACACAACTTCCAGTTCCGGTTAATTTTGCTTCGGTAAATTTACCTAACAAATTCAAAGCGTTACGTACCTCTGGATAACGCCTTGCTACAACCGGTAAGCAGTCATTTCGACTGTTTCCCTTGGGAACGGGGCGCACTTTAATGGGAGAAGAGTTACGTGTCAACAACGGATCTGAAAAAATTTCTGCTGTACTTACAGATACTTGCGGGACAAGCACGACATACCACGGCTCTTCGGGGAATTGCGGGGTAAGTTTCTCCCCTACGCCCTCGGCAAAAGCCGCATGCCCATGCACGAAAACCGGGACATCGGCGCCCAGCGTGAGGCCCAGCGCGGCCAGGCGATCTTGGCCCCAGCCCAGTTGCCACAAGTGGTTGAGACCCAGCAGGGTGGTCGCGGCATTTGAGCTGCCCCCGCCGATCCCGCCACCCATCGGCAGGATTTTATCGATCCAGATGTCGATGCCCTGCGAACAGCCGGATTGTTCCTGAAGTTTTTTTGCCGCCCGCACAATCAGATTGCTGTCGTGGGGCACGCCGTCGAATTCGGTGTGCAGTTGGATCATGCCATCGTCGCGTACGGCGAAGGTCAGCTCATCGCCATAGTCGAGAAATTGAAACAGCGTCTGCAACTCGTGGTAGCCGTCTTCGCGGCGCCCCAGAATGTGCAGCATCAGGTTCAGTTTGGCCGGGGAGGGCAGAGTCAGTTTGTCTACGCTCACGTCACTGCCCCAATTTGCGCGGTTGCCAGTCCTTGATCACCAGCGTCACGTCCAGGTCGGTACCGTGCAGCTTGATGCGCTCGGGCAGCCAATAACCGCTTTGTTGCACATAACTGAGGTACTCGACCTGCCAGCCATCCTGTTCCAGGGTGGCCAGGCGGCTGTCACCGTTGAGGCTCAGGCGACTCTTGCTGTCCGGCGCGGGCAGGCCGCGAACCCACCACACCAAGTGCGAGACAGGCAGCTTCCAGCCGATCTGCTCTTGCAGCAAAGCTTCCGGTGACGTCGCTTCATAGCGGCCCTGGTTGGCCACTTCAAGGCTCACCTGCCCCGGACGCCCGGTCAGGCGAGCCGCGCCACGGCCCAGTGGGCCCGATAAACGAATGTCGTAATAATCCTGGCGTTGCAGCCAGAACAACGTGCCGCTGCCGGAGTCTTTCGGTGCGCGCACCCCGACTTTGCCTTCGATCTGCCAGCCATCAATGCTGGCTAGCTGATCCTTATGCTGCTTCCATTGCGCCGGGTTGCCCTGGCCTTCAACGGATTCACGGTTGCCCAGGCCTGCGCAACCGGCGAGCAGGGCGATAAGACTGAACATTACAACGTGGCGCAAGAACATAAGCTTAAAGGGTCTCGGATCCGGTCAGGCGCTTGATGGTGCCGCGCAGGATGGGGCTTTCGGGTTGTTCGTTGAGGAATTTTTCCCAGATTTGGCGTGCTTCGCGCTGTTTGCCATTGGCCCACAACACTTCGCCCAGGTGGGCGGCGACTTCCTGATCGGGGAAGCGCTCCAGCGCCTGGCGCAGCAAACGTTCGGCTTCGTCCAGGTTACCCAGGCGGTAGTTCACCCAGCCCAGGCTGTCGAGCACGGCCGGGTCTTCGGGGTTGAGCTTGTGCGCTTGTTCGATCAGTACCTTGGCTTCGTCGTAGCGCGTGGTGCGGTCGGACAAGGTGTAGCCCAATGCATTCAGCGCCATGGCGTTGTCGGGGTCGCGCTTGATGATCAGCCGCAGGTCTTTTTCCATCTGCGCCAAATCGTTGCGTTTTTCCGCCTGCATGGCGCGGGTGTACAGCAGATTCAAGTCGTCGGGGAATTGCAGCAAGGCTTGTTGCAGCAGTTTCCAGGCGCGCTCGCCCTGATTGTTGGCTGACAAGGTTTCGGCCTGGATCAAGTACAGTTGGATTGCGTAATCCGGCTCGGCATCGCGGGCGGCGGCCAGGCGTTTTTCGGCCTCGTCGGTGCGGCCGTTGCTTATCAGGATATCGGCTTGGCGCAACTGAGCCGGCAGGTAGTCATTACCGGGGCCGACCTGGGCGTATTCGAGCAGGGCGGCCTGTGGGTCGTTGCGCTCTTCAGCGATACGGCCCAGGTTCAGGTGCGCGGAGTCCACGTGGCTTTCCCGGGCAATCAGCTCTTCCAGATACCCCTTGGCCTCGTCCCAGGCCTTGGCTTCCAGGCACACCAGCGCCAGGGAGTAACGCAGTTCGTCATCGTCCGGGTATTGCTGGACCAGGCTGGCGAACTGCACTTTGGCGTCCTCCATGCGGTCCTGCTCGACCAGCATGCGCGCATAAGTCAGGCGCAGGCGTTTGTCTTCCGGGTACTTCTTGATGCTTTTTTCCAGCAGTACAATCGCTTCCTTGCCACGATTGAGGTTCTGCAGCAGGCGCGCGCGCAGCAGGATCGGCGCGACCTCGCCCTCTTCCGGCGGGTTCTGCTCCAGCAGCTTAAGGGCCGCTTCGGCTTCGTCATCCTGTTGCAGCAACAACGCCTTGCCGAAAATCAGCTGGCTGTTCTTTGGATGCTTTTGCAGCAGGCGGTCGAAACCTTTCATCAACCCATTGCGCGTGTCCTGGTCGGTGTCGGCGGCCGATAGCGCGAGAAAGTCGAAATGCGTGTCACCCTTGCCCTGCAGGACTTTCTCCATATACACCATGGAGTCGTCATAACGCCCTGCTCGTGCCAACTGAATGGCGGCTGCGCGCTGCGCTTCCAGATCATCGGGCGCGTTTTTCGCCCAGATCAACGAGGTATCCAGCGCAGCCTGATCGGCACCCAGGTACTCGGCGATGCGAAACGCTCGCTCGGAGATTCCCGGGTCCTGGGTGTTGATGGCCTGGGTCACGTAATTATCCAGCGCAATGTCGAAGCGATTGCGTTGGCCGGCCAGTTCCGCACTCAGCAGGCTGAACACCGTTTCTTCACTGAACGAGGAGTAAACCTTGGGCTTTTCAGGGGCGGGAGTGCTGTCTTCCACCGGCGGGGTACCGTCCGGCGACACGGGGGCCAAGGCCTGGCAGCCGCTGAGGAAGACAAAAGCAAGGAGCAACGCGGAAGATCTATTCATATAGGAAGAGGACGACTAACCTGCGGTCGGATCATCATGACACAAGCCTTCGGCCAAACATAACCGAGTCTCAGTGGATACCTTTATAGGCACAAGGTATAGGGACAATAGACGACGGTGGTTGTTCTGAATCTTTCGAAGTAGGACAATTGTCGGCTTCCCGACATCATCAGCGATATTGAATGGCCTTCCTCGCACTCGGTATTAACCACAAGACTGCCTCCGTAGACGTGCGCGAGCGCGTGGCGTTTACCCCAGAGCAGTTGGTTGAGGCCTTGCAGCAGCTCTGCCGGCTCACCGACAGCCGCGAAGCTGCGATCCTTTCAACCTGCAATCGCAGCGAACTTTATATAGAGCAGGAACATCTCAGCGCGGATGTCGTCTTGCGCTGGCTGGCGGATTATCACCATTTAAGCCTCGATGACCTGCGCGCCAGTGCCTATGTGCACGAAGAGGATGCGGCAGTTCGTCACATGATGCGTGTGGCTGCCGGTCTCGATTCGCTGGTACTCGGCGAGCCGCAGATCCTCGGCCAGATGAAGTCCGCCTACGCGGTAGCGCGCGAGGCCGGTACCGTCGGCCCGCTGCTGGGTCGCCTGTTCCAGGCCACGTTCAATTCGGCCAAGCAGGTGCGCACCGACACCGCCATCGGCGAAAACCCAGTGTCCGTGGCGTTTGCCGCCGTCAGCCTGGCCAAGCAGATTTTCAGCGACTTGCAGCGCAGCCAGGCCTTGCTGATCGGCGCCGGTGAAACCATCACTCTGGTGGCCCGCCACCTGCATGATCTGGGTGTGAAGCGCATCGTGGTCGCCAACCGCACCCTGGAGCGCGCAAGCATCCTGGCCGAACAGTTTGGCGCCCACGCCGTGCTGCTGGCGGATATTCCGGCCGAGCTGGTGCGAAGCGATATCGTGATCAGCTCCACCGCCAGCCAATTGCCTATTCTTGGCAAGGGCGCGGTGGAAAGCGCGCTGAAGCTGCGCAAGCACAAGCCGATCTTTATGGTGGATATCGCCGTTCCCAGGGATATCGAGCCCGAAGTCGGCGAGTTGGACGACGTTTACCTCTACAGCGTCGATGATCTGCATGAAGTGGTCGCCGAAAACCTCAAGAGCCGCCAGGGCGCTGCCCAGGCCGCCGAGGAAATGGTCAGCACCGGCGCCGAAGACTTCATGGTGCGCTTACGTGAACTGGCGGCGGTGGACGTGCTCAAGGCGTATCGTCAGCAGGGTGAACGCCTGCGCGACGAGGAGTTGCTCAAGGCTCAGCGCTTGCTGGCCAACGGCAGCAGCGCCGAAGAGGTGCTGATGCAACTGGCTCGCGGCCTTACCAACAAGCTGCTCCACGCGCCCAGCGTGCAATTGAAAAAGCTTACCGCCGAAGGCCGCCTCGATGCGTTGGCCATGGCCCAGGAACTCTTTGCCCTCGGTGAGGGCGCGTCAGAAAGCTCTTCGGATAAAAAACCGCAATGAAAGCGTCACTGCTCAATAAACTGGACGTGCTCCAGGACCGTTTCGAAGAACTGACCGCCTTGCTCGGCGATGGCGAGGTCATCTCCGATCAGGCCAGGTTCCGCGCTTATTCCAAGGAATACGCCGAAGTCGAGCCTGTCGTGGCGACCTACAAAAACTTGCTGAAAGTGCAGGCCGACCTTGAAGGTGCCCAGGCGCTGCTCAAGGACAGCGACCCGGACATGCGCGAAATGGCCGTGGAAGAAGTCCGCGAAGCCAAGGACAAACTGGCCGAGCTGGAAGGCGACCTGCAACGCATGTTGCTGCCCAAGGACCCCAACGACGGGCGCAACGTGTTCCTCGAAATACGCGCCGGCACCGGTGGCGACGAGGCGGCGATTTTTTCCGGCGACCTGTTCCGCATGTATTCGCGCTATGCCGAGCGGCGTGGCTGGCGGGTGGAGATCCTGTCCGAGAACGAAGGCGAGCACGGGGGCTATAAAGAAGTCATCGCGCGGGTCGAAGGCGAGAATGTCTACGGCAAGCTGAAGTTCGAATCCGGCGCGCACCGTGTACAGCGGGTGCCGGCGACCGAATCCCAGGGCCGCATCCATACCTCGGCGTGCACGGTGGCCGTATTGCCCGAGCCGGATGAGCAGGAAGCGATCGAGATCAACCCGGCGGACCTGCGCGTCGACACCTACCGCTCGTCGGGCGCCGGTGGCCAGCACGTCAACAAAACCGATTCGGCGATCCGCATCACCCACTTGCCGTCGGGCATCGTGGTGGAGTGCCAGGAAGAACGTTCCCAGCACAAGAACCGTGCCCGCGCCATGTCCTGGCTGTCGGCCAAGCTCAACGACCAGCAGACCAGCGCCGCCGCCAATGCGATTGCCAGCGAGCGTAAATTGCTGGTGGGCTCGGGCGACCGTTCCGAGCGCATCCGTACCTACAACTTCGCCCAGGGCCGGGTCACCGACCACCGGGTCAACCTCACCCTTTACTCCCTTGACGAGATCCTCGCCGGTGGCGTCGATGCGGTGATCGAGCCGCTGCTCGCCGAATACCAGGCCGATCAATTGGCGGCGATAGGTGAATAAATGACCATCATCGCCAGCCTATTGCGCGCCGCCGACCTGCCGGACTCGCCCACCGCGCGCCTGGACGCCGAATTGCTGCTGGCCGCTGCCCTGGGAAAATCGCGCAGCTACCTGCACACCTGGCCGGAGAAAATCGTCAGCAGCGAAGATGCGCTGACCTTCGCCGGCTACCTGCAACGCCGCCGCGCCGGCGAGCCGGTGGCTTACATTCTTGGCCAGCAAGGTTTCTGGAAACTCGACCTGGAGGTCGCGCCGCACACGCTGATCCCGCGTCCGGACACCGAATTGCTGGTGGAAGCGGCGCTGGAATTATTGCCGGCCACGCCCACCCAGGTCCTCGACCTGGGCACCGGCAGCGGCGCCATTGCATTGGCCCTGGCCAGCGAGCGTCCCGCCTGGCGGGTCACGGCCGTTGATCGCGTGCTGGAGGCAGTGGCCTTGGCCGAACGCAACCGCCAGCGCCTGCACCTGAACAACGCCACGGTGCTCAACAGCCATTGGTTCAGCGCCCTGCAAGGTCGTACTTATGACCTGATCATCAGTAACCCGCCCTACATCGCCGATAACGACCCGCACCTGGCGGCGGGCGATGTGCGTTTCGAACCGGCCAGCGCGCTGGTAGCGGGCCATGATGGCCTGGACGACCTGCGCTTGATCATCAAAGAGGCTCCGGCCCACTTGAATGCCGGTGGCTGGCTACTGCTCGAACACGGTTACGACCAGGCTCTGGCCGTGCGCGATCTGTTACTGAGCCAGGGCTTTGACGACGTGCATAGCCGCATCGATCTGGGCGGCCACGAACGCATCACGTTGGGGCACCGGCCGTGCTGACCGACCAAGAGCTGTTGCGCTATAGCCGACAGATTCTGTTGCAGCATGTCGACATCGACGGCCAACTGCGTCTGAAAAACGCCCGCGCGTTGATTGTCGGCCTGGGTGGCCTGGGCGCGCCCGTGGCGCTGTATCTGGCGGCCGCCGGCGTGGGCGAGTTGCATCTGGCCGACTTCGATACGGTTGACCTGACCAACCTGCAACGCCAGATCATCCATGACACCGACAGTGTCGGGCAGGCCAAGGTCGATTCGGCCATGCGCCGCCTGACGGCGATCAACCCGGACATCGCCTTGGTTCCTCATCGCCGCGCACTCGATGCGGACTCCCTGGCGGCGGCCGTGGCAGCGGTGGATGTGGTGCTCGATTGCAGCGACAACTTCTCCACCCGCGAAGCCGTCAATGCGGCCTGTGTCGCTGGCGCCACGCCCTTGATCAGCGGCGCGGCGATTCGCCTGGAGGGGCAATTGTCGGTGTTCGACCCGCGCCGCGCCGACAGCCCGTGTTACCACTGTTTATATGGGCACGGCAGCGACACCGAGCTCACCTGCAGCGAAGCCGGCGTGGTAGGGCCGCTGGTCGGTTTGGTGGGCAGCCTGCAAGCGCTGGAAGCCTTGAAGCTGCTGGCCGGCTTCGGCGAGCCGCTGGTGGGCCGCTTGTTGCTGATTGATGCCTTGACCACGCGCTTTCGCGAGTTGCGCGTCAAGCGTGACCCAGGTTGCAGCGTCTGCGGGACGCAGCATGGTTAAGGGCGCGCCGGTCGGTGTGTTCGATTCCGGTGTCGGCGGCTTGTCGGTGCTGGATGAAATCCAGCAACTATTGCCCCACGAATCACTGCTGTATGTCGCCGATGGCGGGCATATCCCCTACGGCGAGAAAACCCCCGCATTCATTCTTGAACGCTCGCGGCGGGTGGCCGAGTTTTTCCGCGCGAAAGGCGCCAAGGCATTCGTGATCGCGTGCAACACGGCCACCGTCGCGGCAGTGGCCGATTTACGCCAGGACTACCCCGACTGGTCACTGGTGGGCATGGAGCCCGCCGTCAAACCCGCCGCTGCCGCTACCCGCAGTGGTGTGGTCGGCGTGCTGGCCACCACCGGCACCCTGCAAAGCGCCAAGTTCGCAGCCTTGCTCGACCGTTTCGCCACCGATGTGCGGGTGATCACCCAGCCATGTCCGGGCCTGGTGGAATTGATTGAAACCGGCGACCTGAACAGCCCGGCCCTGCGCCAGTTGTTGCTGGGCTATATACGCCCGCTGCTCAGTGCCGGTTGCGACACCATTATCCTCGGTTGCACCCACTATCCCTTCCTCAAGCCCCTGCTGGCACAGATGCTGCCCCCCAGCATCATCCTCATCGACACCGGCGCCGCCGTGGCCCGCCAGCTCAAGCGCTTGCTGGGCGAGCGCGACCTGCTGGCGGTCGGCCCGCCCGAGCCCGCACAGTTCTGGACCAGCGGCGATGTGCGTCATCTCAGAAATATCCTACCGACACTATGGAAACATTCCGGAGTTGTGCGAAGCTTCGATTCGTGAAAATTTCGTGAAACGTCGCTGAACTTCTGGCTGTGGGTCAGCTTCTATAGCGAGATGGCCTGTACAAAACCATACAACTTCGTTTTCAAAGGATTGTTTCTTATGAAGCGCTTGTTCTGTTTGGCTGCAATCGCAGCCGTAGTGGTGGGACACTCGGTTTCAGCCCAGGCTGCCGGCCTGGAATTGGGGGTGGGAAGCACCAGCGACTCCACCATGACCTATCGGTTGGGGCTGACTTCGGAGTGGGATAAAAGCTGGTGGCAAAGCGACGTGGGCCGGTTGACCGGCTACTGGAGCGGCGCCTACACCTACTGGGATGGCGACGAGCGTGCCGGTGCCAGCAGCCTGTCGTTTTCGCCGGTGTTTGTGTACGAGTTTGCCGGGCAATCGGTCAAACCCTACATCGAAGCCGGGATCGGCGTGGCGGTGTTCTCCCGTACCCAACTGGAAGACAACAACATCGGGCAGGCCTTCCAGTTCGAAGACCGCCTGGGGTTCGGCCTGCGGTTTACCGGTGGACATGAAGTGGGCATTCGCGCCACGCACTACTCCAACGCCGGCATCAGCAGTCATAACGATGGGGTCGAGAGCTACTCGCTGCACTACACCCTGCCGTTGTAATTCCTCACAACACTGCAGGTCTCCTGTGGGAGGGAGCAAGCCCCCTCCCACATTTGATCTCCATAAGTTTTAGATCAGCGGTAGGCCGTGGCGATTCCTTCGCGCTCTTCCAGGCATTCCGGCGCGCCCATCTCGAACTCCCGGCAAATCAGCGGCCGCCGTTCATAAATCGTACACATCATCGTGTCCCGATCCAGCGCCGCGCACCAGCCGTCGTCCAGGCGCAGCATCACTTCGCCGCCCCAATCGTCCGTGTCGATATAGCGCTCCGGCACGCCGGTGTCGGTGATCAACATGACTTCCAGCTGGCAGCAGCAGGCGGCGCACGTTGAGCAGGTGACGGCGGGTTCGGTGATTTGGGTGTGGGGGATGTTGGTCATAGGCGCGCAGTGTAAGGCAAGCCGATGCTGTGCGTATGAATGCTCTGACGGACGTCAGCGCGCCAGCCGGTGTAGCCCGACGAAAACCCAGGCCCAGATGACGGCCAACCCGGCCATCGTCGGCCCCAGGCCGAAACCGAACTGCACGCCTGCCAGCTGGCTCCCGGCGTAGTAGGACAACGGCCCCCCCATCGCGCCGAGCAGGGCGGCGCGCCACCAGGGCCGAGCGCTCCAGGCCAGGCAATGATGCAACGTGGTCGCCAGCAACGCCCACAGCAACATCAGCCAAAACGGAATCAATGGCCCCGGTTCGCTGAAGTGGAACACGCCCAGGCTACGTAGCAGCGTGTCCAGCAGCGTGCCTGCCAGCGTGACGCTGATAATCAACACGCCATCCTCGGCGGCCGAACTTATCCACAACAGGTGAATGACCAGCGCCGCCACCCCCACCAGCAGCCACAGGCTGTCACCGCCGAGCACACAGGCAAACCAGCCGCACTGGAACAGCACGGCATTGGCCAGGTTTTTAAGCATCGAAGCGTCCCAGCAGCGGCGGGTTGATCGCCGAGGGCTTGGCCAACAGCAATTGCGCGGTGCCGATGGTGCGCTCCATAAAGCCGCCTTCGCAGTAGCACAGGTAAAACTCCCACAGCCGCAGGAAGTACTCGTCATAGCCCAGTTCCGCGAGGCGGCCGTGGGCGCGGCGAAAGTTCTCACGCCACAGGCGCAGGGTTCGCGCGTAATGCAGGCCGAAATCTTCCATGTGCAGCAGGTTCATATCGGTGTCACGGCTGACGATATGCAGCATGTTCTGCACGCTCGGCAGCGCGCCACCGGGGAAGATGTAGCGCTGGATAAAGTCGACGCTGTTCTTGGCCTGCTCGAACCGCTGGTCGCGGATGGTGATGGCTTGCAGCAGCATCAAGCCGTCGTTCCTGAGCAGATGCGCGCATTGTTTGAAGTAGGTCGGCAGAAAGCGATGGCCCACCGCTTCGATCATCTCGATGGACACCAGCTTGTCGTACTGGCCGGTCAGGTCGCGATAGTCCTGCAGCAACAGCGTGACCTGGCCGTGCAAGCCCAAGGCTTCGATGCGCCGTTCGGTGTAGGCGAATTGCTCCTTGGACAGCGTCGTGGTGGTGACCTTGCAGCCGTAATGCTGCGCCGCATATAGCGCCATGCTGCCCCAACCGGTGCCGATTTCCAGCAAGTGGTCGGTGGGTTTGAGCGCGAGTTTCTGGCAGATGCGCTCCAGTTTGTTCAGTTGCGCTTGTTCCAGCGTGTCGTCGGCGCTCAAGAATTGCGCCGCCGAATACATCATGGTCGGGTCGAGAAACTCTTCGAACAGGTCATTGCCCAGGTCGTAGTGGGCGGCGATGTTTTTCTGCGAGCCCTTGCGTGTATTGCGGTTCAACCAGTGCAGGCCTTGGGTCAATGGCCGAGCCAGGCGCGCCAGGCCACCTTCCATTGCGTCGAGTACGTCCAGGTTGCTGACCATCACGCGCACCACGGCGGTCAGGTCCGGGCTGGTCCAGTACCCATGGATAAACGCTTCGCCGGCGCCAATGGAACCGTTGGCTGCCACCAGGCCCCACACGGCCGGGTCGAGGATCTGGATCTCTCCCAGCAAATGCGCTTCCCGTGCGCCGAATATTTGCCGTTCGCCGTCTTCAATCACCACCAGTTGGCCGTGGCGCAATTGGCTGAGTTGACGCAGCACACCCTTGCGCAGCAGCGCGGTGGTCATGCCGTTGACGTTCAGGCGGTTGGCCTTGACCGATAAGCTAGGGGGTTTCATGGCGGCGATCCTTGGTGTAACCGACGGCTGTGCGAGAGGCGCCATCGGCGGCCCGGTGGGGAAAAATCGGTGTGCGTTTGAGCAGCAGGCGCAGCGCCTGCCAATAAATCGCCAGGCAGGTCTTGGCGGTCATCCACGGAAAACGCCACAAGTAGCGATGCAGGCTGGCGCGGTTCAGTGTGTGTTTTTGCAGGCTCAGGGTGGCGTCGAAGATTTTCAGCTCGCCCTGCCAGTCGGCCATGTGCACGCCGAGCCGGGCAGCGGGTGGGCTGAAGCTCATGCGGTATTCCAGGTCGCGCGGTAAAAACGGCGACACATGAAAGGCCTTGGCCACGGCGAAATGCTGGTGTTCATCCGCGCCCAGGGCTTGGGCCGGCAGCACGTAGTGGTAGCGCTCGCGCCATGGGGTGTTGGTCACTTCACAGAGGATCGCGGCCAATTGCCCATCGGCCTCGAAGCAATAGAAGAAACTCACTGGGTTAAAAGCCAGGCCCCAACTGCGGGCCTGGGTCAGCAGGCAGATAACGCCCTGGGGCGCATGCCCAAGGGCCTTGCCGACTTCCTGGCGCACGGCATCGCTCAAACTCATGCCGTGGCGCGTCAATTCACGCAGGTAATCCTGCTGGCGAAAGCCAAAAGGCGCGAACAGGCTGCGTCCGGCCAGGGGCGATAGCCCAAGTACGTGCTCTTCTTCGCTTAGATCCAGGTACAGCAGGCCGATGCGGTAGCGAAAGGCGTGGGCCCTGGGCGCAAACCGGCGATGGGCGATCCAGCCGCTGTACAAGGCACTGTTCACAGGGCCTCTCCAAAGGCTCGGGCTACGCGCAAGGCGCTGACCACGCCGTCTTCATGGAAACCATTGGCCCAATAGGCGCCGCAATAAAAGGTGTTTTGCGCGCCCGCCAGTTCTTCCCAGCGGTTTTGCGCGGCCACCGCCGCCAGGCTGTATTGCGGGTGGGCATAGGTGTAGCGCGCAAGGATCTTCAACGGGTTGATCATGGCTGTCTGGTTCAGGCTCACGCAAAAGGTCGTGGCGCTGTCGATGCCTTGCAGGATGTTCATGTCATAGGTCACGGCCGCCTGGGCCTGGGCAGGGCCGCTCAGCCGGTAGTTCCAGCTGGCCCATGCCAGTTTGCGGTCGGGCAACAGGCGTGTATCGGTGTGCAGCACCACGTCGTTGTCAGCGTAGGGCAGGGCACCGAGGATCTCCTGCTCGGCCTGGCTTGGGTCGCCGAGCAACGCCAGTGCCTGGTCGCTGTGACAGGCAAACACCACGTTGTCGTACGCCTCGGTGCCGGCCGCGCTGTGGATAATCACCCCGTCTGCGTTGCGCTCAACCCGGTGTACCGGGCAATTGAGGCGTACCTGCTCGCGAAAGCTGCGGGTCAACGGTTCGATATAGCAGGAGGAGCCGCCTTCGATCACGCACCACTGCGGGCGATTGTTGACCGAGAGCAAACCGTGGTTCTTGAAGAAGCGGACGAAAAACTGCAAGGGAAAGCCCAGCATGTCGGCCAGGGACATCGACCAGATCGCCGCGCCCATCGGCACGATGTAATGCCGCACAAAGCGCTCGCCGTAGCCGCCGGCGGCAAGGTAATCGCCCAAGGTCATCTCGGCGCTGATGCGCTGCTCTTGCAAGTCTCGCGGCGCCTCGCGGTTGAAGCGCAAAATATCGCGCAACATGCCCCAGAAGCCCGGCGACAAGAGATTGCGCCGCTGCGCGAACAGGCTATTGAGGTTGTTGCCGTTGTACTCGAACTGCGTGCTTTCATCGCACACCGAAAAGCTCATCTCGGTAGGTTTGAACGTCACCCCGATTTGCCCCAACAGGCGAATGAAGTTGGGGTAGGTCCAGTCGTTGAACACGATAAAACCGGTGTCCACCGCGTAGCCTTTGCCTTCCACCGTGACATTGACCGTGTGGGTATGCCCGCCGATGCGGTCGCCCGCTTCGAACACGGTAATGTCGTGCCGCCGGCTGAGCAGGTAGGCGCTGGTCAGCCCGGCAATGCCGCTGCCGATAATGGCGATTTTCACGGGTTGTCCTTTTTCGGTGGCGGGCTGCGCAGCATGCGTTTACCGATGATCAGTTGCGCGCGGTTGGGCAGTTTCGACAGCGGCCACAGCGTGGCGATAAACAACGCCGGGAAGGCGATTTCCAGCGGGCGTTTTTCCAGCTTGGCGAAGATATGCCGAGCGGCTTTGTCGGCCGGCCAGCTCAGGGGCATGGGGAAGTCGTTGCGCTCGGTCAGCGGGGTGTCGACAAAGCCTGGGCTGATCACCGTGACGTCGATGTTTTCCGGCGACAGGCTGATGCGCAGGGATTCGAACAGGTAACGCAGGCCGGCTTTGGACGCGCCGTAGGCTTCGGCGCGAGGCATCGGCAGGTACGTCACGGCGCTGGCGACGCCTACCAGGTGCGGGGTAACCCCGGCGCGCAACAACGGCAGGGCCGCTTCGATGCAGTAACTGCTGGCCAGCAGGTTGGTGCGCACCACGTGTTCGATGATGGATGCATCGAACTGCCGCGCGTCGACATATTCACAGGTGCCGGCATTGAGAATCACCGTATCCAGCGAGCCCCAGTCCGCGGCGATCCGTTCGCCGATTTCGCGCACGGTCTGGCTGTTGGTCAGGTCGCCGGCCACTACCAACACTTGGCCAGGGTAACGTTGCGCCAGGGCGTCCAACGGCGCTTTGCTGCGTGAGCTCAAGGCCACATGGGCGCCGCTGTCGAGCAGTTCCACGGCCAATGCGGCGCCAATGCCACTGCTGGCGCCGGTCAGCCAATAACGACGGGGTGATACAGCGTTCATCCCACTCTCCTTTTCAGCCAACTGACGACTCTGCCCAGCACGGGCAGGTGTTCGTACAGCATGGCGCCGGCATCGAAATAGTCGCGATGGCGGTAAACCTTGTCGCGCCACATCAGGTGCGAGCAACCCTCCACCCGTATGACTTGGCCCTTGGCCAGGCGCGGGTGGCAAAAACTCATGTTCCAGCGCAGGTAGCCTTCGCCCTCGGCCACCTGATCGAAGCCATGAAAATCGAAGCGCAGCTGGCTGACGTTGCTGTACAGCGTTTCGAAGTAACGGTGCAGCGCCGTCAGGCCGTGGACCTCATGCAGCGGGTCGGTGAAGGCGACGTCCTTGCTGTACAAGCTGTCGAGCAGGTGCAGGTTGTGCTTGTCCAGCGTGGCGAAGGTGTGGGCGAAGCGGCGCAGGAAATCACTCATGCTCGGCCACCTCCTGGCGTGAAGGCAGGCTGCGGAAAGCGGCCAAGGCGCGCTCGCGGGATTTTTTCAAGTCGACGATGGCGCGTGGGTAATCCGCCACGCCAAACAGACCGCCGGCGGCCTCGGGGTTATGGACTTCCTTTTTATTCAATGCGGCCAGCTCCGGCAGCCAGTGCTTGATAAACAGGCCTTCGCTGTCGAATTTTTCCGACTGGCTCAAGGGGCTGAAAATCCGGAAGTAGGGCGCCGAATCGGTGCCGGTGGACGAACTCCATTGCCAGCCCCCGTTGTTGGCCGCCAGATCGCCGTCGATCAGGTGGCGCATAAAAAAGCGCTCGCCTTCACGCCAGTCGATCAACAGGTTCTTGGTCAGGAACATCGCCACTACCATGCGCAGGCGATTGTGCATCCAGCCGGTTTCCAATAGCTGGCGCATGGCTGCGTCGATGATCGGCAGGCCGGTGCGCGCTTCTTGCCAGGCGGCGAGGTCCTTGGGCGCCTGTCGCCAGGCCACGGCTTCGGTCTCGGGGCGGAATGCGCGGTGGCGCGAGACCCGTGGGTAGCCCACCAGAATGTGCTTGTAGAACTCGCGCCAGAGCAGCTCGTTGATCCAGGTAATGGTGCCGATGTCACCGCTCTCGAACTCGCCCCTGTTGCTTTGCAATGCCGCATGCAGGCACTGGCGCGGCGAAACCACGCCGGCGGCGAGGTACGCCGATAGTTGGCTGGTGCCGGGCTTGGCGGGATAGTCGCGTTCGTCTTTGTAGTAGCTGATCTGTTGGTCGGCAAAGGCGTCGAGGCGGCGACGGGCTTCGTCCTCGCCTGCGGGCCACAGCGCGCGCAGGGTGGCGCTCGGCGGCTCGAAGCCGTCGACGGTTGTCGGAACCGGGTCGCTGGCGAGGTCGAGTTTCGGCTGGGCTTTCGGCGTCGCGATGATAGGCGGCAAGGCGCTGTGCAGGCGCGCGTAGCAGACCTTGCGGAACTGGCTGAACACCTGGAAATAAGTGCCGGTCTTGGTCAGCACACTGCCCGGTTGGAAAAACAATTGGTCCAGGTAACTGTGGAAGGTCACGCCGCAGGCTTCCAATTGCTGGGCCACTGCCGCATCGCGGCGGCTTTCATGGATGCCATATTCCTCGTTGACGTGTACCGACTTTACCGACAGCTCCCGGCACAGTGCGCTGAGTACGCCGGGCGCCTGGTCCCAGGTGGCGGCGCTGCGGATCAGCAGGGGAATGTTCAACTCGCCCAGGGCCCGGCTCACGTGCTGCAGGTTGCGCAGCCAGAAGTCCACTTTGCACGGCGCATCGTCATGGGCCAGCCATTGCTCGGGCGTGATCAGGTACACGGCCGCAACCGGGCCGCGCTGGCTCGCGGTGGCCAGGGCGGTGTTGTCGTGAAGGCGCAGGTCGGTGCGCAGCCAGATCAGGTGCATTTACAGGAGTCCACGCTGGAGCAACAACTGGTGGGCCGACAAGGGGTCTTCGGCGACGGACAGTGTTGGGTTGTCACGGGTCAGCAGGGCCAACTCGGCCTGGTGGATACACACGGTCGGCCCGACGATCAACGTTGGGCAACTGACGCCGCCCAGTAGTTTGTGCAGCGTGGGCAGGTGCAGGGCCTTGCTTGAATACAGCAGCACCGCACGCGGTTGCAGATGCTCCGCCGCCAGGGCCAATTCGCCGGCGGGCAGCGGCCAATCGAACACTTCCACCGGGCAGTCGGCGCTGCTGGCCAGCCAGGCGCTGAGCCACAGGTGCGGCTCGAGCGGCAGGTCGGACTGGTTGACCAGCAACAGCGGCGGGCCCTGTAGCTGACGGTTGTTGTGGTAGATGCGCGCGCCGAATTTGCTGCGCAGCCAGGACAGGAAAAACACCCGTTCCATCTGTGCGCCGAACTGGCCTTGCCAGCGCTGCTCCAGTTCGTTGATCAGCGGCAACAGCAATTGTTCGCATAGGGTGCGCGGCGGATACAGCGCCATGGCCTGGTTAAAGGCGTCGTCGACCCGGCGTTCGGCCAGTTCGCCGATGGCCTGCACCAGAGTCTGGCGCAGGGCATGCCATTCATTTTCGACCGCGTCGGGGCTGGTTTGGGCGGAGTCGATCAGGTGTTTCACCTGGCTGACCGGCACGCCACGATTGAGCCAGGTCAGGATGGCGTGGATGCGTTGCACGTGCTCGGCACTGAACAACCGATGACCCTTGGGCGTACGCTGGGGCACGATCAGGCCATAGCGGCGTTCCCACGCGCGCAGGGTCACGGCGTTGACGCCGGTCTGGCGCGCCACTTCACGGATCGGCAACCAGCCGTCCTGGAGGGCTTGGGCGATGTCTTCGCCGGGTTCGTCTTGCAAGGCGGCTTTCATGGTCTAGATCGCATTACGCAGGCTGAGATTTTCCGGGTGCGGTTGCAGGTAGGCCTGCTGCGCGATGTAACGGTCCGGGTGTTGGCGAAAGTGATGCTTGAGCAGGGTCAGCGGCACCACCAGTGGCACGATGCCGTGGCGGTATTGGCCAATGAGCGCCTGCATTTCCTGTTTATCGTCGGCGCTGATCACCTGTTTGAGATGACCGCTGATGTGGTGCAGCACATTGGTGTGGGTGCCGCGGGTGGCGCACTTTTTCAACCCGGCCATCAATTCGCCAAAGTAGCCGGTGGCCAGTGCTTTAAGGTCGATGTGTTTGTCCATGCTGCCCAGCAGGTGGCCGAGGCTTTTGTAATGCGCCGGGCTGTGGGCCATCAGCAGGTATTTGTAACGCGAGTGGAATGCGAGCAGGCGATGACGGGTCAGGCCCTCGGCCAGCAAGCGTTGCCAACTGGCGTAGACGAAGACGCGTGTCAGGAAGTTTTCCCGCAATACCGGGTCATTCAGCCTGCCATCCTCTTCGACCGGCAGGTGGGGGTGCCGGGCACAGAACGCCTGGGCGTAGATGCCGCGCCCACCGCCGTCCACCGGCGCGCCGTTGTCGCGGTAAACCTTGACCCGTTCCAAGCCACAGGACGGCGACTTTTGCATAAAGATGTAGCCGCACAGGTCGGTGTGTTCGCGCGCCATTTGCTGACCGTATTCATCCAGCGGCTGGGTCACGTTGAGCTCGCGGTGCACGGTGCCCACGGCCTGTGGGTTGGCGGCGTCGCCCACCAGGCGAATGGTCTCGCGAGGGATACCCAGGCCGATGGCGACTTCAGGGCACAGCGGCACAAAGTCGAAATAGTCAGCCAGGGTCTGGCTGCACAGCAGGGATTGTTTGTGTCCGCCGTTGAAACGCACGTTCTCGCCCAAAAGGCAGGCGCTGATGCCGATCTTCGGTTTCGCGGGAGTGGACATAAGCAAACCTCTGCAAGATTCCTGTACAAACTAAAGTCGCTGTACAACTAGGTCTTATCATAGGTTTGAAGCTGTACAAGTCAAATTATTTGTACAGGTTTGTGCGTTGAGGCTATTTCCACCCCATTTTCCACGCGTCGGCGTTCTGCAGCGTTTGCCACGGCAGGCGTTCGCCGCGGCGGGTGAGGACGGCTTGCAGCTCGATTTCCAGCACGGTGCCTTCCTCATCGCGAAACAACTCGGTGACCAGAAAGTGTTTTTCCTTGCGCAAGGGGCGGGTTGCCGTCCACTTCGACAGCAGCAGTTTTGCCGGGTTGATGCGGTTCATTGCAGGTGTTCCGTCAAGCGTCGGGCGGCTTCCTGGCCGCTGAGCCAGGCGCCTTCCACGCGGCCGGAGAGGCACCAGTCACCACACACGTATAGGCCCAGGTCGGCATCGGCCAGCACGCCAAACTCGTGGGCGCCGGACGGTCGGGCGTAGAGCCAGCGGTGCGCCATGCTGAACGACGGCGCGGGCATTGCGCTGTGCAGCAGCTCGGCGAAGGCGCCGTGCAGGTGCTCGATCACGGCTTCCTTGGGCAGGTCCAGGTGCGCTTTGCTCCAGGCGCTGGTGGCGTGCAGCACCCAGGTGTCGAGGGTGCTGTCACGCCCCGGTTTACTGCGGTTGCGCGCCAGCCAGTCGAGGGGGCTGTCTTGTACGAAACAGCCTTCCATCGGCGTGTCCAGCGGCTTGTCGAAGGCCAGCGCAATGGCCCAGGTCGGGTCCATTTTTACCCCGGCGGCGGCGCTCGCCAGTTTGGGCGCTGCAGCCAGCAGAGTGGTGGCCTGGGGTGCCGGTGTGGCGATGACCACATGGCTGAAGGGGCCATGGTTGCCGCCGTCGGCGTCGAGCAGGTTCCAATGTTGTGCGCCCTGGAACACCTCGGTGATGCGACAGCCGAACTCCACGGGCAGGTCGTCGAGCAAGGCGCGGGTAATGGCGCTCATGCGCGGCGTGCCGACCCAGCGGATCTGCTCATCAGGGGAGGGTGTGAGCTGGCCGGACTTGAAATTGTACAGCTGCGGTTTCCACTGCTCGGCCCAGCCGTTGCTCTGCCAGCGTTGCACCTCGTTGACGAAGCGCCGGTCGCGGGCGGTGAAATATTGGGCGCCCATGTCCAGTGCGCCGGCATCGCTGCGCTTGCTGGACATGCGGCCACCACTGCCGCGGCTTTTATCGAAGAGTTGTACGACATGCCCGGCGTCTTTAAGCGCTCGGGCGGCGGAGAGACCGGCTATGCCGGTACCGATGATCGCGATGGGGACAGTCATGGGAGGCCTCGTTTTACCGTTGGGTACAGACTACGCCGACACCAATAGCTGTACAATCTCGTTTTTTGGTATAAGTTTTGGCGTGCCTGAACGTGTGGCGTGACCTATGGTTAAGCTAAGACTTAAACCTGATGCCTAAACAAAGGCCGCGCCCGATTAAGTTGATCCCTGCTTATAAAATAGACCAATGACGGGCGGCGAACGTTACATGAGGAAGATCCCATGCATATTTTGCTGACCGGCGGTACGGGTTTGATCGGCCGCCAACTCTGCCGACACTGGCTGGCCCAGGGGCATCGCCTGACCGTATGGAGCCGTCAACCTGAACGCGTTGCCGCCTTGTGCGGTGCGCAGGTGTTGGGGGTTGCGCGCCTGGAAGAGGTGATCGGCGTCGTGGATGCGGTGGTCAACCTGGCCGGCGCGCCCATCGCCGACCGCCCCTGGACCCACAAGCGCAAGGCGTTGTTGTGGAGTAGCCGTATCGGGCTCACTGAAACCCTGCTGGCGTGGCTGGAGCGCCTTGCGCAAAGACCGGCGGTGTTGGTGTCCGGCTCGGCGGTGGGTTGGTACGGCGACGGTGGCGAACGTGAATTGACCGAGGCCGGCGGCCCGGTACTGGACGATTTTCCCAGTCAGCTGTGCATCGCCTGGGAAGAAACCGCCCAACGCGCCGAAGCCCTGGGTATTCGTGTGGTGCTGGTGCGCACCGGCCTGGTGCTGGCGGCCGAGGGCGGCTTTTTGTCGCGGTTGCTGCTGCCCTTCAAACTGGCGCTGGGCGGGCCTATCGGCAATGGGCGGCAGTGGATGCCATGGGTGCATATCAAGGATCAAATCGCCCTGATTGATTTTCTTCTGCACAAGGATGACGCCAGCGGTCCTTATAATGCGTGCGCGCCGCGCCCGGTGCGTAACCGCGAGTTCGCCAAGACCCTGGGCCAGGTGTTGCACCGCCCTGCATTCATGCCGATGCCGGCGTTTGCCTTGAAGGTTGGCTTGGGGGAGTTGTCCGGCTTGTTGCTGGGCGGGCAGAAGGCGGTGCCCGAACGCCTGCTGGCCGCCGGTTTCACTTTTCAGTTCACTGAGTTGCGCGCGGCTCTGGACGACCTGTCCAGCCGCCTCTAGCCATAGGATGTTGCATGACGGATCACGCGTTGTTACTGGTCAACCTGGGTTCACCGGCCTCCACTTCGGTGGCCGATGTGCGCAGCTACCTCAATCAGTTCCTGATGGACCCTTACGTGATCGACCTGCCGTGGCCGGTGCGGCGCTTGCTGGTGTCGCTGATCCTGATCAAGCGCCCCGAGCAGTCGGCCCATGCCTATGCGTCGATCTGGTGGGATGAAGGCTCGCCGCTGGTAGTGCTCAGCCGCCGCCTGCAACAGCAGATGACCGCCCAGTGGACCCAGGGGCCCGTGGAGTTGGCGATGCGCTACGGCGAGCCGTCCCTGGAAACGACCCTCACCCGTCTGGCCGCCCAGGGTATTCAGAACGTCACCCTGGCGCCACTGTACCCACAGTTTGCCGACAGCACCGTCACCACGGTGATCGAAGAGGCGCGCCGCGTGGTGCAGGACAAAAAACTCAATGTGCAATTCTCGATCCTGCAGCCGTTCTACGATCAGCCGGAATACCTAGATGCCCTGGCGGCGAGCGCACGGTCTTATGTCGAGCAGGACTACGATCATTTGCTGTTGAGTTTCCACGGCTTGCCCGAGCGTCATCTCACCAAGCTCGACCCCACCGGCCAGCATTGTTTCAAGGACGCCGACTGCTGCAAAAACGCCTCTGCCGAGGTGCTCGCCACCTGCTATCGGGCGCAATGCTTCAGCGTTGCTCGCGACGTTGCCGAGCGCTTGGGCTTGCCTGACGGCAAATGGTCGGTGGCGTTCCAATCGCGCCTGGGCCGTGCGAAGTGGATCGAACCCTACACCGAGGCGCGCCTGGATGCACTGGCCCGGCAAGGCGTGAAAAAGCTGCTGGTGATGTGCCCGGCGTTTGTGGCCGATTGCATCGAGACCCTGGAAGAGATCGGCGATCGCGGGCGGGAGCAGTTCCGCGAGGCCGGGGGGGAGGCGTTGGTGTTGGTGCCGTGTTTGAATGATGACCCGCAGTGGGCGGCGGCGCTCAATACGCTGTGTGAAAGAGCACCTCTTTCCCTGTAATTGAACCTGGCGCAGATCCAAATGTGGGAGGGGCTTGCTCCCTCCCACATGTTTGATTTGTGTTAGAGCTTTAGGGTCAGGCTAACCGTTAAATTGCGCGGTTCACCGGGGTTGACCCAGTAGTTGCTGTAGGACCGCTCGTAGTACTTCTCGTCAAACAGGTTGTTGAGGTTCAGGCCCACGGTCACGTTGTCAGTGGCTTTGTAATGAGCCAGTAAATCCACGGTGTGGTAGGCGGGCAGTTCGAAGCTGCCCCCGGCCTCGCCGGAGCGGTCGCCCACGTAGGTGAACGCCGCGCCCAGGTCTGAGCCGCGCAATGCGCCATCCCGGAACTCATACACGCCCAACAGGCTGCCGCTGCGCTTGGCCACGCCAAGAATGCGGCTGCCCGTTGGAATGGTTTTGTCACCCTTGGTCACTTCGGCGTCGATGTAGGCGAAGGCGCCGATCACTCGCACGGCATCGGTCACTTGCCCGGTCAGTTGCAGGTCGAAACCTTGGCTACGGGCCTTGCCCATGGCGCGGTTGAGGTTGGTGGACGGGTCCAGGGCCAGCACGTTTTCCTTCTCGATATGGAACGCGGCGAGTGTGGCGCTGAGGCGGTCGTCGAACAATTCGCTCTTGACCCCCACTTCATAACCCACGCCTTCCTCAGGCTTGAAGGTATTGCCGGTGGCGTCCAGGCCACTGTTGGGCTTGAACGAGGTCGAGGCGTTGGCAAACACGCCGATTTCGGGCGTGAGCTGGTAAAGCAGGCCGGCGCGCTGGGTGAGCGCGTCGTGGGTTTGCCGGCTGGGTGGGGCGTTACGGGTGAAGTCGTCGACGGTTTGCTCGAAATGCTCAAAGCGCGCGCCAATCATGCCGCGCAGGCGGTCGGTAAAGACGATCTGGTCTTGCAGGTTGAGCGCGTGGCTTTTGGTCTGCTCAAAGAAGTCGGTACCGGAGCGTGTGCCGTTGGGTTTTGGCTGGCCGTAGACCGGGTTGTAGAGGTCGATGGGGTAGCTGCCCGCGATAGCGGTAACGCGTTCGTTCTTGCGGTAGTCCTCGTATTCGGTGCCCACCAGCAGTTCATGCTGCCAACTGCCGATGTCGAACAGGCCGCGCAGTTCCAACTGAGTGATGCTGTCGTGCCAGCCCATGGAGCGCTCGCGGTAGCGCCGGTTGAGGGTGTGGCCGTCGGCGTTCAGGGCCCGGTTTTCCGACGCGTCGCCCCACAGGCTGCCCTGTTTGTAGTGGCTGGCCAGGCGCAGTTTCCAGGCATCGTTGAGGTGATGTTCCAGGGTGGCCTGGATGCGATTGTTGTGGTTGTCGATGTCGCCGTCGTTGGGTTCGCCGAGGAAAGTGGAGCGTGATACCCCGGGTGCGTCGACGATGCCGCGATCGAAGGTGGAGCTGTGGCGCACGAATTCGCTTTCTACCAGCAAGCTGGTGTCCGGGCTCAGTTGCCAACTGAATGAAGGCGCGACGAACACGCGCTTGCTTTCGACGTGATCACGGAAGCTGTTGTTGTCTTCCACGGCCAGATTGACCCGTGACAGCAGATTGCCTTCGGCGTCCAGCGGAGTGTTGACGTCCAGGGCGGTGCGATAGCGGTCCCAGCTGCCGGCACTGGTTTGCAGGGTGGTGAAGGCTTGCGGCTGGGGCTTTTTGGTAACGATATTGACCGTGCCGCCCGGATCGCCGCGCCCGTACAAACTGGCAGCGGGACCTTTGAGCACTTCGATGCGTTCGATGTTGGCCACATCCGGTGTGCTCGGGTAGCCACGGTTGGCGCTGAAACCGTCCTGATAGAACTCCGACGTAGTGAAACCGCGCACGCTGTATTCGTAGAGCGTGAGGCCGCCGAAGTTGTTTTGCTTGGACACACCGCCGGCAAATTCCAGAGCGCGTTCCACATTGGTACTGCCTAGGTCCTTGAGCACCGTAGCGGGAATTACGCTGATGGACTGTGGGATGTCGCGCAGGGCCGTGTCGGTTTTTGTCGCGCTGGTCGAACGGGTGGCACGGTAGCCATCGACCGGGCCGGTGGCGGACTCATAGGCATCAGACGTGACGCTGATGGTATCGAGTTCCAGGGTGTTTTCTTCGGCGAAGGCGGGGTCCAGCAGTAAACCCAAGGCCAGGCCGGCCAGGGGAGCGATTTTTCGAGACGGCATGATAGAGCGTTCCAATGTCGATATTGAAACAATATAACATGCCAGATGAGACTGAATCGCTTTTAAATGTCAGCGCACAGATGCCCGCGAACGGGCTCCTGTGCGCAACGGCTTATTCTTCTTCTTTGACCGGGGCGGGCGGCGGACGCAGACCGATTTCGGCCGCCAATTTGATCTCTTTACCGTTGCGCATCACCAGGATCGCAACTTTGTCGGTGGGTTTGATCCGCGCCACCTGGTTCATCGACTTGCGCCCATCGCCGGCCGGTTCGCCGTTGATGCTGAGGATCACATCCCCCAGTTGCAAACCGGCTTTTTGCGCCGGGCCGTCGCGGAAGATCCCGGCGACCACGATGCCAGGGCGCCCGGTCAGGCCAAATGACTCGGCCAGTTCCTTGGTCAGCGGTTGCACTTCAATGCCCAGCCAGCCGCGAATCACCTGGCCGTGCTCGATGATCGACTTCATCACCTCCATCGCCAGCTTCACCGGGATCGCAAAACCGATGCCCTGGGAACCGCCGGATTTGGAGAAGATTGCCGTGTTGATGCCGGTCAGGTTGCCGTTGGCATCCACCAGCGCGCCGCCGGAGTTGCCCGGGTTGATCGCGGCGTCGGTCTGGATGAAGTCTTCGTAGCTGTTAAGCCCCAACTGATTGCGCCCGGTGGCGCTGATGATGCCCATGGTCACGGTCTGGCCCACGCCGAAAGGGTTGCCGATGGCCAGCGCCACGTCGCCCACCCGCAGGCCATCGGAGCGGCCCAGGGTGATGGCCGGCAGGCTCTTGAGGTCTATCTTCAGCACCGCCAGGTCGGTTTCCGGGTCGCTGCCGACCACGCGGGCCAAGGTCTCGCGGCCGTCACGCAGGGCCACCACAATCTGGTCGGCGCCGGTGGTCACGTGGTTGTTGGTGAGGATGTAGCCTTCGGGGCTCATGATCACCCCGGAACCCAGGCTGGATTCCATTCGACGCTGCTTGGGCCCGTTGTCGCCGAAATAGCGGCGGAACTGCGGGTCTTCAAACAGCGGGTGCGCCGGTTTGTTGATGACTTTGGTGGTGTACAGGTTAACCACGGCCGGCGCGGCAATGACCACCGCATCCGCGTAGGTCACCGGGCCTTGCACCACCGCGCTGGTCTGCGGTGCCTGCTGCAGGTTTACGTCAAGGCTTGGTAAGCCCACCCACTGTGGGAAACGCTGAATAATCAGCATCGCGATCAGCACGCCAGCCAACAATGGCCATCCAAAAAAACGCAGTGCCTTGAGCATCAAGTAAGTCCTGACAGGTTGCAGGGGGCGGGAGAGCGCCCATAATGTCGCGCATTATACGAGGCTGCGAGCACCTCGGAACCGGATATTTAGGAGTCTTTTATGGCCGTCCCTCTTACCACCCTCGTCGAGGAAGCGGACCGCTACCTCGCCAGCGCAAAAATTGCTGATTATTGCCCCAATGGCCTGCAGGTCGAAGGTCGCCCGCAGGTGATGCGCATCGTCAGCGGCGTGACCGCCAGCCAGGCCCTGCTGGACGCCGCCGTCGAGGCCCAGGCCGATTTGATCCTGGTGCACCACGGTTATTTCTGGAAAGGCGAAAACCCCTGCATCACCGGTATGAAGCAGCGTCGCCTGAAAACCTTGCTCAAGCACGATATCAGTCTACTGGCCTACCACCTGCCTCTGGACCTGCACCCGGATGTCGGCAACAACGTGCAACTGGCCCGCCAATTGGACATCACCGTCGAAGGCCCGCTGGACCCTGGCAACCCCAAGGTCGTCGGCCTGGTCGGCTCCCTCGCCGAACCCCTGTCGCCGCGCGATTTTGCGCGCCGCGTGCAGGAGGTCATGGGCCGCGAGCCGCTGCTGATCGAAGGCAGCGAGATGATCCGCCGCGTCGGCTGGTGCACCGGTGGTGGCCAGGGTTATATCGATGACGCAATTGCCGCCGGTGTCGACCTGTTCCTCAGTGGCGAAGCCAGCGAGCAAACCTTCCACAGCGCGCGCGAAAACGACATCAGCTTCATCGCTGCCGGCCATCACGCCACCGAGCGCTACGGCGTGCAGGCACTGGGCGACTACCTGGCCCGGCGCTTCGCCCTGGAGCATTTGTTTATCGATTGCCCGAATCCGATCTAAGCCACACAGCTCCCGCAGGAAGCCCAAACTCGGGGGCATATTCATATACCGTTTCGATCTAGCCGGCGCCCTGAATAGAAGAAGGTGCTGTGCTAGCATGCCCCGCTCGAACACGGCCCGCTGGCCGTCCATAAGATCGTTTTTCCGTGAGTAGCCATGGTCGACAAACTGACGCATCTGAAACAGCTGGAGGCGGAAAGCATCCACATCATCCGCGAGGTCGCCGCCGAGTTCGACAACCCGGTGATGCTCTACTCGATCGGTAAAGACTCCGCCGTGATGCTGCATCTGGCACGCAAGGCCTTCTTCCCGGGCAAACTGCCGTTCCCCGTGATGCACGTCGACACCCGCTGGAAATTCCAGGAGATGTACAGGTTCCGCGACAAGATGGTCGAGGAGCTTGGCCTGGACCTGATCACCCACGTCAACCCGGATGGTGTTGCGCAGGGCATCAACCCGTTCACCCACGGCAGCGCCAAGCACACCGATATCATGAAGACCGAAGGCCTCAAGCAGGCGTTGGACAAGCATGGTTTCGATGCCGCGTTCGGCGGTGCCCGTCGCGATGAAGAGAAATCCCGCGCCAAAGAGCGCGTGTACTCGTTCCGCGACAGCAAGCACCGCTGGGACCCGAAGAACCAGCGCCCGGAGCTGTGGAACGTTTATAACGGCAACGTCAACAAGGGCGAGTCGATTCGCGTGTTCCCGCTGTCCAACTGGACCGAGCTGGACATCTGGCAATACATCTACCTCGAAGGCATCCCGATCGTTCCGCTGTATTTCGCCGCCGAGCGTGACGTGATCGAGAAGAACGGCACGTTGATCATGATCGACGACGACCGCATCCTCGAGCACCTGTCCGACGAAGACAAAGCCCGCATCGTCAAAAAGAAAGTACGTTTCCGTACCCTTGGCTGCTACCCGTTGACGGGCGCGGTGGAGTCCGAAGCCGAGACGCTGACGGACATCATCCAGGAAATGCTCCTGACGCGAACTTCCGAGCGCCAGGGCCGGGTCATCGACCACGATGGCGCAGGCTCAATGGAAGATAAAAAACGTCAAGGTTATTTCTAAGGGGCTGTCATGTCGCATCAATCTGATTTGATCAGCGAGGACATCCTCGCCTACCTGGGCCAGCACGAGCGCAAAGAGATGTTGCGCTTCCTGACCTGCGGCAACGTCGACGACGGCAAGAGCACCCTGATCGGGCGCCTGCTGCACGACTCCAAGATGATCTACGAAGATCACCTGGAAGCCATTACCCGCGATTCGAAGAAGTCCGGCACCACCGGCGATGACATCGACCTGGCGTTGCTGGTCGACGGCTTGCAGGCTGAGCGTGAGCAGGGCATCACCATCGATGTCGCTTACCGCTACTTCTCCACCGCCAAGCGCAAATTCATCATCGCCGACACCCCAGGCCATGAGCAGTACACCCGCAACATGGCCACTGGCGCGTCTACCTGTGACCTGGCGATCATCCTCATCGACGCCCGCTACGGCGTGCAGACCCAGACCCGTCGCCACAGCTATATCGCCTCGTTGCTGGGTATCAAGCACATCGTGATCGCCGTCAACAAGATGGACATCAATGGCTTTGACCAAAGCGTATTTGAGGCCATCAAGGCCGATTACCTGAAGTTTGCCGACGGTATCGCGTTCAAGCCGAGCACCATGGCCTTTGTGCCGATGTCGGCGCTCAAGGGTGACAACGTGGTGAACAAGAGCGAGCGCTCGCCTTGGTACACCGGCCAGTCGCTGATGGAGATCCTCGAAACCGTCGAGATCGCCAACGACCGCAACTACACCGACCTGCGTTTCCCGGTGCAGTACGTCAACCGTCCGAACCTGAACTTCCGTGGTTTCGCCGGCACCCTGGCCAGCGGCATCGTGCACAAGGGCGACGAAGTCGTGGTGCTGCCGTCGGGCAAGAGCAGCCGCGTCAAATCCATTGTCACCTTCGACGGTGAACTGGAGCATGCCGGCCCAGGCCAGGCCGTGACCCTGACCATGGAAGACGAGATCGACATCTCCCGTGGCGACCTGCTGGTGCATGCCGACAACGTGCCGCAAGTGGCCGACGCCTTCGACGCCATGCTGGTGTGGATGGCCGAAGAACCGATGCTGCCGGGCAAGAAATATGACATCAAGCGTGCCACCAGCTACGTGCCGGGCTCCATCACCAGCATCGTGCACCGCGTGGACGTGAACACCCTGGCCGAAGGCCCTGCGAGTTCGCTGCAATTGAACGAGATTGGCCGGGTCAAGGTCAGCCTCGACGCAGCCATCGCCCTGGACGGTTATGACAGCAACCGCACCACCGGCGCGTTTATCGTCATCGACCGCTTGACCAACGGCACCGTGGCCGCCGGCATGATCATCGCACCGCCGGTCACTCACGGCAGCGCGGCGCAGCACGGCAAGTTGGCCCATGTAGCCACCGAGGAGCGCGCCCTGCGCTTCGGCCAGCAGCCGGCCACCGTGTTGTTCAGCGGCCTGTCGGGCGCCGGCAAGAGCACCCTGGCCTATGCGGTTGAGCGCAAGCTGTTCGACATGGGTCGTGCCGTGTTCGTACTGGATGGCCAGAACCTGCGTCATGACCTGAACAAGGGCTTGCCGCATGACCGTGCCGGGCGTACCGAGAACTGGCGTCGTGCCGCCCACGTTGCGCGCCAGTTCAACGAAGCCGGCCTGTTGACGCTGGCCGCGTTTGTCGCCCCGGATGCCGAAGGCCGTGAACAGGCCAAGTCGCTGATTGGCGCCGATCGCCTGTTGACCGTGTACGTGCAGGCGTCGCCGCTGGTGTGTGCCGAGCGTGATCCGCAAGGTTTGTACGCTGCGGGCGGGGATAACATCCCTGGCGAATCCTTCCCTTACGACGTGCCGTTGAACGCCGATCTGGTAATCGACACCCAGGCCCTGTCGCTGGAAGAGAGCGTCAAGCAAGTGCTGGAGCTGTTGCGTCAGCGCGGCGCGATCTAACACTCGCCGCGGTCAAATGTGGGAGGGAGCAAGCCCCTCCCACATTTTGATCATTTTTTGTCTGGGTAATCGGTGTGCAGCTTGTCCAGCAACTGATCCTTCTCTTCCCACAGCCGGTTGATCCAGCCCTGGAACGCCAGCCTGTACTCGGCATCCTGCTCATAATTCTTGCCAATGAACTCGGCCGGGATCGGCACTTCTTCAAACTGCACCACCACGTCCTTCACCTTACCGCACAGCAAATCCCAGTAGCCTGGGCGCCCGGCAGGGTAGTGGATGGTCACGTTGACCAGTGATTTGAGCTGTTCCCCCATGGCATCCAGCACAAACGCGATACCGCCAGCCTTGGGCTTGAGCAAATAGCGAAACGGTGAGTTCTGCTGCGCATGTTTGCCCGGCGTAAACCGTGTGCCCTCGGCAAAGTTGAAAATGCCCACCGGGTTGTCGCGAAATTTCGCGCAGGTCTTGCGGGTGGTTTCCAGGTCCTTGCCTTTCTTCTCCGGGTGTTTCTCCAGGTAGGCCTTGGTGTAGCGCTTCATGAACGGAAAGCCCAGCGCCCACCACGCCAGGCCAATCACCGGTACCCAGATCAGCTCTTGCTTGAGAAAGAACTTGAGCGGGCGAATGCGGCGGTTGAGCACGTATTGCAGCACCATGATGTCGACCCAGCTCTGGTGGTTGCTGGTCACCAGGTACGAGTGCTGATAGTCCAGGCCCTCAAGCCCTTTGAGGTGCCAGCGCGTGCGTTGCACCAGGTTCATCCAGCCTTTGTTGTTGGTGACCCAGGCTTCGTGAGTGTGGTTCATCAGCCATTCGCTGAAACGCTTGGCAAACGGCAGTGCCTTGAACAGCGCGACGATAAACAGGAACGAACACAGCAGGATCGTGTTCAGCGCCAACAGCAGTGATGCGATCACCCCGCGCATGGCGGCAGGTAGAAAAGCCAGCATTTAGATATCCATAGGTCGGTTGGCGGCTTGGATCGCAGTCAGCGCGATGGTGTACACGATGTCATCCACTTGGGCGCCGCGCGGCAGGTCGTTGACCGGTTTGCGCAGGCCTTGGAGCATCGGCCCCAGACTCACGCAATCGGCGCTGCGTTGCACCGCTTTGTGGGTGGTATTGCCGGTGTTCAGGTCGGGGAACACAAACACCGTGGCCTTGCCGGCGACCTGGCTATTGGGGGCCAACTGCCGTGCCACGTTTTCGTTGGCGGCGGCGTCGTATTGCAGCGGGCCGTCGATCAGCAGAGAGCTTTGCTGTTCATGGGCGAGCAGGGTGGCTTCGCGAACCTTCTCCACTTCCTCGCCGCTGGCGGAATCGCCGCTGGAATAGCTGATCATCGCCACGCGCGGGGTGATGCCGAACGCGGCCGCCGAGTCGGCGCTTTGCAGGGCGATTTCTGCCAGTTCGGCGGCGCTTGGGTGCGGGTTCATCACGCAGTCGCCATACACCAGCACCTGCTCGGGGAACAGCATGAAGAACACCGACGACACCAGCGTACAGCCCGGCGCGGTCTTGATCAGTTGCAGGGCGGGGCGGATGGTATTCGCGGTGGAGTGAATGACGCCGGAGACCAGGCCGTCGACTTCATCCAGCGCGAGCATCATGGTGGCGATCACCACGGTGTCTTCCAGTTGCTGCTCGGCCATCGGCGCGTTGAGGCTCTTGCTCTTGCGCAGCGCCACCATTGGCTCGACATAGCGCTGGCGGATCAGGTCCGGGTCAAGGATCTCCAGCCCTTCGGGCAATTCGATGCCTTGGGCGCGGGCCACCGCTTCCACATCCGCAGGCTTGGCCAGCAGCACGCAACGGGCAATGCCACGGGCCTGACAGATGGCGGCCGCCTGCACGGTCAGCGGTTCGCTGCCTTCGGGCAACACGATGCGTTTGTTGGCGGCCTGGGCTCGCTGGATCAGTTGGTAGCGGAACACCGCCGGCGACAGGCGCATTTCCCGTGGCGTGCCGCAACGCTGGTGCAGCCAGCGCGCATCGAGGTGGCTGGCGACGAAATCGGTGATGATCTCGGCCCGCTCGCGGTCATCGATGGGGATTTCCTTGTTCAGGTTGTTAAGCAGGTTGGCGGTCTCGTAGGAGCCGGTACTCACCGACAGCACCGGCAACCCGGCCTGGAACGCGCCGCGGCACAGCTCCATGATGCGCGGGTCGGGCAGGGTATCGCTGGTCAACAGCAGGCCGGCCAAGGGCACGCCGTTGATCGCGGCCAGGCTGACGGCGAGGATGATGTCGTCACGGTCGCCGGGCGTTACCACCAGCACGCCGGGCTTGAGCAGTTCCACGGTGTTACGCATGGTGCGCGCGCAAATAATGATCTTGGTCATGCGCCGGGTTTCATAGTCGCCGGCATTGAGGATCTGTGCGCCCATCAGGTCGGCCACGTCGCGGGTGCGCGGCGCGTTGAGTTCGGGCTGATAAGGAATGCAGCCAAGCAGGCGGAAATCACCGCTGCGCAACAGCGGCGAATGTTCTTTAAGGCGCGCCGAGAACGCTTCCATGCTCTCGTCGGTGCGCACCTTGTTCAGGATGACGCCGAGTACTTTCGGGTCTTTTGGGCCGCCGAACAGTTGTGCCTGCAATTCCACGCGGCCGGAGAGTTCGGTGAGCACTTCGTTTTCCGGCGCCGATACCAGGATCACCTCGGCATCCAGGCTCTTGGCCAAGTGCAGGTTGACCCGCGCCGCATAACTGGCGCTGCGCGTGGGCACCATGCCTTCGACGATCAGCACGTCTTTGCCCACGGCCGCCTGCTGATACAGCGTGATGATTTCTTCGAGCAACTCGTCGAGCTGGCCGTCGCCGAGCATCCGCTCGACATGGGGCAGGCCCAGCGGGGGCGGCGGTTTGAGGCCGTGGGTGCGTGCCACCAGTTCGGTGGAGCGCTCAGGGCCGGTATCGCCTGGGTGCGGTTGGGCAATCGGCTTGAAAAAGCCGACTTTAAGCCCGGCTCGCTCAAGGGTACGCACCAGCCCAAGGCTGATGGAGGTCAGGCCCACACCAAAATCGGTGGGCGCGATAAAAAAAGTCTGCATGCGAATTCTCTGGAGGTGCATGGCTTCGGCGGCGCTCTATGGCTGAGTGCCTACCGGGAATCAGGCGCCAAGGTTATCGTTATTCACGCGCTTGCGTACACCAGCCGCAGGCAAAGGGCTGGCCTATTTTTTCCAGACGTTGTGCGG
This sequence comes from Pseudomonas asgharzadehiana, assembly GCF_019139815.1. NCBI lineage: Bacteria > Pseudomonadati > Pseudomonadota > Gammaproteobacteria > Pseudomonadales > Pseudomonadaceae > Pseudomonas > Pseudomonas asgharzadehiana. The sequence continues at coordinate 1,033,610 of NZ_CP077079.1, forward strand.
GGTCGAGCACCCAGGCGCGCGACTGCCATGGCGGCTGGTGGCGCAGGTGCTGGGTGTGGCCGCAGGACAGCTCGGCCACCCAGTGCCCGTCTTCGTCCTGATGAAAACCACAGACAGTGACCGTTTGTCGGCCCCGTCTGTCCGGGTTCCGTTCGCTTTCGGGCAAATCCTTGTTTAGACTTGTCCGTTCTTCATTCTTATGCAAAAGGTCTCGCCCCATGACGATCGCCGCTAACAAGGCTGTCTCCATCGACTATACCCTGACCAACGACGCTGGTGAGGTCATCGACAGCTCAGCCGGCGGCGCGCCGCTGGTCTACCTGCAAGGCGCAGGTAACATCATCCCAGGCCTGGAAAAGGCTCTGGAAGGCAAGGCAGTTGGTGATGAACTGACCGTTGCCGTAGAACCTGAAGATGCGTATGGCGAATATTCCGCCGAACTGGTCAGCACCCTGAGCCGCAGCATGTTCGAAGGCGTCGACGAACTGGAAGTGGGCATGCAGTTCCACGCTTCCGCGCCGGATGGCCAAATGCAGATCGTGACCATCCGTGATCTGGACGGCGACGACGTGACCGTTGATGGCAACCACCCGCTGGCGGGTCAGCGCCTGAACTTCCAGGTGAAGATCGTTGCCATCCGCGACGCCTCCCAGGAAGAAGTGGCCCATGGTCACGTCCACGGTGAAGGCGGTCATCACCATTGATTGATGTTTTGATCAAGCGGTAGCCAAAACGCCCCGACCTGTTCGGGGCGTTTTTTTATCTGAAATTCACCGCGTTCCAAATGTGGAAGGCGCACTTCAGAAAACAAAAATGCCCCGGACCTTTCGGTACGGGGCATTTCTTAACTGTTTCGCAACCTGGGCTGCGTTGCAGTTGTTACCACTTAGGCTGCGGCAGCAACGCTCAGAGCCTTGATGTGGCCATTCAGGCGGCTCTTATGACGAGCGGCCTTGTTCTTGTGGATGATGCCTTTATCGGCCATACGGTCGATAACAGGCACAGCCAGAACGTAAGCTGCTTGAGCTTTTTCAGCGTCTTTGGTGTCGATGGCTTTAACTACATTCTTGATGTAGGTACGAACCATGGAACGCAGGCTGGCGTTGTGGCTGCGACGCTTCTCAGCCTGTTTTGCACGTTTTTTGGCGGAAGGTGTGTTGGCCACCGTCGAGCTCCTCGAAAGACTTTTTAGGAAATAGCAAACAAAATAGGCCGCGAATCATGCCGATGACTTGACGGGTTGTCAAGGGCGGCTGATGCGAACTGCTGAGTGGTCGATCTGAAGAGGCGGGTGATTTATTTCCGGCGCTTGACCTGTAAACTCGCGAGCTTTGGCTCTGTGCTGTTGCAGGCGCGCAGTATCGCATAAGTAGGCGCTTTGTTCGCCTGCTCTTTATCCATAGGCGCAAACTCTTTCAATGAATCTGCTCAAATCGTTGGCCGCCGTCAGCTCTATCACGATGATCTCCCGGGTTTTAGGGTTTGTGCGTGACACCCTGCTGGCGCGTATTTTTGGCGCCAGTATGGCCACGGATGCGTTCTTTATTGCCTTTAAATTGCCCAACCTGCTGCGGCGTATCTTCGCCGAGGGGGCCTTTTCCCAGGCATTTGTACCGATCCTGGCGGAATACAAAACCCAGCAGGGCGAGGAGGCGACCCGAACCTTTATTGCCTACGTCTCGGGCCTGCTGACCCTGGTGTTGATGCTGGTGACGCTCATCGGCATGCTTGCGGCGCCCTGGGTCATCTGGGCCACGGCCCCCGGCTTTGCCAATACCCCGGAAAAATTCGCGCTGACCACCGACCTGCTGCGAGTGACCTTTCCTTATATATTGCTGATCTCCCTGTCGTCCCTGGCCGGGGCGATCCTCAATACCTGGAACCGTTTCTCGGTGCCGGCATTCGTACCGACCCTGCTTAACGTCAGCATGATCGTCTTCGCGTTGTTCCTCACGCCGTACTTCGAGCCGCCGGTGATGGCCCTGGGCTGGGCCGTGCTGGCCGGTGGCCTGGCGCAATTGTTGTACCAGCTGCCGCACCTGAAAAAGATCGGCATGCTGGTGTTGCCGCGTTTGAACCTCAAGGACACCGGCGTGTGGCGCGTCATGCGCAATATGCTGCCGGCGATCCTCGGCGTGTCGGTCAGCCAGATCTCCCTGATCATTAACACTGCGTTCGCTTCGTTGCTGGTGTCGGGCTCTGTGTCGTGGATGTACTACGCCGACCGCCTGATGGAACTGCCCTCCGGCGTGCTCGGCGTGGCCCTCGGTACCATTCTGCTGCCAACCCTGGCGCGTACCTACGCGAGCAAGGACCGCCAGGAATACTCGCGCATCCTCGATTGGGGGCTGCGCCTGTGCTTCGTCCTGGTGTTGCCCTGCGCCCTGGCCCTGGGCATCCTCGCCGAGCCGCTGACGGTGGCGCTGTTCCAATACGGGCAATTCGATGCCCATGACGCGTTAATGACGCAGCACGCGCTGGTCGCCTATTCCGTGGGCCTGCTGGGCATCATCGTGATCAAAGTGCTGGCACCGGGGTTTTATGCGCAGCAGAACATCCGTACGCCGGTAAAAATCGCGATCTTCACCTTGATCGTCACCCAACTGCTGAACCTGGTGTTTATCGGCCCGCTGGCCCACGCCGGCCTGGCCCTGGCGATCAGCGCCGGTGCGTGCATCAACGCTGGCCTTTTGTTTTACCAACTGCGCAAACAGCAGATGTTCCAGCCGCAGCCGGGTTGGGGCCTGTTTGCGCTCAAGCTGCTGGTGGCGGTGGCAATGATGTCGGCGGTGCTGCTCGGGCTGATGCACGTGATGCCCGCCTGGAGCGAAGGCCATATGCTGGAGCGCTTCATGCGCCTGGGCGTGCTGGTCGTCGCTGGCGTGGTGGTGTACTTCGGTATGTTGCTGCTGCAGGGTTTCCGTTTGCGGGATTTCAATCGCAAGTCCCTGAGTTAGAGAGTTTGCCGCGATAAAACGGCAGTTTTATCGATTCGACCCATTTGGCCTGCGCTGTTGCCTGTCGTCCGGGGCCGGGTGTGGTTATAATCGACCACTTTATGAGCAAGAAGCGCGTTATGCAGCTGGTTCGAGGTCTCCACAACCTGCGCCCCGAGCATCGGGGCTGCGTCGCCACTATTGGCAACTTTGACGGTGTTCACCGTGGCCACCAGGCTATCCTGGCCCGGCTGCGCGAGCGCGCCGTCGAGTTGGGCGTACCCAGCTGCGTGGTGATTTTTGAGCCACAGCCGCGGGAGTTCTTTACCCCAGAAACGGCTCCGGCCCGCCTGGCCCGCTTGCGGGACAAGCTGCAACTGCTGGCTGAAGAAGGCGTGGACCGCGTTCTCTGCCTGGCTTTCAACCAGCGCTTGCAAAGCCTCAGCGCCGCCGAATTCGTCGATCGCATCCTGGTGGATGGCTTGGGCGTACAACACTTGGAGGTCGGTGACGACTTCCGTTTTGGTTGCGACCGCGTCGGCGATTTCGATTTCCTGCAACACGCTGGCGTAGAGCAGGGTTTTACCGTCGAGGCCGCGCAAACCGTCGAACTGGACGGCCTGCGCGTGAGCAGTACACAGGTGCGTAACGCCCTGGCCGCTGCCGACTTCGCCTTGGCCGAGCGATTGCTCGGTCGCCCGTTCCGCATTGCCGGGCGGGTGTTGCACGGCCAGAAGTTGGCGCGCCAATTAGGCACGCCTACCGCCAACGTGCAACTCAAGCGCCGTCGAGTGCCGCTGACCGGGGTTTACCTGGTGAGCGTCGACATCGACGGCCAATCGTGGCCGGGAGTCGCCAATATAGGCGTCAGGCCCACGGTTGCAGGTGATGGCAAGGCCCACCTGGAAGTTCACCTTTTGGATTTTGCCGGTGATTTATACGACCGGCGTTTGACGGTGGTTTTCCACCAAAAGCTGCGTGAAGAGCAGCGTTTCGCCTCCCTTGAGGCGTTGAAAACGGCGATCAATGCGGATGTCGCCGCCGCCCGTGCACTAGCCGCACCTAGCGCCCATCGCTAACCGAAGAGCCTTAAATGACCGACTATAAAGCCACGCTAAACCTTCCGGACACCGCCTTCCCAATGAAGGCCGGCCTGCCACAGCGCGAACCGCAGATCCTGCAGCGCTGGGACAGTATTGGCCTGTACGGAAAGTTGCGCGAAATTGGCAAGGATCGTCCGAAGTTCGTCCTGCACGACGGCCCTCCTTATGCCAACGGCACGATTCACATCGGTCATGCGCTGAACAAGATTCTCAAGGACATGATCCTGCGCTCCAAAACCCTTTCGGGCTTCGACGCACCCTATGTCCCGGGTTGGGACTGCCACGGCCTGCCGATCGAGCACAAAGTCGAAGTGACCTACGGCAAGAACCTGGGTGCCGATAAAACCCGCGAACTGTGCCGTGCCTACGCCACCGAGCAGATCGAAGGGCAGAAGTCCGAGTTCATCCGCCTGGGTGTGCTGGGCGACTGGGCCAACCCGTACAAAACCATGAACTTCAAGAACGAGGCCGGTGAAATCCGTGCCTTGGCCGAAATCGTCAAGGGCGGTTTCGTGTTCAAGGGCCTCAAGCCCGTGAACTGGTGCTTTGACTGCGGTTCGGCCCTGGCTGAAGCGGAAGTCGAGTACGAAGACAAGAAGTCCTCGACCATCGACGTGGCCTTCCCGATCGCCGACGACGCCAAGCTGGCCGAGGCTTTCGGCCTGGCAAGCCTGGCCAAGCCGGCTGCCATCGTGATCTGGACCACCACCCCCTGGACCATTCCCGCCAACCAGGCGCTGAACGTGCACCCGGAATTCACCTACGCCCTGGTGGACGTGGGTGATCGCCTGCTGGTGCTCGCCGAGGAAATGGTCGAGGCGTGCCTGGCGCGTTACGAACTGCAAGGCTCGGTGATCGCCACCACCACCGGCTCCGCGCTGGAACTGATCAACTTCCGTCACCCGTTCTATGACCGCCTGTCGCCGGTGTACCTGGCTGACTACGTCGAGCTGGGTTCGGGTACTGGCATTGTCCACTGCTCGCCGGCCTACGGCGTGGACGACTTCGTGATCTGCAAGAAATACGGCATGGTCAACGACGACATCATCAACCCGGTACAGAGCAACGGTGTCTACGTGCCGTCGCTGGAGTTCTTCGGCGGCCAGTTCATCTTCAAGGCCGATCAGCCGATCATCGACAAGTTGCGTGAAGTCGGTGCGCTGATGCAAACCGACACCATCAAGCACAGCTACATGCACTGCTGGCGCCACAAGACTCCGCTGATCTACCGCGCCACTGCGCAGTGGTTCATCGGCATGGACAAAGCGCCGACCAGCGGCGACACCCTGCGTGTTCGCTCGCTCAAAGCCATTGAAGACACCCAGTTCGTGCCGGCCTGGGGCCAGGCGCGCCTGCACTCGATGATCGCCAATCGCCCGGACTGGTGCATCTCCCGCCAACGTAACTGGGGCGTGCCGATCCCGTTCTTCCTGAACAAGGAAAGCGGCGAACTGCACCCGCGCACCGTCGAACTGATGGAAGTCGTGGCCCAGCGCGTTGAACAGGAAGGCATCGAAGCCTGGTTCAAGCTGGACGCCGCCGAGCTGCTGGGCGACGAAGCGCCGCAGTACGACAAGATCAGCGACACCCTCGACGTGTGGTTCGACTCCGGCACCACCCATTGGCACGTGCTGCGTGGTTCGCACCCGATGGGCCATGACGCTGGCCCGCGTGCCGACCTGTACCTGGAAGGTTCCGACCAGCACCGTGGCTGGTTCCACTCTTCGTTGCTGACCGGTTGCGCTATCGACAATCACGCGCCGTACCGCGAACTGCTGACCCACGGCTTCACCGTCGACGAGACGGGTCGCAAGATGTCCAAGTCGCTGAAAAACGTGATCGAACCGAAAAAAATCAACGACACCCTGGGCGCCGACATCATGCGCCTGTGGGTGGCGTCTACCGATTACTCGGGCGAAATCGCCGTGTCGGACCAGATCTTGGCCCGCAGCGCCGATGCCTACCGCCGTATCCGTAATACCGCGCGCTTCCTGCTGTCGAACCTGACCGGTTTTAACCCGGCCACCGACATCCTGCCGGCCGAGGACATGCTCGCCCTGGACCGTTGGGCCGTGGACCGTACCCTGTTGCTGCAGCGCGAGTTGCAGGAACACTACGGCGAATACCGCTTCTGGAACGTCTACTCGAAAATCCACAACTTCTGCGTGCAGGAGCTCGGTGGTTTCTACCTCGACATCATCAAGGACCGCCAGTACACCACCGGCGCCAACAGCAAGGCACGCCGCTCGGCGCAGACCGCGCTGTACCACATCTCTGAAGCGCTGGTGCGCTGGATCGCGCCGATCCTGGCCTTCACCGCCGACGAGCTGTGGGAATACCTGCCGGGCGAGCGTAACGAATCGGTCATGCTCAACACCTGGTATGAAGGCCTGACCGAGTTGCCGGCTGACTTCGAACTGGGCCGCGAATACTGGGAAGGCGTAATGGCCGTCAAGGTCGCGGTGAACAAGGAGCTGGAGGTTCAGCGTGCGGCCAAAGCCGTTGGCGGCAACCTGCAAGCCGAAGTCACCCTGTTTGCCGAGGAAGGCCTGACGGCCGACCTGGCCAAGCTGAGCAACGAACTGCGCTTTGTGCTGATCACCTCCACCGCGAGCCTGGCGCCATTCGCCCAGGCCCCGGCGGACGCCGTGGCCACCGAAGTGCCGGGCCTCAAGCTCAAAGTGGTCAAGTCGGCCTTCCCCAAGTGCGCGCGTTGCTGGCACTGCCGTGAAGATGTCGGCGTAAACCCGGAGCATCCGGAAATCTGCGGTCGTTGCGTCGACAACATTTCCGGTGAAGGCGAGGTTCGTCACTATGCCTGACACCCGTCGTTTCGGACGCCTGGGCTTGCTCGTGTTGAGCCTGCTGATCCTGATCATTGACCAGGTCAGCAAGGCTCACTTCGAAGGCTCCCTGGAAATGTTCCAGCAAATCGTGGTGATCCCGGATTACTTCAGTTGGACCCTGGCCTACAACACCGGCGCCGCCTTCAGTTTCCTCGCCGATGGTGGTGGTTGGCAGCGTTGGTTGTTTGCCCTGATCGCCTTGGTGGTCAGTGCGGTGCTGGTGGTCTGGCTCAAGCGCCTGGGCCGTGATGACACCTGGCTTGCCGTCGCCCTGGCCCTGGTGCTGGGCGGTGCACTGGGTAACCTGTACGACCGCATTGCCCTCGGCCATGTGATCGACTTCATCCTGGTGCATTGGCAGAACCGTCATTATTTCCCTGCGTTCAACTTCGCCGACAGTGCCATCACCGTGGGCGCAATCATGCTGGCGCTGGATATGTTCAAAAGTAAGAAAACCGGAGAGACCGTCAATGACTGATCAGGTATTGGCTGAGCAACGCATCGGCCAGAACACGGAAGTCACTTTGCATTTCGCACTGCGTCTGGAAAATGGCGACACGGTCGACAGCACGTTCGACAAGGCCCCGGCGACCTTCAAAGTCGGCGACGGCAACCTGCTGCCGGGTTTCGAAGCGGCACTGTTCGGTTTCAAGGCCGGTGACAAGCGCACCCTGCAGATCCTGCCGGAAAACGCCTTTGGCCAGCCCAACCCGCAAAACGTACAGATCATCCCGCGTTCGCAGTTCCAGGATATGGAACTGTCGGAAGGCCTGCTGGTGATTTTCAACGATGCGGCGAACACTGAATTGCCTGGCGTGGTGAAAGCATTTGATGACGCGCAAGTGACCATCGACTTCAACCACCCGTTGGCTGGCAAGACACTGACCTTTGACGTCGAGATTATTAACGTCAAAGCGCTGTAACTGAGCGTACGCGCTCTAAAATGTGGGAGGGGGCTAGCTCCCGATAGCGGCGTATCAGCTAAATATGTACAGACTGATATACCGATATCGGGAGCCAGCCCCCTCCCACCTTTGATCTCCATTGTTGGTTGAGTCAGTGTCAAATTGACTCAATGTGGCTGCAAAACACGAGGCACAGCATGCAAATCAAACTCGCCAACCCCCGTGGTTTCTGCGCCGGCGTGGATAGGGCGATCGAAATCGTCAACCGCGCCCTTGAAGTCTTCGGGCCGCCTATCTACGTGCGCCATGAAGTCGTCCACAACAAATTCGTGGTCGAGGACCTGCGCGCACGCGGTGCGATCTTTGTCGAAGAGCTGGATCAGGTGCCGGACGACGTTATCGTTATCTTCAGCGCCCATGGTGTTTCCCAGGCCGTGCGTACCGAAGCGGCAGGCCGTGGCCTGAAAGTCTTCGACGCCACGTGCCCGCTGGTCACCAAGGTGCATATCGAAGTCGCGCGCTACAGTCGCGACGGTCGTGAATGCATCCTGATCGGCCATGCCGGCCACCCGGAAGTTGAAGGCACCATGGGCCAGTACGACGCCAGTAATGGCGGCGCGATTTACCTGGTGGAAGACGAAAAAGACGTCGCCAGCCTACAGGTGAATAACCCTGAACGTTTGGCCTTCGTGACCCAGACCACCTTGTCCATGGACGATACCAGTCGCGTGATCGATGCCCTGCGCACCCGCTTTCCAGCCATTGGCGGCCCGCGCAAAGACGACATTTGCTACGCCACCCAAAACCGCCAGGATGCGGTCAAGCAACTGGCTGATGAATGCGATGTGGTACTGGTCGTCGGCAGCCCAAACAGCTCCAACTCCAACCGCCTGCGCGAGTTGGCTGAGCGCATGGCGACACCGGCATACCTGATCGACGGTGCCGAAGACCTGCAGCGCAGCTGGTTCGACGGTGTCGAGCGGATTGGTATCACCGCCGGCGCCTCGGCCCCGGAAGTGCTGGTGCGCGGCGTTATCCAGCAACTGCATGCCTGGGGTGCTACCGGCGCTGATGAATTGGCTGGCCGTGAGGAGAACATCACGTTCTCTATGCCCAAGGAGCTGCGGGTGCGCTCGCTGCTGTGACGGCCGGGATGCCGGAATAGCTCCGGCACAACGCCTGCTCGGCTTTGTCGCTGCGCAGGCTGATGCGCCCGCTGGGTGCCAACACCACCTGGTGCAAGCTCTGGGGCTGGTCCGTGGCGCAGACATGCACCGTGCCGGCCCGAAACCCTCCTCCTGAAAACACCGGTTCGCCCAGCCCGTTGAAACGTACCTGGCTCTTGACCGGCCCATTGCCGACGATGGGCACGCGCCCGCTGTCCTGGCGCTCCAGCAGTACGGGGTTGTCATCGTCCTCTTGACCGCGCCCGCTCAGATCCGCGATTACCCGCCAGCCTTGGCTCCAGTCATCATTGACGGCGTAAATGACCACCGCCCGGTTGCGTACGATGGCTTCAGTGCGGGCGAAGCGAAGCCCGCTCGCCAGTGATCGTGCCGCGCTCTGTCGTTGCTGTGACTCGAGCAGGCTCTTGAAACCGGGCACGGCCAGGTGCGCCAGGATGCCGCTCACCAGCAGCCCGAGCAGCAGCTCTATTAAAGTGAAACCCCGTTGGCGCATGTAATGTCCCTCCGTGGACGCAGGTCTGGATGCGGCTCAGTCAAAGGTATAGCGGCTGGAACGAGGCGCTGGATGATGGCCTTTACGTCCAAAGTATTTCCCTTTGTTCCGCGAGCGGCACGGGCGAAAAACCAGCGCTAGGCTTGAGTCGCACGGCGGGCTTTGCCTGCTTTTCTGGCCTTCGACACGGATCGCGACGGTAATGCAGATTTATGTGAACACTTGTTTTTCCTGCTCTTTACCCCGGTACCAAATCGGCATGACGCTGATCGAGGCGCTGGTAGCGGTGCTGATTCTTACCGTTGGTCTGTTAGGTGCGGCTGCGCTTCAGCTCAATGCGCTCAAGTACACCGACAGCGCGAGGATGGCCAGCCAAGCCAGTTTCATCGCCTATGACATGCTCGACCGAATCCGCGCCAATTCCAGCGCGGACTACCAATGGGGGCGAATTGAGCGAGCCCCGACCACCTCTGCCGGGGTGCGCGACCTGGATCTGCGCGATTTCCAGAGCAACATCCTCGGGTTTGCCGGCGAGAGCGCCAAAGGCGCGGTAGCGGTCAGTGCAGATGAAGTGACCGTGAGCATCCGTTGGGATGACAGCAGGGCGACGCACACGGCCGGAGCCCGGGAAACGTTCACGCTGACCAGTCGCATCGGCTCTGCGTCACGAGTGGCGCAATGAGGTACCGGGTTCGCGGTTTCAGTCTGGTGGAGTTGTTATTGGCCTTGGTTATCGGGCTTGTGCTGTTGCTTGGCGCAAGCCAGGTGCTGATCAGTTCCCGCGTGACCCACGCCAGTCAACAGGCGGCGATGCTGCTGCAAGATGACGCACGCTTTGTACTGAGCAAAATGATCCAGGATATTCGTCAGGCAGGCATGTTTGGCTGTTTGGCCCCGGCGTTTATCGAGAATGCGCCTTTAGCCTTTGATCGACCCATCACCTGGAGTGCCGGGGGCGGTTCGACTTCGCTGACGTTGCTCACGGCGCAGGTTGGCGAAGAGGGTGGCAGGCCGGATTGGACGGTACTGTCGGACTGCACGTCCACTGCCCACGCCTATATCGGTAACGCTCCTGCGCCCGAGCCCGGGCAGATCCGTTTTGCTATACGCCAACTCACCTATACCTTCGAGACCGGGCAGTTGAAGGTCGCCACGCCCAATGCACCGGCCAAGGCGGTACTGGTGGATAACGTACGGGCATTCGATATCAGTTTCGGCGTGGCCGCCAGGTTGGATTCGACAGGCGTTGTGCGTTACGAGACCCGCCCCGCCGACGAAGCCTTGATCCGCAGCGTGCGCCTGCGCATGACTCTGCAAGACCCAGCTGGCCGTGTCAAAGACCAAACCTACAGTGTCGTGGCGGCGCTGCGAAACCGCCTGGGGTAGGGGCATCTTGATGATGGTGGGTATTTCTTCGCGACAGACGGGCATGGTCTTGCTGACCAGCCTGGTCCTTCTGCTGCTGTTGTCGTTGATCGGCTTGTCGTCGATGCAGGGGGCCGTTACCCAGCAAAAGATCGCCGGCAGCCTTTGGCATCGCAACCAGTCGTTCCAAAGTGCCGAGAGCGGCTTGAGGCTGGGGGAACGGGCTGTGCAGCAAATGGGCGCCGTCATGCCCCTGTGCCGGTCGATCATCCATTGTGCGCCGCCGGGCGAGGCATTTTCGGTGCTGGGCGCCGGGGCTCATCCTGTTTCGGCGGTTAGCTGGGTTGCCCTCAAGGCTGGGCTTTATGGGGTTCAATCCTTGGGGGTTGGGACCGGGCTGGCGCATTTGCCGCCGCACAGTTCTGCGGCGTTGTTCCGGGTCACGGCGGTCGGCCTCAGTGGTCAATCGCGCACCGTATTGGAGACCGTGTATGCGCGGGTAGAAGAGCAGGGGCGCTCGCGGTTTCAGCGAGTGGCGTGGCGACAACTTCAATGAGGAGCAGTGGGATGGGCAAGGACAGCCTGGGCTTTACCCTGATCGAGTTACTGATCGCCATGGCGATCATCGCATTTATGGCCGGGATCGCTTACCCCGGCTACTCCGGCCATGTGAAGAAGGTTTATCGCGCGGAAATTGTCGCGTTGTTGAACGAGCAAGCCCAGCACCTGGAGCGCTTTTATACGAGCAACGGCACTTTTATTGACGCCAGTGGCATCAGCGCGGGCAATGATCGCTATAGAATCACCGCTGTGTTGAATCCTCAGGATTTCCACCTGCTGGCGGTGCCGATCACAGGCTCAGCTATGGTCGACGACCCGTGCGGTAACTTCAGCTTGACCAGCACCGGTGCGCGGGAAAACCCGGGTGCAGCGCCTGAAATGTCGCGGCACCAGTGCTGGGGGCAGTGATGAGAGTGTTGGATGACTGGGCGCCGGGTGCGCTTGTTTCTTTTTATCGGCTGGATCGAATGATGGCTAGGCAACAGCAAGTGGTGATCGTCGGTGGCGGAGTCATCGGTTTGTTGACGGCGTACAACCTTGCGACCCAGGGGCAGGCGGTGGTGCTGCTGGAGCGCGCGGGCGTGGGGCAGGAGTCGTCCTGGGCGGGGGGCGGTATTGTTTCGCCCCTGTATCCGTGGCGCTATAGCCCGGCGGTCACCGCGCTGGCGCATTGGTCCCAAGATTTTTATCCACAACTGGCCGAGCGGCTGTTTGCCGCTACGGGTATCGACCCGCAGGTACATACCACTGGCCTGTACTGGCTGGACCTGGACGACGAAACCGAGGCGCTGGCTTGGGCTGCCCGTGAAGGTCGCCCCCTGAGCAAGGTCGATATGGCGGCTGCCCATGACGCGGTTCCGGTGCTGGGTGGTGGGTATTCCCAGGCGATCCATATGGCCGACGTGGCGAATGTGCGTAACCCGCGCCTGGTCAAGTCGCTCAAGGCTGCGTTGCTGGCTCTACCCGGCGTCACCCTCCACGAACAGTGCGAAGTCAGCGGGTTTGTCCTCGGCGATGGGCGCGTGTTGGGGGTGAATACGGCACATGGCCCGATCCTGGGCAAACAGGTGGTGCTGGCGGCGGGCGCGTGGAGCGGTGAACTGCTGGGCACGCTGGGCTTGTCGCTGCCAGTGGAGCCGGTAAAAGGCCAGATGATCCTCTACAAATGCGCTGCGGATTTTCTGTCGTGCATGGTGCTGGCCAAGGGGCGTTATGCGATCCCGCGGCGCGACGGGCATATCCTGATTGGCAGTACTCTGGAGCACGAAGGCTTCGACAAGACCCCCACTGACACCGCATTGGAAAGCCTCAAGGCCTCAGCCGTCGAGCTGATTCCCGCACTGGCGGACGCCGAGGTGGTTGGGCACTGGGCCGGTTTGCGGCCAGGTTCGCCGGAAGGCATTCCGTATATCGGCCAGGTGCCGGGCTTCGAAGGGTTGTGGCTCAATTGCGGGCATTATCGCAATGGCCTGGTGCTGGCGCCGGCTTCCTGTCAGTTGTTCGCCGATCTGTTGCTGGCTCGTACGCCGATCATCGACCCTTCACCTTATGCGCCTGAAGGGCGAGTCAACGCTGGATAGACTTCGGCCCTTGCTCCAAATGCGCCTGGGTGCAGTACCACTCCTGGCGCAAGCTGAGGGCGCGGTCCTGCGGCAGGTGCACGCCGCAGTGAGCGCAGCGCACCATCAGTGCCGAATGGGGCTCGCCGGCACGCTGTTGCTTGGCGGCTGGGCTTTTGAATTTGCGCCAGAACCATACCGCGGCAGCAATAACGGCGATCCAGAACAGAAGACGAAGCATAGTAGGCAGTTCTCGACAAGTAATGCGCCAGTTTAGCCAAGGACATGTCGGGCGCACAGAGTAATAATGCTCACCCATAAAAAAGGAGCCCCCTGGGGGCTCCTTTTTACGTTTCGCCGACTGATCAGTCGAACACGCCGAACGTCATGTAGCTGAACCACGAGCGGTCCTGATTGTTGCCCAGGGCTTGCGGTGCTTCCTCTTCGATCACGTCGCCGTTCTCGTCGTGAGGCTTGAGATCCGAAGGGATGGCGTCTTTCGCGTCCTGGTACTGCTTGATCACGTCCTGATTGGCGCGGGTTTCGCCCGGCGGCAATGGTGGGCGGGACTCGATCAGGCCCAGGGTATATTTGCTCAACCACGAACGGTTGTCCGCTTCGGCGACCTGAGGCACGAACTGGCCGTCTTTCAGGCTAGGGTGATCCGGGTAGTTGAGCTTCAGGGTTTCCAGGCTGGTGCTGGCCAGATCGTCCAGGTGCAGGCGCTGGTAAGCCTCGGTCATCACGGCCAGGCCATCACCCACCGAAGGGGTTTCCTGGAAGTTCTCGACCACGTAACGGCCACGGTTGGCGGCAGCGACGTAGGCCTGACGGGTCAGGTAGTAGTGCGCCACGTGAATTTCGTAGGACGCCAGCAGGTTGCGCAGGTAGATCATGCGCTGCTTGGCGTCCGGCGCGTAGCGGCTGTTGGGGTAGCGGCTGGTCAGCTGGGCGAACTCGTTGTAGGAATCGCGGGCGGCGCCGGGGTCACGCTTGGTCATGTCCAGCGGCAGGAAGCGCGCCAGCAGGCCAACATCCTGATCGAACGAGGTCAGGCCCTTCATGTAGTAGGCGTAGTCGACGTTCGGGTGCTGTGGGTGCAAGCGGATAAAGCGCTCGGCGGCGGACTTGGCGGCCTCCGGCTCGGCGTTCTTGTAGTTGGCGTAGATGAGTTCAAGCTGCGCCTGGTCAGCATAGCGCCCGAACGGATAGCGCGACTCCAGTGCCTTCAGCTTCGCTGTGGCGCTGGTGTAGCTATTATTGTCCAAGTCTTTCTGAGCCAGTTGGTACAACTCGACTTCGCTCAGGTTTTCGTCGACGACTTCCTTTGTTGACGAGCAAGCAGCAGTCATGGCGAGGATGGCGATCAGCAGCAGGTGTTTCACTTGCATGGCGGCTTGCGTCCCTATGACGGCCGCTGTCTTGGGCGGGGCCGTCCTGTTATGATGAGCGCCCCGTTGAAAGCCTCGGGGCAAAAGACGCCGTATTTAACCACAAGCGCGCAGCCGAAACCAAAGGCTGTGCCACGCCTAGTCTGAGCATGTCCGATAAAATTGAACTTCGCGCAGAGGTGCCGTCCGAATTGGGCGGCCAACGCCTCGATCAAGTCGCCGCACAATTATTCGCTGAGCACTCGCGCTCGCGCCTTTCCGCCTGGATCAAAGACGGCCGCCTGACTGTGGATGGAGCGGTTATCCGCCCGCGAGACATAGTCCATGGCGGTGCGATTCTTGAGCTGACTGCCGAGCAGGAAGCCCAGGGAGAATGGGTCGCCCAGGACATCGAGCTGGATATCGTCTATGAAGACGACGACATCCTGGTCATCAATAAACCCGCAGGCCTGGTGGTTCACCCGGCGGCCGGGCACGCTGATGGCACTTTGCTCAATGCCTTGTTGCACCACATCCCCGACATTATCAATGTGCCTCGCTGCGGCATCGTGCACCGTCTGGACAAGGACACCACCGGCTTGATGGTGGTGGCCAAGACCATTCAGGCGCAGACGCAACTGGTTACGCAGTTGCAGAGCCGTAGCGTCAGCCGGATCTATGAGTGCATCGTGATCGGCGTGGTCGTGGCGGGTGGCAAGATCAACGCCCCGATCGGTCGCCACGGCCAGCAGCGCCAGCGTATGGCGGTGATGGAAGGTGGTAAGCAGGCCGTGAGCCACTACCGCGTGCTGGAGCGTTTCCGTTCCCACACCCACGTGCGGGTTAAGCTGGAAACCGGTCGTACCCACCAGATTCGCGTGCACATGGCCCATATCAACTTCCCGCTGGTCGGCGATCCTGCCTACGGTGGTCGTTTCCGTATTCCGCCGGCAGCCAGCCAGACCATGGTCGAGTCGCTCAAAACGTTCCCGCGCCAGGCGCTGCATGCGCGCTTCCTGGAGCTGGACCATCCGACGAGCGGTCAGCGCATGAGCTGGGAATCGCCACTTCCTGACGATTTTGTCTGGTTGCTGTCGCTGCTCAAGCAAGATCGCGAGGCGTTTGTCGGATGAGTGACTGGCTGATACCTGACTGGCCCGCGCCGGACCGGGTAAAGGCCTGCGTCACCACCCGTGCGGGCGGCGTGAGCCTGGCGCCGTTCGACAGCCTCAACCTGGGCGATCATGTCGAGGACAGCCTTGAGGCCGTCCTCGAGAACCGCCGCCGTCTTACCGAAGCCTTTGGTATTCAGCCGGCCTGGCTGCGCCAGGTTCATGGCGTGAGTGTGGTCGAGGCCGACCCCGACCGCACGGCTGAAGCCGATGGCAGTTGGACCAGCACGCCGGGCATCGCCTGCACCGCCATGACCGCCGATTGCCTGCCTGCGTTGTTCTGCAACCGTGCGGGTACCCGTGTCGCGGCGGCCCATGCCGGTTGGCGTGGGCTGGCGGCGGGTGTGTTGGAAGCTGCTTTTGAAAGCCTGGCCGCAGAGCCCGCCGATGTATTGGTCTGGCTGGGCCCGGCAATCGGTCCGCAAGCCTTCGAGGTCGGCCCGGAAGTGCGTGACGCCTTCGTGAAGCAACTGCCGGGTACCGTCGACGCCTTTGTGCCGAGCCGCAACCTTGGCAAGTTCATGGCCGACATTTATATGCTGGCGCGTCTGCGCCTCGCTGCGCGTGGCGTCACGGCCGTGTACGGTGGCGGTTTGTGCACGGTGACCGACCCGCGTTTCTTCTCTTACCGCCGCAGCCCGCGCACCGGTCGGTTTGCCTCCCTTATCTGGCTGGAACGCTAGACTCTCCTGATCCATATCAAGCATCGCCCGCTTGAATCCTCCAGAATCCACCCCATCTATAAGGGTATCTGGCAGGTTTCTTCATTCAGGAATGTTTTATAGCTCCGGCCTGCTCAAAAGGAAGGTGACTAATGCGTATTGATCGTTTAACCAGCAAATTGCAGTTGGCCTTATCGGACTCCCAATCCTTGGCGGTCGGCCTCGACCACCCGGCCATCGAGCCCGCGCACTTGATGCAGGCGCTCCTGGAGCAGCAAGGTGGTTCTATCAAACCTTTGCTGATGCAGGTGGGCTTTGACGTCAACAGCCTGCGCAAGGAGTTGAGCAAAGAGCTCGACCAACTGCCGAAAATCCAGAACCCGACCGGCGACGTGAACATGTCGCAGGACTTGGCGCGCCTGCTTAACCAGGCCGACCGCCTCGCCCAGCAAAAAGGCGACCAGTTCATTTCCAGCGAACTGGTGTTGCTCGCCGCGATGGACGAAAACAGCAAGCTCGGCAAATTGCTGTTGGGGCAGGGCGTGAGCAAGAAAGCCTTGGAAAATGCCATCAACAACCTGCGTGGTGGCGACGCGGTCAACGACCCCAACCACGAGGAGTCGCGCCAGGCCCTGGACAAGTACACCGTCGACCTGACCAAGCGCGCCGAAGACGGCAAGCTTGACCCGGTGATCGGGCGTGACGATGAAATCCGTCGCACCATCCAGGTCCTGCAGCGGCGTACCAAGAACAACCCGGTACTGATCGGTGAGCCTGGCGTGGGTAAAACCGCGATTGCCGAGGGTTTGGCCCAGCGCATCATTAATGGTGAAGTGCCGGACGGCCTTAAAGGCAAGCGCTTGCTGTCCCTGGACATGGGGGCGTTGATCGCGGGTGCCAAGTTCCGTGGCGAGTTCGAAGAGCGCCTCAAATCCCTGCTCAATGAGCTGTCGAAGCAGGAAGGGCAGATCATTCTGTTCATCGACGAACTGCACACTATGGTCGGCGCCGGTAAAGGCGAGGGCTCCATGGATGCAGGCAACATGCTCAAGCCCGCCTTGGCGCGGGGCGAATTGCATTGCGTCGGTGCGACCACGCTCAACGAATATCGCCAATACATTGAAAAAGACGCAGCCCTTGAGCGGCGTTTCCAGAAAGTGCTGGTAGAAGAGCCGAGCGAGGAAGACACCATCGCGATCCTGCGCGGCCTGAAGGAGCGTTACGAGGTCCACCATAAGGTGGCGATCACCGACGGCGCGATCATTGCGGCGGCCAAACTGAGCCATCGCTATATCACCGACCGTCAGTTGCCGGACAAGGCGATCGACTTGATCGACGAAGCGGCCAGCCGTATTCGCATGGAAATCGATTCCAAGCCGGAAGTGCTCGACCGTCTCGACCGACGCTTGATTCAACTCAAAGTCGAATCCCAGGCGCTGAAAAAAGAAGAGGACGACGCCGCGAAGAAACGCCTGGAAAAACTCCAGGAAGAAATCGTGCGCCTGGAGCGTGAATATTCGGACCTCGAAGAAATCTGGACTTCGGAAAAAGCCGAAGTGCAGGGCTCTGCGCAAATCCAGCAGAAGATCGAGCAATCCCGCCAGGAACTGGAAGCCGCGCGCCGTAAAGGCGACTTGAACCGCATGGCCGAGTTGCAGTACGGGGTCATTCCCGACCTGGAGCGCAGCCTGCAAATGGTTGACCAGCACGGGAAGGCGGAAAACCAGCTGCTGCGCAGCAAGGTGACCGAAGAGGAAATCGCCGAAGTCGTCTCGAAGTGGACCGGCATTCCGGTGTCGAAAATGCTCGAAGGCGAGCGCGATAAGCTGCTGAAGATGGAGCACCTGTTGCACCAGCGCGTGATCGGCCAGGAAGAAGCTGTGGTGGCGGTGTCCAATGCGGTGCGCCGTTCCCGGGCCGGCCTGTCCGACCCGAACCGTCCAAGCGGCTCGTTTATGTTCCTCGGCCCGACCGGTGTGGGTAAGACAGAGCTTTGCAAAGCGTTGGCCGAGTTTCTCTTTGATACTGAAGAGGCCATGGTGCGGATCGATATGTCTGAGTTCATGGAGAAACACTCGGTGGCTCGCCTGATCGGTGCGCCGCCAGGCTATGTGGGCTATGAAGAGGGCGGTTACCTGACCGAAGCGGTGCGGCGCAAGCCTTACTCGGTGATCCTGCTGGATGAAGTGGAGAAGGCGCATCCGGATGTGTTCAACATCTTGCTGCAAGTATTGGAGGATGGTCGGTTGACGGACAGCCACGGGCGTACCGTGGACTTTCGCAACACGGTGATCGTGATGACGTCCAACCTGGGCTCGGCACAGATCCAGGAGCTGGTTGGTGATCGTGAGGCGCAGCGCGCGGCGGTGATGGATGCGCTGACCTCGCACTTCCGCCCGGAATTTATCAACCGGGTCGACGAAGTAGTGATCTTCGAACCATTGGCGCGGGATCAGATCGCCGGTATCACTGAGATTCAGTTGGGCCGTCTACGCGCTCGCCTGGCAGAGCGCGAGCTGTCGCTGGAACTGAGCCGCGAGGCGTTGGACAAGCTGATCGCGGTAGGTTACGACCCGGTGTATGGCGCACGGCCTCTGAAACGTGCCATTCAGCGCTGGATCGAGAACCCGCTGGCGCAGTTGATCCTGTCGGGCAGCTTCATGCCGGGTACCAGCGTTGAAGCGACGGTGGAAAACGACGAAATCGTCTTTCACTAAGCCCATCCTGCAAGGCTGATAAGAGAAGGCTCCGCATTGCGGGGCCTTTTTTTTCGATAGGGCGTTGAACTGTAAGGCAAAGGCTTGTAAAGTGCGCCCCGCAGCAACGTCAGCCCACGGGTTTCTTCTCCCCAAGAAGAAATCAGAAAGAAGCGCAAATCATTGTCTTAAAAGCAATTTAAAGGGTTGACAGGGGTTTTTAAGATTGTAGAATAGCGCGCCTCAGAGACGCTAACGTAGCGATACGGACAGGGTCGAAGAGGAAGGTTACACCGCAGTAAAATTGAAATATGTAGTTCCGTGATAGCTCAGTCGGTAGAGCAAATGACTGTTAATCATTGGGTCCCAGGTTCGAGTCCTGGTCACGGAGCCAATTTCAAACCGGGGTATAGCGCAGTCCGGTAGCGCGCCTGCTTTGGGAGCAGGATGTCGGGAGTTCGAATCCCCCTACCCCGACCATATTTGGGTCGTTAGCTCAGTTGGTAGAGCAGTTGGCTTTTAACCAATTGGTCGTAGGTTCGAATCCCACACGACCCACCATTTTTGAAACCAGCTCAGGCTGGAATCGAATCTTAAGATCAGAGGCCAAAAGCGCTGATCGAAGAAGGCGACTGAAAGGTCGCCTTTTTATTACCGGGGTATAGCGCAGTCCGGTAGCGCGCCTGCTTTGGGAGCAGGATGTCAGGAGTTCGAATCCCCTTACCCCGACCATATTGAAAATCCTCGTATCGAAAGATACGGGGATTTTTTTTGCGTGCACGAAACCCAAGTGCGCTGAAGAGTAACTGTGGGAGGGGGCTTGCTCCCACATGGCTTATGCGTTTTTAGTGAAGTTTGAGGCGCGGCTCCGTGCCACGTCCGATCTTGCTGCCCAACATCAACATCGCCGTACGGAAGAACCCATACAGCGCCATCTGGTGCATGCGGTACAGCGACACATAGAACATCCGCGCCAGCCAGCCTTCCAGCATTACGCTGCCGGTCAGGTTGCCCATCAGGTTGCCCACCGCCGAGAAGCGAGACAGCGAAATCAGCGACCCGTAGTCGGTGTACTTGTACGACGGTAACTCCTTGCCCTCAATTCGCAGTTTCAGCGACTTGGCCAGCAGTGATGCCTGCTGGTGAGCGGCTTGCGCACGGGGCGGCACGTTGCGGTCGGTGCCCGGTTGCGGGCAGGCCGCGCAGTCGCCGAAGGCAAAGATATTTTCGTCGCGGGTGGTTTGCAGTGTCTGCAGTACGTGCAGCTGATTGATGCGATTGGTTTCCAGCCCATCGATGTCCTTGAGGAACGCCGGCGCGCGAATCCCGGCGGCCCACACTTTCAAGCTGGCCGGAATCACCTGGCCGCTGCTTGTGATCAGCGCGTCAGCCGTCACCTCACTGACCGCCGAGTCGGTCAGCACGGTCACGCCGAGCTTCTCCAGGGTTTTATGCACGGGCGCGCCGATGCGCTCCGGCAGGGCAGGCAGTACCCGTGGGCCGGCTTCGATCAGGGTGATGTGCATGTTTTCCGGCTTGATGCGGTCCAGGCCATACGCCGCCAGTTCATGGGCGGCGTTATGCAGCTCGGCGGCCAGTTCAACGCCGGTTGCGCCGGCGCCGACGATCGCGACGCTGATTTTCTCCACCACATCGCTCTGCCCTGCATGAGCGCGCAGATAGTGGTTGAGCAATTGTTGGTGGAAGCGTTCGGCCTGCTTGCGGGTGTCGAGGAATAGGCAATGTTGCGCCGCGCCCTCGGTGCCGAAATCGTTGGTGGTGCTGCCGACCGCGATCACCAGGCTGTCATAGGCCAGCACGCGCGCAGGCACTAGCTCGCGGCCTTCTTCGTCGAGGGTGGCGGCCAGCTGGATTTTCTTCTGTTCACGGTCAAGCCCGCTCATGCGCCCCAGTTGGAACTCGAAGTGGTTCCATTTGGCCTGGGCGACATAATTAAGTTCGTCTTCAGAAGAGTTCAGCGACCCGGCAGCCACTTCGTGCAGAAGGGGTTTCCAGATATGGGTCAGGTTGGTATCTACCAGCGTGATGCTGGCGGTACCGCGCTTGCCCAGAGTCTTACCCAGGCGGGTAGCCAACTCCAGGCCGCCGGCGCCGCCGCCGACGATAATAATACGATGGGTCATGGGGATATCTCGCAAGGCTAAAAGAAATCGGAGCAGTTACCCCCGCGAGCGCCAGGCAGCTCATAGCGTCAGGTAACTCAAAAGGCGGCTCAGCAGGCCGAGCCCAATCACCGCCACCAGCACCACACAGAAGAGCAGCCACGGCCGGAAAGGCTTGCGCTCGACTCTGTTCTGGGAGAGTTGCAGGTACTCTTCGACACGCTGTTGGTCGTCGGGTTTCAGGCGGCTGGTCATATAGAGCCTCGTCAGGTAGACGTTGCAAGGGGGCGCCAAGTTACAGTCCGGGGGGATCAGAGGCTGATGCCCACGTCGAACACTATGCTGCGGCCCAGGTTATTGCGCAAGAAATCCGGCGCGTCCGGGTGGGCGAACAGCACCCGCGCAAACGTCGGCCCCACCAATGACAGCGAGCGCCAGCCTTGGCGCAGGTATTCCGTGGGAGGAGGGAAGTGACTGTTGAGGTCGAGCACTTCGCGCTTGAGGCTGGTGAAGGCGACGATATCCAACTCGCCCAGGTCCATGCCGCGTTCTTTGTAGTTGTGCGCCTTTTTGCGCAATGTGGGCGCCAGGCGCAACAGGAATTCATGGGCAGGGATGCGTCGCGGCTTTGCCTCGCGCCGCACCAGTTGGCTCAAGGAGAAGGCGCTGCGACGGCGCAGTAACTCGTCGCGCCATTCGTCATTCAGGCGCCGGCCTTCATCGAGCACAAAAAACACCTCGAAACTGGCGTCGCGAAACAGCACATCCGGCGGCTCTTGCCCTGCGGCGTGGAATTCTTCGGCGCGGTAAGGCACGTTCAGGCCTTGCAGCAGGCGTTGGCAGACCCAACGCTCACGCTCCCATTTGCGGGCATTGGACAGGAACGCATTGGCTTGTTCGGCCGCCACGGTGAGCAGGCGCAAGTAATCTGAGTCATCCATGTTTGCAGCTTAGCGCTCAAATGATGACCGCAGGAAGTCCTGCTATAAAAGGTCGGTGTAGACTGGCGACTCTACTTCAACGCCAATGTAGAGGTGTGTGGTGAGGTTTTTTGCAGCGGTATTTCGTCTGTGATCAGTGCAGCAGTGCTGGCACCGAGCACTCTGAGCATCGGCTGGCTGCTGTATGCGCCGGTGGTGGCCTGGGCGGTCCTGCGCTCGCCGTGGGTTGAGTTGTTTGCCGATCGCCGACGTCAACATCTGCTGTTCGGTACGGTATTCGCGTTGTTCATGTTGTGGTTGGTCCGGCGGGATTTCGACACCGGCGTTTCCTACCACTTTATCGGCATGACGGCCGTAACCCTGTTACTGGATTGGCCCCTGGCAATCGTCGGCGGCTTCGCGGCGCAATTGGGTTTGATGTTACTCGGGCGTCAGGACCTCGCCGCTCTGGGCGTCAACGGTTTGTTATTGATTGCGTTGCCGGTGCTGGTCACCGAAGGCTGCGCACTGCTGGTGGAACGAGCGCAACCGCGCAATCCCTTTGTGTATATCTTTTGTTCCGGTTTTTTTGCTGCCGCGCTGTCGGCTTTGCTCTGCCTGTTGCTGGGGTTGGGCGTGCTGTGGTTCGACGGCCGGTTTGCGATGCCCGAATGGCTGGAGGATTTCGTCGGCTACCTGTGGTTGATCATCTTCCCCGAAGCCTTTATCAACGGCATGCTGATCAGCGCCCTGGTGGTGTTCTGCCCGGAATGGCTGGAGACCTTCAACCGTACGCGCTACCTCTCGGCGCCCTGGAAGGATGACGATTCACAGCGTTGATCCAGATCAAACCCCAGGCGGCCAAGCGGGCCCATGCTCTGCCAAATTTCTTCAGGAGCGCGGGTCATGAGTGTGTACGAGTGGGCACGGCAGGAGCTACGCAGAAGTCAGGATGCGGCACAGGAAATCGGTTTTGACCCCGGCTTGACCCTGCGCGCAATGCTCAGCGCCGTGGTACAGCAGAGCAAGGGTGTGCGCAGTTTCGAAGATCTGGCCGACGAGCTGCAATACCTTGCAGAGAACCTCGACGACCAGCAGGAATATGCTTTTATGCGGCCTTAATGGCGCGGCGGCAGGTCCTCGGAAAACAGCTCGTCTTCAGCGTCCGGTGCCACTGGGATCTTGTGTTCTTCAGCGGCCCAGGCACCCAGGTCGATGAGTTTGCAACGGTCCGAGCAGAATGGCCGGTTGAGGTTGGTCGCTTTCCATTCCACGGGTGCGCCGCAGGTTGGGCAGTCGACGGTCAAGGGTTGGCTCATGATCGGCCTCCACGCAAAGTAAGGTAAAAGTAATGCAGTCTCTCGACCTCTGCGTGTAGCCAGGCGAGGTCTTTATCGTTGACCAGCACGTCATCGGCATGGTTCAGGCGGTCTTCGCGGCTGGATTGCGCCTTGAGGATCGCCTGCACCTGTTGCTCGCTGATGCCGTCGCGCTGCAGGGTACGCTGTATCTGCAGCGCTTGCGGCACATCGATCACCAGGATGCGTTGGGTCATGCTGTACTGGCCGGATTCGATCAGCAGCGGCGATACCAGGATCGCGTACGGCGAGCGCGCTCGCGCCAGGTGGCTGCGAATCTCTTCGGCGATCAGCGGGTGCAGCAAGCCTTCGAGCCACAGGCGCTCTTCGGGAACTTCAAAGATCAGCTTGCGCAATGCGGCGCGGTCCAACTGGCCGTCAGGCTGCAGCACGCCGTCACCAAAATGCTCGGCGATGCGTGCCAGTGCCGGACGGCCGGGTTCGACCACCCAGCGGGCGGCATGGTCGGCGTCCACCAGGTCTATGCCAAGGTCGATAAAATGTTGGGCCGCCGCGCTTTTACCGCTGCCGATGCCGCCGGTAAGGCCGAGAATCCAAGGTGCTGCAACAGAAGTGGTCATCTGAAACCGACAGACTGCAAATAGAAGTCGGTTATTTGACCACCCCAGAGCAATGCAATCCAGCCGGCAATTGCCAGATACGGACCAAACGGCATGGGTGTCGATACTTGAGCCTTGCGCACACGCATCAGGATCAGGCCGATAAACACCCCCACCAGCGACGACATCAACAGTGTCATCGGCAGCATCTGCCAGCCACCCCAGGCTCCGAGCAATGCCAATAACTTGAAGTCGCCGTGGCCCATGCCGTCCTTGCCGGTGACCAGCTTGAACAGCCAAAACACGCTCCAAAGGCTCATGTATCCGAGCACCGCGCCCCACAGGGCGTCGGGTAGCGTGGTCAGCAGCCCAAAGCCATTGACGATCAGCCCCAGCCACAGCAGCGGCAGCACCAGCACATCCGGTAGCAACTGATGGTCGGCATCGATCAGGCTCATTGCCAGCAGCCCCCAGCTCACCACCAGCACCGCGCCAGCCTGCCAGCCGAAGCCGAAATGCCAGGCCACCAACGCCGAGGTCAACCCGCAGGCAAGCTCGGTGAAAGGGTAGCGTGCGCTGATTGCCCCCCGGCAGTGAGCGCAGCGGCCCCTGAGCGCCAGATAGCTGAGCACTGGAATATTTTCCCAGGGGCGGATCGCATGCCCGCAGCGTGGGCAACAGGAATTGGGGTGTAACAGGTTGTAGGTCGGCTCGGCGGGTTCTGCGGGCAGACCCAGCACTTCAAGGGCCTGCGCGCGCCATTCGCGGTCGAGCATTTTGGGCAGGCGCCACACCAGCACGTTGATAAAGCTGCCGACTATCAGCCCCAGCACCGCTGCCATCGTGATCAAGGCCCACGGGTGCTCGCTTAGCAGCTGGCTCAAAATGCGCTCCCCAGTTGAAAGACCGGCAGGTACATGGCGATGACCAGCGCTCCGACAATACCCCCGAGTACCAGCATAATCAGCGGCTCCATCAGGCTGGTGAGGTTATCGACCAGGTTGTCGACATCCGCTTCATAGTGGCTGGCGACCTTTTCCAGCATGCGCTCGAGTGTGCCCGACTCTTCGCCGATCGCCGTCATCTGGATCGCCATGCCTGGGAACAGGCCGCTGATGGCCATGGATTGATTCAATTGCATGCCGGTGGATACATCGCGACGCATATGTTCGATTGCCTGTTTGAACGGACCGCTCCCGGCAGCCCCTGCCACCGAATCCAATGCCTGCACCAGCGGGACGCCGGCGGCGAAGGTAGTGGAAAGGGTACGGGCGAAGCGGGCGACGGCGGATTTTGTGAGCAGTTTGCCTGCCAGAGGCGCTTTCAACAAACCGGCATCCAGCCAGTAGCGAAAACCCGGCGAGGCTCGATAGGCATGGCGCAGCCCGATGACGCCCGCGCCCAGGCCCAGCGCCAGTAGCCACCAGGCCTGCTGCATGAACGCAGACAGATTGATGACGTGCAAGGTAAACCCTGGCAGTTGGCCGTTGACGCCGGCAAACAGCGCCTGGAACTGTGGCACCACGTGGATCAGCAGCACGCCCGTCACGAGGCTGGCAATCACCAATACCGCGATAGGGTAAGTCATGGCCTTTTGGATCCTGGCCTTGAGTTGCGCGCTTTTTTCCCGATGGGTCGCCACGCGCTCCAGCAGGGTTTCGAGCGCCCCGGCCTGTTCGCCAGCAGCCACCAGGTTGCAATACAGCTCATCGAAATAGCGGGGTTGTTTGCGCAGTGCTTCAGCCAGGCTGGTGCCGGCGGCGATTTGCTGTTTGAGCCCGTGCACCAGCGCGCGGACTGGGCGGTTTTCGAAGCCTTCGCTGATGATGTCGAAGGCCTGCAGCAGGGCGATCCCGGCTTTGAGCAGCGTAGCCAGTTGGCGAGTGAAGAGGGTGATGTCGGCTGTTTTTATCGGTGGGTAGAGGCTGGGCAGTAACGGGTTTTTTTTGCGCACGCGGCCGGGGCTGATGCCTTGTTGGCGCAATTGCGCCTTGACCAGGGCGGGGTTGTGCGCGCGGGTGTGTCCGCCCACCCGGCGCCCTTTGCGGTTGATGCCTTCCCAGGTATATGTCGTCGAAGCGTTGTTCATGTAACGGTTCCGCACACGGGTCGTAGAAGATTTATAGCTTAGTCAGGTGACGGATTCGGGCTGGCTGGCGTTGGCCAATAAAATGTCAGAATGTGCGTCTTGCGGGCGATTGAGCACTCGCGGGTGAGTACACTGGCGCCGCAGCACAACACGGGGCGCAGGATGCGCCTTGTCATGAGTTCTATTCTGGAGAGTGAATGTGATACGTCAGAAAGGCTTTACCCTGATTGAATTGCTGATCGTCGTTGCGATCATCGGCATTTTGGCCACTATCGGCCTGCCCATGTACACCACCCACCAGGCCAAGGCCAAGTTCACCGCCGGCCTGGCTGAAATCACTGCGCTGAAGGCCGGATACGAAAGCGTCATCAACGAGGGCACCGTGCCGAAACTGGAGTTGATCGGCGGCACCAGCCCCACCGCCAACTGCAAAATCGACGTGGTAGGTGATGTGGCCACGGGGGCGGGCAGCATCAGCTGCGAAATCCTCGACGCCCCTGCGCCGGTGCTGGGCAAGACCATCAGCCTGACGCGCACCGCCGCCACCGGCTGGAAGTGCACCACAACCGCCGAAGGGAAATACGTCGGTAAAGGTTGCGGCACTGACGGGGCGTAACTGCTCAACCATCCACAGGGACGTAGAGGTGGCCGATGGTGTTATCCGTACCGCAGCGAGGCAATATTTTCCTGGTGGTCGTGGTGTGCCTGCTGGCGGTTGGGATTTGCGCGCCGTTCAGCGGGCATGACCTGCAGCGTGTCATGCAGATCGCCATCGGGCTCTGTGCGGTGCTTTACGGGTTGTCGGTCGCCCCTGCCGTGTCGCTGGTGGATCGGCCCACGGCCCTGGGCCTGACGCTGATCATCGGGTTGGGCCTGGTGTCTTCGGCGCTGGCCCATCAGCCTGTGTGGGCACTGATTGAAGTGGCACTGTTTGTCAGCTGTGCGGCGATCACGCTGGCATTTGCCTTGCTCCGCCGTCACGGCGGAGAGTCGCTGGATCGTGTGCTGATCCTTATTGTGGTGCTGCTGTGCCTGATCAAATCGATCCAATACCTGTATGCCGGTGCCCTGGCGTTCACCAGTGGCGAACGCACCCTGGACCCAGACCTGCTGCTGTCCGGCTTTTCCAACAAGCGCTTCTACGGCCAGTTCCAGACATTCACCCTGCCGTTGCTGGCGCTGCCCTTGCTGATGCCCACTGTCTCCCGCGTTTGGCGAGGGGGCGTGTTGGCGTTGCTGTGCGTCTGGTGGCTGATAGCGATCAGCGGTGGCACGCGCGGCACCTGGCTCGGCATGAGCGCGGCGGGGCTGGTGCTCGCGGTGCTGGGGCCGGTTGGTCGACGTTGGCTGGGGTGGCAACTGGCGGCGGTGCTGGGCGGGCTGGTGTTGTATTGGCTGGCATTCACGCTGCTGGCGCAATACCTGGGGTTCGAGACAACCAAGGACGCTGGTGATCGTCTCACTACGACACTGTCGGGCCGGGAGGCGATCTGGTGGCAGGCGTGGCACATGCTTGTCGAGCATCCGTGGCTGGGCTTTGGCCCGATGCATTTTGCGGATATCGCCAACGAGATTGCCGCCCATCCCCATCAAGCAATCCTGCAGTGGGCCAGCGAATGGGGCGTGCCCTCGGCCCTGTGCGTGGCGGTATTGGCGTGGCGAGCCGGATGGGCTACGTGGGGCCTGCTGCGCAGGCGCATGCTTTGCGCCGCGCGCGTGGACCTGCTGCGGTTATGCCTGTTTGCCGCGTTGGTCGCGGCGTTGGTGCAATCCATGGTCGATGGGGTGATCGTGATGCCCAACTCCCAGGTCTGGCTGGCGCTGGTGGTGGGCTGGCTGATGGCGTTGCATGTGTGGCAGGCGCCCGCCACCGCCGCGCTGCCGCCGGCCTGGTTCGCGTGGAGGGTATTGAGCGTGCTGGCCGTTGGTCTGCTGGTCGGGGTTGCGCTTCGCGACGTGCCGCACATCAAGCATGCCCAGCAGGCGTACCTGAGCGGGGAAGGCCGTCATCTGCAACCGCGCTTCTGGGCCCAAGGCGTTATTGCCCGCTAAAAAAGGCGCGAGTTGCCGGACGCCGGATGCGGTGCTAGCTTTAGCCCACCGCCCGTGTAGCTCAGTCGGTAGAGCAGCGCACTCGTAACGCGAAGGTCGCAGGTTCGATTCCTGTCTCGGGCAAAAGAGCATCACTGTTTCAATAGACGTGTTTCAAAGGCAATGTTTTCAGATGATCCCAGAATGGTTCTGAAGGCCAGACGAGTCGGCATTCGTGCCTGCTCTTTTGTATCTGCGCAACCTTGATGTCCCAGATGCATCCCCATTCCTCGATCTAAGAGAACGACATGACCACAACTGAAATGACCCAGGAAGCTCGGCACGAAGAAGCACTCAAGAAATACCTTGAGGCCACGCCGCAGCTTAAAGACGAAATCAAGGACCTGAGCGCCGATGACCAGCGCGACCAGATTCAGTGGGCATTCGAGGACGAGGCCGAGAGCCAGAGTCTTCAGCCTTGGGAGCTGACCCTCAAGTACACCTCCACGCCGGAAGAATTCGAAGCGGCACGGCTGGCCTTGCACAAAGAGGCGGCCGAGGTGTTGGGTGTCGATTGGGAAGAGTATTGCGAGATGAATAATCTGGTCGTCTGACGCAGACACGCCGTAGTGAGCGGGCAAGCCCGCTCACTAAAACGATCAGCCCTCAGATGCTCAGCCGCATCGACAAATCCACCGCCTTCACATCCTTGGTCATCGCCCCGATGGAGATGTAGTCCACCCCGGTTTCAGCGATGGGCAGCAGGGTGGTTTCATTGATCCCGCCGCTGGCTTCCAGCTTTGCCTTGCCGCCGTTGAGGCGCACGGCTTCACGCATATCCTCCAGGCTCAGTTCATCAAGCATGATGATATCGGCGCCCGCCGCCAGTGCCTCGCGCAGTTCATCCAGGCTTTCCACTTCGATTTCCACCGGCTTGCCGGGGGCGATTTTGTGGGCGGCGGTGATGGCCTGGGCGATGCCGCCGCAGGCTGCGATATGGTTTTCCTTGATCAGGAACGCGTCATATAAACCGATGCGATGGTTGTGGCAGCCACCGCAGGTCACAGCATACTTTTGCGCCAGGCGCAGGCCCGGCAGGGTTTTGCGGGTGTCCAGCAACTTGACCTGGGTGCTGGCGACAAAGTCCGCCAGGGATTGCGCGCGCGTGGCTACCCCGGACAGCAATTGCAGGAAATTCAGCGCAGAGCGTTCGCCGCTGAGCAATGAACGTGCCGGGCCTTCAAGGTGAAATAGTGCCTGGTTGGGGCTGACGCGCTCACCGTCGGCCACGTGCCAATGCACGGCGACGCGTGGGTCCAGTTGGCGGAACACCGCGTCCACCCAGGCCGTGCCGGCGATGACGGCGGCATCACGGGTAATGATGTTGGCCGTGGCCAGCCGTTCGGCCGGGATCAACTGCGCGGTGATATCGCCACTGCCGATGTCTTCCAGCAGTGCGCGGCGCACGTTGGCTTCGATTTCGGCGGTGAGGTCGGCAAGACGGAGGTTCGGCATAACAGGCTCCACAAACAAAGTGCCCCGATTATAGGGGCTGCGTGCGTGCGAACCCAGGCTCACCACTCATTTACAGCGCAATGTCAGAGTTTGCTGGCGCAACCCCTCTCATTTGCAAGATAATCTCGCGCCTTGCAATTGGCGTCATAGCTTTGACGTGCTGGTGATAACCGGTTATTCGCAGCGCCCCAACGGGCCTGTACCCGATATTTCCCAACTCAATACCGCCGTTTCAGGAGGCCAGGATGCACAATGACGGAAAGGTGGTGCCAATCAGCACGGCGCATGCCATGCCATCGCCGCTGGCCCGTCTGCCGATAGTGTTGCAGCAGGTTCGCGACAAGGCTGCGCAACAATTGCAGCAGGGCCTGCAAGAGCTGTTCGATAACGCCGACGACACCTTGTTCGAAATGGCTGACAAGGCCGGCAACAACCTCGACCACCATATTTTTTTCGAAGCCATGCGCGACCTGCGCCTCAAGCGCAAGAACTTTGAGCGCGTGTTCATGCAGAGGCTGTTCGACGCCTTTGCCGAGTTGGGCCTGGCGGGGCGTGGTGTGCTTCAACGGGTGCCGGCTTTGTCCTATGACACGACGCCGGGCACCTCCAAGGATGAGCAGGAAAAAGCCGTGGCGCTTGACGCCATGCTTGGCCGGGTACACCACCGCGACGGCCTGGCGCTGTCACAACTCACCGCGCGCTTGAGCGCCGTGCTGGGCAATCGCCTGGATGATCGTGAAAACCCCTTGGGGCCGGCGCAGCTGTGCGAATTTTTTCTGCAGGCGGGGCGCAGCCTGGGCGTTGAGATCCGGGTCAAACTGATCATGCTCAAGCTGTTTGAGAAATACGTGCTCAGTGACGCCGACCAGCTCTACTGCGAAGCCAATCAATTGCTGGTGGCTACCGGGGTGTTGCCCGAACTCAAGGCTGTACCGTCCCGTCGCCCCGGCGGGCGCGCCGCCCGTGATCACCAGCGCGAAGCGGCAATGCCGGCGGCCGATCAGCCCGTCGATGAAAATGGCCAACAGGCATTCGCCGCCTTGCAGACGTTGCTGGCCGCAGTACGCGGTAGTGTCGCGCCCACCCTGGAAGCCAGCGCCGCACCCCAGCCCATCGCCACCCGCGACCTCGTGCGGCTGTTATCGCATTTGCAGCAATACGTGCCGGAGCCTGATGCGGAGGACGATTTTGACCTGCGCAACCAACTCGAGCAGTTGCTAACCCGCGTCAGCGTCAAAAGTGGCAAGTCACGGGTGGTGGAAGCGGTGGATGAAGACGTGATCAACCTGATCGCGTTGCTGTTCGAATTTATCCTCAATGACCGCGCCGTGCCGGATGCCTTCAAGGCCCTGATTGCGCGCTTGCAGATCCCGCTGTTGAAAGTGGCGGTGCAGGACAAGAGCTTCTTCAGCCGTGCCGGCCACCCGGCCCGGCGCCTGCTCAATGAACTCGCGGCAGCGGCCATGGCCTGGAGCCCTGTGGATGACTACGCGCGCGACAGCCTGTACATGCGCATCGAGCAGGTGGTGCAGCGTTTGCTCAATGAATATGTCGAAGATCCGCTGATTTTTTCCCAACTGCTCGCCGAGTTCTGTGGGTTTATCGCCCAAGAGCAGCGCCGCAGCGAGCTGCTTGAACAGCACACCCTCGATACCGAGGCCGGGCGCGTCCTCACCGAAGCCGCCCGGCAGCGGGTAGCCGACGCCTTGAATCGACGGCTGCTGGGCAAGGTGTTGCCGCACGCGGTCGTGCAGTTTTTACAGCAGGCCTGGAGCCAGGTGCTGCTTTTGACCTGCCTTAAGCACGGCGAGCAGTCGGTGCAATGGCAGGCGGCGCTGCGCACCATGGACGAGCTGATATGGAGCGTCGGCCTGCAGGCAGATACCGAAGCCGGACGGCACTTGCTGGAGCAGTTGCCGCGCTTGCTCAAGGCATTGCGCGACGGCTTGGCCAGCGCCGCGTTCGACCCGTTCAGCAGCCGTGATTTTTTTGTTCGCCTGCAGGCCCTGCATGTTCGGCCGCCCGACGGCGAAGGTTTGCTCGAAGTGCGCGAGCCTTTTGTGTTCAGTGTGCTGCCGCCCGATTCGGCCGAAGGCCTGGCGGACGATGATCCTGATCTGCTCAAGGTGCGCCAACTACGGCTCGGTAGCTGGGTCGTGTTCCAGCAAGACCAGGCTGACGCCCTGCGTTGCAAATTGCTGGCGATCATGGCGCCGGCCAATACCTATATTTTTGTCGGCCGCACGGGGCTCAAGGTCCTGGAGAAAAACGCCGGCCAACTGGCGCGGGCGTTCAAGCGCGGCGCACTGCATACCCTGGACGATGGGCCATTGTTCGAACGCGCGCTGACGGCTGTGATCAGTCAATTGCGTCAACTCAATCGCGGCAAGTGATCGCAACCACAGGGTCGAACGCGGCATACTGGTCATAATTAGTCACATTCAAGGATCCTGTATGCAGTTGGACCCCGCCAGTGGTTGGTGTCAGGGCATTCCCCATTGCCCTTCGCCCAACTTCAACGAGCGCCCCACAGGCGAAATCTCACTGTTGGTGGTGCATAACATCAGCCTGCCTCCGGCACAGTTCGCCACCGGCAAGGTGCAGGAGTTTTTCCAGAATCGCCTGGATGTCACGGAACATCCCTACTTTGAAGGGATCGCCGACCTGCGCGTGTCTGCGCATTTTCTGATTGAGCGCGACGGCGATGTGACGCAGTTTGTGTCCTGCAACGACCGGGCCTGGCATGCTGGAGTCTCGTGTTTCGAAGGGCGTGAAACGTGCAATGACTTTTCCGTGGGCATCGAACTGGAGGGGACGGACGATCTGCCCTTCACCGACGCTCAATATGCGTCATTGATCGACCTGAGCCGCCAGTTGCTCAAGGCCTACCCAGGCATCACCGCGCAGCGTATTTGTGGCCACAGCGATATTGCTCCGGGACGCAAGACCGACCCCGGCCCCGCTTTTGATTGGACGCGCTTTCGCAGCGCCCTGCAGGATGGAGGACACGCACGATGAGTTTTCTGGTTTTGGTGCTGGCGGTGTGGATCGAGAAGTTCTCGGCCCTGCGCCAGCGGTTGCAGCGTGACGGCGGCTGGTTGCGCGAATTGGCCAAGTTGGAAGCGAGCCCGCGCATGGGCAAGCGCCCGTGGCTGATCCTGACCGTATTGGTGTTGCTGCCGGTGGCGTTGCTGGCGCTGTTGCTGCTGGTGCTGGAGCCCGTGGCGTATGGCCTGTTGGCGCTGCCGGTGCACCTGTTGGTGGTGATCTACAGCCTGGGGCGTGGTGATCTATTGGCCGGCCTCGGTCCGTTTCGCGATGCCTGGCGGCGTGGGGACCTGCAAGCCGCCGAACATGTAGCCGAACGCGACCTGAAACTGGGCGCCGACAGCGGCGAGCAACTGCTGGAGCGCGTTCAGGGCCATCTGTTGTGGCAGGCCTATCAGAGCTTTTTTGCGGTGATTTTCTGGTACTTCCTGCTGGGCCCGGTCGCCGCCCTGGCTTATCGCCTGCTGGCGCTGGCCAGTGAACACAGCCGCAACCCTCTGGTGGCCGAGCGCGCCGGGCAACTGCGGCATGCGTTTGACTGGTTGCCGGTGCGCTTGCTGGCCGCCAGTTTTGCCTTGGTGGGCAATTTCGTTGCGGTCAGCCGGGTGATGCTGCATGAACTCCTGAGTTGGGACATCAGTGCCGCGCAGTTGGTCGAAAAAGTCGGCCTGGTGGCCGCCGAAATCCCACCGCCGGCAGTGGGCGCCGACGGCATCAACAGTCTGGATCGTCTGTGGGAGTTGCTGTTGCGCGCGGCGGTGTTGTGGTACGCGGGGTTTGCCATCTGGACCGTGTTGCCTTGATCTCAATGGTCAGCCGGGCTTGCCCGCAAGGGGCTGCGTAACAGCAGCCCCGATTCTCGCTCGTTAACCTTAAGTTACAAAACTCCCTTTCGAATTGAGCTATACAGACAGAGCGCCAAATAGTGGCTTTGTGCCGCCGCCCTGCGCCTCAATAAAAATAAAAAGGGAGTTCACCTGTGAAGAGCTTGCTCTATCCCGCCGTCGCGCTGATGAATCGCTTGAGCTTTGGCATGAAGTTCAGCTTGATCAGCGTGCTGTTCCTGCTACCGATGCTGGCGACCAACTATTATCTGGTGCGCGATTCCTGGCGCGAATTCCAGGGCACCCGTGTCGAGCTGCAAAGCCTGGACCTGCTTGGCAGCAGCCTGGCCCTGCGCCGCGACCTGGAAACGCTCAACAACCAGGTGCAAATCAACGCGACCCTCGGCCAGTCCGGCAAGGCGGGTGACCTTGAAAGCAAGATCAACAGCCTGGAGCAGGGCGCGCTCAGCCGCCTGCAAGGCTTCAGCGCAATGGCCACCGACCCTGAGCAAATTGCAGTCTTTGACGGCAAGCGCGACGAATTGATCGCCGCCTTCAAGGCTCAGCAACAGGAAACCTCGCTGCTGAGCAAAAGTGCATTGATCGGCAAATTGCTCAACCAAGCGCAGATGCTCAGCCAGATCATCGCCAGCCAGTCAGGCTTGAGCCGCGACCCCCAGAGCGACTTGCGCCAGCTCAGCGAGCTGATCACCAGTGTCACCCCGCAAGTCACCCAGACCTTGGGAGAAGGGCGGGCAATGGGCGCGTACTCACTGGGCCAGGGCTTTCTCAATTCTTCCTCCAGCACGCGGTTTGACGAACTGTTGCAGCAGTTGGAAAAGCTGCAGGCCGAATACGGGTTGAAGTTGCAGGATGCCCTGGGCTCCAGCAAAGCCGCCCACGGCGCGCTCGATGGCCTGGCCAAGGCCAGCAATGCCAGCCTCAAACACGCCAGCGAGTTGTTTGAAGAACAGGTGGTCATGGCCGAAACCCTCGACGCGCCCTGGCAGGGTTTCTATGACGCGGTCAGCCAATTGATGGCCCAGACCTACCAACTCGACGAGGCCACGCTGACGTTCCTCGGGCAGCAGTTGGAGCAGCGCCTGGCGCAGAATCGCCTGCACATGGTGCTACTGGTTTCGGCGCTGACGGCGGTGTTTTTGCTGATCTTCTATTTATATGCCGGGTTCTACGCGTCCACCCGCACGACGCTGCGCAGCCTGGGCGCGATGATGGACAAGGTGGCGGCCGGCGACATGACCGTCACCTTCGTCGCCCACAGCCGTGATGAGCTGGGTGACCTCGGCCAGGTGTTCAACGGCACGGTGGCGAAAATCCATGATTTAATCGAGCGCGTCGGGCACACCGTCGGCCAGGTCGAAGTGCAGGCGGGCCAGGTGCAAACGGTTTCGGCCCAGAGCAACCAGGCGGTTTCGGGCCAGCGCACGCAAATCGAACAGGTGGCGACGGCCATGAACCAGATGTCTTCCACTGCCCAGGAAGTCGCGCGCAATGCGGCTGCTGCGGTGAGCAGTGCCCATAGTGTCAACGCAGAAACCGTCAGCGGCCGCGGCCTGGTGCAATCCCAGCAAGCCAGCATTGCGCGGTTGGCCGGCGAAATCGACCAGTCGGTACGGGTGATCAACCAATTGGCCACCGACAGCCAGTCCATCAGCAGCGTGCTGGAAGTGATCAAAAGCATTGCCGAGCAAACCAACCTGCTGGCGCTCAATGCGGCGATCGAGGCGGCGCGGGCAGGTGAGCAAGGGCGAGGGTTTGCGGTGGTGGCCGACGAGGTTCGCACGCTGGCAAGGCGCACGCAGCATTCCACCGAAGAAATCGAACAAATGATCAGCCGTTTACTCAGCGGAGTAGACGCGGCGGTGCGGGCCATGGGCACCAGCCATGAAGTGGCTAACGGCACGGTGGGCCAGTCGCAGCAGGTCCAGCAGGCCCTGGAGAATATCCTCGGCGCCATCGGCATGATCGTTGATCAAAACCAGCAGATCGCCGCCGCCGTGGAGCAGCAGACGGCGGTAGCCCACGACATCGATCAGAACATCGTCGAAATCAATCGCGCCGGCGAACATGCCGCCCAAGGCGCGCATCAGACCGAAGCGGCGAGCCGACAGCTATCGATGCAGGTGGTCGAATTGAAGCAATTGATAGGTGCCTTTCGCGTGTAGGGCGCAGATGTAGGAGGGGCGCTGCTGCCGGTGTGGCGCATGTCTGGATTTGCCTGGCCGGGTTTTCTCGTCGAGTGAATGGGTGAGAATTTGTTTCACTCAATCACAGTCCAGGGTAGGCACGACGATGACCGGTGCAATTGGCATCAAAGGGCATTGCGCCCATTGCGACATCACGTTTGAACTCAAGGCTTGGCAATTGAATGCCATCGCCATCGAAGTACCTTTCGATTGCCCCTATTGCCAGCGGGTCCTGGCGCTCAATTGCCCCCGGCAGTTGCGCCACTTCAAGGCGCTGGACCACTGGGCGCTGGTACGCCCGGGCATGGTGGCGCTGACGTGCGTGGTGTTGATCGTGGCGCTGGTGGCCGAGTGGCTGGGGCTGCTCAGTGTGCTTGGGCAGTTCAACCTTTCATCACTGGTGGTGTTGGTGCATTTCGCGGTGTTGCGCTATGCCCGTCACCAGCAACGGTTGACCTTGAACCTGCAAGCCGTGAACCCGGCGCTACCAATTAAACAACTCGCACGCATTGCGTGTGCTCGCCTCGGCCAGCAATGACGGGCTGATGCCCATGCGATCGGCCAGCGCGGCGCAGATAGCCGGCAGATGCTCGGGGCTATTGCGCTGGCCTGGGTACATGGCGGGGGCCATGTCCGGCGAGTCGGTTTCCAGTACCACCGCGTCCAGCGGCAGTTGCGCCAGTACCTTGTGCATGCGCAGCGCCTGGGGCCAGGTGGCGGCGCCGCCCAGGCCAAGCTTGAAGCCCAGCTTGATGTATTCGCGCGCCTCTTCCCGGCTGCCGGCGAAGGCATGGATGATGCCGCCCCGTGCCAGGCGGATGCGTTTGAGGGTGGCAATGACCACCGCGTGGCTGCGGCGCACGTGCAGCAGCGCCGGAAGCTGGAAGTCCGCCGCCAGTTGCAGTTGGGCTTCGAACAGGCTTTGCTGGCGTTCGCGGTCCAGGTGTTCAAGGAAGTAATCCAGGCCGATCTCGCCTACCGCGCACAATTGCCGATGGCCGCGCAGGCGGCTCAGCCAGTCGCCCAGGGCCGTCAGGTCGGCGGCGCGGTGATCGTCGAGGTACACCGGGTGCAGGCCAAAGGCGGCGAACAAACCTTCATCAGCCTGTACCAAATCCCACACGCGCTGCCAATTCTGCTGATACACCCCCAGCAGCACCATGCGCCGCACGCCCACTTCACGGCTATGGGCGAGGACTTCGCGGCGGTCGGTGTCGAAGTCCGCGAAGTCCAGGTGGGTGTGGGTGTCGATCAGCTCCACGCTCAAGCCTCGACAATGCGCTGCTTGAAGGTCCGGCCGATGGCGTGTACGCCCGGTTGGTACTGTTCTTCTTCAATGACCGCCAGGGCCAGGCGCAGGGCGGTTTCGGCAATAAGCTGATGCTGCTGGGCCATGGCGTTCACGGGCAGCGGCAAGAAGTCCAGCAGTTGGGTGTCACCAAAGGTGCCCAGGCGCAACGGGCGTGATTTCAGCGGGAAGTCATGCAGCGCGTCAAACACACCCTGCAGCAACACGTAGGACGTGGTCACCAGCGCGTCAGGCAGATGCCCCAGTTGATGCAGAAGTTGCTCCATCAACTGGCGGCCACAGTCGCGGCTGAAAGCTTCGCCGTGTTCGACGATCACCTCACCCGCGAACCCTTGCAGCGCTTCACGGAAGCCGGCGGCGCGCTCCTGGCTGATGCTCAGCTCGGGCCGTGCGCCGATCAGCACAATCTGTTTGGGCAACGGCTGCAGCAAGCTGCTGGTCAGTTGCTGGCAGGCCTGGCGGTCGTCGCTGACCACCGAGCAGAACTGCTCCGGCGCCATCACCCGGTCGATGGCGATCACCGGCAGGCCCTTGGCTTGCAGCTCGCGGTAACTGTCGTCGCTGGCGGGCAGGCAACTGGCCACGAACAACGCATCGCAGCGTCGTGCGCGGAACAGTTGCAGCAGTTGGCGCTCGCTGTCTGCGTCGTCGTCGGAACTGGCGATCAGTAGCTGATAGCCGCGCGCGCGCGCGCCTTGTTCCAAGAGCTTGGCGATTCGTGCGTAACTGGGGTTTTCCAGGTCGGGCAGGATAAAGCCCAAGGTGCGCGTGTGCCGACTGCGCAGTCCGGCGGCCTGGGGGTTGGGGGTAAAACCATGGGCCTCGACCACCGCACGCACCCGCTCGACGGTAGCGTTGCTGATGCGTTGCTGTGCGGCCTTGCCATTGATCACGTAACTGGCGGTGGTCACGGAGACACCGGCCAGGCGTGCGATATCACTGAGTTTCAAACCGGGATTTCCTTGTTTTTTGGAGCTTGCCCCGACATTTTGTCCAATCGTAACCGATTCCAGCCTGCCGCCCATGTCCGCGCTCAAACGCCGAGTGGTTCTTCAAGGATGCGCAATAAACGCGTAATCTGCCATAAATTCTAGATTAAACGTTTCAGCCAGCGTATTTTTAAGACGTTCGCTACTGAGTAACTACTGCCAATTGACTACTCAGTCAGCTATCACTGAACACCTTTACACTGTTTTATTCAAAACAATACCTAGTGCACCCTTTGCACTAACTAGGAGAACGGCATGCTTGAGCTCACTGTAGAGCAGATATCCATGGGCCAAGTGGCTGTGGATAAATCTGCTGCCTTGCACCTGCTCGCAGACAAACTGGTGGCCGATGGCCTGGTCGTCGAGGGTTATCTCAGCGGTTTGCAGGCCCGTGAAGCCCAAGGCTCGACTTTTCTCGGCCAAGGTATTGCCATCCCCCACGGCACTCCCGAAACCCGCGACCAGGTTTTTCTTACCGGCGTGCGCCTGCTGCAGTTCCCCGAAGGGGTGGACTGGGGCGACGGCCAGATCGTCTACCTGGCGATTGGTATTGCCGCCCAATCGGATGAACACCTGCGCCTGCTGCAACTGCTTACCCGTGCCCTCGGCGAAACCGACCTGGGCCAGGCGCTGCGCCGTGCCGCGAGCGCCGAAGCCTTGCTGAAACTGTTGCAAGGCGCGCCGCAGGAACTGGCGCTGGATGCGCAGATGATCAGCCTCGGCGTGTCCGCCGACGACTTCGAAGAGCTGGTGTGGCGAGGTGCGCGCCTGTTGCGCCAGGCCGATTGCGTGAGCAATGGCTTTGCCGCGGTGCTGCAGCAGGTCGATGCACTGCCACTGGGCGATGGCCTGTGGTGGCTGCACAGTGAGCAGACGGTCAAGCGTCCGGGCCTGGCGTTTGTCACACCGGACAAGCCCATGCGTTACCTCGGCCAGCCGCTCAACGGTCTGTTCTGCCTGGCCAGCCTTGGCGAAGCGCACCAGGCCTTGCTGGAGCGCCTGTGCGCCTTGTTGATTGAAGGCCGCGGCCAAGAGTTGGGGCGCGCTACCAGCAGTCGCGCGGTGCTGGAAGTATTGGGCGGCGAACTGCCGCCTGACTGGCCGAGCGCCCGCATCACCCTGGCCAACGCCCACGGCCTGCATGCACGCCCGGCGAAGATCCTCGCGCAACTGGCCAAGAGTTTTGACGGCGACCTGCGTGTGCGCATCGTCGATGGTCCGGTAGGCGCCGTGTCGGTGAAAAGCCTGAGCAAGCTGCTCAGCCTCGGCGCGCGTCGCGGCCAGGTGCTGGAATTTGTCGCCGAGCCGAGCATTGCCGGTGATGCCCTGCCCGCGCTGTTGGCGGCGGTGCAAGAGGGCCTCGGCGAAGAGGTCGAGGCGTTGCCGACGGTGAGCGCCCAGCCCGAAGTGCTCGATATCGAGCCGGCAGTCAGCGCGCCGCCGGCCGGCAGCCAGGTGCAGGCAATTGCCGCCGCGCCGGGCATTGCCATCGGCCCTGCGCATATCCAGGTCCAGCAAGTCTTCGACTACCCGCTGCGCGGCGAAACCTCGGCCGTTGAGCGTCAGCGCCTGCAAGCCGCCCTGGCGGACGTGCGCCGGGATATCCAGGGCTTGATCGAACGTAACCCGTCCAAGGCGATCCGTGAGATTTTCATCACTCACCAGGAAATGCTCGACGACCCCGAACTGACCGACGAAGTCGACACGCGCCTCAAGCAGGGCGAGAGCGCCGAAGCCGCGTGGATGAGCGTGATCGAAGCCGCCGCCAAGCAGCAGGAGGCATTGCAGGACGCCTTGCTCGCCGAGCGCGCCGCCGACCTGCGCGACATCGGCCGGCGTGTATTGGCGCAATTGTGCGGCGTCGAAGGCGCCCAGGAGCCGAGTGAGCCTTACATCCTGGTGATGGACGAAGTCGGCCCCTCCGATGTTGCGCGCCTGGACCCGACTCGCGTCGCCGGCATCCTCACCGCCCGTGGCGGCGCCACGGCGCACAG
Source organism: Pseudomonas asgharzadehiana (assembly GCF_019139815.1). NCBI lineage: Bacteria > Pseudomonadati > Pseudomonadota > Gammaproteobacteria > Pseudomonadales > Pseudomonadaceae > Pseudomonas > Pseudomonas asgharzadehiana. Next base: position 1,073,432 of record NZ_CP077079.1, read on the forward strand.
TGCCATCGTCGCGCGCGCCCTCGGCATTCCCGCGTTGGTGGGCGCCGGCCCCGGCGTGTTGTTGTTGGCCGCCGGCACGCCGCTGTTGCTCGATGGTCAGCGCGGCCGCCTGCATGTGGACGCCGACGCCGCGACCCTGCAACGCGCCACCGTTGAACGCGACACCCGCGAACAACGCCTGCAAGCCGCTGCGGCCCAGCGCCACGAACCGGCCCTGACCCGCGATGGTCATGCCGTGGAAGTGTTCGCCAACATCGGCGAAAGCGCCGGGGTGGCCAGCGCGGTGGAGCAGGGCGCCGAAGGCATCGGTTTGCTGCGTACCGAACTGATTTTCATGGCGCACCCCCAAGCCCCGGACGAAGCCACCCAGGAAGCCGAATACCGCCGCGTGCTCGATGGCCTCGGCGGGCGCCCGCTGGTGGTGCGTACCCTCGATGTGGGCGGTGACAAGCCGTTGCCTTACTGGCCGATTGCCGAGGAAGAAAACCCCTTTCTCGGTGTGCGCGGTATTCGCCTGACCCTGCAGCGCCCGCAGATCATGGAAGCGCAGTTGCGCGCATTGCTGCGTTCCGCCGACAGCCGCCCGTTGCGCATCATGTTCCCCATGGTCGGCAGCGTGGATGAATGGCGCGCGGCCCGCGACATGACCGAACGCCTGCGCCTGGATATTCCGGTGGCGGATCTGCAATTGGGCATCATGATCGAAGTGCCCTCCGCCGCGTTGTTGGCGCCGGTGCTGGCCAAGGAGGTCGACTTTTTCAGCGTCGGCACCAACGACCTGACCCAATACACCCTGGCCATCGACCGTGGCCACCCGACCTTGTCGGCCCAGGCCGATGGCCTGCACCCGGCGGTGTTGCAACTGATCGACATCACCGTGCGCGCGGCCCATGCCCATGGCAAATGGGTCGGCGTGTGCGGCGAGCTGGCGGCGGACCCGCTGGCGGTGCCGGTGCTGGTCGGCCTGGGCGTGGATGAGTTGAGCGTGTCGGCCCGCAGCATTCCCGAAGTGAAAGCGCGGGTGCGTGAATTCAGTCTGAGCGAGGCCCAGCGCCTGGCGCAACAAGCACTGGCGGTGGGTTCCCCTGCCGAAGTGCGTGCCCTAGTGGAGGCCGTGTAAATGGCAAGGATTCTAACCCTGACGCTGAACCCGGCGTTGGACCTGACGGTGCGTTTGCCGCGCCTGGCGCCCGGTGCAGTCAACCGCAGCGAAACCCTGCTGACCCATGCCGCCGGCAAGGGCGTGAATGTCGCCCAAGTGCTGGCCGACCTGGGGCATCACGTAAGCGTCGGCGGGTTTCTCGGCAGCGCAAACCCCCAGGCGTTCGAGGCGCTGATCGCCGGCCGTGGGTTTGGCGACGTGTTCATTCGTGTACCGGGCGAAACCCGCAGCAATATCAAGATTGCCGAACAGGATGGCCGGGTTACCGATATCAATGCGCCGGGGCCGCTGGTGAGTGAGCAGGCGCAACAAGACCTGCTCAACAGGATCGCAACCGTCGGCCTCGACTTCGATGTGGTGGTGGTGGCCGGCAGCTTGCCGCGCGGCGTCAGCCCGCAGTGGTTTCAGGGCATGTTGGAGCACCTCAAAAACCTCGGATTGAAAGTCGTGTTGGACACCAGCGGCGAAGCGCTGCGCGCCGGTTTGAAGGCAGGCCCCTGGATGGTCAAGCCCAATACCGAAGAACTGGCCGAGGCGCTGGACAACGCCACCGATGCCGTCAGCCAACTGCGTCAACAGGGTGTGGAGCACGTGGTGGTTTCCGACGGTGCCGCAGGCGTGACCTGGTACAGCTCGGGTGCGACGCTGCATGCCACGCCGCCACGGGTGACGGTGGCCAGCACCGTGGGCGCCGGCGACTCGCTGCTGGCCGGCATGCTGCATGGTCTGCTCAGCGGCGACACGCCCGAGCAAACGCTGCGCCGTGCCACCGCGATTGCCGCGATGGCGGTGACGCAGATCGGTTTCGGCATCAGCGATGACGCGCACTTGGCGCGTCTCGAAAGCGGCGTTGTTGTACGCCCGCTGACAGAACAATAAGAGGGTTTGTGATGAAGTTAGCCATTGTTACTGCCTGCCCCAACGGCATGGTCACCAGTGTGCTGTGCGCCCGCTTGTTGGACGCCGCCGCGCAACGCCAGGGTTGGAGCACCAGCGTCGAAGTGGTGGATACGCAGCACCCGGAGCGCGCGTTGTCCCAGGCCACGATCGACGGCGCCGAATGGGTGTTGCTGGTCAGCAGCACACCAGTGGATATGCAGCGGTTTGTCGGCAAGCGCGTATTCCAGAGCACCCCGGCGCAGGCGTTGGCGGATGTCGAAGCGGTGCTGCGTCGCGGTGCTGAAGAAGCCCAGGTATTTGTCGCCAGCCTAGCCCCCGTTGCGCCGAAGAGTGCCCCGCGGATCGTGGCGATCACGGCCTGCCCGACCGGCGTCGCCCACACCTTCATGGCCGCCGAAGCTTTGCAGCAGACGGCCAGGCGCCTTGGTTACGACTTGCAGGTCGAGACCCAAGGCTCGGTTGGGGCGCGTACGCCGTTGAGCCCGCAGGCCATCGCCGATGCCGATGTGGTGTTGCTCGCGGCCGACATCGAAGTCGCCACCGAGCGCTTCGCCGGCAAGAAAATCTACCGTTGCGGCACCGGCATTGCCCTCAAGCAATCCGAGGCGACCCTCAACAAGGCCCTGGCCGAAGGCAGCGTTGAAAGCGCGGCCAGCGGCGCGGTGGCCAAGCCGGAAAAAACCGGCGTGTACAAACACCTGCTCACCGGGGTGTCGTTCATGTTGCCGATGGTGGTGGCGGGCGGGTTGTTGATCGCGTTGTCGTTCGCGTTCGGCATTCACGCGTTTGAACAGCCAGGCACTCTCGCGGCGGCGTTGAAAACCATCGGCAACAGCGCCTTTACGTTGATGGTGCCACTGCTGGCGGGTTATATCGCGTACTCGATTGCCGACCGTCCTGGCATTGCGCCCGGCATGATCGGCGGCCTGTTGGCCGGCACGTTGGGCGCGGGGTTTATCGGCGGGATCCTGGCGGGTTTCCTGGCGGGCTACAGCGTCAAGCTGATCAGCCGTGCCGTGCGCTTGCCGCAGAGCATGGAGGCGCTCAAGCCGATCCTGATCATCCCGTTGCTGGCGAGCCTGTTCACCGGCCTTGCGATGATCTATCTGGTGGGGCCGCCGGTGGCGCGCATGCTCACCGGGCTGACCGACTTCCTCAGCACGATGGGCACCACCAACGCGGTGCTGCTGGGTATCTTGCTGGGCGGCATGATGTGTGTGGACCTGGGTGGGCCGATCAACAAGGCCGCGTATGCGTTTTCGGTGGGGTTACTGGCGGCGTCCAGTGGCGCGCCGATGGCCGCGACCATGGCCGCCGGCATGGTGCCGCCAATCGGTATGGGCATCGCCACGTTCCTGGCACGGCGCAAATTTGCCCAGACCGAGCGCGAAGCCGGCAAGGCCGCGATGATCCTTGGTTTGTGCTTTATCTCCGAGGGCGCGATTCCGTTTGCCGCCAAAGACCCGCTGCGCGTGATCCCGGCCAGCATCGCCGGCGGTGCATTGACCGGCGCCTTGTCGATGTACTTCGGCTGTGTGCTGGCGGCGCCCCATGGCGGATTGTTCGTCCTGGTGATCCCGAATGCAATCAACCATGCGCTGTTGTACCTACTGGCGATTATGGCCGGCAGCCTGTTGACCGGCGTGGTGTACGCGTTGATCAAGCGCCCGGAAGCGGTGGAGCTGGCAGTCACCACCGCCAAGGCCTGACACCCTTCAATAATGTGGGGGCTTGCTCCCACATTGGAGCTCGGCTCACCGCAGGGTGAGTGTCACATTCGCTTCATTCCTGCGTGTTTAAGTGCCCTTTTGATTCTCAAGAGGGCACCCGCATGAGCCACTTCGATCTGGGCCGTCGCCGCGTGATGCAAGCCGTCGGCGCCGGTCTTTTGCTGCCGGGCCTGGCGCCTGCGGTGATCGCGTCGGTCAAGGACCGGCCGCAACTCACTGACGGTGTGCAGTCCGGCGACCTGCTTGGCGACCGCGCCATGATCTGGAGCCGCAGCGACCGCCCGGCGCGCATGGTGGTGGAGTGGGACACCCGCAGTGTCTTCAGCAACCCGCGTCGATTCGTTTCGCCGCTGGCCGATAACCGCAGCGACTTTACCGCCCGCGTTGAACTCAGCGGGCTGCCCGCCGACCAGGCGATTTTCTACCGCGTGCACTTCGAAGATGCCCAGACGGGCATCGCCAGCGAGCCCTGGTTTGGCCACCTGCGCAGCGTGCCGCAACAGCGGCGCGACATCCGCTTTGTGTGGAGTGGCGACACCGTCGGCCAGGGCTTCGGCATCAACCCGGACATCGGCGGCATGCGCATCTACGAAGCCATGCGCCTGCGCCTGCCGGACTTCTTTATCCACAGCGGCGACACCATCTACGCCGACGGCCCGGTACCGACGCAACTGACCACCGAGGACGGGCGCATCTGGCGCAACATCACCACCGAAGCCAAGAGCAAGGTCGCCCAAACCCTTGACGAATATCGCGGTAATTACCGCTACAACCTGCTGGATGAAAACGTGCGCCGCTTCAATGCCGAGGTGCCGCAGATCTGGCAGTGGGACGACCACGAGGTGGTGAATAACTGGTCGCCAAGCAAGCAGCTCGATGAGCGTTACCAGACCAAGGACGTCAACACCTTGGTGGGGCGCGCGCGTCAGGCCTGGCTCGAATATGCGCCGATGCGCCTGCAGAGCGCCGACGGCGGTGGGCGGATTTATCGCAAGCTCAGCTACGGCCCGTTGCTGGATGTGTTCGTGCTCGACATGCGCAGCTATCGCGGTGGCAACGATGACAACCTGGGCGGCGCCAAACCCTTCCTGGGCCGCGAGCAACTCGATTGGCTCAAGCGCGAACTCAAGGCTTCCACGGCGCAGTGGAAGGTAATTGCCGCGGATATGCCGATTGGCCTGGGTGTACCCGACGGTGAAGTCAGCCCCGGCGTGCCACGCTGGGAAGCCATTGCCAATGGTGACCCTGGCGCGGCGCAAGGTCGCGAGCTGGAAATTGCCGAGCTGCTGGGCTTTTTAAGGGCGCAACAGGTGCGTAACCACCTGTGGCTGACGGCGGATGTGCACTACTGCGCAGCGCATCACTATCACCCGGACCGCGCAGCGTTCCAGGATTTCGAGCCGTTCTGGGAGTTTGTCGCCGGGCCCCTGAATGCGGGGAGCTTCGGGCCCAATCCATTGGATAAAACCTTTGGCCCGGAGGTGGTGTTCGAGAAGGCACCGCCGGCGCAAAACACCTCCCCATTTGCCGGGTTTCAGTTTTTTGGCGAGGTGAACATCGATGGTCAGACGGCGGAGTTGACCGTGATATTGCGGGACTTGGATGGGATCTCGGTGTTCCAACAGAAGCTGCAACCAACCTGACTTGAAATGCAATCCAAATGTGGGAGGGAGCAAGCCCCCTCCCACATTGGATCGCGTCAGTACACGTCTCTACGGTAACGGCCTTGCTCGATCAAGCGTTCCACCGCCTCACGTCCGAGGATATCCAGCAGTGCCTGATCCACGCCCGCCGCCATCCCCTGCAAACTGCCGCACACATAAATCGCCGCGCCATCGGCCAGCCATTTGCGCACGACATCCGCCGATTCGCGCAGTCGGTCCTGTACGTAGATCTTCTCTGCCTGATCCCGCGAGAACGCCAGGTCCAGCAAGGCCAGATCACCGCTGGCCAGCCAGCTTTGCAGCTCATCCCGGCACAGATAGTCGTGGGCGATATTGCGTTCGCCGAACAACAACCAGTTGCGCTGCTGGCCATCGGCAATGCGTGCCTTAAGCAGGCTGCGCAGTCCGGCGAGGCCGGTGCCGTTGCCCAACAGAATCAGCGGCACCGGCGCATCCGGCAGATGGAAACCACTGTTGCGCCGCAGGCGCAGGCTGATGCCCGAGCCGACCGCCGCGTACTCGGTGAGCCAACCCGAACCCAGGCCCAGGCTGCCGTCGGGGTGGCGTTCCTGGCGCACGATCAGTTCCAGGACGCCGTCGCTGGCAATCGAGGCGATGGAATATTCACGCATGCCCAGGGGCACCAGCGCGTCCACCAGCGCCTGGGCGTGCAGGCCGACCAGATGGGTGCGGTTGTCCGGCAGTTGACGGCTGGCCAGGGCCTGGTTGAGAGGCTGCGCCAGCCCGTCGATCAGTACATCGTCGCTGCCCGCCAGGCCCAGGCCGTCAAGGAAGTGCTCGATGGCCGATGGGCAGTTGCGCGGCAGCACTTCCACCAGGTCACCGGCTTGCCAGGTGTGCGGCTTGGGCGGGGTGAGGCCCAGCAGGTATACCGCCGAGCCGCTGCTGTTGGCGTTGAGCAGGCGGCGCTGGCTGAGCGTCCAGAGTTCGTACTGCGCGGTGGGCCATGCCGTTGCGGGCGCGTGGCCGGTCAGTTGCCCCAGTTGTTGTTGCCAATGCAGCAGCGCGGCGGTGTCGCCGCTGTCCACTTCCACCGGGGCGAACAGCGGGTTGCCGCCCTGGTTGGTCAACCAGAAATGCAGGCGCCGGGCAAAGCCGCAGAAGTGCTCGTACTGGCGATCACCCAGGGCCAGCACCGAGTAGTTCAGGCCCTTGAGGGAGAGGGCTTGCCCAAGCACGCTGCGTTCGAAACCGCGGGCGCTGTCGGGCGCTTCGCCGTCGCCGAAGGTGCTCACCACAAACAGTGCGTGGTGCGATTGGCACAGGTCATCCTGGCTGACGCTACCCAGCGGCTGCACCTTCACCGGCAGGCCGGCCGCCTGCAATTGCGCGGCGGTCTGCCAGGCCAGCTGTTCGGCAAAACCGCTCTGGCTGGCAAAGCCGATCAGCCAGGCCGGTGCATCGCTGTGGTTGGCGCCGAGGCCTTGGCGGGCATCGCGCACCTGGCGCTTTTTGCGACGACGGTCCAGGTACAGCAGCCAGCCGGTGATAAAGAACAACGGCATCAGCATCGAGCTGAGGGTGAGGAGAATGCGCCCGGTCAGGCCGAAATAGCTGCCGGTGTGCAGTGCGTAAAGGCTGGTCAGCAACTGCGCCTTGAAGCTTTTGTTGGCGTACTGATCGTGGGATTTGACCTCGCCGGTGGCCGGGTCCAGGTTGATCTGGTTCAGCGCGCGGTCATGGGGTGAGTTTTGCAGCAGGTAATAGACCGTGGCGGGCTGCCCGGCGACTGCCGGCATACGGATGTTGTAGGCGCTCAAGCCGGGGCCGGCGTTGCTGTAGATACTGCTCCAGATCGCCTCGTAATTGGCGACCGGCGCCGGGCCGGCGGGGGCTGGGCCGCGTGTGCGCACCCGTTCGTTTTGCGGGGCGTCGGACAGCAGCTTGGTCAGGCCCTGGCTGTACCAGTCGTAGGACCAGGACAGGCCCGTCAACGCCGCCAGCAGATAGGCCAACAGGCACCAGGTGCCGAATACCGAGTGCAGGTCCCAATTGAAACTGCGGCCCTTTTTGCGCCAGTCCAGGGTCAGCCACGCACGCCAGTTCGCGACCTGGCGCGGCCAGCGCAGGTACAGGCCGGAGAGGCAGAAGAACACCAGGATCAGGGTGCAGGCGCCGGTGATCTGCCGCCCGGTTTCACCCATGGCGAGGAAACGGTGCAATTGCAGGATAAAGCCGAAGAAGTCCTGGCCGACCACATCACCCCGATAGTCGCCGGTGTAGGGGTCGAAGTAGCGCATCTGGCCCCGGCGTTCGCCCGGCGGCGGGGTGAAGGACACGCGTGCGGCGAGGCCGCTGTCGCGTTCTACCCAGAGCATGGCCACGGTTTTGCCTTCGGTGGCTTCCAGTTTGCGCACCAGTTCGGCGGGTGGCAGCACGCCGGCTTCGCGTTTTTCTACGCTCAGTACGCTGGGGTTGAGCGCGCGCAGTAGTTCATCCTGAAACGAGACCGCCGCCCCGGTGATCCCCATCAAGGCCAGCACCAGCCCGGCAGTGATGCCGAAGAACCAGTGCAACTGGAACAGGGTTTTCTTCAACACGTCTGACCGCCTCGTCTATCTGGGTATGTAGGGCACGGCGCGCATTATGCCGTGGCTTGTCGAGAAACATTCTGTTTTACATAAAAAAGCCCCGCGCATCCGATGCGTGGGGCTGTTTGCTGCGTGTCGCGGCGGTTTAGAAGTGGAAGCTGGTGGTCAACAATGCCGTACGCCCAGCCGCCTGGTTGGCGAAGTGCGAGCCGTAGGCCTTGTCGTAGTAGACCTTGTCGGTCAGGTTTTGCACGTTCAGTTGCAAGTCGACGTTCTTGGTCAGCTTGTAGCTGGCCATGGCGTCGTAGCGGGTGTACGACGGCACGTAAACGGTGTTGCCCACATCACCGTAAACGTCGTCGACATAGAACGCGCCGCCGCCGACGGTCAGCTTCGCGGTGACGTCGTAGGTGGTCCACAGGCTGAAGCTGTTCTTCGGCGTGTTGGGCATTTGGTTGCCCTCGTTGGAACCGGCGCTGATTACCCCGTTGCGCCCGTTACGACCGGCCTTGACCAACTCGCTGTCCAGATAACTGTAGCCGGCGAACACTTGCCAGTGATCGGTGAGCTTGCCGCTGGCGGACAACTCGATGCCATCGACCTGGGATTCACCGGCATTCTGGTAGGTGAGCGCGTCGACCAGGATGCGCGTGTTTTTCTTCTCGGTGCGAAACACCGCGGCGGTCAGCGACAGACGATCGTGGAAAAGGTCCCACTTGGTGCCCAACTCGTAGTTGACGGTTTCTTCGGGCTGCAGGTCGCTCGATGCGGCGCCCGCCGACAGTGGGTTTCCGTCGGCGCCTTCACCCACCAGGCCGCCGGCTGGCGATGCCGAGGTGGCGTAGGAGGCATAGATGCTGGCGTTCTCCACCGGCTTCCAGACCAGGCCGGCCTGCCAGTTGAAGAACTGGCTGTCATCCTTGATTTTGCTGCGCGCTTTGACGGTGGCGGTCGGTACCGCGTTGGTGTTGGCTTCGGTGTCGAAGGTGTCGTAGCGCAGGCCGACGTTGAGCAGCCATTTCGGGTCGAGTTCGATGGTGTCGAACACATAAGCAGCGCGGCTGGTGGCCTTGGTGTTGGTGCCCAGGTAGTTGCGCGCGGTGCTGCCGGCCCAGGCGTCGTCCGGGTTCGGGTTGCTCAGCGAGGTGCATTGGCCGCCGCGACCACCGCCGGCCACGGTGCAGACCGGGTTGGCGTTCGGGCTGACGGTGTAGCTGCTGACGCGGGTTTCTTCACCGGTAAATTCCAGGCCGGTGGAGTAGCTGTGCTTGAAGCCCAGCGCCTGGAAGCTGCCGAACAGGTCGGTCTGGTTGGTGGTGGTCGTGGTGGTGGACACGCGGGTGTTGGCGCGGCGCCACACGGTACCGAAACGGTTGACGTTGAACTTGCTGTCATCCGGCTGGGTGAGCACGTAGTCCTGGCCGGTGCTGCCGTGGCGCAGGGTGTTTTTCAGGGTCATGTTGTCGTTCAGGTCGTGCTCGACAGAGACCGTGCTGATATCGGCGCGGGTCTTGCGAAAATCACGGTCCTTGAGGCCGTAGAAGTTGCTGCTGTCGCCGCCGTCGGTGGGTTTGTCATGCACGTGGGCGGTGGCGGTCGAAGAGCCGTAGCCGTAGGGAATGCCCGAGTCCGGCAGGTCGTTGCTTTCCATGTGGTAGTAGCTGAGATTGACGCGGGTCGGGGTGCCCAGGCCGAAGGTCAGCGATGGGGCGACGCCCCAGCGGTCGTAGTTCACCGCATCGCGGCCCGCCACGTTCTGCTCGTGGGTCATCAGGTTGAGACGGAACGCGGCGCTGTCGTCGAGGAACTGGCGGTTCACATCGAGTACGTAGCGACGGGTCTGGTCGGAGCCGTAGGTGAAACCACCGTTGGTGAAGTCCCGCGCCTGTGGGGTCTTGCTCACCAGGTTGAGGCTGCCGCCGGCCGAACCGCGACCGCCGAACGAAGAGTTCGGGCCTTTGCTGACTTCAATCGACTCGATATCGAAGATCTCGCGGCTCTGGCCGCCGGTGTCGCGCACGCCGTCCAGGTAGGTGTCGCCCTGGGCGTCAAAACCACGGATAAACGGGCGATCGCCCTGCGGGTTGCCGCCTTCACCGGCACCAAACGTGATGCCCGGTACGGTACGCAAGGCATCCTGCAACGAGGTGGCGGCGGTGTCCTTGAGTACCTGCTGTGGCACTACGGTGACCGAGCGAGGGGTATCCACCAGGGGCGCGGTGTATTTCTGCGAGGATGCTTTTTCGACTTGGTAGGAGGTGTCGTCCTGTGCTTCGCCGGTGATGCTGGTGGCACCCAGGGAAATACTGTTGCGCTGGCCTTTTTGTTCCGTGTCTTCGGCCGCTTGCGCCATGTGGGCGGCAGAGCTGGCACCGAGGGCAACGCCGATGGCCGAGGCCAGCAGACGTGGTGAACCGGCGGTTGTTTTTAGTGTGGTGCGCGACATGACGTGTCCTTTCCCCAAGGATGTGAGGCCGCGGAATATAGGTTGAACAAGACTCCATATCAATTGCGATACATTGCTAATTGCATTGAATTTACATTCTTTACACTTTTTCCTTACGGTTTTTGCGATCTCGTTCGTCCCTGCGTTTTACACAGCGGATAAGAATCAATACCATTGGCGCCTTTCCGCTGACAGGTAGTGCCTCATGTTGCTGCATATTCCCGGCCTGTTCTCTCGCGAGGAAGTGCAGCGCATCCGCCAGGCTCTGGAAAGCGCCGATTGGGCCGACGGTAAAATCACTGCCGGGCACCAGTCCGCCAAGGCCAAACACAACCTGCAATTGCCCGAAGGCCATCCGTTGGCCAAGGAAATCGGCGCGGCGATGCTTGAGCGCCTGTGGCAAAACCCACTGTTTATGTCGGCGGCGTTACCGCACAAAGTCTTCCCGCCGCTGCTCAACTGCTATACCGCTGGCGGCAGTTTCGACTTTCATATCGATAACGCGGTGCGCCAGCCCAAAGGCAGCCACGAGCGTGTGCGCACTGATCTGTCATCCACCCTGTTCTTCAGCGACCCCGACGAATACGACGGCGGCGAATTGGAGATCCAGGACACCTTCGGCCTGCAGCGCGTCAAGTTGCCCGCCGGCGACATGGTGCTGTACCCAGGCTCGAGCCTGCACAAAGTCAACGCCGTAACCCGTGGCGCGCGCTACGCCTCGTTCTTCTGGACCCAAAGCCTGGTGCGCGAAGACAGCCAGCGCACCCTGTTGTTCGAGATGGACGGTGCGATCCGGCAACTGACCGCCGACGTACCCGACCACCCGGCGTTGATCCAGCTCACCGGCACCTACCACAACCTGTTGCGTCGCTGGGTGGAGGTCTGAGATGGGGTTTTTATTGCGCCGCGCAGAAGTGCTCAACGTCGAACAATTGCAGCGCATGCTTGACGACTCGCCGGTGGGCGCCGCCCAGGCGATCCTGATCGCGGCGAAGGAGGGCGTGGTCGATGCCCAGGCCCTGCTCGGGCAAATCCTGCTGCAAGGACGCGGTATTGCCCGTGATGAAGCGCTGGCGCTGCGCTGGTTTCGCATCGCGGCGCAGGGCGGTCACCTGATGGCGCGCAATATGGTCGCGCGTTGCCTGGAACATGGCTGGGGCTGCCCGGCCGATGCGGTCGCGGCGGCGCAACAATACCGTCTGGCCGCCGAGGCGGGGCTGGATTGGGCGCAGTACAACTACGCCAACCTGCTGGCGACCGGTCGCGGTGTGGCTGAGGACCAGCCGCAAGCACTGCGCTTGTATCGTCTGGCGGCGGAGCAGGGCCACGCCAAGTCGATGAACCTGCTGGGGCGCTACCTGGAAGACGGCCTGTATTGCCCGAGGGACCCGCAGGCCGCCGTGGACTGGTATCGCCGCTCAGCCGAAGGCGGGGATTTCCGTGGGCAGTTCAGTTATGCGGCGGTGCTGGCGGATAGAGGCCAGGTCGAGGCGGCGCTGGAGTGGCTGCACAAAGCGCTTGCCGGCGGCAATCTGAAGTTTTTGCGGGTGGCCCACAAGGCGCTGGCGGCGGCCAACGATCCGCCGATTCGCGCGATGGCCGAGGCCTACCGACAACGCGCCGCCAGCCTTCCCGAGGCATAAAAAAACCCATGACACGTCATGGGTTTTTCTTGCAGCTTAAAACTTGCTGCTGCTGTTAAACATAAAACGACTTCAACGGTGGAAAGCCATTGAACTCAACCGCGCTGTAGCTGGTGGTGTACGCACCGGTCGACAGCCAGTACAGACGATCACCGATCGCCAGGTTCAGCGGCAGGCCGTACTTGTAGTTTTCGTACATGATGTCGGCGCTGTCGCAGGTGGGGCCGGCGATGACCACTTCTTCCATCTCGCCTTTCTTCTCGGTCCAGATCGGGAACTTGATGGCTTCGTCCATGGTTTCGATCAGGCCGGAGAACTTGCCCACATCCGTGTACACCCAACGTTCCACGGCGGTACGCGATTTGCGCGCTACCAGCACCACTTCACTGACCAGGATGCCGGCGTTGGCGATCAGCGAACGGCCCGGCTCCAGGATGATTTCCGGCAGGTCGTCGCCGAAGTCTTCCTTGAGGAAGCGGATGATTTCTTCTGCGTAGGTTTCCAGGCTGTTGGTGCGGGTGATGTAGTTGGCCGGGAAGCCGCCACCCATGTTGATCAGCTTGAGATGGATGCCGTCTTCTTCCTTCAGGCGTTCGAAAATCACTTTGACCTTGGCGATCGCCGCGTCCCACACGCTGATGTCGCGCTGTTGCGAGCCGACGTGGAAGGAGATGCCGTAAGGCACCAGGCCCAGGTCACGGGCCAGGATCAGCAGGTCCATGGCCATGTCGGTCTGGCAGCCGAATTTGCGCGACAACGGCCAGTCAGCCGTGGTCGAGCCTTCGGTGAGGATACGCACATACACTTTCGAACCCGGCGCGGCCTTGGCGATGTTGCGCAGGTCGGCTTCGGAGTCGGTGGAGAACAGGCGCACGCCCTTCTCATAGAAGTAGCGGATGTCTTTGGATTTTTTGATGGTGTTGCCGTAGCTGATACGGTCGGCGCTGACGCCGCGGTCCATGACCTTGTCCAGCTCATAGATCGAGGCGATGTCGAAGCTCGAGCCTTTGTCCTTGAGCAGGTCGATGATTTCGACGGCCGGGTTGGCCTTGACCGCGTAATACACTTTGGCGAATTCGAAACCGGCGCGCAGGTCGTCGTAGGCCTGGCTGATCATCGCGGTGTCGATCACCACGAACGGGGTTTCTTGCTTGTCGGCAAACGCCTTCATTTTGTCAAAAGTGGCGCGTGCGAAATAGTCTTCGACGTTGATCGACATGCTGGGAACTCCTAAGGGCAAACTGTATTAATCAATGGGTGCAACTGAACGTCCTCCGTATCCCCACTTTGGTTCGCCTACTTCCCAAGGCATGTCGCCGAAAGCAAAAAGGCCATGGGAGTTACCGCTTCCCTTGGCCTTGCTGTCTCGTCGTCAGTACTTGAGCCGGATGGATCGTTTCCAGCATGGACGTTCGGCGCGAACTTTAGGGCTTGATGGGCGTGGGATCAACTAAAAATGTCGCGTTTCTGCACGCGTTCGTCGCGCGATGGCGTGCAGCTACTTATGTAACCGACCGGTGTGACGGATTGATGTTCCCCGGATGAGGCAAATCGACGGTATTTCGCTGACACACGGGAGGCCCAAGTGGGAGGGGCATGCCCCCTCCCACATTTTGAACGGCGTCGTGTCAGTTCAGATCAGGCGAGGGCGGTTTCGGCAGGCGAAACAATACTGGTCTTGCCCCCACGCGACTTACCGGAGCTCAGGTACTCGGCAATCGACTCCTGGGTCACTTCACCCAGGAACACGCGCTCCGCATCCATCACCGGCAACCACGAACGGTTGAACTCGTACATGCGCGACAGCAGGATGCGCAAATGCTCGTCATACGCCGCCGTGGCATTGAACTCGCGCAGGTACTGGCCGCAAGTGCCGGCCTGGCGGTGCAGGTCGCGACGGCGCACATAACCCAGCGCCTTGTTCTCGGCGCAGGTGACCACCACATAACGGCGGTCCGTCTCGTCCATCAACTCCAGCGCTTCGGCCACCGGCGTTTCCGGGCTCACCGAGGGGGCGTTGTCGGCTGCGTCTTCGGCCTTCACCAGCAACAGGCGCTTGAGGGTGCTGTCCTGGCCCACGAAGTTGCTGACGAACTCGTCGGCCGGGTGGGCCAGCAAGGTGTCCGGATGGTCGATCTGCAACAGCTTGCCGGCGCGGAAGATCGCAATCTTGTCGCCCAGCTTGATCGCTTCATCGATGTCGTGGCTGACCATGATCACGGTCTTGTTCAGCGCGCGTTGCATCTCGAAGAACTCGTTCTGGATCATTTCGCGGTTGATCGGGTCGACCGCGCCGAACGGCTCATCCATCAGCAGCAAGGGCGCATCCGCCGCCAGGGCGCGGATTACACCGATGCGCTGTTGCTGCCCGCCCGACAATTCACGCGGGTAGCGGTGCAGGTACTGCTTGGGCTCCAGCTTGATCATGCTCATCAACTCGCGGGCGCGGTCGTGGCATTTCTGCTTGTCCCAGCCGAGCAGCTTGGGCACGACCACGATGTTCTCCTCGATGGTCATGTTGGGGAACAGGCCGATCTGCTGGATGACGTAGCCGATGTTGCGACGCAGGGTCACTTCGTCAAGGTCAGTGGTGTCTTCGCCGTTGATCAGGATCTTGCCCGAGGTGGGCTTGATCAGGCGGTTGATCATTTTCAGCGTGGTGCTTTTGCCGCAGCCCGAGGGACCGAGGAACACGCAAATTTCGCCTTCATTGACGGTCAGGCTTACGTCGTTAACGGCAGTCACGGTTTTGCCGTTGCTTTGAAAAGTCTTGGACAGGTTTTGAAGTTCGATCATTTGAGTAATCCTTTTGGAGTCAGCGAGCGTTGCAACCACTGCAGAAGCAGGTCGGCGAAGATGGCCAGGAGACTGACCAGCACGGCGCCGACGATCAGCATCGACATATCGCTGCGGCTGATGGAAGCCAGAATAAGTACACCCAGGCCACCGGCGCCGATGGTGGCGGCGATGGTCATCACACCGATATTCATCACCACGGCGGTGCGCACACCGGCGAGGATCACCGGCACGGCGATCGGCAGCTCGACCATGCGCAGGCGCTGGCCGAAGGTCATGCCGATGCCTCTGGCGGCTTCGCGTATGCCGGGCTCGACGCCGGTCAGGGCCAGGTAGGTGTTACGCATGATCGGCAGCAGGGAATAGAGGAACACGGCGGTGATCGCCGGCATCGGCCCCAGGCCCTGACCGAACGTGGAGTAGAACGGCAGCAGCAGGCCAAACAGGGCGATGGACGGCACGGTCAGCAGCACCGTCGCGCTGGCCTGCAACGGGCCGGCCAGGGTCGGGAAACGTGTCATCAGGATGCCCAGCGGCACGCCGATAAAAATCGCGAGGATCACCGCGATGCCGACCAGGGTGATGTGCTGCCAGGTCAGGTGCAGGACCTGGGCCCAATCAAGATGGGAAAAGGCGTTTAAAAATTCCATGTCTTCTCCTCTTTAGTTGATGGGGCGTTGGCGCAGGAAGTCGGCGGCAACGGCGGACGGGCTTTCATGGCCGACGTCGACCCGAGCGTTCAGTTGGCGCATGGTTTCATCGTCGAACAGGTTGGCCAGTGGCTTGAGTTCGGCGGCCAGCTGCGGATGCTGGTCCAGGTATTCCTGGCGGATCACGGGGGCTGCGGTGTAGTCCGGGAAGTAGTGCTTGTCGTCTTCGAGCAGCTTCAATTTGAACGCATTCAAGCGACCGTCGGTGGTGTAGACCAAACCGGCGAACACCTGGCCGTTACGCAGCGCGGTATAGACCAGGCCAGCGTCCATCTGCCGGGTGTTCTTGCGCGTCAGGTTCATGTCGTACAGCTTGACCATGCCCGCCAGGCCGTCGGAGCGGTTGGCGAACTCAGTGTCCAGGGCGACCAGGCGGTGTTCCTTGGTGTCTTGCGTCATGGCCTTGGTGAGGTCGCTGATGCTGTTGATCTCGGGATGTTGCTCGGCGACTTTCTCCGGCAGCGCCAGGGCGTAGGTGTTGCTGAAACGCGACGGCGACAGCCAGACCAGGCCTTTTTTCGCGTCGAGTTCTTTCACACGGGCGTAAGACTGTTCGCTGTCGAGTTTTTCATCGATGTGGTTGTAGGCCACCAACGACACGCCGGTGTATTCCCAGATCAGATCCAGTTGCCCGCTTTCCTGGGCACTGCGCGCCAGGTTGCTGCCCAGGCCGCCGGTCACGCGAGCATCGTAGCCCTTGGTACGCAAGTACTGGGACGTGATTTCGGCGAGCAGGGTCTGTTCGGTGAACACCCGGGCGCCGATACGGATCACGGGTTTTTCGGCGGCTTGCGCAATGCCTGCAAGCAGCAGGGCGCAGCCTAATATCAAGCTTAGTTTTTTCATGTGATTTCCTTGGGCAAGCCTTAAGACGCGCGTACTCCGCGCTCCAGCCAGAGGCGGCTGGCCATGGTCACCAAACCGTCGAGCAGCAATGCCAGCAATGCGGTGCACGCGGCGCCGAGCAGCAGTTGCGGCTGATTGTTCAGGGCGATGCCGGGGAAGATCAGGCTGCCCAGGCTGTTGGCGCCAATCAGGAAGGCCAGCGGCGCGGTGCCGACGTTAATCGCCAGGGCCACGCGCACACCGCCGATGATGATCGGCACCGCGTTGGGCAACTCCACGCGAAACAGCACCTGGCGCGGCGTCATGCCGATGCCGGTGGCGGCTTCCTTGAGCGAACCTTGAACGTTTTTCAGGCCTTCGTAGGTGTTGCGCACGATGGGCAGCAGGGAGGCAAGGAACAGCGCGAAGATGGCCGGGCCACTGCCGATGCCAAGGACGCCGAGAGCGATGGCCAGTACGGCCAGGGGAGGGACGGTATTACCGATGTTGAAGATCTGCATGAAGCGTTCTGCGCGCCCGACCATGTTCGGTCGGCTGAGCAGGATACCGGCGGGGATGCCCACAACGAGGGCCGCCAGCATGGAGGCTAGAACGAGGATCAAATGTGCTTGCAGGTAAAACAACAAATCGTCGCGGTACAGTTCGATCGTGTTGATGCCGATCCAGTGGACCAGCAGGGCCAGGAGCGCGACGACAACCGCGCCTCCTATAAGCCCTTTGCCATAGCGAATAGCCACAGGCGGACTCCTTTTTTCTTTTGTCGGCGAACACATTCTCCGGCGGCAATGCCATTGCTGGCTGCCTTTGAGTGTGGTCGCGAAAAGCAGCTCGTCGATACCGGCAACGCGGTATGTATCGAGCCATGAGCGCAGCCTCGTAAGGCTAACTTGCTGATTTTTCAGCCCCTGTTCCGAGTGCGGTAGCAGGGGAGTGGACGTCTCCACCTTTTAAAAGGTTCCACACTTGGGCGCATTTAGCCACCCCTGATGGGCCCAACGGTGGTCCGTGCCCTCGCGTTTGCGCTATACTCGCCGCCCTTTTTTGACTCACCTGCCAGGCGATTTCCCATGACCCACCAGGCCGCCGAAGTCGCGAAACGCCGCACTTTCGCCATTATTTCCCACCCCGATGCCGGTAAAACCACCATCACCGAGAAGCTGTTGCTGATGGGCAAGGCAATCGCTGTGGCCGGCACGGTGAAGTCGCGCAAATCCGACCGCCATGCAACATCCGACTGGATGGAGATGGAGAAGCAGCGGGGTATTTCCATTACCACGTCGGTCATGCAGTTCCCGTATCGCGACCACATGGTCAACCTGCTCGACACCCCGGGCCACGAAGACTTCTCCGAAGACACCTACCGTACCCTCACGGCGGTGGACTCGGCCTTGATGGTCCTCGACGGCGGTAAGGGCGTCGAGCCACGCACCATCGCGCTGATGGACGTGTGCCGTCTGCGTGACACGCCGATCGTCAGCTTCATCAACAAACTCGACCGCGACATCCGCGACCCCATCGAGCTGTTGGATGAAATCGAAGCGGTCCTGAAAATCAAGGCCGCGCCGATCACCTGGCCGATCGGTTGCTACCGCGACTTCAAGGGTGTGTACCACCTGGCCGACGACTACATCATTGTCTACACCGCCGGCCACGGTCACGAACGCACCGAAACCAAGATCATCGAGAAGCTCGACTCGGACGAAGCCCGCGCCCACCTGGGTGACGAGTACGACCGCTTTGTCGACCAGCTGGAACTGGTGCAGGGCGCCTGCCATGAGTTCAACCAGCAGGAATTCCTCGACGGCCAGTTGACCCCGGTGTTCTTCGGGACGGCCCTGGGCAACTTCGGTGTCGACCATGTGCTCGACGCCGTCGTGGACTGGGCGCCGAAACCCCTGGCCCGTGTCGCCAATGAGCGCACGGTGGAACCGGTCGAAGAAAAATTCACCGGCTTCGTGTTCAAGATCCAGGCGAACATGGACCCCAAGCACCGCGACCGCATTGCCTTCATGCGCATCTGCTCCGGCAAATACGAAAAAGGCATGAAGATGCGCCACGTGCGCACCGGCAAGGACGTGCGCATCGGCGATGCCCTGACGTTTTTCTCCTCCGAGCGTGAGCAACTGGAAGAGGCGTTTGCCGGCGACATCATCGGCCTGCACAACCACGGCACCATCCAGATCGGCGACACCTTCACCGAAGGCGAAGCGCTGGGCTTCACCGGTATCCCGCACTTCGCCCCGGAACTGTTCCGCCGCGTACGCCTGCGTGATCCGCTCAAATCCAAGCAACTGCGCCAGGGCCTGCAGCAATTGGCGGAAGAGGGCGCCACCCAGGTGTTCTTCCCCGAGCGCAGCAACGACATCATCCTCGGCGCCGTCGGTGTGCTGCAGTTCGATGTGGTGGCCAGCCGCCTGAAAGAGGAATACAAGGTCGAGTGCTCCTACGAGCCGATCACCGTGTACTCCGCGCGCTGGATCGAGTGCGGCGATAAGAAGAAGCTGGAAGAGTTCTCCAACAAGGCCGTGGAAAACCTCGCGGTGGACGGCGGCGGCCACCTGACCTACCTGGCCCCGACACGGGTCAACCTGGCATTGATGGAAGAGCGTTGGCCGGACGTGAAATTCCGCGCGACCCGCGAGCACCACTGATTCCTGAGCGCGGCTGAACAAAAAAGTGGGAGGGGTGATCCTCTCCCACTTTTTTGATCTCCAGCAGCCATGGGAATCCGGTAGCTAAGTCGCCAAAAAGAAAGCCCCTCCCGCCAGGCTGATGCGCAACCTGATGGGAAGGGCTGTAAAACTCAAGAGAGGCTCTGGATTGAAAACCCAGAGCCTTTTTTGTGGCGGTCAGGCCACAAACTGCTCCGCGTAGTGGCAAGCCACCTGGCGGTTGTCCAAGGCGCGCAGTTGCGGCTCCTCGGTGCTGCAGCGTGCCGTCGCATACGGGCAGCGCTTGTGGAAAGCACAGCCGGACGGCGGGTTCAGTGGGTTGGGCAACTCGCCGACGATTTTGATCTTCGGCTTGTTCGGGTCCGGGTGGATGGTCGGTGTGGCCGACAGCAGCGCCTGGGTGTAGGGGTGCAGCGGGCGGGCGTAGATATCTTGCTTGGGGCCCACCTCAACCGGGCGACCGAGGTACATCACCATCACGTCATCGGCCACGTGTTGCACCACCGCCAGGTTGTGCGAGATGAACACGTAGGCGGTGTTGAACTCCTGTTGCAGGTCCATGAACAGGTTGAGCACCTGGGCCTGGATCGACACGTCCAGGGCCGAGGTCGGTTCATCCGCCACCAGCACTTTGGGTTGCAGCATCATTGCGCGGGCGAGGGCGATGCGTTGGCGCTGGCCACCCGAGAACATGTGCGGGTAGCGCTGATAATGCTCGGGGCGCAGGCCCACCTGCTTCATCATCGCCTGCACTTTCTCGCGGCGTTCGGCGGCGGACAGGTTGGTATTGATCAACAGCGGCTCGCCGAGTTGATCGCCGACCTTCTGGCGCGGGTTCAACGACGCGTAGGGGCTCTGGAACACCATCTGCACGTCTTTGCGCAATTGCTTGCGCTGGGCCTTGTCGGCGCCGGCGACTTCCTGGCCGGCGATTTTCAGCGAGCCTGAAGACGGCTCTTCGATCAGCGTCAGCGCACGGGCCAGGGTGGATTTGCCGCAGCCCGACTCGCCGACCACGGCAAGGGTCTTGCCGGCTTCGAGTTCAAATGACACACCATTAAGCGCGCGTACCAACGCATGGCCCTTGAACAGGCCACGGGACACTTCGTAGTGACGGGTAAGGTCGCGGGCGGTAAGAACGACGGCCATTACGCCACCTCCTGGTTCAAGGGGTAGAAGCAGCGCGCAAGGCTGTTGCTTTTCGGATCAAGGCCGGGGCGCTGGGTGCGGCAGTTTTCCTGCACATACGGGCAACGCGGCGACAACAGGCAGCCCTGCGGGCGGTCGTAACGGCCGGGCACGATGCCGGGCAACGTGGCCAGGCGTGTCGCGCCGAGGCTGTGCTCGGGGATCGCCTTGAGCAACGCTTCGCTGTACGGGTGCGCCGGAATGTCGAACAGTTGCGGTACCTGGCCGACTTCCACCGCTTGGCCGGCGTACATCACGCACACGCGCTGGGCGGTTTCCGCGACGACCGCAAGGTCGTGGGTGATCAGCACCAGGCCCATGTTCTGCTCTTTTTGCAGGGCCAGCAGCAGGTCCATGATCTGCGCTTGAATCGTCACGTCCAACGCTGTGGTCGGTTCGTCGGCGATCAATAGCTTCGGCTCGCCGGCAATCGCCATGGCAATGGCCACGCGTTGGCTCATACCACCGGACAGTTGGTGCGGGTAGGCGTCCATGCGGCTGGCGGCGCCCGGTATTTCGACTTTTTCCAGCAGTTCGATGGCGCGCTTGCGGGCTTGCTTGCCGGACATCTTCAGGTGCAGGCGCAACACTTCTTCAATCTGGAAACCCACGGTGTAGCTGGGGTTCAGCGCGGTCATCGGGTCCTGGAACACCATCGCCAGGTCTTTGCCGACGATCTGGCGGCGCTGGCGGTTGCTCAGCTTGAGCATGTCCTTGCCGTCGAAGGTCAGCGCATCGGCGGTGACGATGCCGGGGTGCTCGATCAGGCCCATCAGCGCCATCATGGTCACGGACTTACCCGAACCCGACTCGCCAACGATGGCCAGGACTTCGCCTTTGTCGACCGACAGGTCGAGGCCATCGACCACCGGCACGGCGGTTTTGTCGCCGAAGCGCACATTGAGATTCTTGATTTCTAACAGTGACATGGGAATCTCCTCAGGCGGCGTTCTTGAGTTTCGGGTCCAGCGCATCGCGCAGG
The DNA here is from genome assembly GCF_019139815.1 of Pseudomonas asgharzadehiana. Classification (NCBI taxonomy): domain Bacteria; kingdom Pseudomonadati; phylum Pseudomonadota; class Gammaproteobacteria; order Pseudomonadales; family Pseudomonadaceae; genus Pseudomonas; species Pseudomonas asgharzadehiana. Next base: position 1,094,723 of record NZ_CP077079.1, read on the forward strand.
CCGTCACCCATCAAGTTGATTGCCAGCACGCTGAGCAAAATAGTCAAACCAGGCAGGCTCACCACCCACCAGGCGCGTTCGATGTAGTCACGGGCCGAGGCCAGCATGGTGCCCCACTCAGGCGTTGGCGGTTGTACGCCCAGGCCAAGGAAGCCCAGCGCCGCGGCGTCGAGGATCGCCGAGGAGAAGCTCAAGGTGGCCTGTACGATCAGCGGCGCCATGCAGTTGGGCAACACGGTGATGAACATCAGGCGCGGCAGGCCGGCACCGGCGAGGCGCGCGGCGGTCACGTAGTCGCGGTTCAGTTCGCCCATCACGGCCGCGCGGGTCAGGCGCACATAGGACGGCAACGACACGATCGCGATGGCGATCACGGTGTTGATCAGGCCAGGGCCGAGGATCGCGACGATGGCCACGGCCAGCAGCAGCGACGGCAGGGCCAGCATGATGTCCATCAGACGCATGATGGTCGGGCCGAGCAGGCGCGGGAAGAACCCGGCGAACAGGCCTAACAGAATGCCCGGGATCAACGACATCACTACCGATGACAAACCGATCAGCAGCGACAGGCGCGAGCCCTGGATCAGGCGCGAGAGCAGGTCGCGGCCCAGTTCGTCGGTGCCGAGCAGGAACTGGATCTGCCCGCCTTCGAGCCACGACGGCGGGGTGAGCAGGAAGTCGCGGTACTGCTCGCTCGGGTTATGCGGTGCCACCCATGGCGCGAAGATCGCGCAGAACACGATTAGCAGCATGAACAGCAGGCCGGCAACCGCGCCTTTGTTCTTGGAGAAGGCTTGCCAGAATTCTTTGTACGGGGACGGGTACAGCAGGCTTTGATCGACTGCCGACGCTTGTGTAGGTGTGGTCATGGTCATGATCTCAGCGCTGATGACGGATGCGTGGGTTGGCGAAGCCGTAGAGGATATCCACCACGAAGTTCACCAGGATCACCAGGCAGGCGATCAGCAGAATGCCGTTTTGCACCACCGGGTAGTCCCGCGCGCCAATGGCTTCGATCAGCCATTTGCCGATGCCGGGCCACGAGAAGATCGTTTCGGTCAGTACCGCACCTGCCAGCAGGGTGCCGACTTGCAGGCCGACCACGGTGAGCACCGGGATCAGCGCGTTGCGCAGGCCGTGTACGAACACCACGCGTGCCGGCGAAAGGCCCTTGGCCTTGGCGGTGCGGATGTAGTCTTCGCGCAGCACTTCGAGCATCGACGAACGGGTCATCCGCGCGATCACCGCCAACGGGATGGTGCCGAGCACGATGGCCGGCAGGATCAAGTGATGCAGGGCGTCGAAGAACGCGTCCGGCTCGTCAGCCAGCAGCGTGTCGATGAGCATGAAGCCGGTGCGCGGCTCGATGTCGTAGAGCAGGTCGATCCGCCCGGAAACCGGGGTCCAGCCCAGGCTCACCGAGAAGAACATGATCAGGATCAGGCCCCACCAGAAGATCGGCATCGAATAGCCCGCCAGGGAGATGCCCATCACCCCATGGTCGAACAGCGATCCTCGTTTCAATGCCGCGATCACCCCGGCCAACAGGCCCAGGATGCCGGCGAACAACAGGGCGGCCATGGACAGTTCCAGGGTCGCGGGGAAGAGGGCGGTGAACTCGCTCCATACGCTGGTGCGCGTGCGCAGCGATTCGCCAAGGTCGCCTTGGGCGAGCTTGCCGACGTAATCCAGGTACTGCGCATACAACGGCTTGTTAAGGCCAAGGCGTTCCATTGCCTGTGCGTGCATCTCGGGGTCGACGCGCCGCTCGCCCATCATGACTTCGACGGGGTCGCCAGGGATCATGCGTATCAACGCAAACGTGAGCAACGTGATGCCGAAAAACGTGGGGATCAATAACCCCAATCGGCGCGCAATAAAACTAAACATCTTGGTGTGTACCTCAATCAGCCGGTTAGGCAGGTCCGGCACCGTCCCTGTGGGCGGTGCCGAGCGTTTTTCTTATTTACTTCACCTGGGTAGTGGCGAAGTTATTGGTGGTCAGAGGGCTTTGGGTATACCCCTCGACGTTTTTACGCATGGCGGTAAACATTTTCGGGTAGGCCATGGGGATCCAGGGTTGGTCCTTGGCGAAAACGTCCAGTGCTTGTTGATAGAGTGCGGCGCGTTCCTGGGGTTCAGCGTCGGCGCGGGCCTTGTCGATCAAGGCCTGAAACTCTTTGTTACACCAACGGGCGTAGTTTTCGCCGTTTTTGGCGGCGTCGCAACTCAGGTTCGGCGTGAGGAAGTTGTCCGGGTCGCCGTTATCACCGGCCCAACCGGCCGAGACCATGTCGTGCTCGCCGGCTTTGGCACGCTTGAGCATTTCGCCCCATTCCATGACCTTGATATTCACTTTCAGGCCGATCTGCGCCAGGTCCGCCTGCATGCGCTGGGCGCCGAGCAGCGGGTTGGGGTTGGTCGGCCCACCGCCGTTACGGGTGAACAGGGTGAACTCGGTGCCTTCCGGTACGCCGGCTTCCTTGAGCAGGGCACGGGCCTTAGCGAGGTCGCGCTCGGGGTTTTTCAGCTTGTCGCTGAAGCCCAGCAGGGTCGGTGGGTACGGGCCGGTGGCGTCGACGGCGTTGCCTTTGCCATACAGCGATTCGTTGTAGCCCTTTTTATCGAACGCGATGTTGATCGCGTGGCGCACCCGCGCGTCGCTCATGTACTTGTGGGTGGTGTTCAACGCGGTGTACGCGGTGGTCATTGCGGCCAGTTCATCGACTTTCAGGTTCGGGTCTTTCTTGATGCTCGGAATGTCATCCGGCTTGGGATACAGCGCGACCTGGCACTCGTTGGCCTTGAGCTTCTGCAGGCGCACGTTGTTGTCGGTGGTGATCGCCAGGATCAGCGGATCGGCCGGCGGCTTGCCACGGAAGTACTCCGGGTTGGCCTTGAAGCGCACCTGGGCGTCCTTGGCGTAGCGGATGAAGATAAACGGCCCGGTGCCGACCGGCTTGGCGTTCAGGTCATCGGTCTTGCCGGACTTGAGCAATTGGTCGGCGTATTCGGCGGAGTGGATCGAGGAGAACGCCATGGCCAAGTCGGCCAAAAACGGTGCTTCAGGACGGGTCAGGGTAAAGACGACGGTGTGATCGTCGGTCTTCTCCACGCTTTTGAGCAGTTCCTTGAAGCCCATGCTTTCAAAGTACGGGTAGCCCACGTTGGACTTGTTGTGCCACGGATGTTTCGGGTCCAGCTGGCGCTGGAAGCTCCAAAGCACGTCGTCGGCATTCAGGTTGCGCGTGGGTTTGAAGTAGTCGGTGGTGTGGAACTTGATGTCGTCACGCAGGTGGAAGGTGTAGGTCAGCCCATCGGCGCTGATCTCTGGCAGGTCTTTGGCCAGCGCGGGGACCACTTCGGTGGTGCCGGGCTTGAAGTCCACCAGGCGGTTGAACATGGTTTCGGCGGCGGCGTCAGCGGTCACGGCCGTGGTGTAAAGAACCGGGTCAAAACCTTCCGGGCTGGCTTCGGTGCAGACCACCAGTGGTTTGGCCGAAACGCCAATCGCCACGCTCAACAGCGCGGCAGCCATGGCGGCTTGTAGCGGGAGCATTTTCATTCGGAACCCTCTGCAATCGATGGGACCAGTAAAACGTAGACGGCGGGCTCGTCCTGAGCCCGCCGTTTACCTGGCGCTAATTAAAGAATTTTAAATGGGATGGTGGTGACCAGACGGAACTCTTTGATGTTGCCGTCAGCCTGTTGAGCGCTGCCACGGTGTTCGACGTAGGTGGCACGAATCGCGGTGGCCTTGAGTGGCCCGCTCTGCACGGCGTACGCCGCGCCTACACCGTATTCCTGGTGTTTCTCGCCATCCATCAAACGCAAGTCGCTGCGCGACTTGCCAGCTTCGCCGTAGGCGGTGCCGGTGTAGTGAGTACCGTCGATGCCCCAGCCGCGTGCCGAGTAGACGTTGAACTTCAGGCCAGGCACGCCGTATTCGGCCATGTTGATGGCGTAGGCCACCTGGAACGACTTCTCGTTCGGGCTGTTGAAGTCGGACGTCAGGGAGTTGGCCAGGTAGATGCCGTTGGTTTCGTGCAGGTAGTCGAAGTACTCGTCACCGTTCACTTCCTGGTATGCGAAGGTCAGGCTGTGAGCCTGGTGAGTCAGTCCCAGGGACAACGAGTAGGTATCGTTGTCGATGTCGCCCATCTTCTTGCTGCCGGTGTCGGTGGTCTTGTAGTAGTTCAGGCCGGTGGTCAGTGCCAGGGTCTGTGCATCACCCAGTTCGTGGGTGGCGCCGAAGTAGTACTGGTTCCAGAAGTCTTCGACGTTGGCCGCGAACACGCTGGTTTTCAGGCTCTTGAACGGCTGGTAGTTGAAGCCCAGGGTCTTGACCTTGTCGGTTGTCTGGCCATTGCCGTATTCGGAGCTGAATTTCGACAGGCTCTGTTCGGTACGCGGCGAAACGCGATCGAAAATGCCGCCCTGGAACGACAGGTTGCTGAACTCTTCGCTGTTGAAGCTCACACCCTGGAAGCTGGAAGGCAGCGCACGGTTGCCGATGGTGTCGACGATGCCGCTGCTGAAGTTCTGGCGACCGGCGGTCAGGGTGGTGTTGGACACGCGGAACTGCATGTTGGCCAGGCCCAGTTTGCTCCACTGATCGACTGCATCGCCGTCCGAGCCGGCCAGGGTGCGGTTGGAACCGCCCTTGATATCACGCTTGCTGCGATCCAGAACCAGCGCGTTGTACAGCGCCACTTCGGTCTTCACGCCCACGGTGCCTTGGGTGAAACCCGAGCTGGCGTTGAGGATCGTGCCTTGTACCCAGTTGGTACGGTTGCGGTCGGTTTCAGTCTTGCCGTGTTTTGTGTACGAGAAGGTGCCGCCACGGTATTTGCTTTCGTGGGAGTACCAGTTACGTGTGGTGCCGCCCAGGGTGAAGTCTTCGATAAAGCCCTTGGCCTCGCTTTGCGCGCTGGTGCCGGCCAGCGTGGTAGGCACGAAGTCCTGGCTGGCGGGTTCGGCATAGGCGGTGGCCGTGATGCTGCTGATGGCCAGGGCCAGAAGCGCTTTGCTGCTCAGTTTCATGGGTTGAAGCTCCTTTGGTTCTCTTTTTTATGCCGGTCTTTTTAGGTGGACCGGCTATTGGGTGTGTAACTCGTTCAAGCTATTGCAAACGTTTGCTGTAGGAAAAATCCCAATAAAAGGCTGCACGTTTGCCGCAGAGCCGTTTGGCTCTGCTGTCATCCGGTTATTTTCTTATGGGGTGATACTGACGCCCGAGAACACGTTGCGGCCGAAGGGGCTTACCTTGAAGCCTTCGACTTTGGCGCTTAACGGCTGGTTGACCGTCGAGTGGGCGACAGGCGTGATCGGCACTTGCTGCTTGAGCAATTGCTGCGCCTGTTTGTACAGAGCAGTCCGTTGTTCACGGTCGGTGACGACCTTGGCTTGCTTGATCAGCTTGTCGTACGCCGGGTCACACCACATGGAGTAGTTGTTCCCGCCGATGGCGTCGCAGCTGTAGAGGGTGCCCAGCCAGTTGTCCGGGTCACCGTTGTCGCCGGTCCAGCCGATCAGGCTGACATCGTGCTCACCATTTTTGGTGCGCTTGATGTATTCGCCCCACTCGTAGCTGACGATCTTCACTTTCAGGCCGATCTTGGCCCAATCGTTCTGCAGCATTTCGGCCATCAGCTTGGCGTTGGGGTTATACGGACGTTGTACCGGCATCGCCCACAGGGTGATCTCGGTGCCTTCCTTCACGCCGGCGGCCTTGAGCAGTTCCTTGGCTTTTTCCGGGTTGTAGGCGGCGTCCTTGATGGTGTCGTCGTAGGACCACTGGGTCGGCGGCATGGCGTTGACCGCCAACTGCCCCGCGCCCTGGTACACGGCGTTCAGGATGCTCTGCTTGTTCACCGCCATGTCCAGCGCCTGGCGCACTTCGAGCTGATCGAACGGCTTGTGGCGCACGTTGTAGGCGATGTAACCGAGGTTAAAGCCCGGCTTGGTCAGCAATTGCAGGTTGGGGTCGGCCTTGAGCGCATCGACGTCAGCCGGGCGCGGATGCAGGGTCACCTGGCATTCGCCGGCCTTGAGTTTCTGCACGCGCACCGAGGCGTCGGTGTTGATGGCGAAGATCAGTTGATCGAGTTGGACCCGGCTCGGGTCCCAGTACTGTTTGTTGCCCGCATAGCGGATCTGCGAGTCTTTCTGGTAGCGCTGGAACACGAACGGGCCGGTGCCGATCGGCTTTTGGTTGATGTCGCTGGGCTTGCCGCTCTTGAGTAACTGCTCGGCGTACTCGGCGGAAAGAATCGCCGCAAAGCTCATGGCGATGTTCTGCACGAACGCGGCGTCCACCGTGTTCAGCGTCATCACCACGGTATGCGCGTCGGTCTTCTCGACCTTGGCGATGTTCTTGTTCAGGCTCATCCCGTTGAAGTACGGAAACTCGGTGGGGTAGGCCTTACGAAACGGGTGGTCGGGGTCCAGCATGCGGTTGAAGGTGAACAGCACGTCGTCGGCATTGAAGTCCCGGGTCGGCTTGAACTCCTTGTTGCTGTGGAATTTCACCCCTTCACGCAGGTGGAAGGTGTAGGTCAGGCCGTCTTCGGAAATATCCCACTTGGTCGCCAGGCCAGGTATCACGTTGGTCGCGCCTTTTTCAAACTCGACCAGGCGGTTATACAGCGGCTCGGCCGCATCGTTGTCGGTGGCGGTGGTGTACTGCGCGGTATCAAAGCCTGCCGGGCTGCCTTCGGAGCAGAACACCAGGCTCTTCTTGTCGGCGGCTTGGCCCATGGTGGTCACCGCCAGCAGGCTGGTGGCAAAGATTGCGGAGAGAGCGGTGGTATGGCGCATGACGATCCCGATCCTTGTTTGTAATTGTCATCAGCGAGCAATCAGCCTGGCTTTCGGCCAGGAGGACATCACTGATCCCACGCACAGCAAGTGCCTTTCCCAAATTGAAGCCTCTGCTGTCCTACGACGTTATGGGCCGAGGACTTCGCAGTAAATGCGCCAAATAGGATTGACCCTGTAGGCAACGGAGTCGCGTACCGCAGTTCATTTCTGTAGGAAGCAGCGACTGCGAACGTGGTCTGTTTCATACGGGCCTGGCGGATGCAATAACGGCGACGTTAGGAAACGTCGCCGCCAGTGGTCCTTACTTGCCGCTTACGCTCACGCCGTAGAAGGAATTCAAGCCAAACGGGCTGATCTTGAAGTCCTGCACGGTCGTGCGCATGGGTTGATACACCGTCGAGTGCGCGATAGGTGTCATCGGGACTGCATCTTTGAGGATATGTTGCGCCTGCTTGTACAGCTCGGTGCGTTTGGCGACATCCGAGGTAGCCTTGGCTTCTTTCACGATGCCATCGAATTTTTTGTCGCACCATTTGGAGAAGTTGTTGCCGTTCAGCGAATCGCAGCCGAACAGCACGTTCAGCCAGTTGTCCGGGTCACCATTGTCGCCGCTCCAGCCAATGATCATGGCCTGGTTCTCGCCGCCTTTGGAACGCTTGATGTACTCGCCCCACTCATAGCTGGTGATCTTGACCTTCAGGCCGATCTTGGACCAGTCGTTCTGCAGCATCTCAGCCATCAGCTTGGCGTTCGGGTTGTACGGACGCTGAACCGGCATGGCCCAGAGCACGATCTCGGTGCCCTCCTTGATGCCGGCTTCCTTGAGCAGCGCCTTGGCTTTCTCCGGGTCGTACTTGGCATCCTTGATGGTGGTGTCGTAGGACCACTGGGTCGGTGGCATGGCGTTGACCGCCAGCTGGCCCGCACCTTGGTAAACGGAGTCGATGATCTGTTGCTTGTTCACCGCCATGTCCAACGCTTGGCGAACGCGCAGGTCAGCCAGTGGGTTGGGCTTGTCGTCGCCTTTGACCTTGTCCATCACGTTGTAAGCCACATAACCGAGGTTGAAACCGGCCTGGTGCGGCAGTTTCAGGTCCTTGTCTTCGCCCAGCGCCTTCAGGTCGGCCGGGCGTGGGAACAGGGTGATCTGACATTCGTTTTTCTTGAGCTTCTGGATACGCACCGACGGGTCGGTGGTGATGGCGAAGATCAGGTTGTCGATCTTCACATCGGCAGGGTTCCAGTAGTCCTTGTTGCCGGTGTAGCGAATGTTCGAGTCTTTCTGGTAGCTCTTGAATACGAACGGGCCAGTGCCGATCGGCTTCTGGTTGATGTCCTGTGGCGTGCCGTTCTTCAACAGTTGGGCGGCATATTCAGCCGACTGGATCGACGCGAAGCTCATTGCCAGGTTCTGGATGAAGGCTGCGTCCACGGTGCCAAGGGTGAACTTGACGGTGTGCTCGTCGATTTTCTCGATGTTCTTGATGTTGGTGTCCATCCCCATGTCCGTGAAGTACGGGAACTCGGTGGGGTAGGCCTTACGGAACGGATCGTCTTTATTGATCATCCGGTTGAAGGTGAACAGTACGTCGTCAGCCGAGAATTCACGAGTAGGCTTGAAGTACGGGGTGGTATGGAACTTGACGCCTTCGCGCAGGTGGAAGGTGTACGTCAGGCCATCCGGGGACACGTCCCAGCTGGTGGCCAGGCCCGGAATAACGGCGGTGCCGCCACGTTCGAACTGGCTCAGACGGTTGAACATGGTTTCGGCCGAGGCATCGAAGTCTGTTCCGGTGGTGTACTGGCCTGGATCGAAACCGGCCGGGCTCCCTTCGGAGCAGAACACCAGGTTAGTTGCCGCTTGGGCAAAAGGGGCTGCGGCCATAAGGCCCGCGCTCACTAATAACGGAAGGACTGCGTGTTTAAGCATGTTGGCCTCATGATTTGTTGTCATTTTTGGTGGTGAGGGCGACCTCGTGAGTCGGCCTGCGGATACTTATGCAGGCGCCATACCCATTGCAAGATGCTGAACCGGTGCAAGGCGCAAAGAGTGGGACGAACGTACAGGAATGTCGCAATTATGAAAGTTTCGACATAATTACGTACATTTTGAGGGTTTTTTAGGTGCAAACAGCGCACTAAAACAGCCCAACCGAGGCGTCTGGCGCACTCGGTTGGTGCGTGTTTGTTACTTATCTAGACTCACGCCATAGAACGGCGTCAGCCCAAAGGGGCTGATCTTGAAATCTTTCACTTCTTTGCGCAGGGGCTGGAAAACCGTCGAGTTCGCAATAGGCGTTATAGGTACCTGTTCCTTAAGGATTTTTTGCGCCTGTTGATACCACTTTATGCGTTGCTCGCGGTCACTGCTCAGCTTGGCTTGCTGAACCAGCTTGTCGTACGCCGGGTTACACCATTTGGCGTAATTGCTGCCCTTGACCGCGGCACAACTGTAGAGCACGCCGAGCCAGTTATCCGGGTCACCGTTATCGCCGGTCCAGCCGTAAATCATCGTGTCGTGCTCGCCATTTTTGGCGCGCTTGATGTATTCGCCCCACTCATAACTGACGATATTGGCCTTGATGCCGATCTTTTCCCAATCCTGCTGGATCATCTGGGCCGACATGCGCGCATTCGGGTTGGACGCGCGTTGTACGGTCATTGCCCATAGGTTGATGGTGGTCCCCGGTGCAACCCCTGCTTCTTTTAGTAGCGCCCGGGCCTTGGCCGGATCGTATGGGGCGTCCTTGATGGTCGGGTCATAAGACCACTGCGCCGGTGGCAGGGCGTTCTGCGCCAATTGTCCGGCGCTTTGGTACACGGCCTTGATGATTGCCGGCTTGTCGATGGCCATGTCCAGTGCCTGGCGCACCTTGAGTTGGTCCAGCGGCGGGCGATTGACGTTGTAGGCCAAAAAGCCCAGGTTGAACCCGGCCTGCTGCAACACGCGCAGGTTCGGGTCCTGTTTCATCACCTCGATGTCGGCGGGGCGTGGGTAGCCGCTGACTTGGCATTCGCCGGCCTTGAGTTTCTGCAGGCGCGACGCCGCATCCGGGGTGATGGCGAACACCAGGTTGTCGAGTTTCACATCCTCGGGCTTCCAGTACTGTTTATTGGCCGAGTAACGAATCTGCGAATCCTTCTGGTAACGCTTGAACACAAATGGCCCGGTACCCACCGGCTTCTGATTGATGTCCGAGGCCGTGCCCTGTTTGAGTAATTGCGCAGCGTATTCGGCCGATTGCACCGAGGCGAAGCTCATGGCCAGGTTTTGCACGAAGGCGGCGTCGACGTTATTCAGGTTGAAACGCACGGTGTGGTCGTCGAGTTTTTCGACATTCTTGATCGTAGTGTTCAAGCCCATGTCGGTGAAATACGGCGATTCGGACGGGTAGGCCTTGCGGAACGGGCTGTCGGCATCCAGCAGGCGGTTGAAAGTGAACAGCACATCGTCCGCATTGAAATCGCGGGTAGGGGTGAAGAAGTCAGTGGTATGAAACTTGACGCCATCACGTAGGTGGAAGGTGTATGCCAGGCCGTCCTGGGACACCTCCCAGCGTGTCGCCAGGCCGGGTTCGACTTCGGTGCCGCCGCGCTTGAACTGGGTCAGGCGGTTGAACACGGTTTCGGCCGACGCATCAAAATCGGTGCCGCTGGTGTACTGGCTCGGGTCGAAACCGGCGGGGCTGGCTTCAGAGCAATAGACCAGGGTGCTGGCGGCGTGGGCCATCGGCATGAACGCCAGCAGCCCGGCGGCGAGGAGGAGCGGTTTCAACGCGATTCTGTCCATGGAGACTCCTGATAGGGCAGGTATATAAAGGCTGCTCAAACGAAAACGGCGGTCACCGAGGTTACCGCCGTTATGTTGTATCAGGAAGGCGTGGTTACTGTTTTAGATCGACGATGCTCGACGCCGTCAGGGTGAACGGTGCCTTTTTATTAATGGCGTAAGGGTTTGCGTCTTCGTTCAGTTCATTGGTTTCTGCGATATCGAAGGTTCGACGCGCGGTGACCTCCATATCGGGTATGGGCGCCGCATCGTTATCGAGGTCGAGTAAGTTGATGTCAGCCTCCAGTTTGACCTGGGCCGTAGGTGTTTGTGGGTCATAAGTAATGATGTAGTGAGTGTCCTTGCCCCGAAATCCCACATGTTCCTGTAATTGGTTGATTTTCAACTCGACCGCTGTGGGCGCTACACTGCCCTGATGCGCGACTTCGGAGATGCGCGAGCGCAAGAGGGGGTCGGGAATGGCACTTTCAAATTGCTTGAGTCGCAGGGCCAGTGTTTCACCATCGGCTTTTCCCGAGGCGTCCAGTTTTACCGTGGTGTAACCGTCGGGTTGCTTTATTTGGACGGTATAACGGTCACGGTTCAAATCCTTGAGAAAGTTCTGTGAGTAGGGCGTTTCACTGTGCTCGTTGCGCTGCGCTTTTTCGCTGGAAGAAACCTCGAAGTTGTCCTCTGCAACGCTCCAGGAAACATTGAGTTTGCGTTTAAGAACGTCCCCTTCGTTGAAGTTGCTGATCGATTGCTCATAAGCGGTATTGCTGTTGTAGTTAAAGACTTTGTCAAAACGATCGGCACCGCTGGTCTTGGGATCGCCCAGTACATCGAATCCGTCGGAAAGCCGTGGCTGAATCTTCACGTTCTCTGTGGGGGGGCTCGAAGGTGCGCGACTCCAAGGCCATATGCCGCCGCCCTCTATTCCTCGTCGTTGCCAGACCCCGGCTTCGTCAGGCTTGGCGACAATTGCGCTGTGCGCCAGTTTCGACGGGTCAGCCGGGTCCCTGACGCGCAATAAGTAATGCTCGCCGTCGCTGGCATCAGGCTTATCAGCGACGAAATATTTTTTATCCTTGAACTCGATTTCCCGCATACCCGGGAAGGATTGCGCGGGCTCGTTGGTGGGTTCTACATCAGGCGCTGCCTTGGGTGTGGTTGAGGCCAGATCGCGGTTGTTCAACGTTTCGGGGACGCGCACCAGTTCAAAATCGCTCGTCTGCGGATTTAGCCGCCATCTGAAGTCGCTGTTGTCGGGGGCCACCGGGACACTGCCCAGGCCACGCTCTGCCCCTGCGGTTGCGACCTCGTGCACCAGCTGCAGGCTGCAGATGACGGCTGCGGCATTGCCGCCAACGCGATCCTCGGCCGTCATGCCATAGATGCCATCGTGCACGCCGAAGACGATGTTGCCGGCGTTGCCAACCACGGGCAGGTAGCCGAAGGTATTGCCCCAAAATTCCTTTGCGGCCTTCCAGCTTTGTTGTGAAGAACCAAAGACCTCGGTCTGGTCGTTCCATACCGCGTTTTTGGCGTTCTGAGCCTGGTATTGGGAGGCAACTTTATCCACGTTGGCGTATTTCAACCGATAGTCGGCGTGTCGCCCGCGGGTGTAATTAAAGGTTTCCCGGATCGGTATGGCCTGGTCCTTGAGGAAGTTTTGATACCCAGGATAAGTGGCGTGATTGTCGGCGATTAAATTATCAAGAACCTCGCCAGCCTTTGGCCAATGGGCGTCATGGCCTCCTTGCCGGTCACTGGCATTGAAGCTGAGTTGCAGGTGGTTGCGATTGTTTTTAGCCCAATCGACAAAACCCTTATCGCCATGTATTTCATAGGCGGCGCCATGTCGTAAGTCGATCATCAGGCCTTGATTAGGCCTATTCCTGTAATTGCCGTCATAGGGCGTATAAGGAACAAATGCATAATCCGCCAGTGGGTAGCCATAAATATTGGGAATGATAACTTGGCCGTTCTGCTCCAGTGTTCGCTTGACTGCCGCTTGGGCTTGCGCACTGAGCTTTTCAAAGCTGTCCTTGTTGTTAGCGAGGCTTTGTAAACTGCCCTTTAATACATAGGCATCCGATTTTCCTGAGCGTCGCGCAATGACGCCCGAGGCGTTCCGCATTGGTGTCGCTATCTCTTTTTCCCAATGATCTTGAAGTTTCTTACCGATGGTTTCCAGATCGTTGACCTTGCCCCGGTCTATTTCGTCGATTTCCATAAAATGAAAATTGAGCGGGCCGCCGCGTTCTACTTTGTCGTGAGCAAACGCACCCGCTGCGATTTCCCAAGCAAAATAAGTACGCTTTTCGGTGTCGGTAAGATGTTCTGGTTTGCCCAAGCCCGTATAGGAAGTAAATGTCAATGTGATCTTTTCGTGCGGGTCGACCCCCGCAGCCAATAACCCCCCGCTGAAGTACCCTGCGGGTTCCATGAACTGGCGTGCGCGTTGGAACTTAACGTTTCTTTCGCCTTCGCTGCCGCTTTCTATATTCCGGATCTGCGTTTTTACGCGATCGGCATAAGCACCGATACGCTGCTCCCGCTGATGAATGGACACGCTCGCATCCAGCGCCATCGCGGTGTTCGAACCGTAAATCGTGGCGTTGTAGGGGGCCGATTCAGCTGTGTGCCGAGGCGTTGGAGGCGGCTTTTGCCCAAGCCCGATCGTTTTGTCCTCTGCACGATTTACCTGGCCCGGCAGCTGGTTATCGGCAGAGACTGATTCATCAATCGATCGAGGAGGGCGGCTATGCGCGGGTGAATGGGCGCCGACCACATAAGGACTCGGATTTATATTCATCCTCGGTTCCTTATTGTCGGAGCGTTTGAAACACGATGGTTTTTTGAGTCGGCGGGTCGCAAGCGGTGTGTGGGGCGGATAGTCATGTGGGTGCTCCTCGGCGGTGATCTGAATACATACCCGCTGCACGCTCCTTGTCAGGCGGGACTGTATGTAGGTGTTGAAAACCGCCGCCACGATTCCCGCATAAACGTCGCAATTAATGACCAAACGTTGCGATTGCACAGCCGAAAAAAAACGGCGCAGACCTGAGGTCGCGCCGTTTTTTATCCGTGAAAAAACTACTGAATAACTTCGATCACACCATCGGCAGACATCGTGACCTGGCTGGTACCGGCCTCGACCTCAGGGATCGCCGAGTCCTCCATGGCCGCCGCTTTCATCATCATCGCGCCACGGGCGTAAGGTTGTGGGTAGCCATTGGTATTGAAGTTCAAGTTGACGATCTTGTAGCCCTTGCCGCCCAGCGCGTCGGTGGCCAGTTGCGCACGGGCTTTGAATGCAGTGACTGCGTCCTTGAGCAGGGCATCTTCGCTGGCTTTGCGCGTGGCGTCGGCGATGGCGAAATCCATGTTTTGCATTTTCAGGGTGTTAAGCAGTTCGCCGGTGAGTTTGGACAACGCCGGGAAATCCGCGCTTTCGAGGCGCAGTTCGGCGCGCTCACGCCAGCCGGTGATCTTTTGGTTCTTGTTGTCGTAGATCGGGTAGCTGTTACGGCTGCCCTGGCGCAGGGTCACGGCCTTGACTTCGCGGGCCTGGCCCAGGGCCTTGTTGAGAGTGGTGGTGATTTCGGCGGCGAGCTTGGCCGGGTCGGCGTTCTGGGACTCGGTGTAGAGGGTGACGATCATCTTGTCGCGGGCCACTTCCTGGCTGGCTTCGGCGCGCAGGGAGATCTGGTTGTAATGAAGGTCATCGCCAGCCTGTGCCGGAACGCTGGCCAGGGTGCCGACGCTGAGGGTGATGATGGCTGCATTGCGAGTGAAACGTGACATGGAAGCTCCTTGGGCGGTTCGTATCGGTATGACTGTAGACGGTAACGTCGGGTTCTTCGGGTTTACACATCAGCTACAAATTGTCTGGGCGGCGACGAGCGGTCATTTGGGTGGCCTGCGGCAAAGAGCCACACACGCCGTGCCGGCAGGCCTGCTTCGTTTATACTCCTGCCGATCTGCTAGCAGCGCCCACCGGGAGAGCTCATGCTCGCCGCCGTAAAACTGACTTCCGCCACCCGCCAGAACCTCTGGCGCCTGACGTTCATTCGTACCCTGGTACTGGCCGCACAGGCCGGTTCGGTTGGGCTTGCCTATTGGTTCGACCTGCTGCCGCTGCCCTGGCTGCCACTGGGCGTGACCCTCGGGTTCTCCACCGTGCTTTGCGTGTTTACCGCGATCCGGTTGCGCACCACCTGGCCGGTGACCGAGTTGGAATATGCCCTGCAATTGGCTTGCGACTTATTTATCCACAGTGTGTTGCTGTATTTCTCCGGTGGTTCCACCAACCCGTTCGTTTCGTATTACCTGGTGCCGCTGACCATCGCTGCGGTGACGTTGCCGTGGCGCTATTCGGTGGTGCTGTCGGGCATCGCGCTGACCTTGTATACCTTGTTGTTGGCCCAGTTCTATCCGTTGCAGACGTTTCCCATCGCCCGAGAAAACCTGCAGATCTATGGGATGTGGTTGAGTTTTGCGTTGTCCGCCGCCGTGATCACTTTTTTTGCGGCGCGCATGGCCGAAGAGCTGCGCCGCCAGGAAGAACTGCGCGCTATCCGCCGTGAAGAGGGGCTGCGTGACCAGCAACTGCTGGCCGTCGCCACCCAGGCCGCGGGTGCCGCTCACGAGTTGGGCACGCCGCTGGCCACCATGAGCGTTTTGCTCAACGAAATGACGCAGGATCACCACGACCCCGTCCTGCAAGAAGATCTCGGCGTATTGCGCGAGCAGGTCAAGCAATGCAAGCAAACCTTGCAGCAACTGGTGCGTGCCGCCGAAGCCAATCGCCGCCTGGCGGTGGAGATGCAGGACGTCACCCACTGGCTCGATGAGGCCCTGAACCGCTGGCACCTGATGCGTCCCGAGGCCAGCTACCGCTTCCATCTGCTGGGGCAGGGTACCGTGCCGCGCATGGCACCGCCGCCGGACCTGACCCAGGCGCTGCTCAACCTGCTCAACAATGCCGCCGACGCTTGCCCCGAAGGCCTGGGCGTGCAGTTGGACTGGGATATGGAAAACGTGACCATCAGCATTCGCGACCACGGTGCCGGCGTGCCGCTGGCCATTGCCGAGCAGATCGGCAAACCGTTCTTTACCACCAAAGGCAAAGGCTTCGGCCTCGGCCTGTTTTTGAGCAAGGCCAGCGTGACCCGCGCGGGCGGCTCAGTGAAGCTCTATAGTCATGAGGAAGGTGGCACGCTCACCGAGCTGCGCCTGCCCCGTGTCGCACGAGGAGATATCGATGAGTGACGAGATCCAAGTCGAAGGCGAAGAACTGCCGCACCTGTTGCTGGTAGATGACGACGCCACTTTTACCCGCGTGATGGCGCGCGCCATGAGCCGTCGCGGTTTCCGTGTAAGCACCGCCGGTTCCGCCGAAGAAGGCCTGACCATCGCCCAGGCCGACCTGCCGGACTACGCCGCGCTCGACCTGAAAATGGACGGCGATTCCGGCCTGGTGCTGCTGCCCAAGTTGTTGGAACTGGACCCGGAAATGCGCGTGGTGATCCTCACCGGTTACTCCAGCATTGCCACCGCCGTCGAGGCTATCAAGCGCGGCGCCTGCAACTACCTGTGCAAACCGGCGGATGCCGATGATGTACTGGCCGCCTTGCTTTCCGAGCACGCCGATCTCGACACCCTGGTGCCGGAAAACCCAATGTCGGTAGACCGCTTGCAGTGGGAACACATCCAGCGCGTGCTGACCGAACACGAAGGCAATATCTCCGCCACCGCGCGTGCCCTGGGCATGCACCGCCGCACCCTGCAACGCAAGTTGCAAAAACGTCCGGTACGACGCTGAACCTAGGCTGAACGACCCGCTTCAGGCCGCACGGAGCCCTGAACCGATCAATTATGATCGGTTCAAACGCCTGTCACTTCTTTCCTACCGAGCCTGAACGATGAATCAGAACGCTGAGTACTCCGCGGTCAATGACGCAGTGCGTGGGCAATTCTTGCGCCGAACCTGGGCGATGATCACGCCTTACTGGCGCAGTGAAGAGAAGGGCAAGGCCTGGCTGCTGCTGGCCGTGGTGATTGGTTTGTCGCTGTTCAGCGTGGCCATTTCGGTGTGGCTCAACCATTGGTACAAGGACTTCTACAACGCCCTGGAGAAAAAGGACACCGCTGCGTTCTGGCAGCAGATCGTCTATTTCTGCGGTATCGCCACGGTGGCGATTCTGGGCGCGGTGTACCGCCTCTACCTGACCCAGATGCTGACTATTCGCTGGCGTGCGTGGCTTACCGACAAGCACTTTGCACGTTGGCTGGGCGACAAAAATTACTACCAGTTGGAGCAGGGCGGCTACACCGATAACCCGGACCAGCGGATCTCCGAAGACCTCAACAGCTTTACCTCCAACACCCTGAGCCTGGGCCTTGGGCTGTTGCGCAATGTCGTCAGCCTGGTGTCGTTTTCGGTGATTTTGTGGGGCGTGTCGGGCAGCATTGATGTGTTCGGCATCACCATTCCCGGCTATATGTTTTGGTGCGCGTTGCTCTACGCCGCTGTCGGCAGTTGGCTGACGCACCTGATCGGGCGTCGTTTGATCGGCTTGAGTAACCAGCAACAACGTTTCGAAGCGGACCTGCGTTTCTCCATGGTGCGGGTGCGGGAGAATGCCGAAAGCATCGCCCTGTACAACGGCGAGCCTAACGAGAAGCAGCGTCTGAGCGCGCGGTTCGGCAAGGTCTGGCATAACTATTGGGACATCATGAAAGTGTCCAAGCGTTTGACGTTTTTCACCGCCGGCTATGAGCAGATTGCAATCGTCTTTGCGTTTATCGTCGCGGCGCCGCGGTATTTCGCCGGCAAGATCGAGCTGGGCGAGTTGATGCAAATCAACTCCGCATTCGGCAACGTGCAGGGCAACTTCAGCTGGTTTATCAGCGCGTATTCCGACCTCGCCGGCTGGCGCGCGACCAGCGACCGTCTATTGAGCTTTCAGCAGGCCATGACTGAAAACGAGCAACGCCCGGCAGCCATCGATGTGAGCACGCAGGGTGAACGCCTGGTGGTGCAAGGCTTGGGCATGAACCTGGGCGATGGTCGCCACTTGCTGACCGACGCCAACATGATCGTTGAGCCGGGCCAGCGCGTCATGCTCAGCGGCCGTTCCGGCAGCGGCAAAAGTACCTTGTTGCGCGCGATGGGCCATCTGTGGCCGGCGGGTCACGGCAGCATTCGCCTGCCGGCCAAGCGTTACCTGTTCCTGCCGCAGAAGCCCTACCTGCCGATCGGCACACTGAAGGCCGTGTTGAGTTACCCACAGGAAGACAGCGTCTACTCGCCGGAACGTTATGCACAGGTCCTGCAAACGTGCCGCTTGGCGCACCTGGTCGTGCGCCTGGACGAAGCCAATCATTGGCAACGCATGCTCTCACCGGGCGAGCAACAACGCTTGGCATTCGCCCGCGCCTTGTTGTTCGCGCCGCAGTGGTTGTACATGGATGAAGCGACCTCTGCCATGGATGAAGAGGACGAGGCGACGCTGTATCAAGCGTTGATCGATGAATTGCCGGGGCTGAGCATCGTCAGTGTCGGACATCGCAGCAGCCTCAAGCGTTTCCATGAGCGGCATGTGCGGATCGAGGGTGGTTGGCTGCAGGAGCAACCCGTGGCCTAAGGTCTTACTCGGTCAGTGTGGGAGGGGGCACGCCCCTCCCACATTTGACCTCAGTGTTTTCGCGAGTCAGCGACAACAAAAAGCCCGGTTGATCTTCGATCAGCCGGGCTTTTTTTGCTTGAAGAAACTTACTTCTTCAAGCCGTAATGCTCATCCAGCATGCCTGGAGCGTTTGGCGTTTTGGGTGCGTAGTCCCGTGGTGGCTCCTGGTTTTCCCGAGGTGGGGTCAGGCGTTCCCGTGGGGTTTGCGGAGCATCGGAATGCAGCGCGGCCAGCAGGCGCTGACGGGTGATGTCGTCGAGGGCTAGGCGGTTTGCGCCATCGGCGAGGTGATCCTGTACTTCCTGGTAGCTCTGAGTGAGCTTCTTGACCAGGGTCGCGGTGCTATTGAAGTGGGTAACAACCTCGTTCTGATAACTGTCAAAACGTTCCTGAATGTCATCCAACTGACGCTGCGTGCGGTTAGGCGCGGCATTCGGCAGCAGGCGAGCAACCAGGAATCCAATGGCGACACCGGCAACCAGGGCAAGAGTCGGCAACAACCAAACTAAGAGCGAGTGTTCCACGAGTCCTTCCTCTATAAACGGCTTTGCTTTACGTTAACGGCTCAAACCTGCGCTGTATACCGCGATTAAGCTCGCAATGATGCCATGCACAGACTTTTAGCTAGACGAGTCGACCCCTTGAGAGGTCACGGAGTTCATCCTTGCTCATGCGTGAAACCCCCGTTTTGATCGATGGCCCGGTGGGCCAACTGGAAGCCTTGTACCTCGACCACCCCGAACCACGTGGCCTGGCGCTGGTCTGCCACCCTAACCCGGTGCAAGGCGGGACCATGCTCAATAAAGTTGTGTCGACCCTGCAACGCACGGCTCGCGATGCCGGTTTGATTACGTTACGTTTTAATTACCGTGGCGTCGGCGCCAGTGCCGGTACGCATGACATGAGCACCGGTGAAGTCGACGATGCCGAAGCGGCCGTCATCTGGCTGCGTGAAAAACACCCCGACCTGCCGATCACCTTGCTCGGGTTTTCCTTTGGTGGCTACGTGGCCGCCAGCCTCGGTGGCCGTCTGGAAGCCAAGGGCGAAAAACTCGCGCACCTGTTCATGGTCGCCGCCGCCGTGATGCGCCTGCGTGATACGGATGTACTGCCCCAAGGCTGCCCATTGACCCTGATCCAGCCCGAAACCGACGAAGTGGTCGACCCGCAACTCGTCTACGACTGGTCCGGCGCCTTGAAACGCCCCCATGAGCTGCTGAAAGTGGCAGAATGCGGGCACTTTTTTCATGGCAAGCTCACCGATCTGAAGGATCTGGTGCTGCCGCGCCTCTCGAATTGATAGCAGTCTGATAAGCGATAAACCCATGACGACGCGTACCCGTATCCTCACCGGCATCACCACCACCGGCACGCCGCACCTGGGCAACTACGCCGGCGCGATCCGCCCCGCGATTCTTGCCAGCCAGGACGCAAATGCCGATTCCTTCTACTTCCTGGCCGACTACCACGCCCTGATCAAATGCGATGACCCGCAGCGCATCCAGCGCTCGCGTATGGAAATCGCCGCGACCTGGCTGGCCGGTGGCCTGGATGTGAACCGGGTAACGTTCTATCGCCAGTCCGACATTCCGGAAATTCCCGAACTGACCTGGTTGCTGACCTGTGTGGCCGCCAAAGGCTTGCTCAACCGCGCGCACGCCTACAAGGCCTCGGTGGACAAGAACGTGGAAACCGGCGAAGACCCGGACGCGGGCATCACCATGGGGCTGTACAGCTACCCGGTGCTGATGGCGGCGGACATTCTGATGTTCAACGCGCACAAAGTGCCGGTCGGCCGCGACCAGATCCAGCACGTGGAAATGGCGCGCGACATCGGCCAGCGTTTCAACCACCTGTTCGGCAACGGCAAAGAATTCTTCACCATGCCTGAGGCGTTGATCGAAGAAAGCGTCGCCACTTTGCCGGGCCTGGATGGCCGCAAGATGTCCAAGAGCTACGACAACACCATCCCGTTGTTCACCAGCGCCAAGGACATGAAGGACGCCATCTCGCGGATCGTCACCGACTCGCGCGCCCCTGGCGAAGCCAAGGACCCGGATAACTCACACCTGTTCACCCTGTACCAGGCGTTTGCCAGCAAGGCCCAGGAAGAGGCGTTCCGCGCCGAACTCCTGCAAGGTCTGGGCTGGGGCGAGGCGAAGAACCGTCTGTTCCAACTGCTCGACGGCCAACTGGGCGAA
Source organism: Pseudomonas asgharzadehiana (assembly GCF_019139815.1). Lineage (NCBI taxonomy): Bacteria > Pseudomonadati > Pseudomonadota > Gammaproteobacteria > Pseudomonadales > Pseudomonadaceae > Pseudomonas > Pseudomonas asgharzadehiana. The sequence continues at coordinate 1,115,212 of NZ_CP077079.1, forward strand.
GCTCGCGAGCGTTACCACCAGTTGATGTCGCGCCCATCGGACATGGAAGACCTCTTGCTGGTAGGCGCCAAAAAAGCCCGTGCCGTGGCGGCGCCGTTCCTGGCCGAGCTGCGTGAAGCGGTGGGCCTGCGTTCGTTCGTCAACCAGGCGGCAGCGCCGGTCGCCAGCAAAAAGAAAGCTGCGAAAGCGGCGCGCTTTGTGAGTTTTCGCGAAGACGACGGCAGCTTTCGCTTCCGCCTGTTGGCTGCCGATGGCGAGCAATTGCTGCTGTCACGCAATTTTGCCGACGGCAAAGCGGCGGGCGCGGTGACCAAGCAACTGCAAAGCGGCGACGCTTTGGATGTACGCCCCGAAGCTCTGAGTTTTAGCGTCTGGCTGGACGGCGCCGTGGTCGCCGACGGCGCCGAGTTCGCCGACGGTGCATCACGTGATGCCGGCATTGAGGCTTTGCGCACTGCGTTGACGCCACTCGAGGATTAACCCGACCAAGGGTTGATTGCCATTATCCGGGGCCGTCGTTACAGTGACGGCCCGTTTTTGTTGCCTTGCTAACGAAATTATGACGCCCCTAGAACGATATCAAGCTGATCTGAAACGCCCTGAGTTCTTCCATGACGCGGCCCAGGAAACGGCGGTGCGTCATTTGCAGCGCCTCTACGACGACCTGCTCGCGGCCTCGCAAAGCAAGCCAGGGATGCTCGGCAAGCTGTTTGGCAAGAAAGACCGCGCACCGGTCAAGGGCCTGTACTTCTGGGGCGGCGTGGGACGCGGCAAGACCTACCTGGTCGATACCTTCTTCGAAGCACTGCCGTTCAAGGAAAAGGTCCGCACTCACTTCCACCGCTTCATGAAGCGCGTGCATGAAGAGATGAAGACCCTGCCGGGCGAGAAAAACCCGCTGACTATCATCGCCAAGCGCTTCTCCGACGAGGCGCGGGTGATCTGCTTCGATGAGTTCTTTGTCTCTGACATCACCGACGCCATGATCCTCGGCACCCTGATGGAAGAGCTGTTCAAAAATGGCGTGACCCTGGTGGCCACCTCGAACATCGTGCCCGACGGCCTGTACAAGGATGGCCTGCAACGCGCGCGCTTCCTGCCGGCCATCGCGTTGATCAAGCAGCACACCGAGATCGTCAACGTCGACAGCGGCGTCGACTACCGCCTGCGTCACCTGGAGCAAGCGGAGCTGTTCCACTTCCCGCTGAACGAAGCGGCCCATGAAAGCTTGAAAAAAAGCTTCCGCGCGCTGACACCGGAATGCACCCAGGCGGTGGAAAACGACAAGTTGATGATCGAGAACCGCGAGATCATCGCCCTGCGTACCTGCGATGACGTGGCCTGGTTCGAATTCCGCCAACTGTGCGACGGCCCGCGTAGCCAGAACGACTACATCGAACTGGGCAAGATCTTCCATGCGGTGATCTTGAGTGGCGTGGAGCAGATGAGTGTCACTACTGACGATATCGCGCGGCGTTTTATCAACATGGTCGACGAATTCTACGACCGCAACGTCAAGCTGATCATCTCGGCGGAAGTTGAGCTTAAGGATCTGTACACCGGTGGCCGTTTGAACTTCGAGTTCCAGCGCACCCTGAGCCGCTTGCTGGAGATGCAGTCCCACGAGTTCCTGTCGCGCGGGCACAAGCCTTAAAAGCAACACAAATCAGAATGTGGGAGGGGGCTTGCTCCCGATAGCAGAATGTCAGTCACTGAAGATGTGGACTGACCCACCGCTATCGGGAGCAAGCCCCCTCCCACATTTTTTTACTGTGTTTGTTGGCTGGGGTTATGCCGCCTGCTGGAATTGCTGGCGATACTGGTTCGGCGACAATTCGGTGTGCTGCCTGAACAGCCGCGCAAAGAAACTCGCGTCGTCGTAACCCACCTCATAACTGATGGTCTTGATGCTCTTGCGGCTGCCCGAGAGCAGGCCTTTGGCCGTCTCGATTCGCAGGCGTTGCAGGTAGTGCAACGGCTTGTCGCCGGTGGCGGTCTGGAAGCGGCGCATGAAGTTGCGGATGCTCATGCCGTGTTCGCGGGCGACATCCTCGAAGCGGAATTTGTCGGCAAAGTGCTCTTCGAGCCAGTGCTGGATCTGCAGGATGATCACGTCCTGGTGAAGTTTCTGCCCGCCAAAACCGATACGCCCCGGCGCATAGCTGCGTTGCACTTCATACAGAATGTCGCGGGCCACGGCCTGGGCAATGTTGGCGCCGCAGAAGCGCTCGATCAGGTAAATATAGAGGTCGCACGCTGAGGTAGTGCCGCCGGCGCAATACAGGTTATCGGCGTCCGTGAGGTGCTTGTCCTGGTTGAGCTGGACCTTGGGAAAGCGTTCGCTGAAGGCATTGAAGAAGCGCCAATAGGTGGTCGCCTCCTTGCCATCGAGCAACCCGGCTTCGGCCAGCCAGAACACCCCGGTGGCTTCACCGCAGAGCACGGCGCCGCGCGCATGTTGTTCGCGCAACCATGGCAGCACTTGCGGGTAGCGCGTGCAGAGGGCATCGAAGTCATCCCAGAAGGCGGGCAGGACGATGATGTCCGCATCTTCCAGGCCGCCATCCACGGGCATGATCACATCACTGAAGCTGCACACCGATTGCCCGTCGGGGCTGACCAGGCGCGTTGCGAATGCTGGCGTCAGGCCCAGGCCTTGCTGTTTGCCATAGCGCAGGCTGGCGAGGTGGAAGAAATCCTTGGCTTGCATGAGGGTTGAAGCGAATACCCGATCAATGGCCAAAATGCTGACGCGCCGCAGGGGCGTGGAGATTTGGTTAGACATAATTTCATTTATTCTTATAGGGGAAAGTGGTCACCAGACGGCTGGATCGTCTTATTTTTTGTCGCATGTGTCCAGTGTCCCGTGAGCCTTTCGCGGCATAGGCTCTGTAAGCTGATCTTTGTCCGACAATCCATGCAGGTGACCCATGATTCCCAGAACTTTGTTCACTCCGGAACACGAGCTCTTCCGCGAAAGCGTGCGCACTTTCCTCGAAAAAGACGCTGCTCCTTTCCATGGGCAATGGGAAAAGCAGGGTTTCATCGACCGCGATCTGTGGCGCAAGGCGGGGGAGGCCGGAATGCTGTGTTCCCATCTGCCGGAGGAATACGGTGGCCTGGGGGCGGACTTTCTCTACAGTGCGGTGGTGATCGAGGAGATCAGCCGGCTGGGCCTGACCGGCATCGGTTTTTCCCTGCATTCGGATATCGTCGCGCCGTACATCCTGCATTACGGCAGTGAGGCGCTGAAACACAAATACCTACCCAAATTGATCGCCGGCGAAATGGTCACCGCTATCGCCATGACCGAGCCGGGGGCCGGCTCCGACCTGCAAGGGGTCAAGACCAGCGCCGTGTTGGAGGGCGATGAGTATGTAATCAACGGCTCCAAGACGTTCATTACCAACGGCTATCTTGCCGACCTTGTGATCGTGGTGGCCAAGACCGATCCCAAGGCGGGCGCCAAGGGCACCAGCCTGTTTCTGGTGGAGGCCGATACGCCGGGCTTCGCCAAGGGCAAGCGGCTGGAGAAGGTGGGCATGAAGGCTCAGGACACCTCGGAGCTGTTCTTCCAGGATGTGCGCGTGCCCAGGGAAAACCTGCTAGGCCAGGCCGGAATGGGCTTCGCGTATTTGATGCAGGAGTTGCCTCAAGAACGTTTGACGGTGGCGATCGGGGCCTTGTCATCCGCCGAGGCGGCGTTGCAATGGACCTTGGAATACACCCGCGAACGCAAGGCGTTCGGCAAGGCGATTGCCGATTTCCAGAACACACGCTTCAAGCTGGCCGAGATGGCCACCGAGATTCAAATCGGTCGTGTATTCGTCGACCAGTGCATGGCGTTGCACCTGGAAGGCAAGCTGGACGTGCCCACGGCGGCGATGGCCAAGTACTGGGCCACTGACCTGCAGTGCAAGGTGCTGGATGAATGCGTGCAGTTGCACGGTGGCTACGGCTTCATGTGGGAATACCCGATCGCGCGGGCGTGGGCGGATGCGCGGGTGCAGCGAATTTATGCGGGGACCAACGAGATCATGAAAGAGATTATTGCGCGGGCGCTTTGAGTAATCTGGTGTTTGTTTGGGCCTCATCGGGGCAAGCCCCTTCCACACTTGAATGTGTGAACCCAGTCAAATGTGGGGGCTTGCTCCCGATGGCGGCCTAAAGATCAATCACGGCGCGGGGTTTGGATGATCCTTCTGAATCGCCTCAATCCCTTCCAGTACCTCCTTGGACAGTTTCAACTCGGCACTGGCAATGTTGCTATCCAACTGTTCCAGTGATGTGGCGCCAATAATATTGCTGGTCACAAACGGCTGCTGCGTCACGAACGCCAACGCCATCTGCGCTGGGTCCAGGCCGTGCTCGCGCGCCAGGGCGACATAACGGCTGCACGCCGCTTCCGACTGCGGGTTGAAGTAGCGACTGAAGCGGCTGTATTCGGTCAGGCGCGCCTTCGCCGGGCGTGCGCCACCTTCGTACTTGCCGCTGAGCATGCCGAACGCCAGGGGCGAGTAGGCCAGCAGGCCGCATTGCTCGCGAATGGCGACTTCCGCCAGGCCCACTTCAAAGCTGCGGTTGAGCAGGTTGTAGGGGTTCTGGATCGACACCGCGCGCGGCCAGCCACGGGCTTCGGCCAGGGCCAGGAATTTCATGGTGCCCCACGGCGTTTCGTTGGACAGGCCGATGTGGCGGATCTTGCCGGCTTTTACCTGTTCATCCAGCGCTTCGAGGGTTTCTTCAAGCGGTGTGAGGTCGTCTTCGTCCTTGTGCTTGTAGCTCAACTGGCCGAAAAAGTTGGTGCTGCGCTCCGGCCAGTGCAACTGGTAGAGGTCGATCCAGTCGGTTTGCAGGCGCTTGAGGCTGGCGTCGAGGGCTTCGGTGATGTGCTTGCGGTTATGGCGCAGGTGGCCGTCGCGGATGTAGTCAATGGTGTTGCCGGGGCCGGCGATCTTGCTGGCAAGGATCCAGTCGTTGCGGTCGCCACGGCTTTTGAAGTAATTACCGATGTAGCGTTCGGTGGTGGCGTAGGTGTCTGCTTTGGGCGGCACCGGGTACATTTCCGCCGTGTCGAGGAAGTTGATTCCCGCGGACTTGGCCCGCTCGATCTGCGCGAAGGCCTCTGCCTCGCTGTTCTGCTCACCCCAGGTCATGGTGCCCAGGGCTATCGCGCTCACGTTCAGATCCGTACGGCCCAGCTGTCGATAATCCATCGGGTACTCCTTCAGGGAAAACAATCATAAAAGCAGGTTGAATTTTTTTTCGCAATCTGCATAATTGCCCACCTCTTTCTGCAGTGGAAGTGATGCGCCGTCTGCCGAAGAATCTTGCCGTTGAACGGACGCGCCGACCCGAGCCCCCGATAGCGTCTGTATCCGGCTGCCTTTGACTTGTCAAAGTACGCACTATTCAGTAAGATCCGCCGTCTAATTTACAGGGCGGCCCCTGAGGCTATTAAAGAATGACAACTTTTACTGCAAAACCGGAAACAGTTCAGCGCGACTGGTTTGTCGTCGACGCCGCTGGTCAGACCCTGGGTCGTCTGGCCACTGAAGTCGCCAGCCGTCTGCGTGGCAAGCACAAGCCTGAGTACACCCCTCACGTTGACACCGGTGACTACATCGTGATCATCAACGCTGAGCAGGTACGTGTTACCGGCAACAAAGCGCAAGACAAAATGTACTACCGTCACTCCGGTTTCCCAGGCGGTATCAAGTCTTCCAACTTTGAAGGCCTGATCTCCAAGAAGCCTGAAGCCCCGATCGAAATCGCGGTCAAAGGCATGCTGCCTAAGGGCCCACTGGGTCGCGATATGTTTCGCAAGCTGAAAGTCTATGCGGGCGCTGTACACCCTCATGCTGCTCAGCAGCCCCAAGAACTGAAGTTTTAACGGAATAGTTCATTATGTCGGCGACTCAAAATTACGGCACTGGCCGTCGCAAAACCGCAACCGCACGCGTTTTCCTGCGTCCGGGCACTGGTAACATCTCGATCAACAACCGCACTCTGGAAAATTTCTTCGGTCGCGAAACTGCCCGCATGGTAGTTCGTCAGCCGCTGGAACTGACCGAGACCGTTGAAAAGTTCGACATCTACGTCACCGTTATCGGTGGCGGTGTAAGTGGTCAAGCTGGCGCAATCCGCCACGGTATCACTCGCGCTCTGATGCAGTACGACGAAACCCTGCGTGGCGCTCTGCGCAAAGCTGGCTTCGTAACTCGCGATGCCCGTGAAGTTGAACGTAAGAAAGTCGGTCTGCGTAAAGCGCGTAAGCGTCCGCAGTACTCGAAGCGTTAATTCGCTTTACGTTCCACAAAAACGCCCAGCCTCCTTACGGAGCTGGGCGTTTTTTATTGCCTGCGATTTATACACATTTTTCACCGTGACAACTTGCCACATCCGTAGACCCCCTATACTACAAGGCCTGGAGGCTGAGCCCTGGGCAATTCCCTTGTCAGACGTGGGGCTTTTCATTACCATTCGGCAAAATTTTTATAAGTTCAGATTTAATACTTAGTAGACGCCTGATTTAACAGGCCAAAAAGCTGATGGGAGAGGACTGAATGAGCAATGACGGCGTGAATGCAGGCCGGCGTCGCTTCTTGGTAGCAGCCACATCCGTGGTGGGTGCTGCAGGAGCGGTGGGGGCTGCGGTCCCGTTCGTGGGGTCATGGTTTCCCAGTGCCAAGGCGAAAGCCGCAGGTGCACCGGTGAAGGTGAATGTCAGCAAGATCGAGCCAGGCCAGCAGATGATTGCTGAATGGCGCGGCCAGCCGGTGTTCATTGTTCGTCGTACCGAGGAAATCCTGGGAAATCTGAAAAAGATCGAAGGTCAGTTGTCCGACCCGAAATCCGAGAAATCCGACCAACCCGCCTACGCCAAAAACGAAGCACGTTCGATCAAGCCAGAGATTCTGTTGCTGGTCGGTCTGTGTACCCACTTGGGTTGCTCGCCTACCTTCCGCCCGGAAGTCGCTCCTGTCGATCTGGGCAAGGACTGGGTCGGTGGTTATTTCTGCCCATGCCACGGTTCCCACTACGACCTTGCCGGACGCGTCTACAAGTCCCAACCCGCGCCATTGAACCTGCCCGTGCCACCGCATACCTACGAAACTGACGACCTTATTGTCATTGGCCTCGATAAGGAGAACGCGTGATGAGCAAGTTCATGGATTGGGTCGATGCGCGCTTCCCCGCCACTAAAATGTGGGAAGACCATCTCAGCAAGTACTACGCCCCGAAGAACTTCAACTTCTTCTATTTCTTTGGCTCCCTGGCACTCCTGGTGCTGGTCAACCAGATCGTTACCGGCGTCTGGCTGACGATGAGCTACACCCCTTCGGCGGAAGAGGCGTTTGCCTCCGTCGAATACATCATGCGTGACGTCGAGTACGGCTCGATCCTGCGTCTGCTGCACTCCACCGGTGCGTCGGCGTTCTTCATCGTGGTCTATCTGCATATGTTCCGTGGCCTGCTCTACGGTTCGTATCAGAAGCCTCGTGAGTTGGTGTGGGTGTTCGGCATGCTGATCTACCTGGCGCTGATGGCCGAAGCCTTCATGGGTTACCTGCTGCCGTGGGGCCAGATGTCGTACTGGGGCGCGCAGGTGATCATCTCGCTGTTTGGCGCGATCCCTGTGATCGGCAATGACCTGACCCAGTGGATCCGCGGTGACTACCTGATCTCCGGTATCACCTTGAACCGCTTCTTCGCGTTGCATGTGGTAGCCCTGCCTATCGTGATTCTTGGCCTTGTGGTGTTGCATATCCTGGCGCTGCATGAGGTGGGCTCCAACAACCCGGACGGCGTGGACATCAAGAAGCACAAGGACGAGAACGGCATCCCGCTGGATGGCATTCCATTCCACCCTTACTACACCGTGAAAGACATCGTCGGCGTAGTGGTGTTCTTGTTTGTATTCTGCTCGATCGTGTTCTTTTTCCCGGAGATGGGCGGTTATTTCCTGGAGAAACCTAACTTCGAACAGGCCAACGCCTTCAAGACGCCTGAGCACATTGCCCCGGTCTGGTACTTCACGCCGTTCTACGCGATCTTGCGTGCGATCCCCGACAAGCTCATGGGCGTAATTGCCATGGGTGCGGCCATTGCCGTGCTGTTCGTACTGCCTTGGCTCGACCGAAGCCCGGTCAAGTCCATGCGCTACAAAGGCTGGCTAAGCAAGATCTGGCTGTGGGTGTTCTGCATTGCCTTCGTGATCCTGGGCGTATTGGGCGTACTGGCGCCAACGCCTGAGCGTACGTTGTTGTCGCAGGTCTGCACCTTCCTGTACTTCGCCTACTTCATTCTGATGCCGTTCTACACCCGGCTCGAGAAGACCAAACCGGTTCCGGAAAGGGTGACTGGCTGATGAAAAAATTATTCGTTGCATTGATGCTTGCGGCCTTGCCGCTACTGTCCTTCGCCGCCGAGCACGGTGGCCCGGAGCTGGAAAAAGTCGACATCGATGTGTCTGACAAGGCTGCCCTGCAAGACGGCGCGCGAACGTTCGCCAACTACTGCATGGGCTGCCACAGCGCCAAGTTCCAACGTTACGAGCGCGTCGCCGACGACCTGGGCATTCCCCACGAGTTGATGCTGGAGAAACTGGTGTTCACCGGCGCCAAGATTGGTGACCACATGAACATCGGTATGAAACCGGCAGACGCCAAGGCCTGGTTCGGGGCTGCACCGCCTGACTTGACCCTGGTAGCCCGCGTGCGCGGCACCGACTGGCTCTACGGCTACCTCAAGTCTTTCTACGAAGACCCGGCCCGCCCGTGGGGTGTGAACAACAAAGTGTTCCCGAACGTCGGCATGCCTAACGTTCTGGTCGGCTTGCAGGGTCGCCAAGTGGTAGGATGCAAGCAGGTTCAGGTCGTGGACAATGGCAAGAAGCAATATGATCCGTTGACCGGTACGCCTCTGACTCATGAAGCGTGCGATCAACTGACCATTGTGCCCAAGACCGGTACGCTGAACGAAGAGCAGTTTGACGAGAAGATCAAGAACCTCGTGACCTTCCTGGCCTACTCGGCCAACCCGGTCAAACTGCAGCACCAGCGCATTGGTACTTACGTCTTGCTGTACCTGGCTTTCTTCTTCGTATTCGCCTATCTGCTCAAACGCGAATACTGGAAAGATGTGCATTGATCCAACCGTAAGCAATTGCTGTTAATCTTGCGCGCCCAGCGGCATCCCTGACCCATAGTGACCTGGTTACCAGGTCCTACAGAGATGCTCTCTGGGCGCGCTCGTTTTTGAGCTTTCGATAATTTCAACAAGCGAGGAGGACCGCCATGGGCGTGACCAATCGGTTGGCCTGTTACTCCGACCCCGCCGACCACTATTCCCACCGAGTACGCATCGTGCTCGCAGAGAAGGGTGTCAGCGCCGAGATCATCAGTGTGGAAGCGGGTCGTCATCCGCCGAAGCTGATCGAAGTGAACCCTTACGGCAGCTTGCCCACCCTGGTCGATCGTGACCTGGCGTTGTGGGAGTCGACCGTGGTGATGGAATACCTGGATGAGCGTTACCCGCATCCGCCTTTGCTGCCGGTGTACCCGGTGGCGCGTGCCAACAGCCGTCTGCTGATCCATCGGATCCAGCGTGACTGGTGTGGGCTGGTGGATGTCATTCTGGATTCGCGCAGCAAAGAGGCGGCCCGTGTCGTGGCGCGCAAGGAATTGCGCGAGAGCCTGACCGGCGTTTCCCCGTTGTTCGCCGATAAGCCTTTTTTCCTCAGCGAGGAACAAAGCCTGGTGGATTGCTGCCTATTACCCATACTCTGGCGCTTGCCGATAATGGGTATTGAACTGCCGCGGCCGGCCAAACCGCTGCTTGATTACATGGAGCGCCAGTTTGCGCGTGAGGCTTTCCAGGCGAGTCTGTCTGGTGTCGAACGCGATATGCGCTAAGGCTTAAGGAACCGTTGATGAACTCCAGTCGACCTTACCTGGTCCGCGCGCTCTATGAGTGGATTGTGGACAACGATTGCACCCCGCACATGCTGGTCAATTCCGAATTTTCTGCGGTTCAGGTACCGCAGGGTTTTGCCAGTGACGGGCAGATTGTGCTGAACGTATCACCCAGTGCCGTGCGCCATTTGCATATGGACAATGAAGCCGTCAGCTTCGAAGGGCGTTTCGGCGGTGTGCCGCATACGCTGTTCGTGCCGATTGGTGCCATCCTCGGGATCTACGCCCGGGAAAATGGCCAAGGCATGGTGTTCGATCTGGAGTCGCCTTTTGAAGACGACGAAACGATCGACAGCGAAGACGGTGATGATCTGCCACCACCGGATACGGAGCCACCGCGCCCTAGCGGCCGGCCAAGTCTGAAAGTGGTGAAGTAAGCGGTTTTTCCGTCAGACCTGTCTGAAAAATGCCTCGATTGATGTCGGGGCATTTTTTTGCGCGCAGGATATAGATGAAAGTCGTGCCCGGACGGTGATCGTACAACCGCCATGGGCTATGATGCGTGCTCAAGTTCGCCGAGAAAGATGATTCATCATGGAAAACGCCAACACCGCCCCTCGTCTTCCCCGCAAGCGCCGCAGCCTTGCCCAGGAATTGGTCACGGTGTTGTCCGAGCAAATCCGCGATGGTGAGCTCAAACGGGGCGACAAGCTGCCCACTGAGTCGGCGATCATGGAAGCCCATGGTGTAAGCCGCACGGTGGTGCGCGAAGCCATTTCGCGCCTGCAGGCGGCGGGGCAGGTAGAAACCCGCCATGGCATCGGTACCTTTGTGCTGGACACGCCGAGCCCCAGCGGTTTTCGTATCGACCCGGCCACGGTGGTCACGTTGCGTGATGTGTTGGCCATTCTGGAGCTGCGTATCAGCCTGGAAGTGGAATCAGCCGGTCTGGCGGCCCTGCGCCGCAGCGACGAACAACTGGCGGCCATGCGCGCGGCGCTCGATGCGCTGAATGAAAGCGCGGCGCATGCTGGCGATGCGGTGGCGTCCGATTTCGCATTCCACCTGGAGATTGCCCTGTCCACCGGCAACCGCTATTTCACCGACATCATGACCCACCTGGGCACCAGCATCATTCCGCGAACCCGCCTGAACTCGGCGCGCCTGGCCCATGATGACCAGCAGCATTACATGGGCCGTCTGAGCCGCGAGCACGAAGAAATTTATGAAGCGATCGCGCGCCAGGATTCGGATGCGGCGCGCGCGGCGATGCGTTTGCACCTGACCAACAGCCGCGAGCGGCTGCGCCAGGCGCATGAAGAGGCGCAGGCACAGCGGGGGTGAATTAGCTAACGCTAAAGCGTAACTTTCAAACGTTCGGAGTCGGCTTCCATTGAAGTTTCTCGCTTCGTTACTCGATAGCCCAGTTCCAACGTTTTGCCTTGAAGGCGTTCCTGCTGGTCTTTAGTCGGCGTAATAACGAGTGTTACCTGCGGGGAGAGTTCTGTAGGAACCCCGAAAACAGATTCGTAGTAGGTAAGGTCGTCTTCCTCATCTGGATTCCTTTCAAACAAAATAGCTTGGACGTTCGCATTTTCCGGCTGCGGCGCGTTAGATGGCAGCTGGAGTTCAATCCGCTCCAATGACGAGGTGATTAAGGTTGGGGCTGGGTAGGTCATGTCGAGGTCTCCTTTTCAGGTATATGTGCCTGTTCATTTATCCGCGATGATCAAGCGCCCGCGAAACTGTCAGAAATCACAGTTCCGACAAATGGTCCCATGCGTACGGTTCACGGCGCGCATGGGACCAGAGTCACTCAACTCAGCGGCGTATTCGGCTTGTAGTCCTTGAGCAACAAATACGTACTCCACCCCCACCAATCGTGAGTCCAGTGCTTGTCGTTCAGGTCATTCACGTCCTTGCGTCGCAGCACCTTGTCACCCTCAACCTTGAACAGCGGCGAAAAGTTATTCGCCGGGTTTTGTGCAGCGTTCAAGTCCGGCACATGCAGCGGCGCCTTGAAGTTGGCCGGGGAGGGCGCCACACCGCTGGCAAACGTTGCGAAGATTTCATCGGCGGACGCCTGCACCGCGCGTTTGACCTGCAGCCGATTAGCCGCATCGATGCCGTCGAAGTAGCGTTTATCCCCATAGGCATGCCACTCATCACCCAGGGCATTGCGTACTTTGAGCCCAAACTGGCTGTCTTCATCGTGCATGAAGCGGCTGATCAACGAGCCCAGTTCGCCAGGCGTCACCACCGCCGCCAGCTGTTTGCGGGGTACGCGCAGGTGTCCGGCGGAAAATAGATCGGTTAAAAAGTGATCAGCGAAACTGTTCATGGCATACGCCAACTCCAGTGCCTGGTCGGTACCGGTTTGATGGGCCGCGACGGCTTGTTGCAAGGCTGCCGTGTGCCCTGCCAGGTAGGCCGATAGGGCCCATTCACCGAAGTGGTCAGCGTTGTCCGCCGCCAGCTTCAAATAACGCCCCAGCGGAATCAGCGCCGAAACCGCGCTGCCGCCTCCGGTGATGCGGTTCCATTCCTCGGAAAACGTATCACCGAGGGCATCGTAGGCTTCGTGGGGTTGTTTGCCGTCCTGGATCGCCTGGTTGATCGCGTTGATCTCCTTTTGCATCACCGCGAGGATCTTGCCGGCTTCTTCCCGCGAGGCTGGCAACACCGCCAGCGAGTTGAAGGCCGCCATAAAACGTTGCACACGGTCGGCAGGGGAGGCGCCATCGCTGATGGGGCGGCCGGGAACGCCATAGAAGTCGCCGCCCAGGGCAATCACTTGGCCGTAAGTCAGGGCCAGCCCGTTGGGCAGGTGCAGTTCGACTTGGCGTGCGGGAATGGCCGGCGCGTCCTTGGCGAAGCGCAACAGTGTGTCGTCGCCGATGGCGGTGTGTTCGCTGCCTTCGAAGCGCAGGGGCGGGGATTTTTTTTCGGGTGCTGCGAGTTCAAGACCTGACATGTTAGCTCCTTGCTATGTCGTAGGAATCTTCCTTTTTAACTGTATGCATATACAGTTGTAGCGAGCATAGAGGATAAATTTCCTACGTCAAGAAGCGCGGTATAAACACGCCTCAACGTGAAGGTCGATGAATTGCAGTTGACGAATCTTTTTATAGTTGTACGATGACGTACGACATCATCAAAAACCAACAACAACCTTTCGACAGAAAGTCTTTACCAGGGTGTTCGAATAATGAATCCACAAGAACTGAAGTCCATCCTCTCCCACGGTCTGCTGTCTTTCCCCGTGACCGATTTCAATGCCCAGGGTGACTTCCACCAGGCGGGCTATATCAAGCGCCTTGAGTGGCTGGCCCCTTATGGCGCCACCGCCTTGTTCGCAGCCGGCGGCACCGGTGAGTTTTTCTCCCTGGCCGCCAGCGAATATTCCCAAGTGGTAAAGACCGCTGTTGATACCTGCGCCACCAGCGTGCCGATCCTCGCCGGTGTCGGCGGCTCGACGCGCCAAGCCATCGAATACGCTCAGGAAGCCGAGCGCCTGGGTGCCAAAGGCCTGCTGCTGCTGCCGCACTACCTCACCGAAGCCAGCCAGGACGGCGTTGCCGCCCACGTTGAGGCCGTGTGCAAATCGGTAAAAATCGGTGTGGTGGTCTACAACCGTAACGTGTGCCGCCTGACTGCACCGTTGTTGGAGCGCCTGGCCGAGCGTTGCCCGAACCTGATCGGTTACAAGGATGGCCTGGGTGACATCGAGTTGATGGTGTCGATTCGCCGTCGTTTGGGCGACCGTTTCAGCTACCTCGGCGGCCTGCCGACTGCAGAGGTTTACGCCGCTGCCTACAAGGCCCTGGGCGTGCCGGTGTACTCCTCGGCGGTGTTCAACTTCATCCCGAAAACCGCGATGGACTTCTACCACGCGATTGCCCGCGAAGATCACACCACCGTGGCCAAGATCATTGACGACTTCTTCCTGCCCTACCTGGACATCCGTAACCGCAAGGCCGGTTATGCCGTGAGCATCGTCAAGGCAGGCGCAAAAATCGTCGGCTACGACGCAGGCCCTGTGCGCACCCCGCTGACCGACCTGCTGCCGGAAGAGTACGAGGCCCTGGCCGCGCTGATCGACAAGCAAGGCCCGCAATAACCCATCAACGAGGCCGCTGAGTAATCAGCGGCCTTTTGCGTCAGGAGAAGATTCGTGTCTCAAGCACAGCGTTTTGAAAACTACATCAACGGCCAATGGGTGGCGGGTGCCGACTATTGCGTCAACCTCAACCCGTCGGAGTTGTCTGATGTCATTGGTGAGTATGCCAAGGCCGATGTCGCTCAAGTCAACGCCGCCATCGACGCCGCCCGCGCCGCTTTCCCGGCCTGGTCCACTTCCGGCATCCAGGCGCGTCATGACGCGTTGGACAAAGTCGGCAGCGAAATTCTCGCGCGCCGCGAAGAGCTCGGCACGCTGCTGGCCCGGGAAGAGGGCAAGACCCTGCCCGAGGCCATCGGTGAAGTGACCCGCGCCGGTAACATCTTCAAGTTTTTCGCCGGTGAATGCCTGCGCCTGTCCGGTGATTACGTGCCGTCGGTGCGCCCGGGCGTCAATGTTGAAGTCACCCGCGAAGCCCTGGGCGTGGTCGGCTTGATCACTCCGTGGAACTTCCCGATTGCTATCCCGGCTTGGAAAATCGCTCCGGCCCTGGCCTACGGTAACTGCGTGGTGATCAAGCCGGCCGAGTTGGTGCCGGGCTGCGCCTGGGCCCTGGCGGAGATTATTTCCCGTGCCGGCTTCCCTGCCGGCGTGTTCAACCTGGTGATGGGCAGCGGCCGTGTGGTCGGCGATGTGCTGGTCAACAGCCCGAAGGTCGACGGCATCAGCTTCACCGGTTCCGTGGGTGTGGGGCGTCAGATCGCCGTCAGCTGCGTGTCGCGCCAGGCCAAAGTGCAGTTGGAAATGGGCGGCAAGAACCCGCAGATCATTCTCGATGACGCCGACCTCAAGCAGGCCGTCGAGCTGTCGGTACAGAGTGCGTTCTACTCCACCGGCCAGCGTTGCACGGCATCGAGCCGTTTGATTGTCACCGCCGGCATTCACGACCAATTCGTCGCGGCCATGGCCGAGCGCATGAAGTCGATCAAGGTTGGTCACGCATTGAAAAGCGGTACTGACATTGGCCCGGTAGTGTCCCAGGCGCAGTTGGACCAAGACCTTAAATACATCGACATCGGCCAAAGCGAAGGCGCGCGGCTGGTCAGCGGTGGCGGCGTGGTGACGTGCGACACCGAAGGTTACTACCTGGCGCCGACGCTGTTCGCCGACAGCGAAGCCGCCATGCGCATCAGCCGTGAAGAGATCTTCGGGCCGGTGGCCAACGTGGTGCGCGTGGCGGACTACGAGGCGGCGCTGGCCATGGCCAACGACACCGAGTTCGGCTTGTCGGCGGGCATTGCCACCACCTCGTTGAAGTACGCCAACCACTTCAAGCGCCATTCCCAGGCCGGGATGGTGATGGTCAACCTGCCGACCGCCGGTGTGGATTACCACGTTCCATTCGGTGGCCGGAAGGGCTCGTCCTATGGTTCGCGTGAGCAAGGACGCTATGCGCAAGAGTTCTACACCGTGGTGAAAACCAGCTACATCGGTTCGTAATACGCAACACCCGCGGGAACCGGCTTTCACCTGGAGCGGTTCCCGCGCACACAATTAATTACCCGCAAAAAAAATAATTAGTGGGAGCACCTCCAGATGCAAACGACCAAGCCGACCCACGTCCGCTATTTGATCCTGCTCATGCTGTTCCTGGTGACCACGATCAACTACGCCGACCGGGCCACCATCGCCATCGCCGGCTCCAGCCTGCAAAAAGACCTCGGCATCGACGCGGTCACCCTCGGTTACATCTTCTCCGCATTCGGTTGGGCCTACGTGGCCGGGCAAATTCCCGGTGGCTGGCTGCTGGACCGTTTCGGCTCGAAAAAAGTCTATGCGCTGAGCATTTTCACCTGGTCACTGTTCACCGTGCTGCAAGGCTATGTGGGTGAGTTCGGTGTCTCCACAGCGGTCGTTGCGCTGTTTATGCTGCGCTTTATGGTGGGCTTGGCCGAAGCGCCATCCTTTCCGGGCAATGCGCGTATCGTCGCGGCCTGGTTCCCGACGGCTGAACGCGGTACGGCATCGGCGATCTTCAACTCCGCGCAGTATTTCGCCACGGTGTTGTTCGCGCCGCTGATGGGCTGGATCGTCTACCGCTTCGGCTGGCAGCACGTATTTATCGTGATGGGCGTGATTGGCATCGTGTTCTCGCTGGTCTGGCTGAAAGTTATCCACAGCCCGCGCCAGCACCCGATGATCAACGAAGCAGAGTTCAATCACATCGCGGCCAACGGCGCGATGGTCGATATGGACCAGGACAAGGGCAAGGGTAAAAAAACCGACGGTCCGAAGTGGGATTACATTCGTCAACTGCTGACCAATCGCATGATGCTGGGCGTGTACCTGGGCCAGTACTGCATCAATGGGATCACCTACTTCTTCCTGACGTGGTTCCCGGTGTATCTGGTGCAGGACCGTGGCATGACCATCCTCAAGGCCGGTTTCATCGCCTCGTTGCCGGCGATCTGCGGCTTCATCGGCGGCGTGCTGGGTGGGGTGATTTCCGACTACCTGCTGCGCAAGGGCCATTCCCTGACCTTCGCCCGCAAAGCGCCGATCATTGCCGGTCTGCTGGTTTCCAGCAGCATCATTGCGTGTAACTACGTCGACGTTGAATGGATGGTGGTGGGCTTCATGGCCTTGGCCTTCTTCGGCAAGGGCGTTGGCGCACTGGGTTGGGCGGTAGTGTCCGACACCTCGCCCAAGCAAATCGCCGGCCTCAGTGGCGGCTTGTTCAACACCTTCGGTAACCTGGCGTCGATCACCACGCCGATCGTGATCGGCTACATCATCAGCACCACCGGCTCGTTCAAATGGGCCTTGGCCTTCTTCGGCAAGGGCGTTGGCGCACTGGGTTGGGCGGTAGTGTCCGACACCTCGCCCAAGCAAATCGCCGGCCTCAGTGGCGGCTTGTTCAACACCTTCGGTAACCTGGCGTCGATCACCACGCCGATCGTGATCGGCTACATCATCAGCACCACCGGCTCGTTCAAATGGGCCCTGGTGTTCGTCGGCGCCAACGCGCTGGTGGCGGTGTTCAGTTACCTGGTCATTGTCGGCCCGATCAAGCGTGTAGTACTCAAAGAGCCGCCAAGCAAGGGGCCAGAGTTGACCAACCTAACCCAAGCGCATTCCTGAGAGGCACCGTGATGCAGTTGATTGAACATGCCGACTCGCCACGCTCCATTCGTTTGCACGAGCGCGACAACGTAGTGATCGTGGTGAATGACCAGGGCGTACCGGCCGGGACCGAGTTTCCGGACGGCCTGGTGACCGTGGAATTCATCCCCCAGAGCCACAAGGTGACCCTGGAAGATATCCCGCAAGGTGGTCAGATTATTCGCTACGGCCAGACCATCGGTTACGCCTTGGCGCCGATCCCGCGCGGCAGTTGGGTGCAGGAGGATCAACTGCGCATGCCCACCGCGCCGCCCCTGGACAGCTTGCCGCTGTCCACCGAGGTGCCTGAGGCTCAGGCGCCGTTGGAAGGTTTCACGTTCGAGGGCTACCGCAACGCCGATGGCACCGTGGGCACGCGCAATATCCTCGGCATCACCACCACGGTGCAGTGCGTGACCGGGGTGTTGGACCATGCGGTCAAGCGCATCAAGGACGAGCTGCTGCCCAAGTACCCGCACGTCGATGACGTGGTGGCGCTGACCCACAGCTACGGGTGTGGGGTAGCGATTACCGCCACCGACGCCTACATCCCGATCCGCACTGTGCGCAACCTGGCGCGCAACCCGAACCTGGGGGGCGAAGCGTTGGTGATCAGCCTGGGCTGCGAGAAATTGCAGGCCGGGCAGGTGATGCATGACAACGACAGTTCCGTGGACTTGAGCGAGCCGTGGTTGTATCGGCTGCAGGACTCCAGCCACGGATTTACCGAAATGATCGAGCAGATCATGGACCTGGCTGAAACCCGCCTGAAAAAACTCGACCAGCGCCGCCGCGAAACCGTGCCGGCGTCCGAGCTGATTCTGGGCATGCAGTGTGGCGGCAGTGATGCGTTTTCCGGCATCACCGCCAACCCGGCGCTGGGGTATGCCTCGGACCTGTTGCTGCGGGCGGGGGCGACGGTGATGTTTTCCGAAGTTACCGAAGTCCGCGATGCGATCTACCTGCTGACTTCTCGCGCAAAGACGAAGGAAGTTGCCGAAGAGTTGGTGCGGGAAATGGACTGGTACGACCGCTACCTGGCCAAGGGCGAGGCGGATCGCAGCGCCAACACCACGCCGGGTAACAAGAAGGGCGGGTTGTCGAATATCGTCGAGAAGTCCTTGGGCTCCATCGTCAAGTCCGGCAGCAGCGCGATCAACGGCGTGTTGGGCCCAGGCGAGCGGTTCAAGGGCAAGGGTTTGATCTTTTGCGCCACGCCGGCCAGTGATTTTGTGTGCGGCACCCTGCAACTGGCGGCGGGCATGAACCTGCATGTGTTCACTACCGGGCGCGGCACGCCTTACGGGCTGGCGATGGCCCCGGTGGTGAAAGTGTCGACCCGTACGGAATTGGCGCAGCGCTGGCCGGACCTCATCGATATTGATGCCGGGCGCATCGCCACCGGCCGCGCGAGCATCGAAGAGCTGGGTTGGGAGCTGTTTCACTTCTACCTGGACGTGGCCAGCGGCAAGAAGCAGACCTGGGCGGAGCATCACAAGCTGCACAACGACATCACCTTGTTCAACCCGGCGCCGATTACCTGAGACCGAGTTGCCTGCATCGCGGGCAAACCCCCTCCCACCTTTGACCGAGTTCCAGCATGAAAGCGCGATCAAGGGTGGGAGGGGGCTTGCTCCCGATAGCGGTCTCCCAGACGCCGTTGGGCTGTATGGCTTATCATTAGCCACCTAACGACGCCCACCCAAGGTCCCCCGGCATGCTGGCTATCTTCCTCACCACCCTGACCATCACCGCGCCGGTGTTTGCCATGCTGTTTCTCGGTGTGCTGCTCAAGCGCATCAATTGGATTAACGACAACTTTATCCACACGGCCTCGTCCCTGGTGTTCAACGTCACCATGCCGGCGTTGCTGTTCCTGGGCATCCTGCATGCCGACCTGCACTCGGCGCTCAAGCCGGGTTTGCTGATTTACTTTTCGGTCGCCACCCTGGTGAGCTTTGCCCTGGCCTGGGGTTGGGCGATCTTTCGTTGCAAGCGTGAGGACCGTGGGATCTACACCCAAGGCGCGTTTCGCGGCAATAACGGCGTGATCGGCCTGGCACTGGCGGCCAGCATGTACGGTGACTATGGGATCTCGCTCGGGGCCGTCCTCGCCGCGCTGGTGATCCTGTTCTACAACACCCTCTCGACCATTGTGCTGGCGGTGTACAGCCCGGTGATCAAGTCCGACCCCTGGAGCATCTTCAAAAGTGTGGTGGCCAACCCGTTGATCATCAGCGTTATCGTGGCGGCGCCGTTCGCGTATTTTCAGATTGGCCTGCCCGGCTGGCTGGAAAAATCCATGCAGTACCTGGCCGACACCACCTTGCCGTTGGCATTGATCTGCATCGGCGGCACCCTGTCCCTGGCGGCGCTGCGCAAGAGCGGCAACATGGCGTTGAGCGCGAGCTTGATGAAGATGGTCTGGTTGCCGGTGGTCGCCACTTTGGGTGCCTGGCTGCTGGGCTTTCGCGGGCCTGAACTGGGGATTCTGTTCCTGTATTTCGGCGCGCCGACGGCCGCCGCTAGCTTCGTGATGGCCAGGGCGGCCGAGGGCAATCACGAGCTGGCGGCGGCGATTATTGTGATCACCACCCTGATGGCGGCGGTGACCACGAATATCGGTATTTTTGTGCTGCAGGCGGGTGGCTGGATCTAGCCTTCTTTCTGGTAGGTATCGATCACTTCCTGAGCGGCACGAAACGCATCAATCGCCGCCGGCACACCCGCATACACCGCGCAATGCAGCAGCGCTTCGCGAATTTCCTCCACGGTGCAGCCGTTGTTCAGCGCACCACGCACGTGGCCCTTGAGTTCCTGGGGGCACTTGAGCGCGGTGAGGGCGGCGAGGGTGATCAGGCTGCGGGTCTTCAGCGGCAAACCTTCGCGGTTCCACACGCTGCCCCAGGCATGTTCGTTGACGAAATCCTGCAACGGCTGGGTGAACTCGGTGGCATTGCCCAGGGCGCGGTCGACGAACGCATCGCCCATGACCTGGCGACGCATTTCAACCCCGGGCTTTTTCTGATCGGTCATTGCGATTCCCTCTTATGTTGGCGGCGCCAGGCGCGCAGCGAGGTGAACACCAGGAACACCAGCAGCGCCGGCAGGACGTAATGCAGCATCAATTGTTCCAGCTTGCCGGCCAGGGGCATGCCGGTGGTGAATGACATCACGTGCAACCCATACGCCAGGTATAACCCCAGCAGCACGAGACCTTCGGCGCGAGTCACACGGTAGCCGGTGTAGAACACCGGCAAGCACAACACCACGACGCCGAGCATCACCGGCAGGTCGAAGTCCAGGGCGTTGGGCGATACCGACAACGGCGACGGCGCCAAGAGCGCGGTCAGCCCCAGTACTCCCAGCAGGTTGAACAGGTTGCTGCCGATCACGTTGCCTACGGCAATTTCCCGTTGGCCGCGCAACGCGGCAATCAGCGAGGTGGCCAGGCATGGCAGCGAAGTGCCGACGCCGATCAGCGTCAGGCCGATAATGCGTTCCGACAAGCCCAGGTCGCTCGCTACATCCACGGCCGCGCCCAGCAGCAGGTGCCCGGCCAGCACCAGCACCAACAACCCGCCGAGCATCAGCAGCACGCTGCTCAGCCAGGGCGCTCGGGCCACCGTATCCAGGCTGCGTGGGCGGCGTGAGTGACGGGTCTGGTAGTGCAGCACGCCGAGGTAGGCCAGCAAGGCGGTCAGCAGGCAAAGCCCATCGACCGGCGTCAGCTCTTCATTGGCCGCCAGGGTGAACACCAGCAGGCCGGCGAGGATCATCACCGGGATATCCAGGCGCACCAGTTGCCGCGAGACACGTAACGGAATGATCAGCGCCGACAGGCCGAGGGTCACCAGGATGTTGAAGATACTGCTGCCGATTACGCTGCCCACGGCGATATCGGTGTTGCCGGCCAGGGTGGCCTGCAGGCTGACGGTCATCTGCGGCGCGCTGCTGCCGAAGGCGACGATGGTCAGGCCGATGATCAGCGGGCGCACCTTGAGGCTGGCCGCCAGGCGCACGGCGGCGCGCACCAGGATTTCGGCGCCGGCGATCAGCAGCAGCAGGCCGCTGGCCAGTTCGAGCAGGCTCCAGGGCGAAAGGGCGGTTAATCCGAAAATGGCCAGGCTCCCTCGGTCAGTTGCTCATGGCTTGCACGCGAACCCGCGCGGTGCCGCTGCGCAGCATGCCCAGTTGCTCGGCGGCTTCGCGCGAAAGATCGATCAGGCGTCCACGGGTATGCGGGCCGCGATCATTGATGCGGACCACGACGGATTTGTCGTTGTCGAGATTGGTGACCTTGACCCGCGTGCCGAAGGGCAGTCGCCGGTGGGCGGCGGTCAGGGCGTTCTGGTTGAAGGGTTCACCGCTGGCGGTTTTTTTACCATGGTGCCGGGCGCCGTAATACGAGGCGGTGCCGGTTTCGTCGTAGCCGTTGGGGTCGATGAGGCCGCTGGCGCAACCGGTCAGCAGAGAGAACAAGGCTAAAAGGCCAAGTAAACGCTTCATTCAAGGTATCCCCATATCAAATGTGGGAGGGAGCAAGCCCCCTCCCACAGGAGGTCCGAGTCAAGCATGAAGTCTTGCCCGGATCCTGCATCGCAATCAGCCTTCGAGCTTGCTTTTCAGCAGTTCGTTCACCTGCTGCGGGTTGGCCTTGCCTTTGGAGGCTTTCATGGCCTGGCCGACGAAAAAGCCGAACATCTTGCCGCGCTTGGCTTCGTCCGCCGCGCGATATTGTTCGACCTGCTCGGCGTTGGCCGCCAGCATTTCATCGAGTACGGCCGAAATGGCGCCGCTGTCGGTGACTTGCTTGAGCCCGCGTTTTTCGATGATCTCGTCGGCGCTGCCTTCGCCGGCCGCCATCGCTTCGAACACGGTCTTGGCGATTTTGCCGGAGATGGTGTTGTCCTTGATGCGCAGCAGCATGCCGCCCAATTGTTCGGCGGTCACCGGGGCTTCGTCGATTTCCAGACCTTGCTTGTTCAGCAGGCTGCCCAGCTCAACCATGACCCAGTTGGCCGCCAGCTTGGCGTCACCGGCAATGCTCACAACTTTTTCGAAGTAGTTCGCTTGTTCACGGCTGGAGGCCAAAACGCTGGCATCGTAGACCGACAGGCCGAATTGCTCCTTGAAGCGCTCGCGTTTCTGCTGCGGCAGTTCCGGCAGGGTGGCGCGCACGTCATTGAGGAACGAGTCTTCCAGCACCACCGGCAACAGGTCCGGGTCGGGGAAGTAACGGTAGTCGTTGGCTTCCTCTTTGCTGCGCATGGCGCGGGTTTCGTCTTTGTTCGGGTCGTACAGGCGCGTTTGCTGGATCACCTTGCCGCCGTCCTCGATCAGTTCGATCTGGCGACGCACTTCGGTGTTGATCGCCTTCTCGATGAAACGGAACGAGTTGACGTTCTTGATCTCGCAACGGGTACCGTATTCGGCCTGGCCTTTTGGCCGCACCGACACGTTGCAGTCACAACGCAGCGAGCCTTCGGCCATGTTGCCGTCGCAGATGCCCAGGTAGCGCACCAGCGCGTGGATGGTCTTGACGTAGGCCACCGCTTCCTTGGCGCTGCGCATGTCCGGCTCGGACACGATTTCCAGCAGCGGCGTGCCCGCACGGTTGAGGTCGATACCGGTGGCGCCCGGGAACTCTTCGTGCAGGCTTTTGCCGGCGTCTTCTTCAAGGTGCGCGCGGGTCACACCGACGCGCTTGATGGTGCCGTCTTCCAGGGGAATGTCCAGGTGGCCCTTGCCGACGATCGGCAGTTCCATCTGGCTGATCTGGTAGCCCTTGGGCAGGTCCGGGTAGAAGTAGTTCTTGCGCGCGAACACGTTGTGCTGGCCGATCTCGGCGTCAATCGCCAGGCCGAACATCACCGCCATGCGCACCGCTTCCTGGTTCAGCACCGGCAGTACGCCGGGCATGCCCAGGTCGACCAGGCTGGCCTGGGTGTTGGGCTCGGCGCCGAACGTGGTGGCGCTACCGGAGAAAATCTTCGATTGGGTGGCGAGCTGGGTATGAATCTCCAGCCCGATCACAACTTCCCATTGCATAGTGTTCTCCTCAGAAGCCGGTAGGGGTGCGAGTGTGCCAGTCAGTGTTCAACTGGTACTGGTGCGCCACATTGAGCAGGCGGCCTTCCTGGAAATACGGGGCGAGCAATTGCACGCCGACCGGCAGGCCGTCGACGAAACCTGCAGGCATCGACAAGCCCGGCAAGCCCGCGAGGTTGGCGGTGATGGTGTAGAGGTCTTCCAGGTACTCGGCGATCGGGTCGCCGGTCTTGGCGCCGATCTTCCAGGCCGGGTTCGGCGTGGTCGGGCCGAGGATCACGTCGACTTCTTCAAAGGCTGCCATGAAGTCGTTCTTGATCAGGCGCCGGATTTTCTGCGCCTTGAGGTAGTAGGCATCGTAGTAACCGGCCGACAGAGCGTAGGCTCCGACCATGATCCGGCGCTGCACTTCAGCACCGAAGCCTTCGCCACGGGAGCGCTTGTACAGGTCGGTGAGGTCTTTCGGGTTTTCGCAGCGATAGCCGAAACGCACGCCGTCGAAACGCGACAGGTTGGAGGAGGCTTCCGCCGGTGCGATCACGTAATAGGCAGGAATCGCATGCTGGTTGTTCGGCAAGCTGATGTGCTTGATCACGGCGCCGAGCTTTTCCAGCTCTTTGATACTGTTTTGCACCAACTCGGCGATACGCGGGTCGAGACCGGCGCTGAAGTATTCCTTCGGCACGCCGATGCGCAGGCCCTTGATCGAGGTGTTGAGGTGGGCGCTGTAGTCCGGCACCGGCTCATCGATGCTGGTGGAGTCCTGCGTGTCGAAACCTGCCATGCCTTGCAACAAGATGGCGCAGTCTTCGGCCGTGCGGGCCAATGGGCCGCCCTGATCGAGGCTGGACGCGTAGGCGATCATGCCCCAGCGGGAAACGCGACCGTAGGTCGGCTTCAGACCGGTAAGGTTGGTGAACGCAGCGGGCTGGCGGATGGAGCCGCCGGTGTCGGTGGCCGTGGCCGCCGGCAGGAAGCGGGCGGCAACGGCCGCGGCCGAACCACCGGACGAGCCGCCGGGCACGTGTTCCAGGTTCCACGGGTTTTTCACTGCGCCGTAGTAGCTCGACTCGTTGGCCGACCCCATGGCGAATTCGTCCATGTTGGTCTTGCCCAGGGTCACGGCCCCGGCGGCGGCCAGCTTGGCGACCACGGTGGCGTCGTAGGGCGCCTTGAAGTTGTCGAGCATCTTCGAGCCGCAGCTGGTACGCACGCCCTGGGTGCAGAACAGGTCTTTGTGGGCGATCGGTGCGCCCAGCAATGCGCCGTTTTCACCGTTGGCGCGACGTACGTCGGCGGCCTTGGCCTGGCTCAAGGCCAGCTCTTCGGTGAGGCTGATGAAGCTGTTGACCTTGGGGTCGTGCTCGGCGATACGCGCCAGCAGGGTCTTGGTCAGCTCTTCGGAAGAAAACTTTTTATCGGCGAGACCGCGGGCGATCTCGGCCAGAGTCATGTGATGCATGAAAGGCTCTTTCCCTTTAGTCGATGACTTTCGGAACCAGGTACAGGCCGTTTTCGACCGCTGGCGCGATGGACTGATAGGCCTCGCGATGATTGCGCTCGGTCACGAGGTCTGCGCGCAGGCGCTGGCTGGCTTCGAGCGGGTGAGCCAGGGGCTCGATGCCGTCGGTATTGACGGCCTGCATTTGATCAACCAGCCCGAGAATGCTGTTCAGGGCTGCGGTGGTCTGTGGAAGATCGGCATCATTGAGGCCAAGCGAGGCCAGATGAGCGATTTTTTCCACGTCGGAGCGTTCAAGCGCCATGGGAATCTCCAGTGGAAAACAGAACGGAGGCTGTCCGTGTGTTAGATTGTCGGAACACTACCGCATTTCTACGGTCTTACGGCCGCGATTGTGGGGGTTGGTGCACAGAAAGTCGGCCAATTTAGCACATTGGCGCCTTGCCCAAAATCCCTGTCGTTGTTAGAGTTTGCCGCACTTTTTTACCCACGCGTTGCCTAGGGTCCCTTTCCCATGTTCAAGAAACTGCGTGGCATGTTTTCCAGCGATCTTTCCATTGACCTGGGCACTGCCAACACCCTTATTTACGTGCGCGAGCGCGGTATCGTTCTGAATGAGCCATCGGTTGTGGCCATTCGGACCCATGGTAATCAGAAAAGTGTCGTTGCCGTCGGCACCGAGGCCAAGCGCATGCTCGGCCGCACACCTGGCAATATTGCCGCCATTCGTCCGATGAAAGACGGCGTGATCGCCGACTTCAGTGTCTGCGAGAAGATGCTGCAGTACTTCATCAACAAGGTTCACGAAAACAGTTTCCTGCAGCCCAGCCCTCGTGTGCTGATCTGCGTTCCGTGCAAGTCCACCCAGGTAGAGCGTCGTGCTATCCGTGAGTCGGCCCTCGGTGCCGGTGCCCGTGAAGTGTTCCTGATCGAAGAGCCCATGGCCGCTGCGATCGGTGCCGGCCTGCCGGTTGAAGAAGCGCGCGGCTCGATGGTGGTGGATATCGGTGGTGGTACCACTGAAATCGCCCTGATTTCCCTGAACGGTGTGGTGTATGCCGAATCCGTGCGTGTGGGCGGCGACCGCTTCGACGAAGCGATCATCACTTATGTGCGTCGTAACTACGGCAGCCTGATCGGCGAATCCACCGCCGAACGCATCAAGCAGGAAATCGGTACCGCTTACCCGGGCGGCGAAGTTCGCGAAGTCGATGTTCGCGGTCGCAACCTGGCCGAGGGCGTTCCACGTGCCTTCACCCTGAACTCCAATGAAGTGCTGGAAGCTCTGCAAGAGTCCCTGGCCACCATCGTTCAGGCTGTGAAGAGTGCCCTGGAGCAATCGCCGCCGGAACTGGCTTCGGATATCGCCGAGCGCGGGCTGGTACTGACCGGTGGTGGCGCCTTGCTGCGCGACCTCGACAAGTTGCTGGCCCAGGAAACCGGTCTGCCGGTTATCGTCGCCGAAGACCCGCTGACCTGCGTTGCCCGTGGCGGTGGTCGTGCACTGGAAATGATGGATAAACACACCATGGACCTGCTTTCCAGCGAATAAGATCGTTGGTTGCGCCATGTTTTGCCCTCAGGCAGCACTTTGCAGTGCTGCCTGTTGGCGTTTATCTTCTTCAATCTGCATCCAGGCCGGTTAGATGCCGTATGAATAAAGAGAACATTTGCCTGGGAGGAGCGGCTTATTAAACCGCTTTTCGCCAAAGGCCCCTCATTGGGCGTGCGCTTATTGGTGCTGGTCGTGCTTTCGGTCGCGCTGATGGTGGTCGATGCTCGTTTTGCACTGCTCAAGCCCGTGCGTAGCCAGATGTCGCTGGTGTTGATGCAGACCTACTGGATCACCGACCTGCCGCAACGTCTGTTCCAGGGCGTGGCGAGCCAATTCGGCAGCCGCACCGAGCTCGTCGCCGAAAACGAAAAACTCAAGACCGAAAACCTGCTGTTGCAGGGGCGCATGCAAAAGCTCGCGGCCCTCACCGAGCAGAACGTACGGCTGCGCGAGTTGCTCAATTCTTCCGCGCTGGTCAACGAGAAAGTCGAAGTGGCCGAGTTGATCGGCATGGACCCCAACCCCTTCACACATCGCATCATCATCAACAAGGGTGAGCGCGATGGTGTGGTCCTGGGCCAGCCGGTGCTCGATGCGCGTGGCCTGATGGGCCAAGTGGTGGAGCTGATGCCCTACACCTCGCGGGTATTGCTGCTGACGGATACAACCCACAGCATTCCCGTGCAAGTCAACCGTAACGGCTTGCGCGCCATCGCCAGCGGCACCGGTAACCCCGAGCGCCTTGAACTCCGTCACGTGGCCGACACCGCCGACATCAAGGAAGGCGACCTATTGGTCAGTTCCGGCTTGGGCCAGCGTTTCCCGGCCGGCTACCCGGTGGCGACGGTCAAGGAAGTGATCCATGATTCCGGCCAGCCATTTGCCATCGTGCGCGCCGTTCCCACCGCAGCCCTGAACCGCAGCCGCTACCTGCTGCTGGTGTTCAGTGATAACCGCACCCCGGAAGAGCGCGCCAATGACGCCGCCCAGGCCCAGGAAGCGGAGGACAAGAAGAACGGCACGGCGCCGATCATTCCTGCAACCGTGCCCAAGCCTGCGCCGGCGGCCCCAACTGCACCGGTGGCCACTCCGGCCGCAGCGGCGCCAGTGGCCACGCCGGTCAAGCCTGCAGCGCATAACACCCACCCGGTAAAACCGGCGGCCGCCAAACCGCCGGCCACCACGCCTGCTACCACCACGCCTGCCGTCAAGCCTGCGACTGCAGCCCCGGCGACCACGCGGCAGAGGGAGGAATAATGGCCGGTACTCATTCGCGCAATGGTTGGATCGTGTGGCTGACATTCGCGGTCGGCCTGCTGCTCAGCGTTTCGCCGCTGCCGCAATTCATGGAAATCCTGCGCCCGCTGTGGCTGGCCTTGTTGCTGGCGTTCTGGTCGCTGAACCTGCCACATAAAGTGGGCATGGTCACGGCCATGTTCCTGGGCTTGGCGGAAGATGTGCTGTATGGCACCTTGCTGGGCCAGAACGCGTTGATCCTGACCTTGATCACCTTCCTGGTACTGTCGCTGCAGCAGCGTTTGCGTATGTTCCCGATGTGGCAGCAATGCCTAGTGATCCTGGTGATTTTCGGCCTGGCGCAGCTTGTTCAGTTATGGCTCAGCGCCTTGACCGGCAACCGCCAGCCAACCCTGGCGCTGGTGCTGCCGGCGCTGGTCAGCGCGCTGCTGTGGCCATGGATCAGTTTCGGTCTGCGTGGGCTGCGTCGTCGCTATAAAATCAATTGAATGGATTGCGAGGCTCTGCCTGGTTATCGAACCCTACAGGGAGAGTCTGCATGAATTCGCTTTATCTGGCCTCCGGCTCCCCGAGGCGACGTGAACTGCTGACCCAGATCGGTGTGCCCTTCAAGGTGGTCAGCGCCGCTATTGACGAAACTCCCATCCCCAATGAATCCGCTGTTGCCTATGTCGAGCGTCTTGCGCGCGGCAAGGCGGCGGCGGGTTTTGCTGCGCTTGAGCAAACGTCGGATGCCTGCGTGTTGGGTGCCGACACGGCGGTGATTGTCGACGGCAAGATCCTCGGCAAGCCGGTAGACCAAGCCGACGCCTTGGCGATGTTGATGGCCTTGGCGGGCCGTGAGCATGAGGTGCTCACGGCCATTGCCCTCACCGATGGGCTGCGCTGCGAAACCCGATGTGTCAGGAGTCGTGTACTTTTTCGCGAGGTTTCTGTCGAGGAGGCTACAACCTACTGGCACAGCGGCGAACCGCAAGACAAGGCGGGCGGCTATGCTATTCAAGGGCTTGGCTCGGTGTTTGTCGCCGGGCTCAACGGCAGTTATTCCGCCGTGGTAGGCCTGCCGGTGTGCGAAACCGCGCAACTGCTTGGCCGATTCGGCATACCCTGTTGGCAACACCTTACCGCGCGCTGAACGCGTTACTCCAGCGCCCAGCCTTAAGCGACCGGCCACTATTGTGAAAACGCCTGAACGAGACCCAGCCATGAGTGAAGAGATTCTGATCAATATCACGCCGATGGAATCGCGCGTGGCGGTGGTAGAGAACGGTGTTTTGCAGGAAGTACACGTCGAGCGCACCCAGAAGCGCGGGATCGTTGGCAATATCTACAAAGGCAAGGTAGTGCGCGTGCTGCCGGGGATGCAGGCGGCATTCGTCGACATCGGCCTGGACCGTGCCGCGTTTATCCATGCTTCGGAAATCTCCCTGCGTGAAGGCCCGGCGGTCGAAAGTATCAGCGCCCTGGTGCATGAAGGGCAGAGCCTGGTGGTGCAAGTCACCAAGGACCCCATCGGTTCCAAGGGCGCGCGCCTGACCACGCAACTGTCGATTCCTTCGCGTTATCTGGTGTACATGCCGCGTACCGCCCACGTCGGTATCTCCCTCAAGATCGAGGATGAAGGCGAGCGCGAACGCCTGAAGAAGGTGGTCAGCGACTGCGTGGCCGCCGAAGGCATCAAGGAGGCCGGCGGTTTTATCCTGCGTACCGCCGCGGAAGGCGCCGGGGCCGATGAGATTCTGATGGACATCCGTTACCTGCGACGGCTGTGGGATCAGATCGGCGCCCAGATCAAGACCATCGGCGCGCCGAGTGTCATTTATGAAGACCTGGGCCTGGCCTTGCGCACGCTGCGCGACCTGGTCAGCCCCAAGATTGAGAAAATTCGCATCGACTCGCGGGAAACCTTCCAGCGCACCACGCAATTTGTTGCCGAGCTGATGCCGGAAATTGCCGACCGCCTGGAACACTATCCTGGTGAGCGGCCGATCTTCGACCTATACGGCGTCGAAGATGAAATCCAGAAGGCCCTGGAGCGCAAGGTGCCGCTCAAGTCCGGTGGCTATCTGGTGGTGGACCCGGCGGAAGCCATGACCACCATCGACGTCAACACCGGCGCTTTTGTCGGCCATCGCAACCTCGAAGAGACCATCTTCAAGACCAACCTCGAAGCGGCCACCGCGATTGCGCGCCAACTGCGCCTGCGCAACCTGGGCGGCATCATCATCATCGACTTCATCGACATGGAAGACGAAGAGCACCAGCGCCAGGTGCTGCGCACGCTCGAGAAACAACTGGAACGCGATCACGCCAAGACCAACATCATCGGTATTACCGAGCTGGGACTGGTGCAAATGACCCGCAAACGTACCCGCGAAAGCCTGGAGCAGGTGCTGTGCGAGCCGTGCAGCAGTTGCCAGGGGCGCGGTAAGTTGAAAACTCCGGAAACGGTTTGCTACGAGATTTTCCGGGAAATCTTACGAGAGGCGCGGGCCTACCAGGCCGAAGGTTATAGAGTGCTTGCCAACCAGAAAGTGGTCGACCGCCTGCTGGATGAAGAGTCCGGTAACGTTGCCGAGTTGGAGGGATTTATCGGGCGCACGATTCGCTTCCAGGTAGAAACCATGTATTCCCAGGAACAATACGACGTGGTGCTGCTCTGATCCCCATTCGCTTGCCTTTTTTGATCCCGGCAGACCTTGTCTGCCGCCTGCCTACTGCCTTGAGGGTCGCCTGACATGGAGCGTCTGACACGCTTTTTTGCCGCTTTGACCCGTTGGGGCTTGGGCCTGTGCGCCTTGCTGCTGGTTTTGGCGGCGGTGTACGTGAGCCTGGGGCGTGAGTTGACACCGCTTGTTGCCGAATACCGAGCGCAGGTCGAGGCCAAGGCCCAGGCCGCGGTCGGCATGCCGATGCACATCGGCATGCTTGAAGGGCGCTGGAGCGGTTTCGCACCGGTGCTGCTGGCCCGCGATGTGATGGTGGGCGAAGGCAGCAATGCCTTGCGCCTGGATCAGGTGGAAGTGGTGCCGGATATCTGGGCCAGCCTGATGGCGCGTGAAGTGCGCCTGGCTCACTTGCAAGTCAGTGGCCTGCAACTGAGTGCCAAGGAAGACAGGGACGGCCATTGGGCACTGCAAGGCCTGCCGATGCAGGACGACCAACCGCTGGACCCGCAGCAACTGCTCACGCGCCTGCAGAGGGTCAAGCGCGTGTCGCTGCTCGACAGCCAGGTCACCTTGCAACCGCTCGACCAATCGCCCCTCACCCTTACCTATGTGGGCTTTAGCCTGCATACCGGCATCACCCGCCAACGTCTCGACGCGCGCCTGACCCTGCCCGACGGCCAGCCCCTGGCTGTCAGCCTGCGCAGCCGCATACGTGCCAGTCAATGGAAAGACGCCGAAGTCCAGGCCTACCTCAGCCTGCCGCAGAGCGATTGGGCCAAGTGGATTCCGAGCAAGCTGACCCAGCAGTGGAAGCTCACGCAGTTCAAGGCCGGCGGGGAGTTCTGGCTGAACTGGGGCAAAGGCGCCGTGCAAAGCGCGGTGGTGCGCCTCAACTCGCCGCAGGTCAAGGGCAGTTACGCCGAGCGCAAGCCGGTGCACATCGAAAACCTCGCCCTTACCGCCTACCTGCAACGCAGTGATAGCGGCATGAAAGTGCTGTTTGATTCGTTGGCGATGAACCTGGGCGATACCCGTTGGGAATCGCGCCTGCAATTGCAGCAGAGCCTGGCGACCGACAAGGGCCAGGAGGTCTGGAAACTGCAGGCTGACCGCCTCGACCTGACACCGATCACGCCGCTGCTCAACGCTCTGGCGCCATTGCCGGAAGGCTTCGCCAAAACCGTCGAACATCTCAAGGCCACTGGCCTGCTGCGTAATGTGCTGGTGGATTTTCGTCCCCAGGACACTACCGATCAAAAAGTCAGTTTTGCCGCCAACCTGGAACGGGTGGGCTTTGATGCCTACTTTGGCGCGCCGGCCGCACGCAATGTATCCGGTAGCATCAGCGGCGACCTGGGCCATGGCGAACTGCGCATGGACAGCAAGGATTTCTCCCTGCACCTCGACCCGATCTTCGCCAAGCCCTGGCAATACCTGCAGGCCAATGCGCGGCTGACCTGGAAGCTCGATAAGCAAGGCTTCACCCTGATCGCCCCTTATATCAAGGTGCTGGGTGAAGAGGGCAAGATTGCCGCCGACTTCCTTATTCGCCTCAATTTCGACCATAACCAGGAAGACTATATGGACCTGCGGGTCGGCCTGGTCGATGGCGATGGGCGCTTCACCCCCAAATACCTCCCCGCAGTGCTGAGCCCCGCATTGGATGAGTGGCTGCGCACCGCGATTCTCAAGGGCGCGGTAGACCAGGGGTTCTTCCAGTATCAGGGCTCGCTGAGCCATGGTGCGCTGCCGGCCTCGCGCAATATCAGCCTGTTCTTCAAGGTGCATGACGCCGAGTTGGCGTTCCAGCCGGGCTGGCCCCATGTGAGCAAGGTTGATGGCGAGGTGTTTGTCGAGGAGAGCGGCGTCCGCATTCTGGCCGACAAAGGCCAGTTGCTCGACACCCAGGTCAAGGACATCTACGTCAATATTCCCCACGCTCTGCCCGGCAAGGACAGCCATTTACTGCTGACCGGGGCGTTTGCCGGCGGCCTGGGTGATGGCCTGAAAATTCTTCAAGAGGCGCCGATCGGCACCGCTTCGACCTTTGCCGGTTGGAAGGGCGAGGGCGACCTGCAAGGCAAGCTGGACCTGGATATTCCGTTGGCCAAAGGCACTGAGCCCAAGATCGTGGTGGACTTCCAGACCGATAAGGCACGGCTGCAATTGGCGGAACCCACCCTGGACCTGACGCAGCTCAAGGGCGATTTCCGTTTTGACAGCACCAAGGGCCTGAGTGGCGAAAAAATTACCGCCCAGGCGTTTGACCGGCCTATCACCGCGCAGATTTTTGCCGATGGCAAGCCGGGCAATATCAGTACCCGTGTCGCAGCCAAAGGGCAGGTCACGGTCAAGCGACTGATGGACTGGCTAAAAATAACTCAGCCGCTGCCGGTGTCCGGCGACATTCCGTACCAGTTACAACTGAACCTGGACGGTGCCGACAGCCAGTTGATGATCAGTTCCAACCTCAAGGGCGTTGCGCTGGACCTGCCGGCGCCGTTCGGCATGCCGGCCAGCCAGGGGCGTGACAGCGTCTTTCGCATGACCTTGCAAGGCGCCGAGCGCCGGTATTGGTTCGATTATGGTGAACTGGCGAACTTCACCTTCGCCGCGCCGCCGGACAAATTCAATGAGGGCCGTGGCGAGTTGTTCCTCGGCGATGGCGACGCAGTACTGCCGGGCGCCAAGGGTTTGCGCATTCGGGGCGTGCTGTCGGAGCTGGACATCGATCCGTGGAGAAAGCTGGTCAACCAATACGCCGGCAACGATCCGGGCGGCAGCGCCAAGCAACTGTTGAGCAGTGCCGATTTCAAGATTGGCAAGCTCACGGGTTTAGGCACCCAGTTCGATCAGGTCAATTTGCAACTCGATCGCAAAGCCGCGGCGTGGGGCCTGCAGTTCGACAGTCAGCAGGCCAAGGGGCGCGTGAACCTGCCGGATGCCAAGGGCGCACCGATTGCGATCAACCTGCAATACGTAAAACTGCCGGCAGTGGACCCTTCCGTACAGGCGGATGAAAATGCGCCGGACCCACTGGCGAGCATCGACCCCAAGGATATTCCAGCGCTGGATATCGCTATTGACCAGCTGTTCCAGGGCCCGGACCTGGTGGGCGCCTGGTCGCTGAAGATTCGACCTACCGCCAAGGGCCTGGCCTTCAACGATCTGGACCTGGGCCTCAAGGGCATGCTGCTCAAGGGGGCCGGAGGATGGGAAGGCGCACAGGGCGACAGCGGCAGTTGGTACAAGGGGCGCCTGGACGGCAAGAACATCGGCGACGTGCTCAAGGGTTGGGGCTATGCGCCAACGGTAACCAGCGAGGACTTCCATCTGGATGTGGATGGGCGTTGGCCGGGTTCGCCGGCCTGGGTCGGGCCAAAACGCTTCTCCGGCAGCCTGGATGCAACCTTTCGCAAGGGCCAGTTCGTTGAAGTGGAAGGCGGTGCGCAGGCGCTGCGGGTTTTCGGCCTGCTCAACTTCAACTCCATCGGGCGCAGACTGCGCCTGGACTTTTCGGACCTGCTTGGCAAAGGCTTGAGCTATGACCGGGTCAAAGGGTTGTTGGCCGCGAGCAATGGTGTGTTCGTGACCCGCGAACCGATCACATTGACCGGCCCGTCGAGCAACCTGGAGCTCAACGGCACCCTGGACCTTGTGGCTGACCGCGTGGATGCCAAGCTGTTGGTGACGTTGCCGGTGACCAACAACTTGCCGATCGCGGCGCTGATCGTCGGCGCACCGGCCATTGGCGGTGCATTGTTCCTGATCGACAAGCTGATCGGCGACCGGGTTTCGCGTTTTGCCAGCGTGCAATACAAAGTGGAAGGGCCGTGGAAGGACCCGAAAATCAGCTTCGACAAACCATTTGAAAAACCAAACTGAGGGTCTGTGGAGTAGCATGGCCGCATGCCCATTACGGAGTGTCGGCCCATGTCCTTTGCGGTAATTCAAATGGTCAGCCAGAGCGATGTACTGGCCAACCTGGCCCAGGCCCGGCGTTTGCTGGAACAAGCGGCGGCCGGCGGTGCGAAGCTTGCGGTGCTGCCGGAAAACTTCGCCGCCATGGGCCGTCGCGATGTGGCGGATATCGGTCGTGCCGAAGCGCTGGGTGAAGGTCCGATACTGCCCTGGTTGAAACAGACCGCCCGCGACCTCACCTTATGGATAGTGGCTGGCACATTGCCGTTGCCGCCCAGGGATCAACCGCACGCCAAGCCCAATGCCTGTTCGCTGCTGATCGATGATCGCGGCGAAATCGTTGCCCGTTACGACAAGCTGCATTTGTTTGATGTGGATGTGGCGGACGCTCGGGGTCGCTATCGCGAATCCGATGACTATGCTTTCGGAAGCCATGTGGTGGTGGCGGATACGCCGGTCGGTCGCCTGGGCATGACGGTGTGTTACGACCTGCGCTTCCCCGAGTTGTACAGCGAGTTGCGTGCGGCGGGGGCTGAACTGATTTCCGCGCCCTCGGCCTTTACCGCCGTGACCGGAGCGGCGCATTGGGATGTGCTTATCCGCGCCCGCGCCATCGAAACCCAGTGCTATTTGCTGGCGGCAGCCCAGGGCGGTGTGCATCCGGGGCCACGGGAAACCTATGGCCATGCGGCGATTGTCGATCCGTGGGGGCGTGTGTTGTCTCAACAGGATCAAGGCGAAGCGGTGTTGTTGGCCGCGCGCGATAGCAGTGAACAAGCGTCGATACGGGCGCGCATGCCGGTGGTCAACCATCGGCGCTTTTTCTCGCAGGGCGCGCAGCGGCCTGCCTCGCAACGATGAATTTAAGGCCAAACCTATGAGCGAGTTGTTGTCCTCAGTCAGTGAACACCTCCTGGCACCCGGTGGCGTGACCATCGAAAGTTTGCAAACCGTGCTGGGTGATCTCGCCGGGCCGGGTATCGACGCGGCAGACCTGTATTTCCAAGGGCAGATCTCCGAGTCCTGGGCGCTGGAAGATGGCATCGTCAAGGAAGGCAGTTTTAATCTCGACCAGGGCGTCGGTGTGCGGGCGCAATCCGGGGAAAAAACCGGTTTTGCCTACAGCAACGCGATCACCCTGGAGGCCTTGGGCCTGGCCGCTCGTGCGGCGCGCTCGATTTCCCGCGCCGGCCAAAACGGTACGGTGCAGGCGTTCAGCACCCAGGACGTGGCCCAGTTGTACGCGCCGGATAACCCACTGGAAGTGATCAGCCGTGCGGAAAAGGTCGAGCTGCTAAAGCGTGTCGACGCGGCCACCCGCGCCCTGGACCCGCGTATCCAGCAGGTTACCGTGAGCATGGCGGGCGTATGGGAACGCATCCTGGTGGCCTCGACCGATGGTGGCCTGGCGGCGGATGTTCGACCGTTGGTGCGCTTCAACGTCAGCGTGATCGTCGAACAGAACGGCCGCCGTGAGCGCGGTGGTCATGGTGGTGGCGGGCGAACCGACTACCGTTATTTCCTCGCCGAAGACCGCGCGATGGGCTATGCCCGTGAAGCGCTGCGTCAGGCGCTGGTGAACTTGGAAGCCATTCCGGCACCGGCGGGTACGTTGCCGGTGGTGTTGGGTTCGGGTTGGTCCGGCGTGTTGTTGCACGAAGCGGTGGGGCATGGCCTGGAAGGCGACTTCAACCGCAAGGGCAGCTCCGCCTATAGCGGGCGCATGGGCGAAATGGTTGCATCCAAGTTGTGCACCATCGTCGATGACGGCACCCTGGCCGGTCGTCGGGGCTCGCTGAGCGTGGACGACGAAGGCACACCCACCGAATGCACCACGTTGATCGAAAACGGTGTGCTCAAGGGCTACATGCAAGACAAGCTCAATGCCCGCCTGATGGGCGTGGCGCGTACCGGTAACGGTCGCCGTGAGTCCTACGCCCATCTGCCGATGCCGCGTATGACCAATACCTACATGCTCGGCGGCGAAAGCGACCCGGCGGAAATCATCGCGTCGGTGAAGCGTGGCATCTATTGCGCCAACCTCGGCGGCGGCCAAGTGGACATCACCAGCGGCAAGTTCGTGTTTTCCACCAGCGAGGCGTACCTGATCGAAGACGGCAAGATTACCGCGCCGGTCAAAGGGGCAACGTTGATTGGCAACGGGCCGGAGGCCATGAGCAAGGTGTCGATGGTCGGTAACGACCTGTCGCTGGACAGCGGCGTGGGCACCTGTGGGAAAGATGGGCAGTCGGTGCCGGTGGGTGTCGGCCAGCCAACGCTGAAGATCGATGCAATCACCGTGGGTGGCACGGGATCGTAAGCGGTGGAGCTTCGGGTGGCGAGGGCCGCCACCCGGGGAAAGGCATCAACGCAGGCCGCGTTGAGTCTCGTCCAGCTCACGGATGTACTTGAAGATTTTACGGCTGGTGGCCGGCGCCTTGTTATGCGCCTGCTCGTGCTGGGCCTGACGGATGAGGGAGCGCAATTGCTGGCGGTCCGCGTCCGGGTAGTCCAGCACGAATTTTTCCAGCACCGCGTCATCGCCCGAAATCAGGCGGTCACGCCAACGCTCCAGGTTGTGGAAGCGTTCATTGTACTGGCGAGTGGAGGCATCGGTTTGATCGAGCAAGGCCAGAATGGCGTCAGTGTCCTGATCACGCATCAGCTTGCCGATAAACATGATGT
This sequence comes from Pseudomonas asgharzadehiana, assembly GCF_019139815.1. Lineage (NCBI taxonomy): Bacteria > Pseudomonadati > Pseudomonadota > Gammaproteobacteria > Pseudomonadales > Pseudomonadaceae > Pseudomonas > Pseudomonas asgharzadehiana. The sequence goes on from NZ_CP077079.1 coordinate 1,152,011, forward strand.
GCCGTTTACGCGCGATATTCGCGGTGTGCTTGGGCGCGTCCGCAAGTGCCCGGCGCATTTCGTCGGTCAGCGGCAGTTTTGCAATCAAGTCTTTTTTGAGCGTTGTAAGGCGCTCGCCAAGGTCAACCAGAGCATGCAGCTCACGTTTGACCTGGGTTTTGCTTTTCTCCCCATCGAGGGAGTCGTCGTAAGAATCAACCATGGTGGCAGTCCGCAAAGAAACGCCGCCATGATAACCAGTCGGGGGCCGCTTGTCCGGCCCGGTCGCTCGATGGCCTTAACCGAAAGCAGAATTTGAGTGGAGAAAACCATGAGTGCAGCCCAAAGCGTCGGCCCACAAGCGTTACCGGCCCTGCAGGAACAAGTCGAGCAGATCCTTGCCGAGGCCAAGCGCCAGGGGGCCAGTGCGTGTGAAGTCGCGGTGTCGCTGGAGCAGGGGTTGTCAACGTCGGTACGCCAGCGGGAAGTGGAAACCGTTGAGTTCAACCGTGACCAGGGGTTTGGCATCACCTTGTACGTGGGGCAGCGCAAAGGCTCAGCCAGTACCTCGGCCAGTGGCCTGGACGCGATTCGTGAGACCGTGGCCGCCGCGTTGGCCATCGCCAAGCACACCTCCGAGGACGAAAGCTCAGGCCTGGCCGACAAGGCGTTGATGGCCAAGGACTTGAAAGACTTTGATCTGTTCCACGCCTGGGACATCACGCCAGAGCAGGCCATTGAACAGGCACTGACCTGCGAAGCCGCCGCGTTCGATGCTGATGCCCGCATCAAGAACGCTGATGGCACCACATTGAGCACCCATCAGGGTTGCCGCGTATACGGTAACAGCCATGGTTTTATCGGCGGTTATGCGTCCACCCGCCATAGCTTGAGCTGCGTCATGATCGCCGAGGCCAATGGCCAGATGCAGCGTGATTACTGGTATGACGTAAACCGCCAGGGTGAATTGCTGGCAGACCCTGTGAGTATTGGCCAGCGCGCCGCACAACGTGCCGCGAGTCGTTTGGGCGCACGCCCGGTGCCGACCTGTGAGGTGCCCGTGCTGTTTTCGGCGGAACTGGCCGGTGGGTTATTCGGCAGTTTCCTGGGGGCGATTTCCGGCGGCAACCTGTATCGCAAGTCGTCGTTTCTTGAGGGGGCAATTGGCCAGGAACTGTTTCCGCACTGGCTGACCATCGATGAGCGACCGCACTTGATGCGCGCCATGGGCAGCGCGGCGTTCGATGGTGATGGCTTGGCGACCTATGCCAAACCGTTCGTCGAGAAGGGTGAGTTGGTGTCCTACGTGCTGGGCACCTACGCCGGCCGTAAACTTGGCCTGCCAAGTACTGCCAACTCGGGCGGCGTGCATAACCTGTTCGTAACTCATGGCGACGAAGACCAGGCGGCGCTGCTGCGGCGTATGGGGCGTGGCCTGCTGGTGACCGAATTGATGGGGCACGGCTTGAACATGGTTACCGGTGATTATTCCCGTGGCGCGGCGGGCTTTTGGGTGGAAAACGGTGAGATTCAATTCGCCGTCCAGGAAGTGACCATCGCCGGCAATATGCGCGACATGTTCAAACAAATCGTCGCGGTAGGTAATGACTTGGAATTGCGTAGCAATATTCGCACGGGTTCGGTACTAATCGAGCGGATGACCGTCGCGGGCAGCTGACCGACTCGTTCCACAAATAAGAAGCGCGCTATCCCCGGATAGCGCGCTTTTTTTATGGGCGCAGGAAAAGTGGAAGACCATGTTGGCGTTGCTTTGATTCTCAATATCATTTAATAATAAATATCATTACCGAATGAGTGTGGATCATGAGTTCTGTCCTGCATGAGGATCCGTACCTGGAAAGCTGGCGCTGGATGAGTCGTCAGATTCGCTGCGGCCTCGATCCCAATGAGCCTCGCCTGATCGAACATTACCTCAATGAGGGGCGATACCTGGCGTGCTGCACCGCGACTCATCCGTGGACGATCGCTGAAACCTCTTTCCGTCTGTTGATCGACACCGCCAGCGATATCGCGTTGCCCTGGCATTGGCGCTCCATGTGCCTGGACCAGGCCTGGCGACCGCTGCGTGACCTGGAAAAACTCTCCCACTGTGCCTGCCGCCTCAAGCGCTGGCAGACCTTTGCCTGGCAATTGGCGACGTGCCAATTGCTGCCTTCGATTTCTCACTCCGACTTGGTGCAAGGATCTAACGATGAGTAACACCCGTATCGAACGCGACAGCATGGGCGAACTGCAAGTACCTGCCGAGGCCCTGTATGGCGCCCAAACCCAGCGCGCGGTGAATAACTTTCCGATCAGCCACCAACCCATGCCGGCGCAATTCATTCGTGCGCTGATTCTGGCCAAGGCCGCAGCCGCCAAGGTCAACGTCGACCTCAAGCAGATCAGTGAAGGGCAGGGCAAGGCCATCGTCGATGCCGCCCAGGGTTTGCTTGAAGGTGATTTCATGCCGCATTTCCCGGTGGATATCTTCCAGACCGGTTCCGGCACAAGCTCCAACATGAACGCCAACGAAGTGATCGCTACCCTGGCCAGCCGTTTGCTCGGTGAGGCGGTCAACCCTAACGACCACGTGAACTGTGGGCAAAGCAGCAACGACATCATTCCGACCACCCTCCATGTCAGTGCCGCGCTGGTGCTGCATGAGCAAACATTGCCGGCCCTGCTGCACCTGGTGCAGGTGATCGAGCGCAAAGCCGAAGAGGTTCACCCGTTCATCAAAACCGGGCGCACGCACCTCATGGATGCCATGCCGGTGCGCATGAGCCAGGTGCTCAATGGCTGGGCGCAGCAACTCAAGGCCAATATCGGTCATTTGCAGGACTTGTTGCCAAGCCTGCAAGCCCTGGCACAGGGCGGCACGGCGGTGGGCACCGGGATTAACGCGCATCCTGAATTCGCCGCACGCTTCAGCCAGCAACTAAGCGGGCTGACGGGGGTTAAATTCACCCCCGGCAAGAACCTGTTCGCGTTGATCGGCTCCCAGGACACCGCTGTCGCCGTCTCCGGACAGTTGAAAGCTACCGCCGTGTCGTTGATGAAAATCGCCAATGACCTGCGCTGGATGAACTCCGGCCCGCTTGCCGGTCTGGGTGAAATCGAGCTGGAAGGCTTGCAGCCCGGCTCTTCGATCATGCCGGGCAAGGTCAATCCGGTGATCCCGGAGGCGACTGCGATGGTCGCCGCCCAGGTAATCGGCAATGACACGGTGATCACCGTCGCGGGCCAATCCGGCAACTTCGAGCTGAATGTAATGCTGCCGATCATTGCCCAAAACCTGCTCAGCAGCCTCGAGTTGCTGGCCAATTCCAGCCGCCTGCTGGCAGACAAAGCCATCGCCAGTTTCAAAGTCAACGAAGCCAAGCTCAAGGAAGCGCTGTCGCGCAACCCGATTCTGGTCACCGCACTCAACCCGATCATTGGTTACCAAAAGGCCGCTGAAATCGCCAAACAAGCCTATCAGCAGGGCCGTCCAGTGATTGATGTCGCCCTTGAGCACACCGACTTGCCTCGCAGCCAGCTGGAAATCCTGTTGGATCCGGAAAAGCTCACGGCCGGCGGCGTATAACCACAGACCCTGCTTTGGAGGCTCACCATGGAGCACTGGAAACGCACGATCGAACGCGCCAATCGCTGCTTTATGCGGGGCGAACTGGTGGACGCTCGCGAAGCCTATTTGCAGGCCCTGGCCCTGGCCCACGTGTTGTTCGAACGCTGGGCGGATGCTGACGAAGCAGTGGCAGCCTGTGTCATTTCCCATCACAACCTGGCGGACCTGCACCTGCGCCTCAACCAGCCGGAAGAAAGCGCCGAATACCTGTGTGCCATCCACCAGCGCCTGCTGCAGGCCATGCAGGACTTGCGCTTGAGCCCGCAATTACGCGAAGCAGCGCTGCGCCAGAGCAGCAAGACCTACGTCGAACTGTTGAATTTCATCAGCGATCACGGCGAGTACCCGCGTACCCATCGCCTGCTGGGCGGTACTGCGGCGCAGCCGAATACGCCTCAATACGGAGCACATTGATATGACTTACACCCTGCCTGCCTTGCCTTATGCCTACGACGCCCTGGAACCGCATATCGATGCGCAAACCATGGAGATTCACTACACCAAGCATCACCAGACCTACATCAACAACTTGAACGCGGCGGTAGAGGGCACTGAGTTCGCCGGTTGGCCGGTGGAGAAACTGGTGGCCAGCGTTCAGCAACTGCCGGAAAAACTGCGTGCGGCGGTGATCAACCAGGGTGGTGGTCATGCCAACCATTCGTTGTTCTGGGCGGTGATGTCACCTAAAGGGGGGGGCAAGCCCGAGGGCGCACTGGGCAAGGCGATTGACGACCAGTTGGGCGGCTTCGATAGCTTCAAGGAGGCGTTCACCAAAGCCGCATTGACGCGTTTCGGTAGTGGCTGGGCCTGGCTGAGCGTTACGCCGCAAAAGACCCTGGTGGTGGAAAGCAGCGGCAACCAGGACAGCCCGTTGATGAGCGGCAACACGCCCATCCTTGGCCTGGATGTCTGGGAGCACGCCTACTACTTGCTGTACCAGAACCGTCGTCCTGAATACATCAATGCCTTCTACAGCGTTATCAACTGGCCAGAAGTCGCCGCACGCTATCAGGCCGCTCTGGCCTGACATTCGTCTTCATAACAAGATCTAAGGCCGACTATGGGTACTGAAACACTGGCGATCAGCAGCGTGCGGATGTTTCGTTATGCGTTTGGTTCGCTGCTGCTATTGGCGGGGGCTGCATTGCTGGTGGCCCATGGGCTGGCCTGGCTGGACCTGGCGCCGCGCATCCTGCGCGCGTTGCAGGGCGGGGCGATATGCGCGCTTGGCACGGCGTTGGGCGCGGTTCCGGTGCTGGTGATTCGGCGGATGCCGGTAGCCTTGAGCGATACCTTGCTGGGCTTTGGTGCTGGAGTGATGCTGGCGGCAACCGCCTTTTCGCTGGTCGTGCCGGGTATTACTGCGGCGCAAAGCCTGGGGCTCTCGCCCTGGGGCGCTGGCGGCTTGATCAGCTTGGGCATCATGCTGGGGGCGTTCGGGTTGTATCTGGTCGACCGCAAGGTCTCTGGAGCCAGCCCGGAGATGCTGGTGGGTAGCCCCGACAAACCGGTGATTCCTCCACGCATCTGGCTGTTTGTGTTCGCCATTATCGCTCACAACATTCCGGAAGGCATGGCGGTCGGCGTTTCCGCCGGTGGCGGCATGCCGGATGCCGACAGCCTGGCCATGGGCATTGCTTTGCAGGATGTGCCCGAAGGCCTGGTGATTGCCTTGGTATTGGCGGGGGCGGGGATGTCGCGGGTCAAGGCATTCCTGATCGGCGCGGCCTCAGGTTTGGTAGAGCCGGTATTCGCCGTGCTGTGCGCCTGGTTGGTGAGCCTCGCACAAGTGTTGTTGCCTTTGGGGCTGGCATTGGCGGCTGGGGCGATGTTGCTGGTGGTGACTCACGAAGTCATCCCCGAATCGCGCCGCAATGGCCACGAAAAGCTGGCCAGCCTTGGCTTGTGCATCGGGTTCTGCTTGATGATGGTGATGGATACTGCGTTGGGCTGAGGCCATTGCGGCCTCGTGCCTGAGTCAAAAGCGGGTTTATTCGCCCTCGTCAAAGTAGTTGTTGATCAGCGCCACCAGGGCGTCCAGCGCTTCCTGCTCTTGCTCGCCTTCGGTCTTCAAATGAATCTTTGTGCCCTTGCCGGCAGCCAGCATCATCATGGCCATGATGCTTTTGCCATCGACCATGGTTTCCGGGGTGCGCCCGGCGCGGATCTGGCAGGGAAACTGCCCGGCAACGCCGACGAACTTGGCCGAGGCTCGGGCGTGCAAACCCAGCTTGTTGATGATTTCAATTTCCAGAGCGGGCATCGCGGGGGTGTTCCTTTCAGCTAAGGTCGCGGTGGCGGACCTGGACGTTCTTGAGGGTTTGTTGCAGCACCTGGCCCAGGCGCTCGGTCAGGTAGACGGAGCGGTGGTGGCCGCCTGTGCAGCCAATGGCAATCGTGACATAGGCCCGGTTACTCGCGGCAAAGCGTGGCAACCATTTGAGCAAATAGCTGGAAATGTCCTGGAACATCTCCTCCACATCAGGCTGTGCGGCCAGATACTCAGCCACAGGTTGGTCCAACCCGGACTGCTCGCGCAGTTCAGGTTTCCAGTAGGGGTTGGGCAGACAGCGCACATCGAACACCAGGTCGGCATCCACCGGCATCCCCCGCTTGAAACCAAATGACTCGACCAGAAACGCCGTACCGGGTTCGGGCTGGTTGAGCAGGCGCAACTTGATGGCGTCACGCAATTGATACAGGTTGAGGCTGGTGGTGTTGATCTTGAGGTCGGCCAGGTCAATGATCGGCCCCAGCAGCTTGGTTTCATCCTCGATGGCTTCGGCCAGGGAGCGGTGGGGGCTGCTGAGGGGGTGGCGTCGACGGGTTTCGGAGAAGCGCTTGAGCAGTGTCTCTTCGTCAGCGTCCAGGTACAGCACATCACAATGAATATGTTTGGCGCGCACTTCCTCAAGCAGTTCCGGGAAGCGCGAGAGATGGCTGGGCAAGTTGCGGGCATCAATCGAAACCGCCACCAGGGGTTGCGCCAACTCGGTGTGGATAAGCGCCCGTTCGGCCAGTTCCGGCAGCAGGCCGGCGGGCAGGTTGTCGATGCAATAGAAGCCGCTGTCCTCAAGAACATTGAGGGCGGTGCTTTTACCCGAGCCTGAGCGGCCGCTGACGATGATCAAACGCATGATTACTGCCCGTTTTGTTCATCCAGGACAACTTGATACAGCGCCGCGTTGCTGCTGGCACTGCGCAGTTTGTCGCGTACCTCCTTGCGGTCGAGCATGCTGGCGATCTGCCGGAGCAGTTCCAGGTGCGCATCGGTGGCGGCTTCCGGGACCAGCAGCACAAATAGCAGGTCAACCGGGGCGCCGTCGATGGCGTCAAAATCGATCGGAGCTTCCAGATGCAGCAGGGCGCTCACGGGGGTGTCACAGCCTTTGAGGCGGCAGTGAGGAATGGCGATGCCGTTGCCAAAACCGGTGGAACCGAGTTTTTCACGGGCAACCAGTGCCTCGAAGACAACTTGCATCTCCAGATCCGGCACTTCGCGGGCGATCAGGTTGGCAATTTGTTCAAGGGCTTTTTTCTTGCTGCCGCCCGGCACGTTCACGAGGGAACGGCCGGGGGTCAGGATGGTTTCAAGTCGGATCATGGGGGGAGAGTTAACGACCTGTACCTTGCATCAGGTGCAGATTCTTTTCCTTATGCTTTATGAGTTGGCGGTCCAGCTTGTCGTAGAGCGAGTCAATCGCCGCGTACATGTCCTCATGCTCAGCATTGGCGACGAGCTTGGCATTCGGTACGTGCAGGGTGGCCTCGATTTTCTGCTTGAGCTTATCGACCTCCATGATGACCTGCACGTTGGTGATCTTGTCAAAATGCCCCGCAAGCTTGTTCAGCTTGCTCTCGGTGTACTCACGCAGGGGCTTGGTGACTTCCAGCTGGTGTCCACTGATGTTGACTTGCATACAGCTTCTCCTTCGTTGCCAGTGCATAAAGCGGCAGGCAAAGACGCCTGCCACTGGAACGCTGTGGCCCGCCCGTCACATCAAACGCTTACGCTCGCTGGAAGGCGCGATCCCAAGGGACTCGCGGTACTTGGCGACGGTTCGACGGGCGACCTGAATGCCTTGTGCCTCCAGTAAACCAGCGATCTTGCTGTCACTCAACGGCTTTTTCTGATTTTCCGCGGCAACCAGTTTTTTGATGATCGCGCGGATCGCCGTGGACGAGCATTCGCCGCCTTCGGAGGTGCTGACATGGCTGGAGAAAAAGTATTTGAGCTCATATATACCCCGTGGGGTATGCATGAATTTTTGCGTCGTCACCCGTGAAATCGTTGATTCGTGCATGCCTACCGCCTCGGCGATGTCATGCAGCACCAGAGGCTTCATCGCCTCGTCGCCGTATTCCAGGAAGCCGCGCTGATGCTCGACGATCTGGGTGGCAACTTTCATCAGGGTTTCGTTACGGCTCTGCAGGCTCTTGATGAACCAGCGGGCTTCCTGCAACTGGTTGCGCATGAAGGTGTTGTCGGCGCTGGTGTCGGCGCGGCGCACAAAACCGGCATATTGCGGGTTGACCCGCAGGCGTGGCACCGACTCCTGGTTCAATTCCACCAGCCAGCGTTCGTTGTCCTTGCGCACAATCACGTCAGGGACCACATATTCGGCTTCGCTGGACTCGATCTGCGAGCCCGGGCGCGGGTTGAGGCTTTGCACCAGTTCGATAACCTGGCGCAGGTCATCTTCCTTGAGCTTCATGCGGCGCATCAACTGGCTGTAGTCGCGGCTGCCCAGCAGGTCGATGTAATCGGTGACCAGGCGCTGGGCTTCAGCCAGCCAAGGTGTCTTGGCGGGCAGCTGGCGCAGTTGCAGCAACAGGCATTCGCTCAGGGAGCGGGCGCCAATGCCCGCAGGCTCGAACTGCTGGATGCGGTGCAGGACGGCTTCGATTTCGTCCAGCTCAATGTCCAGTTCAGGGTCGAAGGCCTCCAGAATCTCCTCGAGCGTCTCGTCCAGATAACCCTGGTTGTTGATGCAATCGATCAGCGTGACGGCGATCAGGCGATCGGTGTCGGACATCGGTGCGAGGTTCAGTTGCCACAACAGATGGCTCTGCAGGCTTTCGCCGGCGGAGGTGCGGGTGGTGAAGTCCCACTCGTCATCATCGTTGCTGGGCAGGCTGCTCGCGCTGGTCTGGTAGACGTCTTCCCAGGCGGTATCCACCGGGAGTTCGTTGGGAATGCGTTCGTTCCAGTCGCCTTCCTCAAGGTTATCCACCGTTGGGGCGGTTTCCTGGTAGGAGGGTTCCTGCACGTCGGAATTGGTTTTTTGCTCGATGTTGTCGGCCAGCGGGTCTGCATTATCGAAGTCGTCGCCTTCTTCCTGGCGTTCGAGCATCGGATTGGACTCCAGGGCCTCCTGGATTTCCTGTTGCAGGTCCAGGGTCGACAATTGGAGCAGGCGGATGGCCTGTTGCAGCTGCGGTGTCATCGTCAGCTGCTGGCCCATTCTCAGGACTAGCGATGGTTTCATGGCAGGGGCTTAACACCTTATTCGCCGGCGCAATGCGCCATCCACGACAGGGCGCGTGAGCGCCAAACATAAGCAAATTATATGCCTGATATCGAGGGCTTTGCCTAGAGCGCGGTAACAATAAAAAAACCGTAGGTTTTTCTTTGGTACGCGCGCTTCGGACAAACGACCTGCCACCCCCTGTTCATACAGGTGGTTTTACAGGCGGAACTCGTGACCCAGGTACACTTCCTTGACCAGTTCGTTGGCCAGGATGGTCGCGGAATCGCCTTCGGCGATCAACTGGCCATCGTTGACGATATACGCGGTTTCGCAGATATCGAGGGTTTCACGCACGTTGTGGTCGGTGATCAATACGCCGATACCCTTGGCCTTGAGGTGATGGATGATCTGCTTGATGTCGCCGACCGAAATCGGGTCGACGCCGGCAAACGGTTCGTCCAGCAGGATGAACTTTGGCGCGGTCGCCAGGGCGCGGGCGATTTCCACGCGACGACGCTCGCCACCGGACAGGCTCATGCCAAGGTTGTCGCGAATGTGGTTGATGTGGAACTCCTGCAGCAGGCTTTCCAGCTCTTGGCGGCGGCCGTCACGGTCGAGTTCCTTGCGGGTCTCAAGGATAGCCATGATGTTGTCGGCAACCGACAGTTTGCGGAAGATCGAGGCTTCTTGCGGGAGATAGCCGATACCGGCGCGAGCACGGCCGTGCATCGGCTGATGGCTGACATCCAGGTCGTCGATTAGTACGCGACCCTGATCTGCCTGGACCAGGCCGACGATCATATAGAAGCATGTGGTCTTGCCGGCGCCGTTGGGGCCGAGCAAGCCGACGATCTGGCCGCTGTCGATCGACAGGCTGACGTCGCGCACGACCTGACGGCTTTTATAGGCCTTGGCCAGATGCTGGGCTTTCAGGGTTGCCATTACTCGGCCTTCTTCTTCGGCTGGATAACCATGTCGATACGCGGACGTGGCGCAGTTACCTTGTTGCCATTGGCTCGACCGGCGTTGGCGATCTGCTTCACGGTGTCATAGGTGATTTTTTCACCTTCCGTGGAGTTGCCATCGGGGCTCAGCACCTTGGCCTGGTCGATCAATACAATGCGGTTCTGCTGGGCATGGTACTGGATGGTCTTGCCGTAGCCCTTCATCGGGCCTGTATCGGTAGCCGACTGCTTCTGTTCGAAGTAAGCCAGGTTGCCCACCGAGGTCACGACGTCAATATCACCGTTTGGGGTGCGCGTCAGTGTCACGGTATTGCCGGTGATCTTCATCGACCCCTGGGTAATGATCACGCCGCCGGTGTAGGTCGCTACACCTTGCTTGTCATCCAGTTGCGCATCGTCAGCCGAGATGTGGATCGGCTGCTGGCTATCGTTCGGCAGAGCCCAGGCGCTCACGCTTCCCAGTGCTGCGCCCAGACTGAGCAAAATAGGGAGAGTTTTAACGAGCCTCATACTGTCCTCTTACGTTCGATAGCAGGTGTATCCTGCTTTCTTTCAAATACGCTTTCATTCCCTTGCCAGTCGATACACCGCCAGCGCCGTCGATTCTAACGTCTTGCTCGGTCTGCGCATATTGCTTCTGCGGGAATACGGTCATGCGACTGGTAGTAATCACCGTGTCGCGTTTCTGGGCGTCAGTGCGTGCAACACGCACCGAATCAATCAGTTCTACCTCGGTACCGTCCGGGTTCACCTCGCCACGCTTGCTGGTGACGTGCCACGGAAACTCAGTGCCGCGATACAGGTTCAGGTCCGGATTGGTCAGCAGGGTGACTTCGGTCGTCTTCAAATGCTCGACCTTGTCCGAGGTCATTTCGTACTGCACCTTGCCGTCCGGCAGGAACTGCACGCTGTAGGCGTTGGTGGCGTAATAGTCGATAGCGCCTTCGTCGACCTGCGCGGCAGGTTGGTCGAGGAAGCGCTCCGGGCTGATATTCCAGTAGCCCACCGCCAGGAATAGCGCGGCGATGACCCCGAATAGCAGGAAGTTGCGAATCTTTTTGCTCAACATAAAACGCTCTATAGGTAGGCGGCGTGGGCCGCTTCAAGGCTGCCCTGGGCACGCAGGATCAGCTCGCAGAACTCGCGGGCAGCGCCTTCTCCGCCACGGGCGGTGGTGATGCCATGGGCGTGTTCGCGAACGAATGCCGCCGCATTGGCGACCGCCATGCCCAGGCCCACTCGGCGAATGACCGGCAAGTCCGGCAGATCATCACCCAGGTAGGCGACCTGCTCATAGCTTAGGTTGAGTTGGCCAAGAAGCTCGTCCAGAACCACCAGTTTATCCTCGCGACCCTGATACAGGTGAGCAATTCCCAGGTTTTGTGCGCGGCGTTCCACAACGGGGGTTTTTCGACCGCTGATAATCGCCGTTTGCACGCCCGCCGCCATCAGCATCTTGATGCCCTGGCCGTCGAGGGTGTTGAACGTCTTGAATTCGCTGCCATCTTCGAGGAAATACAGGCGCCCGTCAGTCAGCACGCCGTCTACGTCGAAAATCGCCAGTTTGATGTGTTTGCCGCGTTGCAGCAGGTCGCTGGTCATTTACATCACTCCCGCACGCAGCAAGTCGTGCATATTCAGGGCGCCAACCGGATGGTCGTGGCTATCGACCACTACCAGCGCGCCGATCTTGTGGTCTTCCATGATCTTCAATGCTTCGGCTGCCAGCATTTCAGGGCGTGCGGTCTTGCCGTGAGGGGTCATGACCGCGTCGATGGTGGCGGTGTGAATATCGATGGTACGGTCCAGGGTGCGGCGCAAATCACCGTCGGTAAACACGCCGGCCAGGCGACCGTCGGTTTCCAGGATCACGGTCATGCCCAGGCCCTTGCGGGTCATTTCCATCAGCGCGTCCTTCAACAGGGTGCCGCGCTGGACGTGGGGCAATTCATCGCCCGAATGCATGACATTTTCGACTTTCAGCAGCAGGCGGCGGCCCAGGGCTCCGCCAGGATGTGAAAACGCGAAGTCCTCGGCGGTGAACCCGCGGGCTTCCAGCAACGCCACGGCGAGCGCATCGCCCATGACCAGCGCGGCGGTGGTGGAGGAGGTCGGTGCCAGGTTCAGCGGGCAGGCCTCGTGGGCCACGTGAACATTGAGGTTCACCTCGGCGGCCTTGGCCAGCGTCGAGTCCGGGTTGCCGGTGAGGCTGATCATCTGGATCCCGAGGCGCTTGATCAGTGGCAGCAAGGTCACGATTTCGTTGGTGGTGCCGGAGTTGGACAGCGCCAGGATGACGTCATCCTTGGTGATCATGCCCATGTCGCCGTGGCTCGCTTCGGCCGGATGCACGAAGAACGCGGTGGTCCCGGTGCTGGCCAGGGTGGCGGCGATTTTGTTGCCGACATGGCCGGACTTGCCCATGCCGACCACGACAACGCGGCCCTTGCTGGCCAGAATCATCTCGCAGGCGCGTACGAAATCTGCGTCGATATGCGCCAGTAAGCCTTCTACGGCTTCAAGCTCGAGGCGGATGGTGCGTTGCGCGGATTGAATAAGGTCGCTGGATTGGCTCATGTCTGAAATCGTATAGCCTGACGAAAAGTCGGCGATTATAGCGGTAATGATCAATTCCCTCACACAAGTTCGTCAGGCTTTATTCCGCGCTAGCCCGAGATTCATGCCTGGCAACGTTTTTTCACTGTCCCGGATCTGAACAAGCACCGTTCCGGCCTTGGGCGCGTTGTACCAGCAGTGATATAGTTCGCCGCCAGTTCGGTCCGCCCAGCCCACGTGGCTATCTGTTGCGTAACCGTTGAATAGGTTTATCGCATGCGTGGTGTCTGAGTGAAAGGCTGCATCCCAAGGAGTTTAGATGAGTGCCGATAACGCTTACGCGGTCGAGCTGAAGGGACTGACCTTCAAGCGCGGGACGCGCAGCATCTTCAATAATGTCGATATTCGCATTCCCCGTGGCAAGGTCACGGGCATCATGGGGCCGTCCGGTTGCGGCAAGACCACCCTGTTGCGCCTGATGGGCATGCAATTGCGCCCCAGCGCCGGCGAAGTGTGGGTCAACGGCCAGAACCTGCCGACGCTGTCGCGCAGCGATCTGTTCGATGCGCGCAAGCACATGGGTGTGCTGTTCCAGAGCGGTGCGCTGTTCACCGACCTGGATGTGTTCGAGAACGTGGCCTTTCCGCTGCGAGTGCATACCCAGCTGTCTGATGAAATGATTCGTGACATTGTCCTGCTGAAACTGCAGGCCGTGGGCCTTCGCGGAGCTATCGACCTGATGCCCGACGAGCTCTCCGGCGGTATGAAGCGGCGTGTGGCCCTGGCGCGCGCGATTGCCCTCGACCCCCAGATCCTCATGTACGACGAGCCCTTCGTCGGCCAGGACCCGATCGCCATGGGCGTTCTGGTGCGCTTGATCCGCCTGCTCAACGACGCACTGGGCATCACCAGCATCGTGGTGTCCCACGATCTTGCAGAAACCGCGAGCATTGCCGATTACCTCTATGTGGTAGGCGATGGCCAGGTATTGGGGCAGGGCACGCCTGAAGAACTGATGAACGCCGATAACCCGCGCATTCGCCAATTCATGACCGGCGATCCCGATGGCCCTGTGCCTTTTCACTTTCCGGCGGCGGATTACCGCTCAGATCTTCTGGGGAAGCGCTGATGCGCAAGACATCTCTAATCGAGAAGGTTCGCCTTTTCGGTCGCTCCGGCATCGACATTGTCGAAGTGCTGGGCCGTTCGACTATTTTCCTGTTCCACGCCTTGCTCGGGCGCGGTGGCATTGGCGGCGGCTTCGGCCTGTTGATCAAGCAGCTGCATTCGGTAGGCGTGATGTCCCTGGTGATCATCGTGGTTTCCGGGATTTTCATCGGCATGGTGCTGGCGTTGCAGGGCTTCAATATCCTTTCCGGCTACGGTTCGGAGCAGGCCGTTGGGCAGATGGTTGCCCTTACGCTGCTACGTGAGCTGGGGCCGGTGGTCACTGCGTTGCTGTTTGCGGGCCGTGCCGGTTCGGCGTTGACCGCCGAGATCGGCAACATGAAGTCCACCGAGCAATTGTCCAGCCTCGAAATGATCGGCGTGGACCCGCTCAAGTACATTGTTGCCCCGCGCCTGTGGGCCGGCTTCATTTCCCTTCCACTGCTGGCGATGATCTTCAGTGTGGTGGGGATCTGGGGCGGTTCCTGGGTGGCGGTCGACTGGCTGGGCGTCTATGACGGCTCGTACTGGGGCAACATGCAGAACAGCGTGACCTTCAGCGGTGACGTGCTCAATGGCATCATAAAGAGCATTGTCTTCGCTTTTGTCGTGACCTGGATCGCCGTTTTCCAAGGCTATGACTGTGAGCCCACCTCAGAAGGGATCAGTCGCGCCACCACCAAGACCGTTGTGTACGCCTCGCTGGCGGTACTGGGTCTTGACTTCATTTTGACCGCCTTGATGTTTGGAGATTTCTGATGCAAAACCGCACTGTGGAAATCGGTGTCGGCCTTTTCTTGCTGGCTGGCATCCTGGCTTTACTGTTGCTGGCCCTGCGAGTCAGCGGCCTTTCGGCCAGCCCCACCGCCGATACTTATAAACTTTACGCATATTTCGACAATATCGCCGGTTTGACTGTCAGAGCTAAAGTGACGATGGCCGGTGTCACCATCGGCAAGGTCACGGCAATCGATCTGGACCGCGACAGCTTCACCGGTCGAGTGACGATGCAACTGGACAAGAAGGTCGATAATCTGCCGACTGACTCCACTGCATCTATCCTCACTGCGGGTCTGCTGGGCGAGAAGTACATCGGTGTCAGCGTGGGCGGGGAGACAGCCCTGCTCAAGGATGGCTCGACCATCCACGACACACAGTCGTCGTTGGTACTGGAAGACCTGATCGGTAAATTCCTGCTCAATACGGTCAATAAAGACGCCAAATGAGGAATGTGTACATGATCTCTACCTTGCGACGTGGCCTCCTGGTACTGCTTGCAGCGCTGCCATTGATGGCTAACGCGGCGGGTTCTGCGCACGAACTGGTGCAGGACACTACTAACAAGATGTTGGCCGACCTGTCGGCCAACAAGGAAAAGTACAAGCAAGATCCCAGTCAGTTCTATAACGCGCTCAATACCATCGTCGGCCCGGTTGTCGATGCCGAAGGTATTTCCCGCAGCATCATGACGGTCAAGTATTCGCGCAAGGCTACCCCGGCGCAGATGCAGACCTTCCAGGAAAACTTCAAGAAAGGCCTGTTCCAGTTCTACGGCAACGCGCTGCTTGAATACAACAACCAGGGCATTACCGTCGCCCCAGCCGGCGATGAGTCGGGTGATCGCACCAGCGTCAACATGAGCGTCAAGGGCAACAATGGCGCCGTTTACCCTGTGCAGTACACGCTGGAGAAGGTCAACGGCGAGTGGAAGCTGCGTAACGTGATCATCAACGGCATCAACATCGGCAAGCTGTTCCGTGACCAGTTCGCCGACGCCATGCAGCGTAATGGCAATGATCTGGACAAGACCATCAACGGTTGGGCCGGTGAAGTCGCCAAGGCCAAGGAAACTTCCGACAAGGAAGCAGGGAAGTCCGCGCAATGACCGAGTCGGCTGTTCGTCTTGGCGACGCCGGGGAGTTGTTCCTCAGCGGCGTGCTGGATTACCGCACCGGGCCGGACCTGCGCAAACAGGGCCAGGCCCTGATCATGGCCAGCAATGCTCCGGCGCTGGTGTTGGATTGCTCGGCGGTGACCAAGTCCAGCAGTGTTGGTTTGTCGTTGCTGTTGTGCTTCATGCGTGACGCAGGCGCGGCCAAAAAGCCGGTCAGCGTCCGCGCTTTGCCGGAAGACATGCGCGAAATCGCCGAAGTTTCCGGGTTAACCGAGCTGCTGGCGCATCCTTAATACACATTATTAAGAAGCCCCCCGTCAGAGTCCTGCTATGCGGGGTTCGCAGGCGCGGGGCTTTTTTGTATGATGTGCGACCCGTGCGCACTGGGCGCCGATAGAGGTTGAGCATGCAGGCCAACGAAGTGAAGAGCTTCCTTGAAGGAAAGCTGCCGGAAACGACTGTTGAAGTTGAAGGCGAAGGCTGCAATTTCCAGCTGAATGTGATTAGCGATGAACTGGCGGCATTGAGCCCGGTCAAGCGTCAGCAGCAGATCTATGCCCATTTGAACCCATGGATCACCGATGGCAGCATCCATGCGGTCACTATGAAATTTTTCAGCCGCGCGGCCTGGGCCGAGCGCACCTGAGCCCCCAAGGCGTCGAGATTCTTATGGATAAATTGATTATTACCGGCGGTGCCCGCCTTGATGGCGAGATCCGCATTTCCGGTGCGAAAAACTCCGCCTTGCCGATCCTGGCAGCGACCCTGCTGTGCGATGGCCCGGTAACCGTGGCCAACCTGCCACACCTGCACGACATCACCACCATGATCGAGCTGTTCGGTCGCATGGGCATCGAGCCGGTGATTGACGAGAAGCTGGCGGTCGAAATCGACCCGCGCACCATCAAAACCCTGATCGCCCCGTACGAACTGGTGAAAACCATGCGTGCGTCGATCCTTGTGCTGGGCCCGATGGTTGCTCGTTTCGGCGAAGCCGAAGTGGCGTTGCCCGGTGGGTGCGCCATCGGTTCGCGTCCGGTGGACCTGCACATCCGTGGCCTGGAAGCCATGGGCGCAGTCATTGACGTCGAAGGCGGCTACATCAAGGCCAAGGCACCGGAAGGCGGCCTGCGTGGCGCGAACTTCTTCTTTGATACCGTCAGCGTGACCGGTACCGAGAACATCATGATGGCCGCGGCCCTGGCCAAAGGCCGCAGCGTGCTGCAAAACGCCGCGCGCGAGCCGGAAGTGGTCGACCTGGCCAACTTCCTGAACGCCATGGGTGCGAAGGTTTCCGGTGCTGGCACCGACACCATTACCATCGACGGCGTAGAGCGCCTGCACAGCGCCACCTACAAGGTCATGCCCGACCGCATCGAAACCGGTACCTACCTGGTTGCCGCCGCCGTTACCGGTGGTCGCGTCAAGGTCAAGGACACCGATCCGACTATCCTGGAAGCGGTCCTGGAAAAACTGCGTGAAGCCGGTGCCGAAATCACCACCGGTGAAGACTGGATCGAGCTGAACATGCACGGCAAGCGTCCGAAGGCCGTCAACGTGCGTACCGCTCCGTACCCGGCCTTCCCGACCGACATGCAAGCGCAGTTCATCTCCCTGAACGCCATTGCCGAAGGCACCGGCGCGGTAATCGAGACCATTTTCGAAAACCGTTTCATGCACGTTTATGAACTGCACCGCATGGGCGCGAAGATCCAGGTCGAGGGCAACACTGCCATCGTCACCGGCACCGAGAAGCTCAAGGGCGCGCCGGTGATGGCGACTGACCTGCGCGCTTCGGCCAGCCTGGTCATTTCGGCATTGATCGCTGAAGGCGATACCCTGATCGACCGCATCTACCACATTGACCGTGGTTACGAGTGCATCGAAGAAAAACTGCAGATGCTCGGCGCCAAGATCCGCCGCGTACCGGGCTAGCCCCGGGCTTGCTGTGGTGAGCGGGCAAGCCCGTTCACCACAGCCGGTACCCGCTGGCCGCTCGCTGAATTGGTTTCAAATCGAGGCTGTAATGGCCTCGATCTGTGTCTGGCGCCGTTTGCGTCCGGACAGCAATAGCCTGATGAAGGACTGACGTTTCCCATGTTGACCATCGCACTGTCCAAGGGCCGCATCCTTGACGACACCTTGCCGCTTCTGGCTGAAGCGGGCATCGTGCCGACCGAGAATCCGGACAAGAGCCGCAAGCTGATCATCCCCACGACCCAGGATGACGTCCGTCTGCTGATCGTGCGGGCTACCGACGTGCCGACCTACGTTGAGCATGGCGCGGCCGACCTGGGCGTCGCCGGTAAAGACGTGCTGATGGAGTACGGTGGCCAGGGCCTGTACGAGCCGCTGGACCTGCGTATTGCCCTGTGCAAGCTGATGACCGCCGGCCGTGTCGGTGATGTCGAGCCCAAGGGCCGCCTGCGCGTGGCCACCAAGTTCGTCAACGTCGCCAAGCGCTACTACGCCGAACAAGGCCGTCAGGTCGATATCATCAAACTCTATGGCTCGATGGAGTTGGCGCCATTGATCGGCCTGGCCGACAAGATCATCGACGTGGTCGACACCGGCAACACCCTGCGTGCCAACGGTCTCGAACCTCAGGACTTTATCGCCGACATCAGTTCCCGCCTGATCGTCAACAAAGCATCGATGAAGATGCAACACGCCCGTATCCAGGCGTTGATCGACACCCTGCGCACCGCCGTGGAGTCTCGACACCGCGGTTGACCTACCCGCGTAGCTGAAAAGCTGCGCCCGTCTATCCGCCTCATAGCCAGAATTCTCAGGTGCCCAAGCGGAAACGACTGCTAGTTTAGGGCGCCTGAGTTTTTGCCAATTCTATTGAGGCCCTCGCTATGACCACGTCCACTGCAATTGCCCGACTCAACGCTGCCGACCCGGATTTCGCCCATCATCTGGATCATTTGCTGAGCTGGGAAAGCGTGTCCGACGACTCGGTCAATCAGCGAGTACTCGACATCATCAAGGCTGTGCGCGAGCGCGGTGACGCAGCGCTGGTGGATTTCACCCGCCAGTTCGACGGCCTGGACGTCAAGTCCATGGCAGACTTGATCCTGCCTCGCGAACGCCTGGAACTGGCCCTGACGCGCATCACCGCACCACAGCGCGAAGCCCTGGAAGTCGCGGCAGCACGCGTGCGCAGCTACCACGAAAAGCAGAAACAGGATTCCTGGAGCTACACCGAGGCCGACGGCACCGTGCTGGGCCAGAAGGTCACGCCGCTGGACCGGGCGGGCCTCTACGTGCCGGGTGGCAAGGCGTCGTACCCGTCATCGGTGTTGATGAACGCGATTCCCGCCAAAGTGGCGGGCGTGACTGAAGTGGTCATGGTGGTACCGACCCCGCGCGGTGAAATCAACGAGCTGGTGCTGGCAGCCGCTTGCATCGCCGGCGTGGACCGGGTGTTCACCATCGGTGGCGCTCAAGCTGTCGCGGCGTTGGCCTATGGCACCGAAAGCGTGCCGAAGGTCGACAAGGTGGTCGGCCCGGGCAACATCTATGTCGCCACCGCCAAACGCCACGTGTTTGGCCAGGTCGGCATCGATATGATCGCCGGCCCCTCGGAAATCCTCGTGGTGTGCGACGGCCAGACCGATCCGGACTGGATCGCCATGGACCTGTTCTCCCAGGCCGAGCACGACGAAGACGCCCAGGCGATCCTCGTCAGCCCGGACGCCGAGTTCCTCGACAAGGTCGCCGCCAGCATTAATAAGCTACTGCCGACCATGGACCGCGCCGAGATCATCGAGAAGTCAATCAATGGCCGTGGTGCCCTGATCCTGGTGCGTGACATGGAGCAGGCCATCGAAGTGGCCAACCGCATCGCGCCGGAGCACCTGGAACTGTCGGTGGCCGACCCGCAAGCGTGGCTGCCATCGATTCGCCACGCCGGTGCGATCTTCATGGGCCGCCACACCAGCGAAGCCCTGGGCGACTATTGCGCGGGCCCGAACCACGTGTTGCCGACCTCCGGCACCGCGCGATTCTCGTCGCCGCTGGGGGTGTATGACTTCCAGAAGCGCTCGTCGATTATCTTCTGCTCCCCACAGGGTGCCTCCGAACTGGGCAAGACCGCTTCGGTGCTGGCCCGTGGTGAATCCCTGAGCGCTCACGCCCGCAGCGCTGAATACCGCATCCTTGACGACAAGAAAGGTAATTGAGATGAGCAAATTCTGGAGCCCGTTCGTCAAGGACCTGGTGCCTTACGTACCTGGTGAACAGCCGAAGCTGACCAAACTGGTCAAGCTCAACACCAACGAAAACCCCTACGGCCCGTCGCCCAAGGCGCTGGCTGCGATGCAGGGCGAGTTGAACGACAACCTACGCCTGTATCCGGACCCCAACAGCGACCTGCTCAAGCAGGCCGTGGCCAAGTACTACGGGATCGACGCCGGCAAGGTGTTCCTCGGTAACGGTTCCGATGAAGTGTTGGCGCACATCTTCCACGGTCTGTTCCAGCACGACCTGCCGCTGCTGTTCCCGGATATCAGCTACAGCTTCTATCCGGTGTACTGCGGCCTCTATGGCATCAAGTCCGAGCCGGTGCGGTTGGACGAGCAGTTCCAGATCCGTGTCGCGGACTACGCCAGGCCCAACGGCGGGATTATCTTCCCCAACCCGAACGCGCCGACCGGCTGCGTGCTGGCACTGGATGCGGTGGAGCGGATCGTCAAGGCCAGCCCCGACTCGGTGGTGGTGGTCGATGAGGCGTATATCGACTTCGGCGGCGAAACCGCCATCAGCCTGGTGGACCGTTACCCCAACCTGCTGGTGACCCAGACCCTGTCCAAGTCGCGCTCACTGGCCGGTTTGCGCGTGGGCCTGGCCGTGGGCCACCCGGACCTGATCGAGGCGCTGGAGCGGGTCAAGAACAGCTTCAACTCCTACCCGCTGGATCGCCTGGCGATTGTCGGCGCGGCGGCGGCGTTCGACGACCGTGAGTACTTCGACAGGACCTGCCGGTTGGTGATCGACAGCCGCAACACGCTGGTCGCACAGCTGGAGGCTAAAGGCTTTGAGGTGCTGCCTTCGGCCGCCAACTTCATCTTCGCTCGCCACCCACGGCACGATGCAGCCGGATTGGCCGCCAAGCTGCGTGAGCAAGGGGTGATTGTGCGTCACTTCAAGCAGGAGCGAATTGCTCAATTCCTGCGGATCAGCATCGGTACGCCGGAGCAGAACCAGGCGCTGATCGATGGTCTCGGCGAGCTCTAACAGGCGCTGAAATCAAATGTGGGAGGGGGCTTGCTCCCTCCCACATTGGTTTTGTGTTGCTAATTACAGCAACGGCTCATCCGGCTTCTTGTTCTTCCAGCCATCATTGCCCGGCAGCAGCAGGTTCAAACCAATCGCTACCACCGCACACAGGGCGATGCCCTTGAGGCCGAAATCATCCGGGCCGGTGCCGGTACCGACCAGCACGCCGCCAATCCCGAACACCAGGGTTACCGACACAATCACCAGATTGCGCGCCTCTCCAAGGTCGATCTTGTGGCGAATCAGTGTGTTCATGCCAACGGCCGCAATCGAGCCGAACAACAAGCACAGAATCCCGCCCATCACCGGTACCGGAATACTCTGCAGCAGTGCGCCGAACTTGCCGATAAACGCCAGGCTGATGGCAAACACTGCAGCCCAGGTCATGATTTTCGGGTTGTAGTTCTTGGTCAGCATCACCGCGCCGGTCACTTCGGCGTAAGTCGTGTTCGGCGGGCCGCCAAACAGGCCGGCGGCCGTGGTGGCGATGCCGTCACCGAGCAATGTGCGATGCAGGCCAGGCTTCTTCAGATAGTCGCGACCGGTCACGCTACCCACCGCAATCACACCACCGATGTGTTCGATCGCCGGGGCCAGGGCCACCGGGACGATAAACAGGATGGCCTGCCAGTTGAATTCCGGTGCGGTGAAGTGGGGTAGGGCGAACCAGGGTGCAGCGGCGATTTTTGCCGTGTCGACTACGCCAAAGTAGAACGCCATGGCAAAGCCCACCAGCACGCCGGAGATGATCGGCACCAGGCGGAAAATACCTTTGCCGAACACCGCCACGATCAACGTGGTGAGCAGCGCCGGCATCGAGATCATCATTGCCGTCTGGTAATGGATCAGCTCGGCACCGTCGCCGGACTTGCCCATCGCCATGTTCGCGGCAATCGGCGCCATGGCCAGGCCGATGGAAATGATCACCGGCCCGATCACCACCGGCGGCAGCAGCCGGTCGATAAAACCGGTGCCCTTGACCTTCACCGCCAGGCCCAGGAACGTATAAACGAAACCGGCCGCCATCACGCCGCCCATGGTTGCCGCGAGGCCGAACTGGCCCTTGGCAAGGATGATCGGGGTGATAAAGGCAAAGCTCGAGGCCAGGAACACCGGCACCTGCCGGCCTGTCACCACCTGGAACAACAACGTGCCCAGGCCGGCGGTGAACAGTGCGACGTTTGGATCAAGACCGGTGATCAGCGGCATCAACACCAGCGCGCCAAATGCTACAAAAAGCATTTGTGCGCCAGACAGGATCTGGCGCCAAAGCGGGTCGTTGAATTCATCCTGCATGCTCACGCGTCCTTCTGCTTGGTGCCGAAGATCTTGTCGCCGGCATCGCCCAGGCCCGGGATGATGTAGCCGTGTTCGTTCAGGCGTTCATCGATCGAGGCGGTGTAGATCTGCACGTCGGGGTGCGCTTTCTCGACGGCGGCGATGCCTTCGGGGGCGGCGACCAGCACCATCGCACGAATGTCCTTGCAGCCGGCTTTTTTCAGCAGGTCGATGGTGGCGACCATGGAACTGCCGGTGGCGAGCATCGGGTCGATGATCATGGCCAGGCGCTCGTCGATTTCCGGGACAAGTTTTTCCAGGTAGGTGTGGGCCTGCAAGGTTTGCTCATTGCGGGCTACGCCCACGGCGCTGACCTTGGCGCCGGGAATCAGGCTGAGGACGCCTTCGAGCATGCCGATACCGGCGCGCAGGATCGGCACCACGGTGATTTTTTTACCGGCGATTTTTTCCACCTGGACGGGACCGGCCCAACCGGGGATCTCGTAGTTCTCCAGGGGCAAATCCTTGGTGGCTTCGTAAGTGAGCAACGCTCCGACTTCCTGAGCAAGCTCACGGAAATTCTTCGTGCTAATGTCGGCGCGGCGCATAAGGCCGAGCTTGTGTCGGATCAGCGGGTGGCGGATCTCGCGAGTGGGCATGGGAAAGGCTCCGGCGGCGGGCAAAAAAACCGGCCTAGATTAATCTATCCGAGGGTGTTGTCCTATAGACATCTAGCACGTTAGTCCATTAAGGCTTGCTCGGAGCGCACGAGAAGCGTACCTTCGCCCGCTTTTCTTGCCACAGCACCCCTTGGAGAGCGCCATGTCCGCTGATCTCGAGCATATCCGTCAAATCATGCGCGAGGCTGACTGCCTGTACACTGAAGCGCAAGTCGAAGAGGCGATCGCCAAGGTCGGCGCACACATCAGCCGCGAAATGGCCGACACCAATCCGGTGGTTTTCTGCGTGATGAACGGCGGCTTGATCTTCGCCGGCAAATTGCTCACTCACCTGCAATTTCCATTGGAAGCGTCCTACCTGCACGCCACCCGCTACCGCAACGAAACCACCGGCGGCGACCTGTTCTGGAAAGCCAAGCCGGAAGTCTCGTTCATCGACCGCGACGTACTCATCATCGACGACATCCTCGACGAAGGTCACACCCTGGGAGCGATCATCGACTTCTGCAAACACGCCGGCGCACGTAAAGTGCACACCGCCGTGCTGATCGACAAAGACCACGATCGCAAAGCCCGTCCGGACCTGAAAGCCGATTACGTCGGCCTGCCGTGCATCGACCGCTACATCTTTGGTTACGGCATGGACTACAAAGGCTACTGGCGCAATGCCAATGGGATCTACGCCGTCAAAGGGATGTAAGCCATGACCCGTTTTCTTGATCAGACGCTATTTGCCGAACTGGCCGAGAAAGCGGGCGCCAGCCCTCGCGGGCGGCATCACCATAACTTCCACCAAATGCAAGAGCCGTGTCATCGCCTGGCCGTGGGCCTGCAACCGGACACGTACGTGCCACCCCATCGACACTTGAGCGCCGACAAGGCGGAAACCTTGCTGGTGCTTCAGGGGCGCCTGGGGTTGCTGGTGTTCAATGACGCCGGGGAGGTCATCGCCAAGCGTGTAATGCAGGCGGGCGGCGAGTGCTCCGGCGTTGATCTGCCGCCCGGTGTTTTCCACGGCCTGGTGGTGCTGGAACCCGACACGGTCATGTTCGAATGCAAGGCCGGGCCTTATCGTCCGATAGGCGTGGGGGAGCTGGCCGATTGGGCGCCGCGTGAAGGCGACGCTGATGTGCTCGCCTATCAACGCTGGATGCTTGCCCAGTTCGATTGAGCTACAGTGCTGGGCTATCTCGCACGGAGCGGCCCATGAGCCTGTTGATTCGCACCTGCGCCGCCCTGGCGCTGACCCTCAGTTTGCCTCTGGCCGCTGCCCCGGCCCCGATGCACGGCCAATTCTTGCCGCCCGATGACCTCACCCTTCGCACCGAAACGCCTGACCAGCAACAGTTGCTGCAAGTCACCGAGTACGCGGTGGTGGTGGGCAATCAGCGCCAGTCCAACCAGCAACCGATCCCGGTGACCTCGCCGCTGATGATCCGCCTCAAAGGCAAGTCCCTGAATAAAGGCGCGACCATTGCCCAGGTAGTGCTCAACTTCGATGCCGAAAGCAAAAGCCTGAAAAAGCCGGTGTTCGACGATAAGTCCAAGACCCTGACGCTGTCTTATCCCGTTGCCCAATACCGCGTGATCATCGACCTGCTGCGCAATGACACGGTATATGTGCAGTTCCTCAGTTATGCCAATGGGCATATCTGGGCGGATTTGCACACCGGGGCGGTCCGTACCCAATAGCAAAAACGCTGAATATCCAAATGTGGGAGGGGTCTCCAGCGCTTTCGAAGCTTGCACGCCGCAGGTAGACTTCAAACCCCGTGTAATGTCTGCAGGCTGGAGTCGGTAATGCGTAAAGATAAGAAACAGGTGATTGGTGACGAGATTGGCGACGACCAGATCAAGTTATTCCTGGACTTCGAGCCGGTCGACGCGACTTCACCGTCCCTGCACAAGCTGATCAAGGCCTACCGTGGCCTGCGTATCGACGACTTCGAGCGGTTCCTGGGTTTTTTCAAGGCGGCCGGCCTGGATCTGGATGGCAAGGATGAGCATGGCCAGACATTTGTTGATCTGATCAAGGACCAGCGCAACGCCGCCGAATACATCGAGCTGATCGATAACGCCCGCGACTGATTCGCCGAGCGAAAAAAAACGCCCCGAGGGGCGTTTTTTTATGGCTTGGCAATGCCTTAAGCGTAGCTTTCGGCCTCGTTGCTTTGCTCAACCAGTTCCAGGCTGATGTTGTTTTGCGTGTTGATCTTGCGATACAGCTCGGCATCCGTCTCCAGTACCTTTTCCCGAGCCGGGAAAATCTCCTGCAGCTTGGTCGCCCACTCGCCGGCGGCTTTGGCCGGGAAGCAACGCTCGATCAGTTCCAGCATGATCGACACGGTCACCGAAGCGCCTGGGGATGCGCCCAACAGAGCGGCCAGCGAACCGTCCTTGGCGGCAACCAGCTCGGTGCCGAATTGAAGCACGCCGCCTTTCTTCGGGTCTTTCTTGATGATCTGTACCCGTTGGCCGGCCACTTCCAGGCGCCAGTCTTCGGCTTTCGCCTGCGGGTAGAAGCGGCGCAGGGATTCCAGGCGTTGCTCCATGGATTGGCGAACTTCGCTGACCAGGTACTTGGTCAGGTCCATGTTGTCGCGGGCCACGGCCAGCATCGGGCCGATATTGCCGGCGCGAATCGACATCGGCAGGTCGAGGAACGAACCGTGCTTGAGGAACTTGGTGGTGAAACCGGCGTATGGCCCGAACAGCAACGACTTCTTGCCGTCCACCACGCGGGTATCCAGGTGCGGCACGGACATCGGCGGCGAGCCCACGGCGGCCTGGCTGTAGACCTTGGCCTGGTGGTGCTTGACCACTTCGGGGTTGTCGCAACGCAGCCACTGGCCGCTGACCGGGAAGCCGCCGAAGCCTTTGCTCTCTTCGATGCCCGAGGCTTGCAGCAGGGGCAGCGCCGCGCCGCCGGCGCCAAGGAACACGAATTTGGCGTCCACTTCACGGCTATTGCCGCTGTTGACGTCCTTGATGCTCACGGTCCAGCCGGCACCGTTGCGCTTGAGGCCGGTGACGCGCTTGCTGTACTTGACCTGAGCGTCCGGCGAGCTGGTCAGGTGGCCGAGCAACTGGTTGGTCAGGGCGCCGAAGTTGACGTCGGTGCCGTTCATCACACGGGTAGCGGCGATTTTTTCGTCGAGCGGACGCCCCGGCATCATCAGCGGCATCCACTCGGCCATCTCGCTACGGTCTTCGGTGTAGTGCATATCCGAAAACGCGTGGTGCTGGCTGAGGGTTTCAAAGCGCTTCTTGAGGAACGACACGCCTTTTTCGCCCTGCACGAAGCTCAGGTGCGGCACGGGGCTGATAAAGGACTTGGACGAGCCAAAGGTGCCCTTTTTGGTCAGGTACGCCCAGAACTGCTTCGACACCTCAAACTGGGTGTTGATGTGGATGGCTTTCTTGATGTCGATGGAACCATCGGCGGCCTGCGGGGTGTAGTTCAGCTCGCACAGCCCGGCGTGGCCGGTACCGGCGTTGTTCCACGGGTTGGAACTCTCCGCTGCACCCGAGTCCATCAGCTCAACGACTTCCAGCTTGAGGCCGGGGTCGAGCTCTTTGAGCAGAACGGCCAGGGTGGCACTCATGATGCCGGCCCCTACCAGAACTACGTCGACTGCTTCGTTATGCGCCATTTAACGCGTCTCCAAAATCTGCAGCACCAAATTGACGGCATGGCTGCCAGGAGTGACGGGGCGGTTCACGTGATGCCCCAGGTTACCCATGGCCAGGATCGCCATGTCCGTTTCGCAATTCTTTGCAACTTCAGCGCACGCTTCCTGCCTGCCTAATCCGCCTATGAACGCATTCATGGGCGCCTGTGGCAATTCGACTTATGGTCAAAGCGTGCGATGGGTGCAATCAATCCGTAGCGGACAGGCTCAAGCTCCCGTTGTCGAGGAGTACTCAATCCTGTGTGGTTGGGCTGTTCCAGACGCTGATGGTGCTTGTACAAACGCCAAACTATTCATTTGCTCGCCACACTCTTGTGAAGTTGTGAAAACCCGTTTTTTCACGCTCTTTTGAAGACGTGAACCTCAAAAAAGGGCTGCCTCAGCCTGGCACCTGGCCCGCGGTACTTTTGCCGACATGCGGCAAAACGGGCAAACAACTCAAGTGGCCGAGCGCAATGGCAGCTCTGGCAGATTCGGTAAAGGCGGGTGGTTTGCAAAGGAAACAGCAAGCGCGCCAGCTTCACTCGATCTGTGTGGGCGGCTCTCTGTGGGCGATTCTTGAGGTTAATACCGAGGCATTAACGTTGCTGCGAGGCCCGATCAGGAGACGTCCTTATAATCGGGGGGAGATTGTAGCGAAGAACGTCAGGGAAATGGACGTGTTTTATGACTTTTATTCGAGTTGTGGTCAGGAGGCCAACGCTTGGCGCGGTTGTGCGTGTATCACCGCTGGGCGAACCCGGGCGCTGGCCGGCAGCGGGCGGTGCATCCAGCATAGCCGGGTCTCGGTCACTTCCACCCAGCCTTCGCCGACAGGCGGCAGGCTGCACTGCTTGAATGCCAGGCAATGGCCCTTGGCGTCGAGCAAGGCGAACTGGCGATGACGGGTGTGTGACATGAACAGCGATTTGAGAAGGCGCATGGTTTTGTACCGGTTGCGTTACATGCTTGAAGGTTGCCAGTCTGCCATGACATTGAAATGACGGATTTATGCGAAATTGTAATTTCGCCGTGGTTTCAGGTGCTGTTCAGGATGACTGGTGGGTGCCCTGCGCACACCGTTATACTGCCCGCCTGTTTGCACCTAGTCCTGGAGAAATGAGTATGTTGCAACGCCTGTTGTTCGGTTTGATCACTGTGACCAGTTTGACTTTGGTTGGCTGCGCCAACAGCCCGCAACAACTCAGCCCGCAACCTAAGCTCACCACCCAGCTGGCGCCGGTAGGCCACGGCCAGCCGGTGTCGGTGCGTGTAGTGGATGGTCGCCCGTCGCCTACGCTCGGTTCGCGCGGCGGCCTGTACCCGGAGACCGCGCTGATTTCGGTCACCGGCCAGGACGTGCTGCCCAAGCTGCAGGCCCAGGCTGAAGCGGCCGTGCGCCTGTTGGGCTTCACCCCAAGCCCCAACGCCCCGGGCGCTCCCCAGTTGACCATCACCCTGGCGGAGCTGAAGTATCAGTCGCCCAAAGAAGGCCTGTACGTGACTGAAGCCGCCATCGGCGCTACGTTCAAGTCCGACGTCACCGCCGGCACCCGTCGCTACAGTGGTCGCTATGGTGCGTCGCTCAACCAGCGCTTCGGCATGTCGCCCAACCAGGAAACCAACACCAAGCTGGTCAGCGACGTCCTCAGTGACGCGTTGACCCGCCTGTTCAAAGACCCGAGCATCGGCCAGTTGCTCAGCGCGCAATAACCGTTTCGCAAAAAAAACCGGGCTTGGTTGAGCCCGGTTTTTTTATGTCTTGAGTTTCATGCGGCTGTGTCGATACGGAAGTCCAGCATGCTTACCCCCGTCAACAGGTCGGCTTCCGGCAGGTCGGCATGTTGATGTCCGCCAAGGGCGCAATACACCAGCCAGTGGCGGTCCTGCACGTTGAACGCCAGGCTGCCGACCAGCGCCTCCTGCTCGTCGCTTTGGGCCATCAGATACAGCCGATCCTGGTTGTGTGCGTGCAACATGACAAGCTCCCGAACGTTCGAAGGGCAACAGAGTGGCTTGTTAAGGTGACGTTCAGGTGACGCTGTAAATTACTGGATACATTAACCGTTCATGGGGGATGGAGCGTTTTCGGCGCTGGAGGCCACTATCGTCCAGGTTTGTAGCTGGGCTGATACCCAGTCACTGTTTCGCTGAGGTTTGCGATGGCCCTGCCCGCACTATTGATCAATGCTCTCGCTTTAGCGGTGGCCTGCCCCGGCGCAGCGCTCCTGTTCATTACCCGACTGCGCGAGCAACGCGCGATGGCTGACCTGACCGCGCAAAGTGAGAAGCGCACGATCGACCAACCCATGCTGTTTCTGGATGTGCGCACCGAGCGGGCGCACCGTGTGGCTTATCGAGTCGGTTTTGTGTGTATGGGGCTGGCGCTGAGCATCTCCTGGCTCAGCACCCACCTATAAACGCAGCGCAAACCAAATGTGGGAGGGAGCAAGCCCCCTCCCACATTTTCAAGCTCGGCGTTTACAGGGGAATGCCGGCTTTAACGCGGTACTGGTTGCGCACAGGTGTCGCGTACTGCACCACCAGGTAGGGCCGGTGCTCAGCGGGGCACTCGTTCAAGCGTCGGTCCCATTCCGCCTGCGCCTTGGCCAGTTCATCCGCGGGGAACAGCTCGGCGGCCTTTGGTACCTGCAATTGCGGGTCGGCGTCGCTCCACTGGGCGTAGGCCAGATAGTGCACCGGGAACAACCGATAACCGCCCAGAATCTGCCGGTCCATCTCCACGGCCAGTACTTTGGTGTCTTCGAAACGCTCGGTAATCGGAGGTGCGAAGTTGATATGGACGCGGCCTTTATAGCCGGTGATGCCCAGGGCAATGCTGACGTCATCCTCGCCCTGCGCTTTTACATAAGTGCCCGTGGTTGCGCGGATGTACAACTCGCGCGCCTTGGCCGAATCACACGGGTCGTATTCGTAGCTGATGGACACCGGCGTCAGGTTCAGCGACTGGATCACTTCGGCAAACGGCTCGTCCTTGCGGCTGACGTGAAACATCTTGAGGATCGCCGATTCGGTGCGATCATCCCCATCCTTGGCCCGGCCTTCTGCCTGGGCTATCCAGATCGACTGGCAGTCGTTGCGGATCGAATGATTGATGTAGGCCGACAATAGGTTGAACGCCGCCATCTTCTCCTTTCGCCCAGTGATTGAACGGTGCACGATAAAGCTCTTGTTCAGGCGCATCAGGTCGCTGACGAAGGGCTTTTGCAGCAGGTTGTCACCAATGGCGATGCGTGGCGTCGGCAGGCCAGCGTGATACACGGCGTAGTTGACGAAGGCCGGGTCCATCACGATATCGCGGTGGTTGGCCAAAAACAGGTAGGCGCTGCCGGACTTGAGCTGCTCGACGCCAGTGTAGGTCACGCCGTCGGTCGCCCGGTCGATGGTGTGGTCGACGTAATACTCGACTTTGTCCTGCAGCGTGGCCACGGTGGTGACCCCGGCGAATTCACGGCGCAGCTTGCGAGCGATCATCGGCTTGAGCAACCAGCCCAGGGGGCCGGCGAAGCGCGGGAAGCGGAAGTGGGTCAGGATGTCCAGAAAGGCCTTGTCACTGAACAGCCGGTCCAGCACTGCCGGGACTTCGCTGTCGTTATAAGGTCGGATGGTATCGAATTCGCCCATCATGCTCTCTTGTTAGAAACGGCTAGGGTAAGTAAAGGAAAAACCAGGGTGCGGACCAGGTAATGGGCCAGGCCGAAAATAGCCCTGTAAATAGACCGGCGATTATACGCACAAGTCACTTGGGAGACTGCGATGCTGGAAACTGCGACGTACGATTGTCCTTATTGCGGTGAAGAGGTCGAGACGACGGTGGACTTGTCGGGCGGAGATCAGGTTTACATCGAAGACTGTCAGGTGTGCTGCCGCCCGATTATTTTCGACCTGCAGGTGCATGGTGACGAGTGGATGCTCGAAACCCGCAGTGAAAACGAATAGCAGGTGCGCCCATGCAGCGAATCTACGAACCGGAAAACCTGATGGAGGGCGAGCTGTTGCAAAAGATGCTCGCCAGCGAGGGCATCGAGGCGCACCTGGTGGGGCGTCATTTGCTCGGCGGCACCGGCGAATTGCCGATCTTCGGCTTGCTGGGCCTGGAAGTCGATAATGACCGCGCCGCCGATGCCCGCGAGCTGATCACTGCCTATATCGGTGCGCAGCCCGTGCCCGGCGATGAACCCGACAGCTTCCCCGACGTGCTGGTCTGTTAGGCTGTCGGTCGGTTTACCCAAGAGTCGTGTTGCCCCATGTGTGGACGTTATGCCCTGTTTCGCTGGAACCCTTCCTTTGCTGCCTTGCCGGGCTTTCCGGCCGACCAGCAAGCCCAGTGGAACATCTCCCCGAATGATTCCGTGCTGATCCAGCGCGCCGCCGACGGCCAGCGCACCCTGGCCCGCGCCCGCTGGGGCCTGACGCCACCCTGGCTCACCGACCTTTCCCGCACCCCGGCTCATGCCCGCGCCGAAACCCTGGCCGAACAACCGATGTTTCGCGAGGCGTTCCGTCAGCGGCGCTGCCTGCTACCGGCCAATGGTTTCTACGAGTGGCGTGGCACCCAGCGCAAGCGCCCGTACTGGCTGACACCGGGGGAGGGTTCCACATTGTTTTTTGCCGCGATCTGGGAAGCCTATCCGGTGCAGGAGCAGGTGTGGCTGAGCACGGCAGTGGTCACCCAGGCCGCGCAGAGCCAGCGTCGACCACTGATTCTGGATGTGGCGGGGCAGGCGGCCTGGCTCGACCCCGAGACGCCGCTGCATGTGCTGCAAGGCCTGTTGGCCAGTGAACCGGTCGCATTGCGCGAGCGCGTCCTGGCCAATATGGTCAACGATCCCAAGCTCAATGGGCCGGAGTGCCTGACGCCGGCTTAAGCCTGGCGACTGTGGGATGTATCTGAAAATTTGCAGCTACACGTCTGGTGTATCTGGCGTGGATACAAATGAGCGCCTACGATACGCGCCATGTTTCAAGGGCGTTTTTTCAGGGAGAGAGTGTTGATGAAAAAAACAGTGGCGGTAAGCGTACTGGCTGCGGCGATGCTGCTGGCTGGGTGTCAGTCGGTCAATACCACCAGCGGCGGCGCCGTTGGAGTTGAGCGCAAGCAATACATGTTCAGCATGCTGTCGAGTCAGGAAGTTGACCAGATGTATGCCCAGTCCTATCAGCAGACCCTGGGTGAAGCCAGTGGCAAAGGGGTTTTGGACAAGACCAGCGCCAACGCCAAGCGCGTGCAGGCCATCGCCAAACGCTTGATCGCCCAGGCGCCGACCTTCCGTGCGGATGCCGCCCAGTGGAACTGGGAAGTCAACCTGATCAAGAGCGATGAGATGAACGCCAACTGCGGCCCTGGCGGCAAGATTCTGGTTTACAGCGCGCTGATCGACAATCTCAAACTCACCGATGACGAGCTGGCTGCGGTGATGGGCCATGAAATCGCCCACGCCTTGCGTGAACACGGTCGCGAAGCCATGTCCAAGGCCTACGGTATCGAGATGGCCAAGCAGGGCGCCGGTGCGTTGTTCGGCCTGGGCCAGGACAGCCTGGCACTGGCCGACACGGTGGCCAACTATGGCATGACCTTGCCCAACAGCCGCAGCAATGAAAACGAAGCCGACCTGATCGGTCTGGAGCTATCGGCCCGCGCCGGCTACAACCCGAACGCGGCCATCACGCTGTGGAACAAAATGGCCAAGGCATCGGAAGGTGCGCCGCCGGAGTTCATGAGTACGCACCCCGCGTCCGACAGCCGGATTGCGTCGCTGCAGGCGGCGATTCCGAAGGTGATGCCGCTCTACCAACAGGCCAAGAAGTCCTAAGGCTTGATGAAGACCTAAATGTGGGAGGGTTCTACACCCTCCCACATTGGTTTGGGTTTGCAGGCTTAGCGCCTTAGATCCAGCCACTGCTTTGCATGGCTTTGTACACCGCCACAATCGCCAGCACGAAGAACGCCGTTGCCGCCAATCGACGAATCAACGTCAACGGCAATTTTTCCGCCGCGAAATTCCCCGCCAGAACCACCGGTACGTTGGCAATCAACATGCCCAGGGTGGTACCGATGATGACCAGCCACAGCTCAGGGTATTGCGCCGCCAGCATCACCGTGGCGATCTGCGTCTTGTCACCTATTTCTGCCAGGAAAAATGCAATCAGTGTGGTCAGGAACGGCCCGAACTTGCGTGTGGTGCTGGCTTCGTCGTCGTCGAGCTTGTCGGGCACCAGGGTCCACAGGGCGGTCGCGCAGAAGCTCGCCGCAAGGATCCAGTGCAACACCGCATCCGAGAAGAAACTGCCAAACCAGGCGCCCACGGCACCGGCGGCCGCATGGTTGGCCAGGGTCGCGGCAACGATGCCGGCGATGATCGGCCAGGGCTTGCGGAAGCGAGCGGCGAGAATGAGTGCGAGCAGTTGCGTCTTGTCGCCGATTTCGGCCAAGGCAACGATTGCAGTTGGAACGAGGAGTGAATCCAGCATCAGGTAGGTTTCCAGGGGCGGGTCGACACGGCTATGACACGTACAGCCTTCCCGCCCCGGGTAAGGTGTGCGTGCCATAGGTCTTGTCAAACCCCGGTCCGTCTGTGCGGACTCCTGGGTCGCATACGCCATGGTCTGCTGACCAAGTATGTTGACGTATGCCGGACGAGCGTGAGGCTCGTGGGAGACTACTCCCCTAGGACGGAGCGGATTCTGCCTAGGCAAAACCTATTCGGCAAGCCTTCTTTTTCAAACGCCTGTCAGCCGCGCTTGGCGCGGTAGATGCGAAAACCATTGCCCTCGGCCTTGATCGCACACACGCCCAAGTGCTCTTCGATCAGCGGCTGGTACTTGAGGAAACTGTTGGCGACCAGCCGAAGTTCACCGCCTTTTGCCAGGTGTTTGGCTGCTTTTCGCAGCAGGTTCTCGGTGGCGAAATAATCGGTGTGTACCCCGACATGGAACGGTGGGTTGCTCAGAATCGCATTCAACCCCATCGGCGCGGCGTCGATGCCATCGCCGGTCAGCACCTCGGCTTCCAGGCCGTTGGCCGCCAGGGTCAGGCGGCTGCTGGCAGCCGCGAAGGCGTCTACGTCCAGCATCGTCACGCTGTTGTGCGGGTAACGGCGTTTCACCGCAGCCCCCAGCACGCCGGCGCCGCAACCGAAGTCCAGCAGGTGGCCACTCGGCAGTTTGTCCAAGTGCTCCAGCAACAGCTCGGTGCCACGGTCCAGGCGGCCATGGCTGAACACACCCGGCAAGCTCACGACATTGAGTGGACCTTCGGCCAGCGGCACTTCAAAGACTTGCGCCAGACTCTCCAGCGCCACCGCTTGTGGTGCGTTGGCCACGGTGATTTGCCACAGCTGGCAATGCCGCGCGTTGTCGAGCTTGCGCGGCTTGCCCAAGGGGATCATCTGTTTGGCGGCGCTTTCAATACCGCTTTTTTTCTCTCCGACCAAAAACAGCTCGGCGCCGGGTAGGCGCGCGGCCACGGCGTTCAGCAGGTAATCGGTGAGGTCCTTGGATTTGGGCAGGAAGATCACCGCTGCATCGAACTCACGCTCTGGCACATTCACGCCAAACTGGCTGCGCTCGGGGAACCGTGCGTCGAGCGCCGCCTGGTCACCGGCGTGCCAGCTCCAGCCGTGGGCGTTGGGCAGGCGGCCCAGCAGGTCGTCGGCGGGCAAGCCCACCAGCAACAGGTTGCCTTGAAAAAGTTCGGCCTGACGAAGCAGTACTTCACTGCGCGGATCCATGGTCTGCTCCTTGAAAAGGGGCGCAGTTTATCAACTGACGACGCGCAGCGGGGCGCCGCTGAAAAAGCCCAAGGCGTTTTCCGTCAGTTGGCCGACGATGCGCTGTCGTGCTTCGCGACTGCCCCAGGCGTTGTGGGGGGTGACGATCAGCCGTGGAATGTCAGCGGCCAGCAACGGGTTGCCGTCGACCGGCGGCTCCACGCTCAGTACGTCGGTGGCCGCGCCACCCAGATGACCGCTGCGCAAGGCCTCAGCCAGGGCCTGTTCGTTGATCAAACCACCGCGCGCCGTATTGACCACCAACGCGCCCGGCTTGAGCAGTGCCAGTTCACGGGCGCCGATAAAGCCGCGGGTGTGCTCGTTGAGCGGGCAGTGCAACGTGAGGGCGTCGACTTGGGGGAGCAACTCATCCAACGGCACGCGATCTGCGCGGGCGGGGCGCCCTGGGATGGCGCCGAGCAGCACGCGCATGCCAAAAGCTTCGGCCAGGCGCGCCACGGCACTGCCCAGCTCACCGTGGCCCAGCAGACCAAGGGTCTTGCCTTCCAGTTCGACGATAGGATGGCCCAGCAGGCAGAACTGCTTGGCTTCCTGCCACTTGCCGGCGGCCACGTCCCGTTGATAGTCCTGCAAGCGGGTCGCCAGGTTGAGCAACAGCATGATTGTGTGTTGCGCCACCGAGGGTGTGCCGTAACCCTGGCAGTTACTCACGGTGATGCCATGGGCACGGGCGGCTTGCAGGTCAATGTTGTTGGTGCCGGTGGCCGATACCAGGATCAGCTTGAGCTCCGGGCAGGCCGCCAGGGTCTCGGCGTTGAGCGCAATCTTGTTACTGATGGCCGCCTGGACGCCTTGCAGGCGCGCAATCACGTTCTGCGGCGTGGTGTCCGGGTACAACTGCAGGTCACTGAAGCAGTCGCGTAAACCACTGAGGTCGAGGTCCCCCAGGTCCAGGGACGGGTGATCAAGGAAGACGGCGCGGCGATTGTTCGTCATCAACTGTACCTTTTGCAGCAGGGTTCGAAGGCGTAATCTGCCGAGCCTATCAGATGAAATAATCCGTTACTTAATGGAGTGCGTATGTACCTCGCCGAGTTTTTGACCGTGGCCCTGATTCACCTCCTGGCGGTGGCCAGCCCCGGCCCGGATTTCGCCGTGGTGGTGCGTGAAAGCGTGACCCATGGCCGTCGCGCCGGCACCTGGACGGCGCTGGGCGTGGGCTCGGCGATTTTTCTGCACGTGGGGTATTCGTTGCTCGGCATCGGCTTGATCGTGTCCCAGTCCATCGTGCTGTTCAATGCATTGAAATGGGCTGCGGCGGCGTACTTGCTGTACATCGGTTTCAAGGCCCTGCGCGCGCAACCGGCCAAGCCCGCCGCCGAGGGCGAGTTACATCGTGAAGCGGGCGAACGCACCCCACGCGGCGCGTTTACCGCGGGCTTTGTGACCAACGGCCTGAACCCCAAGGCGACGTTGTTCTTTCTGTCGCTGTTCACCGTGGTCATCAACCCGCACACGCCGCTCGCGGTGCAGGCGGGTTACGGTGTGTACCTGGCGGTGGCGACGGCGTTGTGGTTTTGCATGGTAGCCATGTTGTTCAGCCAGCAGCGCGTGCGTGCGGGCTTTGCGCGAATGGGCCACTGGTTCGATCGCACCATGGGCGCGGTGTTGATCGCCATCGGCGTGAAGCTGGCCTTTACCAGCATGAAATAACCGCTGCTCGCTCAAGTAGGCACGGTCAAAATGTGGAAGGGGGCTTGCCCCCGATAGCGGTGGATCAGTTGATAAACATTTGCCTGAAACGCCGCCATCGGGGGCAAGCCCCCTCCCACATTGATCTTTGTGAGTCCAGGATGGTGGCGCAAAGCTAGTATTTGCCGGGCTCTGCAAATCATTCCTTTGGCTGATTTGGCTGAAACATAAGCGCTCTACAGTGCAGATCGTTCAGCCAAGACCGTGCAGTCATAAAAGGGATTCGTATGTTGCAGACCCGTGTTATCCCCCCCGCCGAAAGTGCCTACCAGTACCCGCTGTTGATCAAGCGTTTGCTGATGTCCGGCGCCCGCTACGAAAAAACCCGGGAAATCGTCTATCGCGACAAACTGCGTTACACCTACCCGACGCTGATGGAGCGGGTTGCGCGCCTGGCCAATGTGCTGACCGAGGCCGGGGTCAAGGCCGGTGATACCGTGGCGGTGATGGACTGGGACAGCCATCGCTACCTGGAATGCATGTTCGCCATCCCGATGATCGGCGCGGTGATCCACACCATTAACGTGCGTCTGTCGCCGGAACAGATTCTCTACACCATGAACCATGCCGAGGACCGTTTCGTACTGGTCAACAGTGAGTTCGTGGGGCTTTACCAGGCGATTGCCGGGCAACTGACTACGGTCGACAAGACCCTGCTGCTCACCGACGGGGAGTCCAAAACCGCCGAGTTGCCCAGCCTGGTAGGCGAGTACGAAACGCTGCTGGCCGCCGCCAGCCCTCACTACGACTTCCAGGACTTCGACGAGCATTCCGTCGCCACCACCTTCTACACCACCGGCACCACCGGCAACCCCAAAGGGGTGTACTTCACCCATCGTCAATTGGTGCTGCATACCATCGGTGTGGCGACCATTATGGGCAGCGTCGACAGCGTGCGCCTGCTGGGCACCAACGACGTGTACATGCCGATCACGCCGATGTTTCACGTACATGCCTGGGGCTTGCCGTATGTGGCGACCATGCTCGGCCTCAAGCAGGTTTACCCTGGCCGCTACGACCCGGAATACCTGGTGGAGCTGTGGCGCAAAGAAAAGGTCACCTTCTCTCACTGCGTGCCGACCATCCTGCAAATGGTGCTCAATGCCAAGGCTGCCCAAGGCGTGGATTTCGGGGGCTGGAAAATCGTCATCGGCGGCAGCGCGCTCAACCGTACGCTGTATGAAGCGTCCAAGGCCCGTGGTATCCAGCTGACCGCCGCGTACGGCATGTCCGAGACCGGGCCGCTGGTGTCCTGTGCCCATCTCAACGAAGAACTGCTGGCCGGCGGCGAAGACGAGCGCATCACTTACCGTATCAAGGCGGGGGTGCCGGGGCCGCTGGTGGAAGCGGCGATCATGGATGGCGACGGTAACTTCCTGCCCGCCGACGGTGAGTCCCAGGGCGAGTTGGTGCTGCGCGCGCCGTGGCTGACCGAAGGCTATTACAACGAGCCGCAAAAGGGCGCCGAGCTGTGGGCCGGTGGTTGGATGCACACCGGAGACGTGGCCACGCTGGATGCGTTCGGGGTGATCGATATCCGCGACCGCATCAAGGATGTCATCAAGACCGGTGGCGAGTGGATTTCCTCGCTGGCTCTTGAGGACCTGGTCAGCCGTCACCCGGCGGTACGCGAAGTAGCGGTGGTGGGCATCGCCGATCCGCAGTGGGGCGAGCGCCCGTTTGCGCTGTTGGTGGTGCGTGATGGCCATATGATAGGGGCCCGCGAGCTCAAGGAGCACCTCAAGCCTTTTGTGGAATTGGGCCATTTGAGCAAGTGGGCGATTCCGAGCCAGATCGCCGTTGTTACGGAAATTCCCAAGACCAGCGTCGGCAAGCTCGACAAAAAACGTATCCGCATTGACATCATTGAATGGCAGGCCAACAACAGCACCTTCCTGTCCACCCTCTGACGCCCTTCGCCGTGCCCGTTCGGGCACGGCAATGCTCTATCTTGCGCCTTCACTTGTGATTTACGGATTTTCAGCCATCCTCTCCGCGTCGGCCTTCGCCGGCATGGCGAAAGGACTGTGGCAGACGGGTCGGTGATGCAAATCACACTTTAGAGGGATCAAGCGGTACCCCCTGCTGGCTATAGTCCCACCATGGGTTTTTCAAGGATGCGTCGCTTCGGGCCATGGAGGTTCAGTTGCCGGGCGGCATTGGAATCGTTGTATTCCGGCCGATAC
Organism: Pseudomonas asgharzadehiana; assembly: GCF_019139815.1. NCBI lineage: Bacteria > Pseudomonadati > Pseudomonadota > Gammaproteobacteria > Pseudomonadales > Pseudomonadaceae > Pseudomonas > Pseudomonas asgharzadehiana. Next base: position 1,190,275 of record NZ_CP077079.1, read on the forward strand.
AAGCATCACAGAAAGAACTCACTGCCATAACAATAATGCACATGGAGTAGCGTCGATGACCTCAGTAAACCAGTTCTGGCGCCGGGCAAGATTGCCCCTGGCCGTCAGCCTCGCCTCTACGCTCGCCGGGCCTGCATTCGGCGTCAGTTTCAATATCGGTGAAATCGAAGGGAGCTTTGACTCGTCGCTTTCTGTGGGGGCGAGTTGGGGCACGGCTAAACCCAACAAAGATCTGATTGGCGTCAACAATGGTGGCTCGGGCTTGTCCCAAACCTCCGACGACGGTCACCTGAATTTCAAACGTGGTGAGACGTTCTCGAAGATCTTCAAGGGCATTCATGATCTGGAACTGAAGTACGGCGATACCGGTGTGTTTGTGCGTGGCAAGTATTGGTATGACTTTGAGTTGAAAGACGAGAGTCGTCAGTTCAAAGACATCAGCGACAGCAACCGCAAAGAGGGGGCCAAGTCATCCGGCGGCCAAATTCTTGATGCATTCGTTTATCACAACTATGCAATTGCCGATCAGCCTGGGTCGGTGCGCTTTGGCAAGCAGGTTGTCAGTTGGGGGGAAAGTACCTTCATCGGCGGCGGCATCAACTCTGTCAACCCTATCGATGTGTCCGCGTTCCGTCGTCCGGGGGCCGAGATCAAGGAAGGCCTGATTCCGGTCAACATGTTCTATGTGTCGCAGACCTTGACCGATAACTTGTCGGCCGAGGCGTTTTATCAGTTGGAGTGGGATCAGACTGTTACAGATAACTGTGGGACATTCTTTTCGCAGCCGGACGTAGTTTCGGATGGTTGCAGCGACAATTTGCGCCTGCTCGCCAAGCGTTCGACCATTGCAGCCACTGCTCCAGGCCGTGGCGCGTTGGCACAGTTCGACGCGCGGGGTCTGAACATCAACGAAGAGGGTACGTTGGTGCGGCGTGGCGGTGATCGTGACGCGCGTGATAGTGGCCAGTTTGGTGTGGCCATGCACTACAACTTTGAACCGCTGGACACCGAGTTCGGTGCCTACTTCATGAATTATCACAGTCGCGCACCGATCTTCAGCGCAACCGCCGCTCCTGCATCGGCCTACACAGTGGCTCCCGCTTTTGGCTCCCTGGCGCCAGTGTTCATTGCGGGTAACTCCAAGTATTTCATTGAGTACCCTGAAGATATCCGTCTCTATGGGTTGAGCTTCTCCACCACTTTGCCTACAGGGACGGCCTGGAGCGGTGAAATCAGCTACCGCCCTAATGCACCGGTGCAACTCAATACAACCGACATTCTCTACGCGGGTGTGAGAGATTTGGGCGGTCTTTATCAAAATGCTTCCCCGCTTCGCGGTGCGAAGGGTCAAGACTTGAATGGCTACCGTCGCAAGGAAATCACTCAATTCCAGACCACACTGACGCATTTCTTTGATCAGGTGATGGGCGCGAGCCGTTTGACCCTGGTAGGTGAGGTGGGTATCACTCATGTGGGTGGGCTGGAGAGCAAGTCTGATGCACGTTACGGTCGTGACCCGGTGTTTGGTCCGGGTGCATTGCCAGCCACTTTAGGACGTAATACCTGCTCGGCAATTCTTAACACGGGAACCATCGGTGGTGCAGGGCCCGGCGCCGATGCCAGCAATCTTTCCGAGAATTGCAACAATGACGGCTTCACCACTGCTACCTCCTGGGGTTATCGCGGTCGTGCGATCTGGGAATACCCGGATGTCTTCGCAGGTGTGAATCTCAAGCCAAGCGTGGCGTGGTCCCACGACGTCAAAGGTTACTCGCCAGGCCCTGGTGCTAACTTCGAAGAAGGTCGAAAAGCCGTCAGCCTCGGTCTGGACGCCGAATACCAGAACACCTACACCGCCAGCCTGAACTACACCAACTTTTTTGGCGGTGATTACAGCACTGTTGATGATCGAGACTTCGTCGCCCTCAGCGTTGGCGTGAACTTCTAAGCACACTGCATTTCAGGAAGAACAAGAACATGAAAATAACCAAAAGTCTGTTGCACGTGGGTGTGCTTGGGCTGTCGATCCTGGCGAGTAACGTCATGGCGGCAGTATCGGCGGATGAAGCCGCCAAGCTGGGCACGACCCTGACCCCAATGGGCGCCGAAATGGCTGGGAACGCGGCCGGCACCATCCCGAAATGGTCGCCGATGCCGACCAACGCCGGGGCTGTGGATGCCAGGGGGTTCCTTGCCAACCCGTACGCCAGTGAGCAACCGCAATTCACCATCACCGCGCAGAACGTCGAGCAGTACAAGGACAAGCTGGCGCCGGGGCAGTACGCGATGTTCAAGCGCTACCCGGAAACCTTCAAGATGCCGGTCTACCCGACCCATCGCGGTGCCACGGTGCCGGCGGAGGTGTTCGCCTCCATCAAGAAGAACGCCACCACCACCAACCTGGTGTCCGGCGGCAACGGCCTGGAAAACTTTGAAACCGCCGTGCCGTTCCCGATCCCAAAAAGCGGTGTGGAAGTCATCTGGAACCACATCACCCGTTATCGCGGCGGCAGCGTGACGCGCCTGGTCACCCAGGCTACGCCGCAAACCAACGGTTCCTACAGCCTGGTGTACTTCCGCGATCAGTTCGTGTTCCGCGACAAGATGAAGGATTTCGACCCGAAAAACCCGGGCAACATCCTGTTCTACTTCAAGCAGCAAGTGACGGCGCCGGCACGTCTGGCCGGTGGTGTGCTGCTGGTGCATGAAACCCTGGACCAAGTGAAGGAGCCGCGTTCGGCGTGGGTCTACAACGCCGGCCAGCGCCGTGTGCGCCGGGCACCGCAAGTGTCCTATGACGGCCCGGGTACCGCCGCCGACGGCCTGCGCACCTCCGACAACCTCGACATGTACAACGGTGCGCCGGATCGCTACGACTGGAAACTGGAAGGCAAGAAGGAAATCTACATCGCCTCCAACAGCTACAAGATCGACGATCCCAAGCTCAAGTACGCCGACATCATCAAGGCCGGCCACATCAACCAGGACCTCACGCGCTACGAACTGCGCCGCGTCTGGCATGTGGTCGCCACCTTGAAGGAAGGCCAGCGTCACATCTATGCCAAGCGTGACTTCTACATCGACGAAGACACCTGGCAAGCCGCGGTGATCGATCACTACGATGGTCGTGGCCAACTGTGGCGCGTCGCCGAAGCCCATGGCGAGAACTACTACGACAAGCAAGTGCCGTGGTACGCCCTGGAAACCCTCTACGACCTGCAGTCCGGCCGCTACCTGGCCCTGGGCATGAAGAACGAAGAGAAGCAGGCGTATGACTTCGGCTTCACCGCCACCACCAGCGACTTTACCCCAGCGGCCCTGCGCCAGGATGGTGTTCGCTAAGCAGCAGCTGTAACCCAATGTGGGAGGGGGCTTGCTCCCGATAGCGGTGTGACAGTCAGCATAGGCATTGACTGATCCACCTTTATCGGGAGCACGCCCCCTCCCACTTTTTGTTTGTTGCGATATTTTTTGTCTCAGTTCTTTTTCAGGCAAATGTTGCAAAGATCTACAAAGCAGCGGCTTTTACCGCTAGTCTGCGGACATCTGCAATGCCGACAACAGCCTTCTACAAGAGCCCGGCGATGACTGATCTGTCCCGAATCCAAGGGCCTCCCAGTGCGGTGATCCCAACCCTGGAAGGTCGCTTCTACAGGCCTCCGCTGCCCGACGGCTACGTGCCGCGACCGCGGCTGTGCGAGCGGCTGAGCGCCGGTCTGCAAGGGCGACTGTTGCTGGTCAGCGCACCGGCCGGGTTCGGCAAGAGTTCGTTGGCCGTAGAGTTCTGCCAGAGCCTGCCGGCGCACTGGCAAAGCCTGTGGCTGGGCCTGAGCCCGCGAGACAACGACCCGGGCCGGTTTCTTGAGCGCCTGCTTGAAGGCTTGCAGCAGTACTTCCCGCAACTGGGCAGCCATTCCCTGGGCCTGTTGAAAATGCGCCAGCGGCACCAACCGTTTGCCTTTGAAGAGTGGCTTGACGGCTTGCTTGATGAGTTGGCCGTTCACCTGTCTACTCGCGCGCCGCTGTTGCTGGTGCTGGATGACTACCATCTGGCCCAGGGCCCGGTGCTGGATCGCTGCCTGCAATTTTTCCTCAACCATTTGCCTGACGGCCTGCTGGTACTGGTGACCAGTCGCCAGCGCCCTGACTGGCACTTGGCACGCTTGCGTCTGTCACGGCACTTGCTGGAGCTGCACGAACAAGACCTGCGTCTGACCCATGCCGAATCCCTGGCGGTGCTGGACCGCCACAGCAGTTCCCTGAAGGGCGAGGCCCTCGACAACCTGATCCGCCGCAGCGAGGGTTGGGTGGCCGGCCTGCGTTTCTGGTTGCTGGCCGCGTCCGAAGCCGGCAACGAAGGCGCGTTGCCGCAAAGCCTGCACGGTGGGGAAGGGCTGATCCGCGACTACCTGCTCGAAGAAGTGATCGACTGCCTGCCCGCCGAAGTGCAGGCGTTCCTGTTCGACACCGCGCCCCAGGAGCGCTTTTGCAGCGAGCTGTGCGATGCCGTGCGCGAAGCCCACGACAGCGCGGAAATCCTGCGTTATCTACAAGCCCATCAAGTGTTTTTGGTGCCTCTGGACGAGCAGGGGCACTGGTACCGTTATCACCACTTATTCTCCGACCTGCTGCGCACCCGACGCGCAAGCAACAACCTATTACCCGCCGCCAGCCTGCACCTGCGCGCGTGTCGTTGGTTCAATGGCCAAGGCCTGATCGACGAGGCGGTGGAGCAGGCGTTGCGCGCCGGCCACCTCGATGTGGCGGCGAACCTGGTGCAGAACCTGTCCGAGGAACAGCTGCTGGCCGAACAGAATGTGGGCATGCTGCTGCGCTGGAAAATGGACCTGCCCGACAGCCTGCTGATCAGCACGCCGCGTCTGATCGTGCTGTACAGCTGGGCATTGGGGCTGGCCTGCCAGTTGGATGCGGCGGAAGAGCTGTCCGGCTACCTCAGCCGCTTCCTGCCGGCGCCGTCGGCCACCGCACAAAAGTCGATGCTGGCCCAGTGGCTGGCGCTGAGCGGAATTATCGCGCGGGGCCGAGGTGATCGTGAGTTGACCCAGCGCTATTGCAGCGAGGCCCTGGAAAGCTTGCCGCAGCGGCGGTACGGCCAGCGCCTGGTGTGCCTGTCGACGCTGTCCAACCTGGCCATCGCCGATGGCGATCTGTGGCGCGCCCGCGGCTTGAACCGTGAATCCTTGGAGCTGGCGCAGCGGGTCGGCAACCCGCTGTTCGAGGCCCTGGCCCACTATGACCGTGCGCGTGTCCTGCAGGCGCGCGGCGAGATCCTGCGTGCCCTCGATGAGGTGCGCCAGGGCCTGCAACGTTTGCAGGGCCTGGCGCCGCAACGCTTGTACGCGGTGCGCGCGCGCCTGTCGTTGTACGAAGGGTACTTGCTGTTGTTACGCAACCAGCCCGACGCCGGCATCAGCCATCTTCGCGCAGGCCTGGCCGAAGCGCGTGCCTGTCGCGACATCAGCGTGCTGATCGGCCATTGCGTGATCGCCAGCTTCGAAGGGCGCCGTGGTGACTTTGCCAAGGCCTTCGCCGAACTGGCCGAGGCGGAGCGCTTGATGCACATTTGGGATGTGCCGCCGATCTACTACCTGGCGATGATCACCCTGATCAAATGCGAACTGTGGCTGGCCCAGGGCCGCACCGACCTGGCCGACGCCTGGCTGACCCGACTGGGGCAGACCTATAACGGTGAGCAGGCCGCCGCCGCGCCGGAGTTTCATCCGCACCTGCCGCAACATATCGGCCTGCAACAAGCCGCGCTCGATGCCGTCCGCCATCAACCCGACGCGGCATTGCAACGGCTCGCTGCACTGGCACAGCGGGCCCATGACAGCGGGCGCCTGATGATTGCCCTGATGGCGCTTACCCAACAGGCGCAGTTGCTGCTCGATGGCGGCCAGGAACTCAAGGCACGGCCGGTGTTGGCCCGGGCGCTTGAAACGGGCGCAGGCGGGGCATTGCAACCCTTCCAGCGCTTGCTGGACAGCTACCCGGACTGGATGCGCGAGCAGTTGGGCAAAGACCCGCACGGCCTACTGAGCCAGAGCCTGTCGGCACTGTTGCCGGCGGCCGTAATAGCCGAAACAGTATCCAATCACGAAACCCTGAGCGTGCGTGAACTGGCAGTCCTGCAACTCATCGCCCAAGGTTGCTCCAACCAGGAGATCAGCAACCGGTTGTTTATCTCCCTGCACACGGTCAAGACCCACGCCAGCCATATCAACAGCAAACTTGGCGTGGAGCGACGCACCCAGGCTGTCGCGCGGGCGCAGGAGTTGAGGTTGATTGGTTAACGCCTGACCGCTTGCTCACCGGGGGCCGCGAAGCGCCCACCTACTCTGGTTTAATAGTGCAATTATTCTGGCGATAGCCGCCCGAACACCGCATTTGATGTGCACTAGAGGTCCGTTCATGGAAACCGCAACACCATCCCTCATCCGCGAAACCTTCCCCGTCGGCCCTTTGCAGTGCAACTGCACCATCATTGGCGACTCCCTCACCAAAAAAGCCATCGTGGTCGACCCGGGCGGCAATCCGGAATTGATCCTGGCGCGCCTGGATGCGCTGGGTTTGAAGGTGGTGAGCATCATCCATACCCATGCCCACCTGGATCACTTCCTGGCCTCGGGCCAGTTGAAAGAGAAGACCGGCGCCACCTTGCACCTGCACAAGGACGATCAGTTCCTGTGGGACAACCTGGAAATGCAGTGTCAGATGTTTCGCGTGCCTTACACGCCAGTACCGTCTCCGGATCGCTGGCTGGACCACGATGAAGAGTTGGCCTGCGGCTGCGGCGTAGCGTTGCACACTCCGGGCCACACGCCAGGATCGATGAGCTTCTGGTTTGCCGATGCCAAGTTACTGATTGCCGGAGATACGTTGTTTCGACGTGGCGTAGGGCGTACGGATTTGTGGGGCGGGGACCAGGCGACCCTCGTGCGCTCGATCAAGCAGCGCCTCTACACGCTGGATGAGGGCGCCACGGTGGTAGCGGGGCATGGGCCCGATACGCGGCTGGGTGATGAAATGCGCGAGAACCCGTTTGTGCGAGCGTGATGGGCAAGCGAGCAACCTGTTGTAGCAAAACCGCAGGTTGTGTTCAGCCTGCGTCTGCTACGGTTTCACAGCAGCAGCAGGCCGAATCTTTTGTTACGGCTCGGCGCGCGCCAACGGAATCTTTGCCGTTTGTCGTGTTCAAAACTGCGCACAGGTCCATTGCCAATTGTCCTCTGCACCACAGAATGCAAAAGTAGGAGCTCACCTTAATGTTCACTCCGCGTCGTCTGCTTGTTGTCGCCACCGCCGTAGCCATGTTGTCCGGCTGCGCTTCACCTAATCCTTATGATGGCAGCAGCCAGGGACAGGCGAATAACGAATCCGGCGGTATGAGCAAAACCGCCAAGTACGGTGGGCTCGGTGCCCTGGCGGGTGCGTTGGCTGGTGCGGCCATCGACCATAACAACCGTGGCAAGGGCGCGCTGATCGGTGCCGTTGTTGCTGGTGCAGGTGCGGCCGGTTATGGATACTACGCTGACCAGCAAGAGAAAAAGCTGCGCGAAAGCATGGCCAACACCGGGGTTGAAGTGCAGCGCCAGGGCGACCAGATCAAGTTGATCATGCCGGGCAACATCACCTTCGCCACCAACTCGGACGCGATCTCCAGCAGCTTCTACCAGCCGCTGAACAACCTGGCCAACTCCCTCAAGCAGTTCAACCAGAATACGATCCAGATCGTCGGCTACACCGACAGCACCGGTAGCCGTCAGTTGAACATGGACCTGTCCCAGCGTCGTGCGCAGAGCGTGGCCAACTACCTGACGTCCCAAGGTGTGAACGGCGCCAACCTGAGTGCTCGCGGTGCCGGCCCGGACAACCCGATTGCCAGCAACGCCGACGTCAATGGCCGCGCGCAGAACCGTCGCGTAGAGGTCAACCTTGGCCCTATCCCTGGCCAGCAATACGGCCAGCCGTCGGGCCAGCAGCAGGCACCTCAGCAAAACAATCAGTTCCAGGGCAACCCGTACCAGCAGTATCAATAAACGCTGGCCACAAAAAAGGGCGCCGTGCAGTCAATGCACGGCGCCCTTTTTTGTGGCTGTCGGTTACATCAATCGATGTATTCGAACACTTTGACGATTTTCTGTACGCCGGACACGCCTTGCACCAGGTTGGCGGCGCGGGTGGCTTCGGCCTGGGTCAGCAGGCCCATCAGGTAGACGATGCCGTTGTCGGTGACGACTTTGATGCGCGAGCCGGGGATGGCGTTGTCTGTCAGCATCTGCGCCTTGATCTTGGTGGTCAGCAGCGCATCGTTGCTGATGGCCAACAGGGTGATCGGGTCCATCACTTGCAGTTCGTTATGGACCTTCTTGACCCGCTGCACCGAAGCGGCGGCTTGTTCGGCCTGGGCCTTGAGGTCGGCGCGCGGGGTTTGACCAGCCAGCAGTACCACGCCGTTGAAGCTGGTTACGACGATGCGCGATGCACCGTTGCCCAGGTCCGTTGCGGCTTTGGCGATGTTGACTTCAACCTTGGTTTCGATCAACGAGTCGTCAATCTTGCTGCCGAAGGTACGGGTGCCCTTGTCATCCTGAATAGGGGTGTCACGTGTCGCAGTGATTGCCGTGCTGCAGCCGCTGATACCGAGGCACAGCGTAATGGCCAAGAGGCCGAGGCGGTTAACGGTCATTCTTCACTCCCAAACAGTTGGCTGTCGATCAGATCGCACAGGCAGTGGATCGCCAGCAGGTGGACTTCCTGAATACGTGCGGTGACATTGGCCGGGACGCGAATCTCGACATCTTCGGGCAGCAGCAGCGAAGCCATGCCGCCGCCATCGCGTCCGGTCAATGCTACGACAATCATTTCGCGATCATGTGCGGCCTGGATCGCTTGAATAATATTCGCCGAGTTGCCACTGGTGGAAATCGCCAGCAGCACATCGCCTGGTTGGCCCAGGGCGCGGATCTGCTTGGAGAAGATTTCGTTGTAGCTGTAGTCGTTGGCGATCGAGGTGATCGTCGACGAGTCGGTGGTCAAGGCGATGGCCGGCAGGCTCGGGCGCTCACGCTCGAAGCGGTTGAGCAGCTCGGACGAGAAATGCTGGGCGTCGCCGGCCGAACCGCCGTTGCCGCACGAGAGCATTTTGCCTTCGTTTAGCAAGGCATTGACCATGACCTGACTGGCTTGCTCGATGTGCGGTGCAAGTACGTCCATCGCCTGTTGCTTGGTGTCGATACTGGCCTGGAAAAGCTGGCGAATTCGGGATTGCATGTCCATCTGTGTGACCTTAAGTAGCGCGGCTGTTTGGCACAGGAATGTGCAGCCCGCAAAGCAAAGAGCAAAAGTGTGTGGTGAAGATGTCCGGCGAATCAGCTGTCGAAGGCATCTTTGAGCCAGTTCAGATCAGCGTTGCCTGACGGTGTGCTTTCTATGGCAACCACGTCGAAACGGCAGGGGGAATCGGCCCAGCGATGCTCTTTTTGCAGAAAAAACTGCGCGGCGAGTATCAGCTTTTGACGCTTGCGCCCGTCGATACTGGCGAGCGCGCCACCCCATTGTGCGTGTTTTCTGTAGCGGACTTCGACGAATACTACTGTATCGCCGTCAAGCATGACCAGATCAAGCTCGCCGCGTTTACACAACCAGTTCTGCGCCAGAAGGCGCAGACCCTGTCGTTGCAGGTGGTTCAGCGCTTGCAGTTCGGCATCCTTGCCGCTTTGTGCGCTGGACCGCTCGGGCATCAGCGCGGGGTATCCGGCAGACGTTGGATATCGCCACCGACGAACTTCGCCCATGGCATCTGGCGGTCAACGCGTTGGTTGGCGCTGATGCCCAGGTTGCCCGAGAGGCCATCCACACGGGTGTCCGGCAATGCTTTGAGCTGGCCCAGGCGTGGTGCCAGGCGGTAGGCATCGACACCCATCGCGTACAGGCGGCCGAGGCTGCCATTGGCTTGTGGCCATTGTGCGGCAACCTGGTTGCGCAGCGGGTCGGTGGTGTTAAGCAGCCAAGGGGTTTCGCAGAACATCACGTTGGTCATGTCCAGGTACTGGTTTTTGTCACCGCTGGCGCTGAATACGTGGGACGTCGCGTACACCGGTACGTCACCTGCATATTGGAAGTTCAGGGTCGGCTTGATCTGCTGGGCCAGTTGCGGGGTGACGGCCAGGAAGATGAACTCGATGTCCTGGCGACGCGACGGCTGCGCCGCTACGTCAGTGCCGACGGTGTTTTGCAGGCTCTTGGCGCGACCTTCGCTTTTACGCAGTTGGAACAGGTCGGCAATCTGTTGGGCCAGGGCAACCGGCTGATCCACGTACTCTACGCCGACCACGGTGCCGCCATTGGCTTCCCAGTCCTGGCGGAACGCCCTGTAGACGCGCTCACCCCATTCGCCACGCGGCACCATGGCAGCGGCGCGGTGCAAGCCGTCGGCACGGGCACGGCGCGAGACTTCGCGGGCTTCATCCTCGGCGGCCAGGCCGAACTGGAACAGTTGCGCCGGGCCCCGATCGGTCTCGCTGTAGTTAAGCGCCAGGGTGGTGATCGGCAACTGAGCGCGCGCGCTGAGTTGCTTGACCAATGGTTTTTCCAGCGGGCCGACCACCAACTGCACGCCGGCGGCCTGGGCCTTGGCGTAGAACTCGTCGATGGAGTTCAGGCGTGAGCTGTCATAGAACTCGATGACCGGAGGTTTCTGCCCGGCTTGTTCAGCCTGGTAGTGAGCCGCCATGAAGCCTTCGCGCAGCGCTTTGCCGACAGAGGCCAGCGGGCCATCCTGTGGCAGCAGCAGGGCGATCTTGTTAAGTGGTTGGCTGGCCAGTTCCTTGAGCTTGGTCAGCGGAGTGGGCAGTTGCACGGCCGCCGGGTGCCCCGGGTTCTGTGCACGCCAGGTGTCGATAGCGGCCTGCTGTTGCTCCAGCGTGCCGGCGCCCTTGATCGATTGGGCCAGGGTGATCCAGCCGTCCAGCACCGGGTTGCCGCTGGCCTGCAACTGTTCGGCAGGCAGGGCGGCAATCAAGGTCCAGATGGTTTCGTGGTTGCTCTTGGCGGCATCGCCGGTCAGCAATGGCGCCATGGCGACACGCTCACGCGCCGCGGCGAGGGTCTGGCCGTCGGCTTCATAGGCACGGGCATGCACGCTGGCGGTGCGAATCTGCTGTTCCGGCGGCAAATCCTTGAGGTTTTGCAGGCTCGGATGGTTCAAGGCGGTCAGCGCCGCCTTGGGCTGGTTGCGCGCCATGGCCAGTTCGGCAGCCAGGGTGCTGGCAAATACCTGCGCGGCCGGCTTGAGGGTATCCAGAGGCACCTGCGCAAGAATCTGCGACGAGCGGCCAGGGTTGTTCTGTTTGTAGGCTAGGTCCGCCGCACTCAGGCGCAGCAATGCAGCCTTTTCTGGCGTCTTGGCGGTAGTGGCCTGTTCGAGCAGTTGCTCGATACTGGCGTCCGGGGTCCGTGGAAGGTCGCCAAGGCTGGACGAGGGCGAGCTGGCGCAAGCGGCCAGTAAGGCAGCGAGGCAGAGGGCGGAGAGCAGCCGCAGGCAAGCGATCATGTAAGTGTTCCTGATACCGATCAAATTAGCGTGGAAGTGTACCCAAGCACTGGCCCAGGCGCGATGTTACTGGCGTGAAACCGTCGATTTAGGTCGTGCAAATGTTGCTGTCAGTGATCAACGGCTGAAAAGGCATCGGCCGTGATGGCATTTTTTAAAGGCGTCTACGCGCTACAATGCCGCTTTTGCCAACCATCGAGGTGTGCGTTTTGACTGCTCCAGGTCCTTTGAATTCCACTGCAGGCTCGCTTTTTGTCGTGGCGACGCCCATTGGCAACCTGGACGACATCAGTGCGCGGGCGCTGAAAGTGCTGCGCGAGGTTAAATTGATCGCGGCGGAAGACACGCGCCACTCCCAGCGGTTGATGCAGCATTTTGGTATCAGTACGCCATTGGCCGCATGCCACGAGCATAACGAGCGCGAAGAAGGCAGTCGTTTTATCGTGCGCCTGTTGGCCGGTGACGATGTGGCGCTGATTTCCGATGCGGGCACGCCGCTGATCTCAGACCCCGGTTATCACTTGGTTCGCCAGGCGCGGGCCGCGGGTATCAATGTAGTGCCTGTTCCGGGTGCGTGCGCGCTTATCGCGGCATTGTCGGCGGCGGGCCTGCCGTCCGACCGGTTTATTTTCGAAGGTTTCCTGCCGGCCAAGGCAGTGGGGCGGCGCGCACGTCTTCAGGCGGTAAAGGAAGAGCCACGCACGTTGATTTTTTACGAAGCCCCGCACCGTATCCTGGAATGTCTGCAGGACATGGAATTGGTTTTTGGCGGCGATCGCCTGGCGTTGCTGGCGCGTGAACTGACCAAAACCTTTGAAACCCTCAAGGGCCTGCCACTGGAGGAGTTGCGCGCGTTCGTCGAGGGCGACAGCAATCAGCAACGCGGTGAGTGCGTAGTGTTGGTGGCCGGCTGGACGGCGCCGGAGGCTGAAGACGCCGTCGGCAGCGAGGCCATGCGTATTCTGGATCTGCTGCTCAAGGAAATGCCCCTCAAGCGTGCGGCGGCCCTGGCGGCGGAAATTACCGGTCTGCGCAAGAATGTGTTGTATCAAGTGGCGCTGGATAAACAGAAAGCCGAATAGTTCCGAGGTTAAAGCGGTATTACGTCTGAACGTGATGGCCATGCTGCACTTTAATACTTGTCCTGAGGCCGTCGTGCCGTTAACCTGCGCGGCGGAGAGTCGATTGGACAGTCGCTGCCCTCTATGAAAATTAGGGGGGGGAGGAAAGTCCGGGCTCCATAGGGCGAAGTGCCAGGTAATGCCTGGGAGGCGTGAGCCTACGGAAAGTGCCACAGAAAATAACCGCCTAAGCGCTTCGGTGCCGGTAAGGGTGAAAAGGTGCGGTAAGAGCGCACCGCACGACTGGCAACAGTTCGTGGCTAGGTAAACCCCACTTGGAGCAAGACCAAATAGGGTCCCAAGGCGTGGCCCGCGCTGGGACCGGGTAGGTTGCTAAAGGTGTCCAGTGATGGCCATCGTAGACGAATGACTGTTCAAGACAGAACCCGGCTTACAGATCGACTCTCCACCTTTTTCCTTCTGCTCGACTCTCGGGCAGAAAACCGGTAGTAACGCAAGAATCCCTCCCTGCCAAATCATTGGCAGATGCATCTTCGTAATACCAAAAAAATCTTACTCTTAATAAATCACTTTAACTTCGAGTCACAGCGCTTTGAGTTGTTTGTGTTTGCAGGGTCAAAAACTACGTCGAACTCGGGTTTCTCCTCCTTTTACGCTCCTAAATCTCCGTTCTGTAAGGCTTTTCCTTGAATCCGCGCCTTGACGGTGTGGTGGGCGCATTCCTATAGTGTGCGCAAGTGGCGGAAAGTGGCACAAAGTGGGTTTTTTGAACGTAAAACGCTAAAATTTGGAGAAACGCATCTGTGTTTCGCGGAGCTAACGCTATCAGTCTCGATGCAAAAGGCCGTCTCGCCATGCCGAGCCGGTATCGTGACGAGCTGATTTCGCGAAGTTCCGGACAGTTGATCATCACCATCGATGCCGTTGACCCTTGTTTATGTGTTTACCCGCTCGATGAGTGGGAGTTGATTGAAACCAAGTTGCGCGCCCTGCCTTCATTGCGTGAAGAAAACCGCCGTCTTCAGCGTTTGCTGATTGGTAATGCCGTCGACCTCGAGCTCGACGGCAGTGGTCGTTTCCTGGTGCCGCCGCGTCTGCGCGAGTACGCCAAGCTGGACAAACGCGCAATGCTGGTCGGCCAACTGAACAAGTTCCAATTGTGGGACGAAGATGCCTGGGATGCTGTTTCTGCAGCTGACCTGGCGGCTATTCAACAACCGGGCGCCATGCCTGATGAACTGCGTGATTTGATTCTGTGACTATTGATAGCGGCTTTAACCACATCACCGTACTGCTTGACGAAGCCGTTGAGGCTCTCGCCGTGCGCGCGGATGGCTGCTATCTGGATGGCACTTTCGGCAGGGGCGGGCATAGCCGGTTGATACTCAGCCAGCTCGGGCCCGACGGAACACTCCTCGGGTTCGACAAAGACCCCCAAGCGATTGCCACCGGGCAAGCGCTAGCGGCCGAAGACGGCCGCTTTGTCGTTGTGCAGCGTAGCTTTGCCGAGCTGGGTGCCGAAGTGGCCGAGCGTGGCATGGCGGGTAAGGTGGCCGGGGTTTTGCTCGATCTGGGCGTGTCCTCGCCACAGCTTGATGATCCGGAGCGCGGCTTCAGTTTCATGAACGACGGCCCGCTCGACATGCGCATGGACCCGACCCGTGGTGTGAGTGCCGCGCAATTTATCGCCACCGCGCCGGTGGAAGAAATCGCCCGTGTGTTCAAGGAATACGGTGAAGAGCGTTTCGCCGGCCGCATGGCTCGCGCCGTGGTCGAGCGCCGCGAGACCCAACCGTTCGAACGCACCGCCGACCTGGCCGAAGTGCTCAAGGTCGCCAACCCCGCGTGGGAAAAGGGCAAGAACCCCGCGACCCGTGCGTTTCAGGGCCTGCGCATTCACGTCAACAATGAATTGGGCGATCTGGAGGCTGGCCTCGAAGCCGCCCTCGAGGCGCTGGAAGTGGGCGGTCGCCTGGTGGTGATCAGCTTCCATTCGCTGGAAGACCGTATCGTCAAATTGTTCATGCGCCGCCTGGTCAAGGGCGAGTCCGACAATCTGCCGCGCAACTTGCCGGTGCGTTTCGAGGCCTTTGTGCCGAAAATCAAAATCCATGGCAAGGCACAGTTCGCTTCCGAAGCCGAGCTGAAGGCCAACCCACGTTCCCGTAGCGCGGTCATGCGTGTCGCGGAGAAGTTGCGGTGAGCAAGCTTTTCGCCAAACCCCTGCCGGGCGGCAGCTTCTTTATGTTGCTGCTGTTTGTCGGCGTGCTGGTGTCCGCGATTGCGGTGTCCTACAGCGCCCACTATAACCGCCAGTTGCTCAACACCCTGTACGGGGAACTGAGCGTGCGCGACAAGGCGCAGGCGGAATGGGGGCGGTTGATCCTGGAGCAAAGCACCTGGACGGCCCATAGCCGTATCGAAGTGCTGGCTACCGAACAGTTGAAAATGCACATTCCGGGCGCGGCCGACGTTCGCATGGTGGCGCCATGATGAAACTCGAAGGCGCACTGTACCCGTGGCGTTTCCGTCTGATGCTCGGCTTGCTGGCATTGATGGTGGGTGCGATCGCCTGGCGGATCGTCGACCTGCAAGTGGTCGACCGCGACTTCCTGATCGGCCAGGGCGACGCCCGTAGCCTGCGGCATATTCCCATTCCCGCGCACCGCGGCCTGATCACCGACCGTAACGGCGAGCCCCTGGCCGTCAGTACGCCGGTCACCACCTTGTGGGCCAATGCCAAGGAACTGCAAGTGGCCAAGGATCGCTGGCCAGCGCTCGCTGCCGCTCTTGGGCAAGACCCGAAGGCCCTGGCCGAGCGCCTGGAAGCCCAGGCCAATAAAGAATTCATCTACCTGGTTCGCGGCCTGACCCCTGAACAAGGCCAGCAAGTGCTCGACCTTAAAGTGCCCGGTGTCTACGGCATCGAGGAATTCCGCCGTTTCTACCCGGCCGGTGAAACCACCGCGCATATGGTCGGCTTTACCGACATCGATGACCACGGTCGCGAAGGTGTGGAGCTGGCCTACGATGAATGGCTGGCCGGAGTGCCCGGCAAGCGACAAGTCATCAAGGATCGGCGCGGCAGGCTGATCAAAGATGTCCAGGTCACCAAGAACGCCAAGGCCGGCAAACCCTTGGCGTTGTCGATTGACCTGCGCCTGCAATACCTGGCCAACCGCGAGTTGCGTAACGCGATCATCGAGAACGGCGCCAAGGCCGGTAGCCTGGTGATCATGGACGTGAAGACCGGCGAGATCCTCGCCATGGTCAACCAGCCGACCTACAACCCGAACAACCGTCGCAACCTGCAACCGGCGATGATGCGCAACCGCGCCATGATCGACGTGTTCGAGCCGGGTTCGACCATGAAAGCGATCTCCATGAGTGCCGCCCTGGAAACCGGACGCTGGAAACCCAGCGACAAGGTCGAGGTGTATCCAGGCACCTTGCAGTTGGGCAAGTACACCATTCGTGACGTGTCGCGCACCGAAGGCCCGGTGCTGGATTTGACAGGTATCCTGATCAACTCCAGTAACGTGGGCATGAGTAAGGTTGCCTTCGATATCGGTGGCGAGACCATCTACCACCTGGCGCAAAAAATCGGCCTGGGCCAGCCCACCGGTCTGGATTTCCCCGGTGAGCGCGTCGGCAACCTGCCGAACTACCGCGACTGGAAAAAAGCCGAGACCGCCACGCTTTCCTACGGTTACGGCCTATCGGTGACGGCGATCCAACTGGCGCATGCCTTTTCGGTATTGGCCAATAATGGCCGCATGGTGCCGTTGAGCCTGATTCACGTCGACGAAGCGCCGAAAGCCACCCAGGTGATTCCGGAAAACGTCGCCAAGACCATGCAGGGCATGCTCCAACAAGTGATCGAAGCGCCACGTGGTGTGTTCCGCGCCCAGGTGCCGGCGTATCACGTGGCAGGCAAGTCCGGCACCGCGCGTAAAACCTCGGTGGGCACCAAGGGCTACGCCGAAAACTCCTACCGTTCGCTGTTCGCCGGCTTCGGCCCGATGAGCGACCCACGCTACGCCATCGTCGTGGTCATCGACGAGCCGAGCAAGGCCGGTTACTTCGGTGGCCTGGTATCGGCGCCGGTGTTCAGCAAAGTGATGTCCGGCACCCTGCGCCTGATGAACATCACGCCGGACAACCTGCCGCCGACCCAACAAGCGAACGCCGTACCTCCGGCCGCTGCAGTCAAAGCCAATGGAGGGCGCGGCTGATGTCTCTTAGCCTGAATAAGATATTTGCCCATGCCGGCCGCGATCTGCTGATTCGCGAGTTGACCCTGGACAGCCGTAATGTGCGCGCCGGTGACCTGTTCCTGGCGGTGCCGGGCGGCAAGTACGATGGCCGTGCGCACATCGCCGATGCCCTGCAGCGCGGCGCGGCGGCGGTGGCCTATGAGGCTGAAGGCGCCACCGTGCTGCCGATCACCGACGTGCCGTTGATTCCGGTCAAGGGCCTGGCCAAGCAATTGTCCGACATCGCCGGGCGTTTTTACGGCGAGCCGAGCCGTCACCTCAATCTGGTGGGCGTGACCGGCACCAACGGCAAGACCAGCGTGACCCAATTGGTCGCTCAGGCTCTCGACCTGCTGGGCCAGCATTGCGGCATTGTCGGTACCCTGGGCACCGGTTTCTACGGCGCGCTGCAAAGCGGCCTGCACACCACGCCGAACCCGATTGCCGTGCAAGCGACCCTGGCCGACCTGAAAAAGGCCGGGGCCAAGGCCGTTGCCATGGAGGTGTCTTCCCACGGTCTGGATCAAGGTCGTGTCACCGCCCTGGCGTTTGACGTGGCAGTGGTGACTAACCTGTCCCGCGACCATCTGGATTACCACGGCACCATGGAGGCGTACGCCGCCGCCAAGGCCAAGCTGTTTGCCTGGAATGACCTGAAGTGCCGGGTGGTCAACCTGGATGACGCGTTCGGCCGCCAGTTGGCCACCGAAGACAGCGAAGCGCGCCTGATCAGCTACAGCCTGCTGGATTCCAGCGCGTACTTGTATTGCCGCGAAGCCCAGTTCAATGACGAGGGCGTACGCGCCACGTTGGTCACGCTCCAGGGCGAACACCACCTGCGTAGCACCTTGCTCGGTCGTTTCAACCTGAGCAACGTACTTGCCGCCATAGGCGCCTTGCTCGGCCTGGATTACGCCCTCGACGAGATCCTCAAGGTGTTGCCGAAACTGGAAGGCCCGGCCGGTCGCATGCAACGCCTGGGTGGCGGCAAGCAGCCGCTGGTGGTGGTCGATTACGCTCACACCCCGGACGCCTTGGAAAAAGTCCTCGAAGCGCTGCGCCCACATGCCAAAGGCAAACTGCTTTGCCTGTTCGGTTGCGGCGGTGATCGCGATCGCGGCAAGCGCCCGCTGATGGCCGAGATTGTCGAGCGTCTGGCCGATGGCGTCCTCGTCACCGACGACAACCCGCGCAGCGAAGACCCGAGCCGGATTTTCGACGATATCCGTACGGGCTTCAAAGACGTGTCCAAGGCCACTTTTATTGCCGGTCGCGGGGCTGCCATTGCCCAACTGATCGCCAGCGCCAGCGTTGACGATGTGGTGGTGCTGGCCGGTAAAGGCCATGAGGACTATCAGGAAATCAACGGCGAGCGTCATGCCTTCTCCGATCTGGTCGAGGCCGCTAACGCCTTGACCGCCTGGGAGGTGGCCCATGCTTAAGGCGATGACGTTCAGCGAACTGGCCCAGGCGCTGTCGGCCCGCGTACTGTCGAGCGACTGCACCTTTAATGGCGTGAGTATTGATAGTCGTAACATTCAGCCGGGGCAGCTGTTCGTCGCCCTGGCCGGCCCGCGTTTCGACGGGCATGACTACCTCAATGATGTCGCCGCCAAAGGTGCCGTCGGTGCGTTGGTGCAGCGTGAAGTGCCTGACTCCGCCTTGCCGCAATTGCTGGTCGCCGACACCCGCCTGGCCCTGGGCCGGCTGGGTGCGCTGAACCGCGCCGCGTTCGCCAAGCCGGTTGCAGCCGTCACCGGCTCCAGCGGCAAGACCACGGTCAAGGAACTGCTCGCCGGTGTGCTGCGCACACGCGGCCCGGTGCTTGCGACCCGTGGCAACCTGAACAACGATTTCGGCGCGCCACTGACCCTGCTCGAACTGGCCCCGGAACATACCGCGGCAGTGATCGAACTGGGCGCTTCGCGCATCGGCGAAATTGCTTACACCGTGGCGCTGACCAAGCCCCACGTGGCGATCATCAACAATGCCGGTACCGCCCACGTCGGTGAGTTCGGTGGCCCGGAAAAAATCGTCGAAGCCAAGGGCGAAATCCTTGAAGGCCTCGACGCTTCGGGCACCGCCGTACTGAACCTCGACGATAAGGCCTTTGAGACTTGGCGTGTACGCGCCGCCGGTCGCAAGGTCCTGACCTTTGCCGTGTCGAACGCGGCCGCCGACTTTCATGCCGGCGACATCACCGTCGACGCCCGTGGCTGCCCGTCCTTCACCTTGCACACCCCGCAAGGTGACGAGCACGTGCAGTTGAACCTGCTCGGCAACCATAACGTCGCCAACGCCCTGGCCGCTGCCGCCGCCGCCCATGCCTTGGGCGTGTCGCTGTTCGGTATCGCGACGGGCCTGGGTGCGGTGCAGCCGGTCAAGGGGCGCACCGTGGCGCAGCTATCGAGCAACGGCATGCGCGTGATTGATGACACTTACAACGCCAACCCGTCTTCCATAAACGCCGCCGTGGATCTGCTCAACAGCTTTGCCGGACGCAAGGTGCTGGTATTGGGCGATATCGGTGAGTTGGGCGATTGGGCCGAACAAGGCCATCGTGACGTCGGCGCGTATGCCGCCGGTAAAGTCGACGCCCTCTACGCGGTCGGCACGAACATGGCGCACGCCGTCAACGCTTTCGGCCCCGGTGCGCAGCATTTCGCCACCCAGGCCGAGCTGATCGAGGCGCTGACGGCCGCCGAACACGACAAACACACAACCATTTTGATCAAGGGATCGCGCAGCGCGGTGATGGAAAACGTCGTCGCAGCCTTGTGTGGCTCAAGTACGGAGAAACATTAATGCTGCTGCTGCTGGCTGAGTATCTGCAACAGTTCCACAAAGGCTTCGCGGTCTTTCAGTACCTGACCCTGCGCGGGATCCTGGGTGTGCTGACCGCGCTGTCGCTGTCGCTGTTTTTAGGGCCGTGGATGATCCGCACCCTGCAGAACCTGCAAATTGGTCAATCGGTTCGTAATGACGGCCCGCAGTCGCACCTGTCCAAGTCCGGCACCCCGACCATGGGCGGCGCGCTGATCCTGTCGTCCATTGGCATCAGCACCTTGCTGTGGGCCGACCTGCACAACCGCTACGTGTGGGTGGTGTTGCTGGTGACCCTGCTGTTCGGCGCCATCGGCTGGGTGGATGACTACCGCAAGGTGATCGAGAAAAACTCCAAGGGGCTGCCGAGCCGCTGGAAGTACTTCTGGCAGTCGGTGTTCGGCCTTGCCGCCGCGATCTTCCTGTACACCACCGCGCCGAGCGCCGTGGAAACCACTTTGATCATTCCGATGCTCAAGGACGCCAGCATCCCCCTGGGCATCGGCTTCGTGGTGTTGACCTACTTTGTGATCGTCGGCTCCAGCAACGCGGTCAACCTGACCGACGGGCTCGACGGCCTGGCGATCATGCCGACAGTGATGGTGGGCGGTGCGCTCGGCATCTTCTGCTACCTGTCGGGTAACGTGAAATTCGCCGAGTACCTGCTGATCCCCTATGTACCGGGCGCGGGTGAGCTGATTGTGTTCTGCGGCGCGCTGATCGGTGCCGGCCTGGGTTTCCTGTGGTTCAACACCTACCCGGCACAAGTCTTCATGGGCGACGTCGGCGCACTGGCGCTGGGCGCGGCCCTGGGCACCATCGCGGTGATCGTTCGCCAGGAAATCGTGTTGTTCATCATGGGCGGTGTGTTCGTGATGGAAACCCTGTCGGTGGTCATCCAGGTGGCGTCCTTCAAGTTGACCGGGCGTCGCGTGTTCCGCATGGCGCCGATTCACCACCATTTTGAACTCAAGGGCTGGCCCGAGCCGCGTGTGATTGTCCGTTTCTGGATCATCACCGTGATTCTGGTACTGGTTGGCCTTGCCACCCTGAAACTGAGGTAGAAACGAGTGTCCCTGATCGCTTCAGACCACTTCCGCATCGTTGTCGGCCTCGGCAAGAGCGGCATGTCCCTGGTTCGCTTCCTGGCGAACCGGGGCACGTCGTTTGCCGTGGCCGACACGCGGGAAAATCCACCGGAGCTGGTCACGCTGCGCCGTGACTACCCGCACGTGGAAGTGCGTTGTGGCGAGTTGGATGTCGAGTTTCTGTGCCGCGCCGATGAGCTTTACGTGAGCCCTGGCCTGGCCCTGGCGACACCGGCCCTGCAAGCAGCAGCGGCGCGTGGCGTGAAGCTGTCCGGCGATATCGACCTGTTCGCGCGCCACGCGAAGGCACCGATCGTGGCCATCAGCGGTTCCAACGCCAAAAGCACCGTGACCACCCTGGTCGGCGACATGGCGATGGCGGCCGGCAAGCGCGTGGCCGTGGGCGGTAACCTCGGCACGCCGGCGCTGGATCTGCTCAGCGACGACATCGAGTTGTATGTAATGGAGCTGTCGAGTTTCCAACTGGAAACCACCCACGACCTGGGCGCCGAAGTCGCGACGGTGTTGAACGTCAGCGAAGACCACATGGACCGTTACAGTGGCTTGCCCGCGTATCACCTGGCCAAGCACCGGATCTTCCGCGGCGCCAAGCAGTTTGTGGTCAACCGCCAGGATGCCCTGAGTCGTCCGCTGATCGGCGAGGGCATGCCCTGCTGGACCTTCGGCCTGGGCAAACCCGACTTCAAGGCCTTCGGCATCCGCGAAGAGAACGGCGAGAAATACCTGGCCTTCGAGTTCCAGAACCTGATGCCGGTGCGCGAGCTGAAAATCCGCGGCGCCCATAACCAATCCAACGCTCTGGCCGCCTTGGCGCTGGGGCATGCCGTGGGCCTGCCGTTCGACGCCATGCTCGCGAGCCTGCGCACCTTCGGCGGCCTGGAACATCGCTGCCAATGGGTGCGCGACCTCAATGGCGTCAGCTATTACAACGACTCCAAGGCCACCAACGTGGGCGCCGCATTGGCCGCCATTGAAGGCCTTGGCGCCGATATCGACGGCAAGCTGGTGCTGATCGCCGGTGGCGACGGCAAGGGCGCTGATTTCAAAGACCTCAAGGCACCGGTGGCCGCGCATTGCCGAGCCGTGGTGTTGATGGGCCGCGATGCCGATTTGATCGCCGCTGCCCTGGGTGATGCGGTGCCGCACGTGCGCGCCACGTCCCTGGACGATGCCATCGCCCAGTGCCAGGCCCTGGCCCAGCCGGGCGATGCGGTGCTGCTGTCGCCGGCGTGCGCCAGTTTCGACATGTTCAAGAACTACGAAGAGCGCGGCCAGTTGTTCGCTCGCGCCGTGGAGGGCTTGGCATGAGCATCGATTTCAGAAATATCATCAAGCCTTACCCGTCGCCGATCATCACGGGGCGCGGCATTGACCTCGATTTCCCGATGCTCGCCGGTTGCCTCGCGTTGCTGGGCCTGGGCCTGGTGATGATCACCTCGGCTTCTTCCGAAGTGGCGGCCGTACAGTCGGGCAACACCCTTTACATGATGATCCGGCACTTGGTGTACCTGATCATCGGCCTGGGCGCGTGCATCGTGACCATGATGATCCCCATCGCCACCTGGCAACGCCTGGGTTGGCTGATGCTGATCGGTGCCTTCGGCTTGCTGATCATGGTGATCCTGCCGGGCATCGGCCGCGAGGTGAACGGTTCGATGCGCTGGATCGGCTTCGGTGCGTTCAACGTGCAGCCGTCGGAGATCGCCAAGGTGTTCGTGGTGATCTACCTCGCCGGCTACCTCGTCCGCCGCCAGAAAGAAGTGCGCGAAAGCTGGATGGGCTTCTTCAAGCCGTTCATCGTGCTGCTGCCCATGGCCGGCCTGTTGCTGATGGAACCGGACTTCGGCGCCACCGTCGTGATGATGGGGGCGGCGGCGGCGATGCTGTTCCTGGGCGGCGTGGGCCTGTTCCGCTTCAGTTTGATGGTGGTGCTGGCCGTGGCCGCCGTGACCATCCTGGTGCAGGCGCAGCCCTATCGAATGGCGCGTCTGATTACCTTTACCGACCCCTGGTCCGACCAGTTCGGCTCCGGCTACCAATTAACCCAGGCGTTGATCGCCTTTGGTCGCGGCGAGTGGCTGGGCGTGGGCCTGGGCAACAGCGTGCAGAAGCAGTTCTACCTGCCCGAAGCGCACACCGACTTCGTGTTTTCGGTACTCGCCGAAGAGCTGGGCGTGGTGGGTTCGCTGTGCACCGTCGCGCTGTTCGTGTTCGTGTGTGTACGCGGCATGTACATCGGCTTGTGGGCCGAGAGGGCCAAACAATATTTCGCCGCTTACGTGGCGTACGGCTTGTCGTTCCTGTGGATCGGCCAGTTCCTGATCAACATCGGGGTGAACGTCGGCTTGCTGCCGACCAAGGGCCTGACCTTGCCGTTCCTCAGTTATGGCGGCAGTTCGTTGGTGATTTGCTGCGCCTGCCTGGGCTTGTTGCTGCGCATCGAGTGGGAGAGTCGAACCCACCTGGGCAGCGAAGACATGGAGTTCAGCGAAAGCGACTTCGCCGAGGAGCCGACCCATGGGCGCTAATGTGCTGATCATGGCGGGCGGCACCGGGGGCCACGTGTTCCCGGCCCTGGCTTGCGCGCGGGAATTCCAGAACCGTGGCTACACCGTGCATTGGTTGGGTACGCCGCGCGGCATCGAAAACGAATTGGTGCCCACTGCCGGCTTACCGCTGCATCTGATCAACGTCACCGGCCTGCGCGGCAAGGGCAAATTGTCCCTGCTCAAGGCGCCGTTTGTGTTGCTCAAGGCGGTGTGGCAGGCGCGCAAAATCATCCGTGAATTGCAGCCGGTGTGTGTGCTCGGTTTTGGCGGTTATGTGACGGGGCCTGGCGGTGTGGCCGCCAAGCTCGCCGGCGTGCCGGTGATCGTGCACGAACAAAATGCCGTCGCCGGTACCGCCAACCGGTTGCTGGTGCCCTTGGCCGCGCGGGTGTGCGAAGCGTTCCCGAACACTTTTGGAGCATCGAGCAAGCGGCGTACCACCGGCAACCCGGTGCGCACCGAACTGTTTATGGACATCGCGCGTCAGGCATTGGCCGGGCGCAAGGCGCATTTGCTGATCCTGGGCGGAAGCCTGGGCGCCGAGCCATTGAACAAGCTGCTGCCGGAAGCGGTGGCGCAACTGCCGGAACAGTTGCGCCCGGAGATCTTCCATCAGGCCGGCAAGAACCACGATGAAGTGACCGCCACGCGCTACCGCGAGGCCGGTGTCGAGGCGAACGTACAGCCTTTCATCAAAGACATGGCCCATGCCTATGGCTGGGCCGACCTGGTGGTCTGTCGCGCTGGTGCGCTGACCGTCAGTGAACTGGCCGCCGCCGGTCTGCCGTCCTTGCTGGTGCCTTTGCCCCATGCGATTGACGATCACCAGACCCGCAACGCCGAATATTTGGCCGGGGAGGGCGCTGCCTTCCTGCTGCCGCAAAGAACGACTGGCGCGGCCGATTTGGCCGCACGCCTGACTGAGGTTTTGATGCAACCCGAACGACTCAACAGCATGGCGAGCACCGCAAGCCGCCTGGCCAAACCTGACGCAACCCGCACCGTGGTCGATATCTGCCTGGAGGTGGCCCATGGTTGAGAATCAGAAAGCCATGCCGCAACCCGAGATGCGCCGCATCCGTCGCATCCACTTCGTCGGTATCGGCGGCGTGGGCATGTGCGGTATTGCCGAAGTCCTGCTGAACCTGGGCTACCAGGTATCCGGCTCGGACTTGAAAGAGTCGCCGGTCACCGAGCGCCTGAAGTCCTTTGGCGCGCAGATCTTTATCGGCCACCGTTCCGAGAACGCCGCCGAGGCCGACGTGCTGGTAGTGTCCAGTGCCGTGAACACCTCCAACCCGGAAGTGGCCACCGCCCTTGAACGCCGTATTCCCGTGGTGCCACGCGCCGAGATGCTCGCCGAGCTGATGCGCTATCGCCACGGCATCGCCGTCGCCGGCACCCACGGCAAGACCACCACCACCAGCCTGATCGCCTCGGTGTTCGCCGCCGGTGGCCTGGACCCGACCTTCGTGATCGGTGGCCGCCTGAATGCAGCCGGCACCAACGCCCAGCTCGGCACCAGCCGTTACCTGATCGCCGAAGCCGATGAAAGCGACGCGAGCTTCCTGCACCTGCAACCGCTGGTCGCCGTGGTGACCAACATCGACGAAGACCACATGGCTACCTACGACGGTGACTTCAACAAGTTGAAGAAAACCTTCGTCGAGTTCCTGCACAACCTGCCGTTCTACGGTTTGGCGGTGGTGTGCCTGGACGACCCGGTGGTGCGTGAGATCCTGCCACAGGTCAAGCGTCCGACCGTGACCTACGGCTTCAGCGAAGACGCCGACGTGCGCGCGATCAATGTACGCCAGGAAGGCATGCAAACCTTCTTTACCGTGCTGCGCCCTGATCGCGAGCCGTTGGATGTGTCGGTGAACATGCCGGGCAACCACAACGTATTGAACTCCCTGGCGACCATCTGCATCGCCTCCGATGAAGGCGTCAGCGACGAAGCCATCGTCGAAGGCCTGTCGCGTTTTGCCGGCGTGGGCCGTCGCTTCCAGGTCTACGGCCAGTTGCCGGTAGACGGCGGTGACGTGATGCTGGTGGATGACTACGGTCACCACCCGACCGAAGTCGCCGCGGTGATCAAGGCCGTGCGGGGTGGCTGGCCGGAGCGTCGCCTGGTCATGGTGTACCAGCCGCACCGCTACAGCCGTACCCGCGACCTGTACGACGACTTCGTCAATGTACTGGCCGATGCCAACGTGCTGCTGTTGATGGAAGTCTACCCGGCCGGTGAAGAACCGATCCCGGGCGCCGACAGCCGCAAGCTGTGCAACAGCATCCGTCAGCGTGGCCAGTTGGACCCGATCTACATCGAGCGCGGTGTGGACCTGGCGCCGATCGTCAAGCCGCTGCTGCGCGCCGGTGACATCCTGCTGTGCCAGGGGGCCGGTGATATCGGCGGCCTTGCGCCGAAGCTGTTGGCGAGCCCGCTGTTTGTCGCGGCGAAGGGGAAGTCGAAATGATCACTGACTACGCCTCCCTGTTCTCAACGGTTACGCCTGCCGACTTCGGTCGCGTGGCCGTGCTGTTCGGCGGCAAGAGCGCCGAACGTGAAGTGTCGCTCAAGTCCGGCAATGCCGTGCTCCAAGCGCTGCAAAGCGCCGGTGTGAACGCGTTCGGCATCGACGTGGGCGATGACTTCCTCGCGCGCTTGCAGGCCGAGAAGATCGACCGCGCCTTTATCATTCTTCACGGCCGTGGCGGTGAAGACGGCAGCATGCAAGGCCTGCTGGAATGCGCCGGCATCCCTTACACCGGCAGCGGCATCCTCGCCTCGGCATTGGCGATGGACAAATTGCGCACCAAGCAGGTGTGGCACAGCCTGGGTATTCCAACCCCGCGTCACAGCGTGCTGTGCAGCGAAGACGATTGTATTTGCGCAGCCAAGGAACTGGGCCTGCCTTTGATCGTCAAACCTGCCCATGAAGGCTCCAGTATCGGCATGGCCAAAGTGAACTCGGCCGCCGAATTGATCGACGCATGGAAAGCGGCAAGTACCTACGATTCGCAAGTGTTGGTGGAACAGTGGATCCAGGGTCCCGAGTACACCATCGCCACCCTGCGTGGCCAGGTATTGCCGCCTATCGCATTGGGCACGCCCCACACGTTTTACGACTACGACGCCAAGTATGTGGCTTCCGATACCCAGTACCGGATCCCATGTGGCCTTGACGCAACCAAGGAACAGCAATTGATGGACCTCACGGCGAAAGCCTGTGAGGCGCTGGGTATCGCCGGTTGGGCGCGGGCAGACGTGATGCAGGACGACCAAGGGAATTTCTGGTTCCTGGAAGTCAACACTGCGCCGGGCATGACCGACCACAGCCTGGTACCCATGGCCGCCCGTGCCGCCGGTCTGGATTTCCAGCAGTTGGTGCTGGCGATCCTGGCCGACAGTATTGAGCCCAGAGGCTAAGACATGAAAGGCGCATCGCTTCGTCATCAGCCCCCTCAAGCACCGAGCCGCAAGCCGGTGCCCCGGGGTGCCAGTCGAATGGTGGCTAAAGAGCCGATGTCGGCGCGCCTGCCGAAAGCCAACTTTGGTTTCCTCAAGGCGCTGTTCTGGCCGGTGATGCTGGTGGCGTTGGGCTTTGGCACGTACGAAGGCGCACAGCGCCTGTTGCCGTATGCCGACCGGCCGATCACCAAGATCAGCGTGCAGGGGGACTTGAGTTACATCAGCCAACAGGCGGTGCAGCAGCGTATCGGCCCGTTCCTGGCGTCGAGTTTCTTCACCATCGACCTGGCCGGCATGCGCGCTGAGCTGGAACAGATGCCGTGGATCGCCCACGCCGAGGTCCGCCGCGTATGGCCGGACCAGGTGACGATCCGCCTGGAAGAACAACTGCCCGTGGCCCGTTGGGGTGACGAGGCGCTGTTGAATAACCAGGGCCAGGCGTTCACCCCGCGTGAGCTGGCCAACTACGAGCACCTGCCGCAGCTGTTCGGGCCGCAGCGGGCGCAGCAGCAAGTGATGCAGCAGTACCAGGCCCTGAGCCAGATGCTGCGGCCACTGGGCTTCTCCATTGCACGCCTGGAACTGCGTGAACGGGGCAGCTGGTTTTTGACGACCGGGGCAGGCAGTTCCGGCCCGGGTATCCAGTTGTTGCTGGGACGCGACCGCTTGGTGGAAAAGATGCGCCGTTTCATCGCCATCTATGACAAGACCTTGAAAGAACAGATTACGAACATTGCGAGCGTCGACCTGCGTTACGCCAACGGCCTTGCCGTCGGCTGGCGTGAACCGGCTGCGCCCACGGCAGCGCAACCCGCTGTCGCGAAGAATTAAGAAGAGGCAGGACCCATGGCAAACGTGCAAAGCGGCAAAATGATCGTCGGTCTCGATATCGGCACCTCCAAGGTGGTGGCGCTGGTGGGCGAGGTCGGGGAAGACGGCACGATCGAAATCGTCGGTATTGGCACGCATCCGTCCCGGGGCCTGAAGAAGGGCGTGGTGGTGAACATCGAGTCCACCGTGCAATCGATCCAGCGCGCCATCGAAGAAGCGCAGCTGATGGCCGGTTGCCGGATCCACTCGGCGTTCGTCGGCGTGGCGGGCAACCATATCCGCAGCCTGAACTCCCACGGCATCGTGGCGATCCGCGACCGCGAAGTCAGTTCGGCCGACCTTGAGCGCGTCCTCGACGCTGCCCAGGCCGTGGCGATCCCGGCCGATCAGCGCGTACTGCATACCTTGCCGCAGGATTACGTGATCGATAACCAGGAAGGCGTTCGCGAGCCCCTGGGTATGTCGGGCGTGCGCCTGGAAGCCAAGGTCCATGTGGTGACCTGCGCCGTCAACGCCGCACAGAACATTGAAAAATGCGTGCGCCGCTGCGGCCTGGAAATCGACGACATCATTCTCGAGCAACTGGCCTCGGCCTACTCGGTACTGACCGACGACGAAAAAGAACTGGGCGTGTGCCTGGTGGACATCGGCGGCGGCACCACCGACATCGCGATCTTCACCGAAGGTGCGATCCGTCACACCGCCGTGATCCCGATTGCCGGCGACCAGGTGACCAACGACATCGCCATGGCGTTGCGCACGCCGACCCAGTACGCCGAAGAAATCAAGATCCGCTACGCCTGTGCCCTGGCCAAGCTGGCCGGTGCCGGTGAAACCATCAAGGTGCCGAGCGTGGGCGATCGTCCGCCGCGCGAGCTGTCGCGCCAGGCCCTGGCCGAAGTGGTCGAGCCGCGCTACGACGAACTGTTCACGCTGATCCAGGCTGAACTGCGTCGCAGCGGCTACGAAGACCTGATCCCGGCCGGCATCGTGCTGACCGGTGGTACCTCGAAGATGGAAGGCGCGGTCGAGCTGGCCGAGGAAATCTTCCACATGCCGGTACGCCTGGGCGTGCCCCATGGTGTCAAAGGCCTGGGCGACGTGGTGCGCAACCCGATTTATTCCACCGGTGTGGGCTTGCTGTTGTACGGGCTGCAAAAGCAGACCGACGGCATTTCCCTGTCGGGCCCGAGCAACCGTGACAGCTACCGCAGTGACGACGAGGCGAAAGCGCCGTTGTTGGAGCGGCTGCAGGCATGGGTCAAAGGCAATTTCTAAAGATTTACCGCAACACCGCAGTAAGCAGTAGGCGAAAAAACTAGAGAAAACGAAAGGAGAGGGAACATGTTTGAACTCGTAGACAACATCCCCGCTAGCCCGGTTATCAAAGTAATCGGTGTCGGCGGTGGCGGCGGCAACGCTGTCAACCACATGGTCAAGAGCAACATTGAAGGCGTTGAATTCATCTGCGCCAACACTGATGCCCAGGCGCTGAAAAGCATCGGCGCGCGGACCATCCTGCAATTGGGCACAGCCGTGACCAAGGGCCTCGGCGCCGGCGCCAATCCGGAAGTCGGCCGTCAAGCCGCCCTGGAAGACCGCGAGCGTATTGCCGAAGTGCTGCAAGGCACCAACATGGTGTTCATCACCACCGGCATGGGCGGCGGTACCGGTACCGGTGCTGCGCCGATCATTGCCGAAGTAGCCAAGGAAATGGGGATCCTGACGGTTGCTGTCGTGACCCGTCCGTTCCCGTTCGAAGGTCGCAAGCGCATGCAGATCGCCGACGAAGGCATCCGTCTGCTGTCTGAAAGCGTCGACTCGTTGATCACCATTCCCAACGAGAAGCTGCTGACCATCCTGGGCAAGGACGCAAGCTTGCTGTCCGCATTCGCCAAGGCTGACGATGTACTGGCCGGTGCCGTTCGCGGTATCTCCGATATCATCAAGCGCCCAGGCATGATCAACGTCGACTTTGCCGACGTCCGTACCGTGATGAGCGAAATGGGCATGGCGATGATGGGCACCGGCTGCGCCAGCGGTCCTAACCGTGCGCGTGAAGCCACCGAAGCGGCCATCCGCAACCCGCTGCTCGAAGACGTGAACCTGCAAGGCGCACGCGGCATCCTGGTGAATATCACCGCAGGTCCCGACCTGTCCCTGGGTGAGTACTCCGACGTGGGTAGCATCATCGAAGCGTTCGCTTCCGAGCACGCCATGGTCAAAGTCGGTACCGTCATCGACCCGGACATGCGCGACGAGCTGCACGTGACCGTGGTTGCAACCGGTCTGGGCGCAAAAATCGAGAAGCCTGTGAAGGTCATCGACAACACGCTGCATAACAGCCAAGCCAGCCACGCGAGCCAAGCGGCTGCCGCCCCAGCGCCTTCGCGCCAGGAACTGCCGTCGGTCAACTACCGTGATCTGGACCGTCCGACCGTGATGCGCAACCAGGCCCAGGCCGGTGCTGCTGCCTCGCGTAGCCCGAATCCGCAAGATGATCTGGACTACCTGGACATCCCGGCATTCCTGCGTCGTCAGGCCGATTGATGGAATGTATCAGGGCTATGAAGGTGATTGGTGTTCAGCAAAGGTCTGGTCTGCTATTATCGCCAGCCTTTGTTGATACCAGTTCGCAATTTGCGCTGAAGCGGTCCAAGCCATGATTAAACAACGCACCCTGAAGAATATTATTCGTGCCACAGGTGTAGGTCTGCACTCCGGTGAGAAGGTCTACCTGACCCTCAAGCCCGCACCTGTCGACACCGGCATCGTGTTTGTGCGTGCCGACCTGGACCCTGTGGTGCAGATTCCTGCTCGCGCGGAAAACGTTGGCGAAACCACTATGTCGACCACGTTGGTCAACGGTGACGTCAAAGTGGACACGGTGGAGCACTTGCTCTCGGCCATGGCCGGTTTGGGCATCGATAACGCCTACGTCGAGCTCTCCGCGTCCGAAGTCCCTATCATGGATGGCAGCGCTGGACCCTTCGTATTCTTGATTCAATCTGCCGGCCTGGAAGAACAGGACGCAGCCAAGAAGTTCATTCGCATTCTGCGGGAAGTGACAGTAGAAGACGGCGACAAGCGCGCCACCTTCGTCCCGTTCGAAGGCTTTAAAGTGAGCTTTGAGATCGATTTCGATCACCCGGTATTCCGTGACCGCACCCAAAGTGCAAGCGTGGATTTTTCCAGCACTTCGTTCGTAAAAGAAGTCAGCCGCGCCCGTACCTTTGGTTTCATGAGTGACATCGAGTACCTGCGCAAGCACAACCTCGCACTCGGCGGCAGCGTTGAAAACGCCATTGTGGTCGACGCGGATGGTGTACTGAACGAAGACGGCCTTCGCTACGAAGACGAATTCGTGAAGCACAAGATCCTCGATGCAATCGGTGACCTCTACCTGCTGGGCAATAGCCTGATAGGCGAGTTCAAAGGCTTCAAGTCGGGCCACGCCCTTAACAACCAGCTGCTGCGCAAGTTGATTGAGCAGACAGACGCTTGGGAAGTCGTGACCTTCGAAGATGCCAGCACCGCACCGATCTCTTACATGCGTCCCGTTGCGGCGGTGTAAGTAACAACTCTCTTTCTTTAGTTTTTAAAGGCTGCCTTCGGGTGGCCTTTTTTTATATCCATTTTTATGTGAGCACGTTTGCGAAGCCGGGTTAGAGCCCGTCCGCATCCACGATCCGATTGCGCCCCGTGTGTTTGGCCTCGTACAAGGCCTGATCGGCGCTGAGCAGCAAAGCCTCCAATGGCGTGCCACTACGCTTGTGCCAAGTGCTCATGCCAATACTCACGGTAATGGGGCGTTGATCCCCGGCCACCCGCGGCAAATGCTCGACGCTGCTGCGAATATGTTCGGCAATCAGCCAGGCGCCCTTGGCATCGGTGTTCGGCAACACCACCGCAAACTCTTCCCCGCCATACCGCGCCGCCAGGTCGGCAGGTCGGCGGATGTTGCTGCCGATCACCTGGGCAACTGTGCGCAAGGCTTCGTCGCCACCTTGATGGCCATGACGATCGTTGAACGCTTTGAAGTGGTCTACGTCGATCATCAGCAGCGTCAGCGGCTCCGTCGAGCGTTGGGCGCGGTCCCATTCCAGGCGCAGGCGCTCATCCAGGGTGCGACGATTGGCCAGGCCGGTCAGGGCGTCGGTGGCTGCCAGTTCTGACAGCACCCGTTCGGCGCGAAAGCGGCGCCGCAGTTCGCGACGCAACATCCAGGTAAGCCATAGCAAGCCGATACAGAGGATGCCGGTCGCGCCGCTGGTCAGCAGGGCCGCACGTCTCCAGGGGGCGAAAACATCGTCACTGGACAAGGCCACCACCACGATCAGCGGCAGCTCGCCAACGTTGGTGAAGGTGTACAGGCGCTCCTTGCCGCTGATGGCCGAGATCGCCTGAAAGCTGCCCATGCCTTCGCGCAGAATACGTTTGAAATTCGGTCGATCGCTCAAGTCCTTGTCGATCATGTCGCGTTCGAGCAGTGGCTGCTGGGCCAGCAGGATGCCCCTGTTGTTGAGCAGGTTGACGCTGCTGCTGTTGCCGATCGTGAGGGTGCTGAACAACTGATCGAAATACGCCAGGCGCATGGTTGCCACCGCAACGCCGATAAACTCACCGTTGGGGCCTGATACGCGCCGGCTGAATGCCATGCGCCATACCTGCTCGCAGTCGCAATCAATCTTGAACGGCCGACTGATGAACAAGCCGGTCTGCGGCTCTCTCACATGCACCTGGAAATAGTCACGGTCGGCGAAGTTACGGGGCGTGGGGTGCAGGGTCGAAGAGTCGGCGATGACAGTGCCATCGGCGTCCAGCAGCAACACTTCGCCTTTGAACGGCGCGGCGGTGGATAAATCAAATTGCACCAGGTGTTGAATGCTCGGCGTCACCTGGGCCAGGTCTTCGCGTTGTTTGGCGGCGATCAGCCCTTTGAGCGCCAGGTCGTAGAGTTCGACGTTGCGCAACACATCGGCATTGATCAACTGGGCGATGTTGGTGGTCGCGCGCGTGGCCGCCTGCAAGGTGCTGGCATGTTCGCGGATCAACAACGCCGCCACGATCACCACGATCAGGACGACGGTCAGGCCGCTGCCCAGAATCAATAGCAGCTCGGGGTGTGCAGTGCGGGGATGACGACGGCGTTGACTCATCGGGCGGACTTCAGCGGTGTGAATGCTGGCAGTTTAGTTCTACCCGACGAAAATTAAATAGCGGGTTAAAAAGAAAGATCGGCGCCTTAAAACACCGCTGACGGATAGACGACCCACTATGAAGGGCGAGTTGATCAGGCCGGCAGCGTAATGCCAAAGGTATTGCCGTGGCTGTCGCTGTGTACGAACACATCGCCGCCATGCATCAGCGCAATCGCCTTGACGATGGCCAGGCCCAGCCCGTGATTGGCGCCGCTGTTACTGCGCGAGGCGTCCACCCGATAGAAACGCTCGAACAGCCGCGGCAGGTGCTCGCTGGCAATCGCCTCGCCAGGGTTGGTCACGCCGATGGCTACCTGACGGTCCCGCACGACGATGTTGACTTCGATGACCTGCCCCGGCGCGGTGTGCTGCACCGCATTGCTCAGCAGGTTGATCAGCGCACGGCGCAGGTGGGCTTTTTCGATCTGTACCTGCGCATCGCCCTTGACCTGCACCCGCACCTGGGCGTCCTCAAGGATGAAGTCCAAATAGTCGAGGGTAGTTGCCACTTCATCGGCCAGGGAGCTTTCGATCAGTTTGGTGGCCTTGGTGCCCTGGTCGGCGCTGGCCAGAAACAACATGTCGTTGATAATCGAGCGCAGGCGTTCCAGCTCTTCCAGGTTGGATTCCAGCACCTCCAGGTAATGCTCGGCGGACCGCCCACGCGTCAGCGCCACTTGGGTCTGGCCGATCAGGTTGGTCAATGGCGAGCGCAGTTCATGGGCCACGTCGGCATTGAACGACTCAAGGCGCGAATACGCCTGCTCGACGCGGTCGAGGGTGGCGTTGAACGAGTTGACGAATTGCTTGAGCTCCGGCGGCAATGGCGACAGTTGCAGGCGCCCGGAGAGTTTGGGCGGCGCAAGTTTTTGCGCTTCCTCGGACAGTTTTTCCAGCGGCTTGAGACCGAGGCGCGAGACCCAGAAGCCCAGCAGCGCCGCCAGCACCACGCCGACCAACGCCAGGCTGACCAGCGCCACCAGTAAGTGATGTTGGGTCGCGCGGAAATTTTCGGTGTCGATGGCAATCATGAAGCGCAGTGGCGGGCGTTGCT
This sequence comes from Pseudomonas asgharzadehiana, assembly GCF_019139815.1. Lineage (NCBI taxonomy): Bacteria > Pseudomonadati > Pseudomonadota > Gammaproteobacteria > Pseudomonadales > Pseudomonadaceae > Pseudomonas > Pseudomonas asgharzadehiana. Next base: position 1,224,227 of record NZ_CP077079.1, read on the forward strand.
CCTTGGCCGGGAACTGGCTTACCAGCACTTTGAAGGGGTAAGCGTAGCCGGGCAGGTGCAAGTCGCGTTTACCCGTGGCGCCTTGGGCGAAGGCTCGGATCTGCGCGTCCGGCTCACCGTATTCGTAGCTCGGGTCAGTGCTGACCACCCAGAAACGGATACGCTTGTCTTCCTCCCCCAGCAGCTTGAGCTTGGCCTTGATCTTCAGCCAATGCTCGGGCGTGCCGAAGCGATTGACCGATGACTCCAGCACGCTGTAGCGCGCGTCCAACTCCGCCCCCGGCAACAGGCCGAGGCCACGGTCCACCTGTTGATAGAGCGCGCCGCCGATCAACACAAAGATCAGCAGCGCCACCAAGGTGAACATGCCGCTCAGGCGCAGGGCGATGGAGTTAGTTGACACTGCGGTTCTCCAGCACGTAGCCCATGCCGCGGATGGTGTGCAGCAGCTTATGTTCGAACGGCCCGTCCAGCTTGGCGCGCAGGCGCTTGATCGCGACTTCGACCACGTTGGCGTCGCTGTCGAAATTGATGTCCCAGACCATCTCTGCAATCGCCGTTTTCGACAGGATTTCGCCCTGGCGCCGCGCCAGTACGCTGAGCAGCGAAAACTCTTTGGCGGTCAGGTCCAGGCGCACGCCGTTGCGGCTGGCCTTGCGGCTGATCAAGTCGATCCACAAGTCGGCAACCGTGACTTGCACCGGCTCGTGGCCGCCACTGCGCCGGGTCAGGGCTTGCAGGCGCGCCACCAGCTCCAGGAACGAAAATGGCTTGCCCAGGTAATCGTCGGCGCCTTCGCGCAGGCCGCGAATGCGGTCTTCCACGCGTTCACGGGCGGTGAGCATGATCACCGGCGTCTGCTTGCGCGCGCGCAAGGCTCGCAGCACGCCAAAGCCGTCGAGGCCGGGCAGCATCACATCGAGCACGATTACCGCGTAATCGTTTTCCAGCGCCAGGTGCAGGCCCTCGACGCCTTCGCGGGCCACGTCGACGGTGTAGCCCTGTTCCGTCAGGCCACGGTGCAGGTAGTCGGCGGTTTTTTCTTCATCTTCAACAATCAGGACGCGCATGACACCGCCTCAATCTGTGGTCGCCAACGCGAGCGTTGGTTTGGGTCGGTGGAAGAATTTTTCGAGGTACAAGTATATGACCGGCGTGGTGAATAGCGTCAGCGCCTGGCTTACCAGCAGGCCGCCGACCACCGCGATGCCCAACGGTTGGCGCAGTTCCGCGCCGGGGCCGCTGCCGAGCATCAGCGGCACCGCGCCGAGCAGGGCGGCGAGCGTGGTCATGATGATGGGGCGGAACCGCGTCACGCAGGCTTCATAAATCGCGTCCTGCGGCGCCAACCCGCGCACGCGCTGGGCTTCCAGGGCGAAGTCGATCATCAGGATGCCGTTCTTCTTGACGATGCCGATCAACAGCACCAGGCCGATCAGCGCCATGATCGAAAAGTCCTGGCCCATCAGCCACAGCATGATCAGCGCGCCCAAACCCGCCGAGGGCAAGGTGGAAATAATCGTCAGCGGGTGCACGAAGCTCTCGTACAACACCCCCAAAATAATGTAGACCGCCACCAGCGCCGCGAGGATCAGCCACGGCTGGCTGGCCAGCGAACTCTGGAACGCCTGGGCCGCGCCCTGGAAGTTGCCGATCAGGGTGGCTGGCATGCCGATGTCGTTCTTGGCCTGGTTGAGCATGATCACCGCATCGCCCAACGCCACGCCGGGCGCCAGGTTGAACGACAGGTTGGCGGCCGGGAACATACCGTCATGGCTGATGGACAACGGGCCCACGGTGGGCGGGTCGACCTTGGCCAACGCCGACAGCGGCACCATCTCGTTGGTGAGGGGCGAGCGCAGGTAGAAGTAGTTCAGGCTCTCGGCCTTGCCGCGTTGTTGGGTGTCCAGTTCCAGCACCACCTGGTATTGGTTGATCTCGGTCTGGAACTCGTTGATCTGGCGCTGGCCGAAGGCGTCGTAAAGGGCCTGGTCGACATCGGTGGCGGTCAGGCCGAAGCGGGCGGCGGCCTGCCGGTCGATGCTGATGTGGGTGATGCTGCCGCCCAGTTGCAGGTCGTTGGACAGGTCGCGAAACGCCGGGTTGGCGCGCAGTTTTTCGGTCAGGCGCTGGGTCCAGGTATTGAGCGTCGCGCCGTCGTTGCTCTTGAGCACATATTGGTACTGGGCGCGGCTGGGGCCGGAGCTGAGGTTGATGTCTTGCCCCGCGCGCAGGTACAGCACGATGCCAGGCACCTTTGCCAGTTTCGTACGGATGCGGTCGATGAACTGGCTGGCGGACACATCGCGATTACCGCGATCTTTCAACGCAATCCAGAAGCGGCCGTTGGCGATGGTCTGGTTGCTGCCGGTCACGCCCACCGAATGGGAAAACGCCTGCACCGCCGGGTCGTCCTGGATGATCTGGGCCAGGGCTTTGTGCTTGGCGACCATGTCCGGGTACGACACGTCGGCCGCCGCTTCGCTGGTGCCGAGTACAAAGCCGGTGTCTTGCACCGGAAAGAAACCCTTGGGGATAAACACGTAGCCGACCACGGCCAGGGCCAACGTCATGATGAAGAGCGCGGCCATGCTGCGTTGATGCGCCAGGGCACGGCGCAGGTTGCGTGCATAACCGGCCAGCAGGCGTTCGCTGAAGCCGGGTTTGTCGTGGCCGGGGTGAGTGGGCGCGCGCATGAACAGTGCGGCCAGGGTCGGCGCCAGGGTCAACGAGACCACCACCGAAATCAGGATGGTCGAGGTCGCCGTCAACGCAAATTCCTTGAACAAGCGCCCGACCACGCCGCCCATGAACAGCAGCGGGATAAAGGCCGCCACCAGCGAGAAGCTGATGGAGACCACGGTAAACCCGATCTCGCCGGCGCCCTTGATCGCCGCTTCGCGCTTGTCGAGCCCGGCCTCCAGGTGGCGATGGATGTTCTCCACCACCACGATGGCATCGTCCACCACAAAGCCCACGGCAATGACGATCGCCACCAGGGTCAGGTTATTCAGGCTGAAACCCATCAGGTACATCAGCGCAAAACTGGCCACCAGCGACACGCCGAGCACGCTGGACACAATCAGCGTCGCCGACAATTGGCGCAGGAACAACGCCATCACCGCCACCACCAGCAGAATCGCGATCAGCAGGGTCACTTCCACTTCATGCAGGGACGCGCGGATGGTCTTGGTGCGGTCGCTCAACACGCTGACCTGCACCGAGGCCGGCAACATGGCTTGCAGGCGCGGCAACTCGGCTTGAATGCGGTCCACGGTCTCGACGATATTCGCGCCGGGCTGGCGCGAAATCACCAGATTGACCCCCGGCGTGTCACCGGACCAGGCCTGTACGTAGGCGTTTTCCGAGCCGTTGATGACTTTGGCGATATCGCGCAATTGAACCGGTGCGCCATTTTTGTAGGACACGATCAGTTGGGCGTAGTCCTCGGGGTGAAACAGCTGATCGTTGGTCGAGAGCGTCGATACGCTGTTCTCGCCGTAGATGGCCCCCTTCGCCAGGTTGAGGCTCGATTGCTGGATGGCCAGGCGCACATCGGCGAGCGTCAGGCCAATGGCCGCGAGTTTATCGGGTGACGCCTGCACGCGGATCGCCGGGCGTTGCTGGCCGGTGATGTTGATCTGCCCCACACCGTCGATCTGGCTGATCTGCCGGGCGAGCAGGGTTTCCACGTAGTCGCTCAGTTCGGTGCTGGGCATGCTGTCGGAGCTGACGCTGAGGATCAGCACCGGGCTGTCCGCCGGGTTGACCTTCTTCCAGGTCGGCAGGCTCGGCATGTCGCTGGGCAGTTTGCCGGCTGCGGTGTTGATGGCCGCCTGCACTTCTTGCGCGGCGGTGTCGATGCTCTTGTTGAGGGTAAATTGCAGGGTCAAGAGGCTGGAGCCCAAGGCGCTGCTGGAGGTCATTTGGGTGACGCCGGGGATGGCGCTGAATTGCACCTCCAAAGGCGTGGCCACCGAGGAGGCCATGGTGTCGGGGCTGGCTCCGGGCAATTGTGCGGTCACCTGGATGGTCGGAAATTCCGCCTCGGGCAGTGGCGCGATGGCCAGTCGGGGGAAGGCAATCATCCCGAGCAGCACCAGGGCGAAGGTCAGCAGCAGGGTGGCGACCGGGTGGTCGACACACCATGCCGATGGCGAGCGACTCACGGCTGCACCTTGGCGTCGACCGTCTGGATCAATTGCGGCGGCTCTTTGAGCACCTCCACTTGCGCGCCGGCCTTGAGCCGCGACTGGCCATCGCTGACTAGCACGTCACCGGCCTGTACCCCTTTGATGATGTTGATGTCGCTGTCTTGATAGGCCACTTGCACCGGTACTGCCTCGACCTTGTCGCCTTTGACCCGGTACACGAAGTGCGAGTCCAGGCCGCGTTGCACCACGGTTGGCGGCACCACCAGGGCGTTTTTGTCGAGGGCGGTCTGGATCTTGATGGTCACCAGTTGCCCCGGCCACAGGCGTTGCGACGCGTTGTTGAACGTTGCCTTGGCGCGCAGGGTACCTGTGGTTGAGCTGACCTGGTTGTCGATCAGGCTCAAGTGGCCTTCAGCGAGCAAGTCGCCGGTCCGGCCGTCGGTGTCGGCGCCCAGGTAAGCGTCGACACGGGCTTGGGTGGGGGCGGCGAGCAGGCCTTGCAGGGTGGGCAGCATCTGTTGCGGCAGGGAGAACTCGACGGCAATCGGGTCGATCTGAGTCACCGAAAACAGGCCTTGGGTATCGCTGGTCCGCAGGAAATTACCTTCATCCACATTGCGGATGCCGACGCGGCCACTGACCGGCGAGCGAATCTGAGTGTAGGAAAGCTGTACCTGAGCCGAATCAATCGCCGCCTGGTTGCCCTGGGCGGTGGCCTTCAACTGGTTGACCAGGGCTTGTTGCTGGTCATAGGTCTGCCTGGACACGCCATCGTCCACGCTCAGTTCCTTGTAGCGCTTGAGGTTGACCAGTGCCACTTGCAGTTGTGCCTGGCTCTCACCCAGTTGCGCCCTGGCCTGGTCGAGGCTGGCGCGGATCGAGCGATCATCGATTCTGGCCAGGAGGTCGCCGGCCTTGACCCATTGCCCTTCCTTGACCAGCAACTGGGTGAGGATGCCGTCGACCTGCGGACGAATCACCACGCTGTGCAGCGATAACACGGTGCCGATACCGCTGACAAACCGCGGGACATCCTGTTGCGCCACGCTCACCACCCGTACCGGAGTCGCCGTGGGCGCCGCCAGTTTGGCCTTGGCCGGGCGGTTCAGCGCCCATGCCGCAACCGCCGTTACCACAAGTACACCCACGATCAAGGCGGTTTTTGGTCGAATCTGCATGGATGAGGCGCCGGGGACAAAGGATGGGGAGAGTGAGCGGTCTTTATAACCCTGTGATCCGGTCAGCACGGTGACTGCTAACTGACAGCGCTGTCAGCAAACGCTGGACCATTCGTACAGGCGGTGGTTAAAGATCCGAAGCGCGCAGGTATACTGCGTGCCAGTGCGGCCCGCAAGTCGGCCCCGCCTCATTTTTTGCACGCTCCGGAGCTTCCATGACTTCCCCGACACAACCTCCTGTTGAAGCGGCCGACATCGTCGATCCGGCCAGCGCCGATGGCGTTGAAAAAGCCGAGATCCCGGCGTTCAAGTTTCCGTTCAAACCGGGTGAACTGGCTGGCGCCAAGCAGGCGGCCCAGCCTTGGTACAAGAACGGCGCCAAGAACGGTCACACCAAGTCGCCGGGCATGGCGCCGCCGGGTACACGCCGCTCCATGGGTAAACGCTGAGGTTAAATAGTCGTACGCTGCATCGACTCTTGCCTACAAAACCTGCTGAGATTTCTGATTGTAGGCCTACGTCCGTTTCTTGAAAGCTTGCACAGCCCTTGCTGTCCCGCACGGTTTACCGAGCGGGTGTGGCGAGGCTGCTCTTTTCGGAAAAGGACGTTTCCCGTGGCCCTGATACACATCTGTGTAATGCTTGCCCTGATGTTCTCGGTGGATACCGTGGCGGCCGGCGACTCACCCCGACGCGAAATCCGTTTTGGCGTTGCCGCGCAATTCCCCCCCTTTCAGAGCCGCAACCCGCAAGGGCAGTTGGTAGGCCTGAACATCGAGCTGGGCAACGCGTTGTGCGAGCAGTTGAATGTGCGCTGCACCTGGGTCGACCAGGTGATTGTCGAGGACTTCCGCGCCCTGGAATCCAGGCATTTGGACGCGATCATGGGCATGGCGCCTACCTCGAAACGGCGTCGCTGGGCGAGTTTCACCGATAACCTCTACCCCTTCACCACGCGCCTGGTGGCGCGCAAGACATCGGGCCTGTTGCCCAACGTGCAATCCCTCGAGGGCAAGCGGGTGGGCGTATTGCTGGGCAGTAACCGCGCGACGTTCGTTCTTGCGAAATGGGCGCCGAGAGGGGTTGTCATCAAATGCTTCTGGCTCAATGACGACCTGGTGCGCAGCCTGGTGGCGGGCGAAATCGATGCAACCCTGCAAGGCACCGTGGAAATACGTGAAGCCTTGCTCGACAAGCCCGAGGGCAAGGAATTCGACTTCCTGGGCCCCGCCGTTTCGGCTGCGTTGTTGGGCGATGGCGTGGCAATCGCGGTGCGCAAGCCCGATATCGCCTTGCGCGACGCGCTCAACCGCGCCCTTGAACAACTGATCCGCAATGGCGAGTACCAAAGGATCATCAAGCCCTACCGCCTGGACGCGCCCGTTGCGATGCCCTGAGTTCAGGCAGCCCTGAGCGGGATAAACGCATAATTGGCCGGTACTTCGGTGGCAATCTGCGCTCCCGCATCCAGCAACTGTTCGGCGATATCCATGCCGGACACATGAAATACCCACTCGTTGGCCACGCACGGTTGGTCGCCCGCCCGCTCAAGCGCCTGGGCAAACGCGCCCATGTCCGGCAGGTATGCGGTAAACCCATCGCCCTTGAGTGCGGTGGTGCGTATGCCCAGCAACGCGCACACCGCTTCTTTGGTCTGCACGTCGTCGCGGTCGGCCTGGCGCGAGCGGCCGATCAGCTCGGCCAATTCCAGGTCGACCAACTCGCCACCCACGATCAGCGCAGGGCCCTGTTCCCAGGATTGCGGTGGGCACTCCTTGGCGGCGGGGTTGAGCGGGATGTGCGGGTTGATCTCCATGGGATAAATGCGGCATACCAACGGGCGGCGTTCATAGATGCTGCACAGGTTGTCTGCGTCAAGATTCCGGCAGCGCCCGGCGTTGTAGGCGGCAAAGGTGATCGCCACGAACGCCTCGGTGCTGCCGCTGGGCACCCTCACCGAACGGCGCTCGGCGTGCTCGCGTTGTTGCAGCGCCAAGCCCAGGCCATTGCCGAGGAAACCCTCCACCAGCACGATGACGTTACCGCCGTCCGCCGCCCACATACGGGCTTCGTCGAGGGTCAGGGGCACATGGTGGTCGCTGCAGCATTTGCCGCAGCCGACACAGGAAAAGTGGGTATTCATCGCGGATCTGTCACCAGGCTAGGTCAGGGGGTACGCAGGAACGGTGACGGGTTTTTACCTCTTGGCACCGTTGCAGTGCTCTGGAAGCAAGTTATGCGCCAGCACCTTTCAGTCTTCGCTGAGCACATCCCGCAACACCAACACCATGCCCGCACTTTCATACAGCCGCCGGGCACGCAGGTTGCTCTCCACTACCTTGAGGTCGACGTAAGCTTCGCCGCGTTGTTTGAACACCTGGAAGCTGTGCAGCAACAGCGCGCGGCCCAACCCCTGGCCCTGGGCACACGGGTGCACAGCGAGGTTTTTGATAAAGGCGCTGGTCCAGCATTGGGCCACGCCGAGGATGCCCTGGTCGTTGCTGGCCACCAGGCACAACGCAGGGTCGAACTCCGCATCGGTCACGAACTGCTGCTGCCAGGCCGACAGATGGGGAACGCGGCCGCCGCCCTGGTTCTGGGTCATGCTCAACACCGCGTGAATCGCCGGGGCCAGGTCGTCGCGGTAGTGGTCCAGCCGCGTACCGGCCGGCCACTGTGGCGCGGGCAGGCTGCCGCGCAGGTCGCGGCGCAGCAGATGGAAGTACTCAGGCACCGCTTACAGGCCCCTGTCGGCCACGTCTTTGGCGGCCACGACCAGGCACTTGGTCAGTTCCGGCGAGGAGAATTTGGTCAGCACTGAGTTGGCCCCGGCCAGGCGGGCTTTTTCGCTGTTCATCGCGCTGTCCAGGGAGGTGTGCAGCAGCACGTACAGGTCTTTGAAGTCCGGCGTTTCGCGCAAGGTGCGGGTGAGGGCGTAACCGTCCATTTCGGACATCTCGATGTCCGACACCACCACGTTGATCTGCGCAGCCGTGCCTTGCAGCTCCAGCAGCACGTCGATGGCTTCCTTGGCGCTGCGCGCGGTGTGGCAGGTCAGGCCGAGGTTGCGCAAGGTGTGCACCGATTGCTGCAGGGCGACCTGGCTGTCATCCACTACCAGAATCCGTGCGTTGCCGAGCACTTCGGCTTCTTCCATGGTCAGGTCGGTGGGCGCCGTTTCAATCGGCGCCGGCGCGATACCGTGGATGACTTTTTCAATATCCAGCACTTGTACCAAGCCGCCTTCCACTTGAGTGACCCCGGTGATAAACGCACGGTTGCCGCCGGAACCGTAGGGCGGCGGGCGGATGTCGGTGGTCAGGCAATGCACGATCTTGCTCACCGCTTGCACGTGCAGGCCTTGTTTGGAACGGCTTACGTCCGTGACGATCAGGCAGCCGCCATCCGGGTCTTCCAGGGGCATTTCGCCCAGGGCACGGCTCAGGTCGATCACCGCCAACGAGTTACCGCGCAGCGTGGCGATGCCTTTGACGTGGGGGTGCGACTCCGGCAGCTTGGTCAGCGGCGGGCAAGGGATAATCTCGCTGACTTTCAGCAGGTTGATGGCCATCAGCTTGCCGCTGCGCAAGGTAAAGAGCAGAAGCGAGAGTGAGTCTGCGCGGGCTTTGGTGGTGGACATAAAAACCTTCTGTGGATCAGGGATGACGATCTTCTATGGAAGGGTATCGACTTGGGAGGGCCAGGCTTTAACCGGATTTTCCGTCGGGCTGGCCCCCTCCCACACTGAGTGTGTGTCAGCCCTTCCAGACTTGGGGGTTCACCAGGTCCTGCGGGCGCTGGCCGAGCAAGGCGCTGCGCAGGTTGTCCAGGGCGCGGTTGGCCATGGCTTCGCGGGTTTCATGGGTGGCCGAGCCGATATGCGGCAGGGTCACGGCATTGCTCAGTTGGAACAGCGGCGACTCGGCCAAGGGTTCCTGCTCATACACATCCAGCCCGGCGCCACGGATGGTCTGGTTCTGCAGGGCCTTGATCAGCGCCGGCTCGTCCACCACCGGACCACGGGAGATATTCACCAGGATCGCGCCGGGCTTCATCAGCTCCAATTCGCGGGTGCTGATCAGGTGACGGGTCTTGTCGCTGAGCGGGACGACCAGGCAGACGAAATCCGCCTCGGCCAGCAACTGGTCCAGGCTGCGCCACTGCGCGCCCAGTTCCTGCTCAAGCGCGGCCTTGCGGCTGTTGCCGCTGTACAGAATCGGCATGTTGAAGCCCAGGCGCCCACGACGGGCGACGGCCGCGCCGATATTGCCCATGCCGACAATGCCCAGTGTCTTGCCGTGCACATCGCAGCCAAACAACGGCGCGCCGACGCTGGCTTTCCATTGGCCGGCCTTGGTCCATGCGTCCAGCTCGGCCACACGGCGCGCGCTGCTCATCAGCAGGGCGAAGGCCAGGTCGGCGGTGCTTTCGGTGAGTACATCGGGGGTGTTGGTGAGCATGATCCCGCGCTCATCGAAGTACGGCACGTCGTAGTTGTCGTAGCCCACCGACACGCTGGACACCACTTCAAGCTTGCCCGCGCCGTCGAGCTGCGCCCGGCCCAGCTTGCGGCCAACGCCAATCAGGCCGTGGGCGTGGGGCAGGGCTTCGTTGAACTGCGCGTTGATGTCCCCCAGCTTGGGGTTGGGCGCGATCACCTCGAAATCCTGTTGCAGGCGTTCGATCATTGGCGGGGTGATGCGGCTGAAGGCGAGGACAGTCTTTTTCATGGCAGGCGGGCTCATCGACTACGGAAGAATGCCAAGCACGCTAACATTCCCGCCGGCAATTGTCAGGGCGCTCCTGCCACATTGACCCTGTGGTGTTTGTTGGCAATCAGTTCGACAACCGCGCGCCGCCCAAACTGCCACTCAACTCATAGGCCACCAACTCGGCCTGATGTGCCGCGAGAATCTCCGGCAACGAACCGCGCAGGTATTCCACCCACGTCTTGATCTTCGCATCCAGGTACTGGCGCGACGGGTAGATGGCGTACAGGTTCAGTTCCTGGGAACGGTAGTTGGGCATCACCCGCACCAACGTGCCATTGCGCAGGCCTTCGATGGCGGCATACACCGGCAACAGGCCGACGCCCATGCCGCTGGTGATCGCGGTTTTCATCGCGTCCGCCGAGTTCACCAAAAACGGCGAGGTGTTGATCGCCACGCTTTCCTGGCCTTCGGGGCCGTTGAAGGTCCACTTGTCCAGTTGGACCACCGGGCTGACCAGGCGCAGGCACGCGTGGTTGAGCAGATCGCTGGGGCGGTGGGCGCAGCCTTTGGCCTTGACGTAGTCCGGCGAGGCACAGGCGATGCTGTAGGTGATGCCCAGGCGTTGGGAGACGAAACCCGAATCCGGCAGTTCGCTGGCCAGCACGATGGACACGTCGTAGCCCTCGTCGAGCAGGTCGGGCACGCGGTTGGCCAGGGTCAGGTCGAAGGTCACGTCCGGGTGGGTACGGCGGTAACGGGCGATGGCGTCGATCACAAAGTGCTGGCCGATGCCGGTCATGGTGTGCACTTTCAACTGCCCGGCGGGGCGTGCGTGGGCATCGCTGGCCTCGGCTTCGGCTTCTTCGACATAGGCGAGGATCTGCTCACAGCGCAGCAGGTAGCGTTTACCCGCTTCGGTGAGGGCAATGCGCCGGGTGGTGCGGTTGAGCAAGCGGGTTTGCAGGTGGGCCTCCAGATTGGAAACCGCGCGCGAGACGTTGGCCGTGGTGGTGTCCAGTTGCGCGGCGGCGGCGGTGAAGCTGCCGGCGTCGGCCACACAACTGAAGGCGCGCATGTTTTGCAAGGTGTCCATGGAGTGTTCTCTGGGGAGATGCCAAATTGTGACAGAAAGTTACGTCGACCAGTGATCCCTACCAATGGATTATCGCCTTAACGGTAACAAAGAATCACAGGAATGCCCGCTTATCGTCCCCCATGGCGCCGCCTAGAATTGCGCCACCTACCGTGCATCACCACCTCAGGAATTCGCTTGCCGTGCCGCCTCGCATCAGCAGAGAGCTGAAGACTCTCAGTGTTTGGGCTTTATCGTTAGCTATCAGCGGCTGCATCGGAACCGGAGGAATCGCCCCCCAAGGCCAGGCCCTGAATGCCAATACCCTGGCCACCGACGAGGCCATCCAGAGCGCGGCCCGGGATGCCCATTGGCCCACCGCGCACTGGTGGCACGCGTACGGCGACCCGCAACTCGACCGCTGGGTCGAACTGGCCACCCGCGACAGCCCGAGCATGGCCATGGCCGCCGCGCGGGTGCGTGAAGCGCGGGCCATGGCCGGGGTTGCCGAGTCGGCCGAGTCGTTGCAGATCAATAGCGACACCACTCTCAAGCGCCACAACTGGCCGAAGGATCAGTTCTACGGCCCCGGCGAGTTGAGCGGCGCCAACACCTGGGACAACAATTCGTCGTTGGGCCTGAGCTACGCCCTCGACCTGTGGGGCCGCGAACGCAACGCCACCGAGCGGGCCGTGGACCTGGCGCACATGAGCGTCGCCGAGGCGCGCCAGGCCCAGCTCGAACTGCAGAACAACGTGGTGCGCGCCTATATCCAGCTGTCGTTGCACTACGCCAACCGCGATATCGTCGCCGCGACCCTGGCCCAGCAACAGCAGATCCTCGAGCTGGCCAACAAACGCCTGGACGCCGGCATCGGCACGCATTTCGACGTGAGCCAGGCCGAAACGCCATTGCCCGAAACCCATCGCCAACTGGACGCCCTCGACGAGGAAATCGCCCTGAGCCGTAACCAGTTGGCCGCATTGGCGGGCAAAGGGCCGGGCGAGGGCGCGCAGTTGCAACGCCCGAGCCTGTCTCTGGCCGCGCCGTTGAAACTGCCATCGACCCTGCCCGCGCAATTGCTCGGCCAGCGCCCGGACGTGGTCGCCGGCCGCTGGCAAGTGGCGGCCCAGGCGCGTGGCATCGACGTGGCACAGGCGAGCTTCTACCCCAACGTCGACCTGGTCGGCAGCCTTGGCTACGTGGCCACCGGCGGCGGCATGCTGGCGTTTCTGGCCGGCAAGAAATTCAATTACAGCGTCGGCCCGGCGCTCACCTTGCCGATCTTCGACGGTGGCCGCCTGCGTGCCGAGCTGGGTGAAGCCAGCGCCGGCTATGACCTCGCCGTGGCGCGTTACAACCAGACCCTGGTCAATGCGCTCAAGGGCATCAGCGACCAGTTGATCCGCCGCGAATCCATGGACAAGCAATCGTCATTCGCCGCGCAGTCGGTGGCTTCGGCGCAGAAAACCTATGACATCGCGATGATCGCCTACCAGCGCGGCCTCACCGATTACCTGAATGTGCTCAACGCCCAGACCCTGCTGTTTCGCCAGCAGCAGATCGAGCAGCAGGTACAGGCGGCGCGCCTGAGCGCCCATGCCGAACTGGTGACCGCCCTGGGCGGCGGCCTCGACGCTGGCAAGGACATACCCCAAGACGCCCAGGCTCTCCCCGGCAAAACCCCGGCGGCGCTGGCCGTGTTCGACCACTGAGTAGGTTGCGATGACTCCCTTGCCTGCACCGCTGCGCTGGTTGCATTCCCTTGAATGGCGCCGTGGCTTCTTCGACTGGGCACGCAGCGACGGCGTGACCTGGGTGTATATCTTCAAGGTGCTGATCGCGGCGTTTCTTACCCTGTGGCTGGCCATGCGCCTGGAGCTGCCGCAACCACGCACCGCCATGATCACGGTGTTTATCGTGATGCAGCCGCAAAGCGGCCAAGTGTTCGCCAAGAGTTTTTATCGCTTGCTCGGCACCCTGGCGGGCTCGGCGGTGATGGTGTTGCTGATCGCCTTGTTTGCGCAGAACACCGAATTGTTCCTGGGCGCGCTGGCGATCTGGGTGGGCATTTGCACCGCCGGTGCCACGCGTAACCGCAACTTTCGTGCCTATGGGTTTGTGCTGGCCGGCTATACGGCCGCGATGGTCGGTTTGCCGGCGCTGGCGCACCCCGACGGCGCGTTCATGGCGGCAGTGTGGCGCGTGCTGGAAATCTCCCTGGGGATTGTTTGCTCGACGCTGGTCAGCGCGGCGATCCTGCCGCAGACCGCCAGCGCCGCCATGCGCAATGCCTTGTACCAGCGCTTCGGCGTGTTCGCGTTGTTTGTCACCGACGGCCTGCGCGGTCGTAGCCGGCGTGAAGAATTCGAGGCCGGCAACGTGCGGTTTATCGCCCAAGCCGTGGGCCTGGAAGGGCTGCGCAGCATCACCGTGTTTGAAGACCCGCACATGCGTCGGCGCAATGGGCGGCTCAGTCGCCTCAACAGCGAATTCATGAGCATCACGACGCGCTTCAACGCCCTGCACCAACTGTTGGAGCGGCTGCGCACCGACGCCGCCGATCATGTGGTCGTCGCGATCAAACCCGGCTTGCAAGACCTCGCCGAAGTGCTTGACGGTTTTTCCGGCCGCGCGCTCACAAGCCCTGATGCCGCACGGCTGGTTAACCAGCTCAGCGCTTATAAAGACGGCCTGCCCGCCACGGTGCGCAGTCTGCGCGCGGCGTTCCAGCAGGGCCACCCGAGCGAAGCCGAGCAACTGGATTTTCATACCGCCTACGAGTTGCTGTACCGCTTTGTCGATGACCTGCACAACTACGCGCAAACCCACGCCTCACTGGCCGATCACTCCCATGCGCGGGAAGACTGGGACGAACCCTACACCCCGAAAACCAACTGGCTGGCCTGTGCCGCTTCGGGCGTCCGCGCCTCCTTTATCCTCATCGTGCTCGGCAGTTACTGGGTGGCGACGGCCTGGCCCAGCGGCGCCACCATGACGTTGATCGCCGCCGCCACGGTCGGCTTGTCCGCCGCCACGCCCAACCCCAAGCGCATGGCGTTCCAGATGGCCTGCGGCACCTTGATCGGTGCGCTGGTGGGCTTTGTCGAGATGTTCTTCGTGTTCCCGTTAATCGACGGCTTCGCGTTGCTGTGCGTGATGCTCGCGCCGGTGATCGTCCTCGGTGCTTTCCTGGCGTCGCGCCCGCAATACGCGGGCGTCGGCGTGGGCCTGTTGATCTTCTTCAGCACCGGCTCGGTGCCGGACAACCTCACGGTCTACAACCCCTACACCTTCATCAACGACTACATCGCCATGGTCATCGGCATGCTGGTGTGCGCGGCCGCCGGCGCGATCATCCTGCCGCCCAACAGCCGCTGGTTGTGGCGCCGCCTGGAGCAGGACCTGCGCGAGCAAGTGGTGTACGCGATCAGCGGCAAGCTCAAGGGCCTGACGTCGAGTTTCGAGAGCCGTACCCGTGACTTGCTGCACCAGGCCTACGGCCTCGCCGTCGGCCAGCCGCACGTGCAACGCGACCTGCTGCGCTGGATGTTCGTGGTGCTCGAAGTCGGCCACGCGATCATCGAGTTGCGCAAGGAACAGGCGATTTTGCCGGTGCACCCGGCGTATGCCGAATCCCAGCCGTGGCGCCAGGCGATCCGCGTGATGGGCCGTTCGCTGGTGCGGCTGTTCCTGCAGCCCAGCGCCAGCAACCTGGAGCGTGGGCTGATCGCCGTCGACCATGCGATCAGCCGCGTGCAGGCCACCGACGAACCCTTCGCCCCGCATTTCGACACCTCGGCCCTGCGTCGGGTGAAGAGCTACCTGCACTTTATCCGCACCTCGTTGCTCGACCCGCAATCGCCGTTGGCGGCCCTCAAAGGAGCCCCGCATGCCCCGTGAAATCGCGTTCCACGGCCTGTACATGCCGACCATGACCCTGATGTTTTTGATTGCCGCCGTGCTGGCCTGGGCGCTGGACCGCTTCCTGGCCGGGTTCGACCTGTACCGTTTTTTCTGGCACCCGGCGTTGCTGCGCCTGAGCCTGTTCGTTTGCCTGTTCGGCGCTTTGGCGCTGAGCGTCTACCGTTGAGAATGCCCCGATGAAAAAGTTTTTCAGCCTGCTCGCCACCTTGCTGGTGTTGGCATTGGCGCTCTGGATTGGCCGCACGCTGTGGGTGCACTACATGCAGACCCCCTGGACCCGCGACGGCCGCGTGCGCGCCGACATCATCAACGTGGCGGCCGACGTCACAGGCGTCGTGGTCGACGTGCCGGTGCGCGACAACCAGTTGGTTAAAAAAGGCGACCTGCTGATGCAGATCGACCCCGAGCACTACCGCATCGCCGTCAAACAGGCGCAAGCGCTGGTGGCGTCGCGCAAAGCCACCTGGGAAATGCGCAAACTCAACGCCCACCGCCGCGCCGACCTCGATGCCCTGGTGATCTCCAGGGAAAACCGCGACGACGCGAGCAACATCGCCGACTCGGCCCAGGAGGATTACCAGCACGCACTGGCCCAGTTGGAAGCCGCCGAACTCAACCTGAAACGCACGCAAGTGCTGGCGGCGGTAGACGGCTATGTCACCAACCTCAACGTGCATCGCGGCGACTATGCGCGCATCGGCGAAGCCAAGATGGCCGTGGTGGATATGAACTCGTTCTGGGTCTATGGCTTCTTTGAAGAGACCAAGTTGCCCCATGTGAAGGTCGGCGATAAAGCCGATATGCAGTTGATGAGCGGCGAGACCCTCAAAGGCCATGTGGAAAGCATCTCGCGGGGTATTTATGACCGCGATAACCCCGAGAGCCGGGAGCTGATCGCCGACGTGAACCCGACCTTCAACTGGGTGAGATTGGCCCAGCGGGTGCCGGTGCGGATTCATATTGATGAGGTACCGGAAGGGGTATTGCTGGCGGCGGGGATTACTTGCACGGTGATCGTTGACCAGGCGCAAAACTAAAATGTGGGAGGGGGCTTGCTCCCGATAGCAGGGGTTCAGTCAATGCATGTGTCGACTGAAAACCGCTATCGGGAGCAAGTCGAATCGTCGCACCGCCCCTCCCACCTTTGACCGTGTTATGCCTTGATAAAGGTTTCGTGCAAATGACGCCAGAGCAGCGCGCCACTGGCCTGTTTTTCGAACACCACGGTGGCACGTCGATCGGTCTGCGTGCCGCTGTCATCCACCTGATGTTCGCGGTACGTCACCGTGGCTCCACGCGCATGCCTGTCGATGCCGGCCATCTCACTCAAAGTGATTTTCAACCCCGGGCGCATGCCGCCCAGCCGAGTGAACAGGGCGTTCACCCCAGCCGTGTTGACCCGCGTGCCGGTGGCGGGGGCGACCATGCTGAATTCCGGCGAGAAGCGCGCCAGCAAATTCTGCAGGGTGCCCTCAGGCGCAACGCCGGCAAACCATTGCTCGATCTCGACGTGGGTCTGGATTACTTCTTCGAAAAAGTCGGTGTAGTCGATCATTTACAAACTCCCATTCAAACCAAAACGTTTCTTCAACACCTTCTCCAGCAACCCCTTGGGCAACAACGCCGCCATCCACGGCAACGCCCGGCTGCCATTACCCGAACGCAACAGCCGTGGCGGCTGTGCCTGTTGCACGGCCTTGAGCACATCCGCCGCAAACACACTGGCTGGCGTCGGCTTGTCCTGTGACGCCTGGCTGCGTGCCCGAATACCTTCGCGCAACGGCCACCACGGCGATTGCTCGTTGATCAACAATTCGGCCTGGGCGCCGGCGTTTTTCGCGAAGCTTGTATTAATGGCTCCGGGCTGGACTTCCATGACTCGAATCCCAAACGGCGCCAGTTCCATGCGCAATGCGTCGCTCAACGCATGCACCGCCGCTTTGGAGGCGCAGTAGGCACCGGCAAATGGCGTCACCAGCACCCCGGAAACGCTGCCTATATTCACCACCAGGCCTTTGCCGCGACGCAGTGCGGGAAAGAACGCCTGGGTCACGCCGACGATGGAAAACACGTTGGTCTCGAATTGGCGCTGCATCGCCTCGGTGCCGCCGTCGAGCAACGGGCCCATGGCGCCGTAGCCGGCGTTGTTGATCAGCACATCCAGCTCGCCCCATTGTTCGGCCAGGCGTTGCAGGGCAGTGTCGTCGTTGACGTCCAGTTGCACGGCGTTGAAGCCCGCGGCACTCAGGTCGGCAACGTCGTCGGGGCGGCGGGCGCTGGCCCATACCTCATAGCCCGCCCCCTTGAAGGCATCGGCCAAAGCGCGGCCGATGCCGCTGGAGCAACCGGTGATGAGTACGTTGGGCATGGCTCAATCCTTTGTCAGTCCGAGAAACTGCCTTGCAGGTGCTCGGCGCGAAATTCCAGGGTTTGCGGGCGATAGCCGGGGCGCAGCGGTGGGGTGGGCAGGCAGTCGTCCCAGGTGGCGCCGGCCTGCAACTCGCCGGGGCCGCGATAGCGCGGTGCGGCGTAGACGTTGTCGGCCAGGTTGACCGTATCGCCGGGTGCGTAGGCGGCGACGCGCCAGCGCAATTCGGTGAGCGGCACGTCGTTGCCGTTGTTCAGGGTCAGTTTCAGCGGGCGGTCGGCGGGGCATTCCTGTGGCGCGTAGGTGATGCGCAATTCCAGGCGCGCCAGCTGCGAGGCTTCGCGGTTGTCCAGCCATACCACCCAGACGGCCACGCAACCCAGGCCCGCCAAGGCTGCGAGGGAAACCGGCAGGGCCCTGGCCGGGTAGCGCAGCAGCAGGATCAGCCAGGTAATGATCAGTAGAACGCCGAAGAACATGGAGACCGCCTCGAATAGGGAACGAGCATCCTAACTTAAGCTTAGGTGGGATTGGTTACCTTGAGAGGGGGGGTGATTGGGCTGACGCCATCGGGAGCAAGCCCCCTCCCACACTAAAATTGTGAATACATTCGAATGTGGGAGGGGGCTTGCTCCCGATGACTTACTTACTGAGCAGCAGAATCTGCCTGCAAACCATCAATTGAAGCCTCAACCAAGGCCAAGCCGGTTTCCGCCAATTGCAGGCTGGCCCAGTTCAGGTAGCTCTGGTGTTCGGTGCACAGGTCTTGAGCCGCCAAGGTAAGGACTCGGGCAGTGCCCAGTACATAGCTGGCATGTTCCAGTGCATGTTCGATGGGGATGTCGGGTTGTACGCGAAACAGTGGTATTTCACTGCGCTCGCAGGGGCCGAAGGGGGTGGGGCGGGTGGTTTGTTTGGGCATTGTCTTGCTCCTTGAGAAAAAGAAGCTGCCTCTGATCGCCGTCAAACGATTGGGTGGCAACTGTGCGCAGGTTGACGGACCGGTCTCAAGAACCCGGCGCACCCGAAGGTGCCCCACGCACAGTCGCCATAACGCTGTGCTGCGGGCACATGAGTGCACGAGCAAAGTAAAGGGACTATGCATCTTGAGAACAGCGAGGCCGTCAAACCTCATCACGAATGAGTCGTGACAGGCGCGAGGATAGGCAGGATGGGGGCAGGGGTCAATGATGGCGATTGTTCTCACGAGCCTCATCGGGAGCAAGCCCCCTCCCACATTTGGACCGGTTACAGCCTTGGAATACGGTCAAACTGTGGGAGGGGCTTGCTCCCGATGGCGCCCTCACAGCCAGCGCAGATTCCAAACAAAAAGCCCCCACCCAACCCACTGCGGATAGGGGACGCAATGGGCTGGGCGAGGGCTTCTTGTACGACTGTTTTACTGCGCGATAGTTTTCACCGACACGCCACGTTCAACCGGCGTCGAGCGACCGTAGATATCTTCGAAGCGCTCGATATCGTCTTCGCCCAGGTAGCTGCCCGATTGCACTTCGATGATCTCCAACGGGATCTTGCCCGGGTTGCGCAGGCGGTGCACCGAAGCGATCGGGATGTAGGTGGACTGGTTTTCGCAGAGCAGGAACACGTTGTCGTCACAGGTGACTTCGGCGGTGCCGCTGACCACGATCCAGTGTTCGGCGCGGTGGTGGTGCATCTGCAGGGACAGGCACGCGCCCGGCTTGACCGAGATGTGCTTGACCTGGAAGCGGCCGCCCATGTCCACCGAGTCGTAGGAACCCCACGGGCGGTAGACTTCGCAGTGGTTCTGGGTTTCGCTGCGGCCCTGTTCGTTGAGGGTGTTGACCATTTGCTTGACGCCTTGGACCTTGTCCTTGTGGGCAATCATCATCGCGTCCTTGGTTTCCACCACCACGATGTTGTCCAGGCCAATCACCGACACCAGTTTGCCGTTGCCGTGCACCATGCAGTTGCGGCTGTCCTGGATCACCACGTCGCCTTTGCTCACGTTGCCGTTGGCGTCTTTATCGTTGACCGCCCACAGCGAGGCCCAGCAGCCTACGTCGCTCCAACCGGCGCTCAGTGGTACCACGCAGGCGCGCTGGGTTTTTTCCATCACGGCGTAGTCGATGGAATTGTCCGGGCAGCAGGCGAAGGTGGCATCGTCGAAGGTCACGGTGTCGGGGGTCTGCTCGCTGCGCTCCAGGGTCAGTACGCAGGTGTCGTAGATATCCGGGTCGTGTTTTTTCAGCTCTTCGAGGAAGCGGCTGGCGCGGAACAGGAACATGCCGCTGTTCCAGAAGTAGCCGCCGCTTTTGACGAACTCGACGGCGCGTTTTTCATTCGGTTTTTCTACGAACTGCTCAACGCGGCTGACGCCTTCGGGCAGCAGCGAATCGTTGGTGGACTTGATGTAGCCATAACCGGTTTCCGGGCGGGTCGCCGGTACACCGAACAACACCATCTCGCCACGTTCGGCAGCCACGGTGGCCAGGGCCAGGGCGCGTTGCAGGGCTTTTTGATCGTCGATCACGTGGTCGGCGGGTAGCACCAGCATCAGCTCGTCGCGGCCTTCGTTGACCAGCATCATCGCCGTCAGGGCCACGGCCGGCGCGGTGTTGCGGCCGAACGGTTCCATCAGGATGCGTTGGCATTCGAGCTTACGCGCGCTCAACTGCTCGTTGACGATGAAACGGTGATCCTTGTTGCAGACCACAATCGGGCTGTCCATGCCTTCGAATACCAGGCGTTCCAGGGTTTGCTGGAACAGTGTGTGCTCACCGGTCAGGGCCAGGAACTGCTTGGGGAACTGTTTGCGGGAAAGCGGCCAAAGACGTGAGCCGCTACCACCGGAAAGGATGACTGGAATCATGAGTGTTTCTCCTTAAAAGATAGTTGGAAGCTGCAAGCCACACGCTGCAAGTAACAGCGCTTGGGGTGCAGCTTGAAGCTTGTCGCTCATTACTCGCGCGATCAGCGGGTCGACACTGGGCGTTTTACCCACACTGGCGACAGGCTCGAACCGGAGCCTGTGACATACAGCACCGCCGCTTCACCACGTTCCAACGCAACCGGCTTCACATCGCCGACTTTCTTGTCACCGTCATACAACGCCAGGCTCACTTTCACCGGGTTGATTTCACGCTCGCCACGGCCCTTGGCGGCCACCGACTTGACCACATCGGTCTTGCCGTCGGCGGTTTTCAGGGTCAGGGCCTTGTCGCTGAGGTTCTGCACGCGCACCAGGGACTTCTGCTTGTTCTTGAACGGCGGTTCTTCGATCAGCTGTGGCTGGCCGCTGCCGCTGTTGACCAGGGTGTAGTAGTGGTCGGCGGCGAGTTTGACCGGCACGGTCTGGCTGCCGACCTTGGCGCTGTAGTCACCGCCCGGCATGAAGCTGAAGTCGCTGCTGGCCAGTGGCGCAACCTCGCTGAGGTTGGTGTTGCCAACGGTGGCGCTGACTTCCTGGTTGCTGGCGTTGTAGATACGCACAAAGCTCGAGCCTTTTGGTGCGACAGGGCCGTACAAGGCGGCGTCACCGGCGGCGAAGGCAGACATCGATGCGACGCTCAGGCCGGCAGCGATGGCCAGGGTTTTGGCGAGACGACGAGGAGTTGTAGTGAAAGTCATGTGAGTTACCTCTCTTTCAGTTTTGCGCCCGGTCGGGCGTCTCGGATTTCTGATTTTTTACGGCGGTGTTGATTGCCATGTTTTGTTGGCGCGAACCGGCTTGTTTAAGCTGCGCAACCCACGTGGGGTCGGCATCACCGATTTCGTTGTTGACCGGCAGATAGCGTTCAGGGAACTCCCAGATCAGCACTTGTGGCGGGCTGTTCTTGAAGTCGTCACTTTTGAGGTAGCTGAGCATCGGCAGGATCGGGCCGTGGCCGTCTTCGGCGTAGCTGACCACGTCGCTGCCCAGGGCTTGCTTGAGGGCACCGACGAAGTTCCAGTTGGGGTTGGCGCTGTAGCTGGTGCCCACCAGGGCCACCGGGGTTTCGCTGTCGCTGAACAGCGCGTCATCACCTTTCTCTTCGGCCAGGTGCGTGACGCGTTTTTGCAGCGGCTCTTTGGGCGGCATCAGGTTTTCGAACAGCGGGTCCAGCGGCAGGAACAGACGCAGGTCGCCCTTATGCGGTTCGGTGGTTTGCGCTTCGGTGACAAAGCGCTGTGG
The DNA here is from genome assembly GCF_019139815.1 of Pseudomonas asgharzadehiana. Taxonomy (NCBI): domain Bacteria; kingdom Pseudomonadati; phylum Pseudomonadota; class Gammaproteobacteria; order Pseudomonadales; family Pseudomonadaceae; genus Pseudomonas; species Pseudomonas asgharzadehiana. Next base: position 1,245,791 of record NZ_CP077079.1, read on the forward strand.
CTCGCCGCTCAGTGGGGTCTTGTCGGCAATCGCCTTGGCCAATTGCTTGGCGGCGATTTCCGCACCGTCCGGCGTCCAGTGGGTGTCGGTACGCAGGAACACTTGCTTGCCGGCCAACTTGGCCTGTTGCAGCGGGCCGAGCAGGTCCGGGGCAGGGATCTTGTCTGCCGCCACACGGGCGTGGAAGTCCTGGTACAGGTTGGCGTGGATGCTGGCCGGTTTCACCTCGCCCAGGTGTTCCGGGTACAGGCGCACCTTGGCCGGCACGATCGCCATCACCAACTGAATGCCTTGGGCCTTGAGCTTCTGGCGTACGCCTTCGACCAGCGCGTAGTTGCCTTGCAGGTTCTGGTCTTCGTTGACGGCGGGGTTGAATTCCTCGTCGCTGTACAACCAGTGATCGCGGCCCAGCACCACGCCAGGGCGGCCTTCATTGAACAGCTTGTAGTCCAGCGCCGCCCACAGGTTGGTGCCCAGGCGTTTGATCGGGAACTCATCGTCGTAGTGCGTCTCGACGGCCTTGGTCCAGCGACCGTTGAGCACGGTCGCATCGGCGTTGGTGCTGAAGCCGAAGAAACTGCGCAGCGACCAGGCGCCCAGGGCCAGCAGCAGGGCCATGAACAGGCTGATATAGAGGACGCGTAATGAACGGGTCATGGTCGGCTCCCTCAAAATTGGAAGTAAAGGAACGGCGAGAAACTCTGCGCCGACAGTTTGAGAATCGACGCCACGAACAGCAGCAGCACGGCGGCGCGCATGGCGTAGCGTGGCCAGTCAGCGGTCCAGTAGGCCGGTTGCACGGCGGCGTCGCGGCCCACGCTGAAACCAGGCTGGTGGATGCTGCCGGGGTTGTCGCCCGGCACCGCCTTGATCAGACTCGGGTCGGCCGGCTTGGTTTTTTCGGCAGGGCGGTTGGTGTAGAAGTCGCGCAGGCCGAAGAACGCCAGCGTTGCGTAGGCCACCGCCAGGGTTGCCACTTGCAGGCCGGTGAGATTGGCGCGGTTGAGTTCCGACAACGACCACTCGCCGAAGCTGAACATGGCCCCGTACATACGCCCGGCGACGTGCAGGTTTTCGGCGCGGAAAATCACCCAGCCCATCACCACCAGCAGGAAGGTGAAGGCCCAGCGCACCACGTTGAAACTGCGCGGCGCGGTGTTGAGGCCGATGGCTTTTTCAATCGCCAGCCACATGCCGTGCCACGCACCCCACACGATGTAGGTGATGTTCGCGCCGTGCCACAGGCCACCGAGCAGCATGGTCAGGAACAGGTTGCGGTAGGTAGTGAGTGTGCCTTTACGGTTGCCGCCCAGCGTGATGTAGAGGTAGTCACGCAGCCAGGTCGACAGGCTGATGTGCCAGCGGCGCCAGAACTCGGTGATCGACTGGCTGATGTACGGCTGCTTGAAGTTTTCCATGAAGCGGAAACCCATCATCAAGCCCAGGCCGATGGCCATGTCGCTGTAGCCGGAGAAGTCGAAGTACAGCTGCGCGGTGTAGGCCAGCGCACCCAGCCACGCATCGCCGGTGGTGGGGTTTTGCAGGGCGAAGCAATGGTCGGCCACCACCGCCAGGGTGTCGGCAATGAAGACTTTCTTGATGAAGCCCTGCATGAACCGCGTGCAACCCTCGGAGAATTTATCCAGGGTGTGAGTGCGGTTGTTGAACTGGTCGGCCAGGTCGCGAAAGCGCAGCACGGGGCCGGCGATCAGGTGCGGGAAGATCGCCACGAACGCCGCAAAGTCGATCAGGTTGCGCGTGGCCGGGGTATCGCCACGGTACACGTCGATGATGTAGCTGATGGACTCGAAGATGTAGAACGAGATCCCGATCGGCAACAGCACGTGGGTGAGGATGAACGGCTCCAGGCCCGCCGACTTCATCATCACGTTGATGCTGTCGACGCCGAAGTTGGCGTACTTGAAGTAGCCGAGGATGCACAGGTCGACCGCCACCCCAAGCAGCAGCCAGCGCTGGGCCGGCTTGGTGCGCACGCCGGCCGCACCGACCTTGAGGCCGATCCAGTAGTTCCACAGGGTCACTGCGGCGAACAGCGCCAGGAAGTCCACTCGCCACCAGGCGTAGAACACGTAGCTGGCAATCAGCAGCAGCAGGTTGCGATAGCGTTGCCCGCTCAAGTAGTACAAGCCGAGAAAGATCGGCAAGAACAGAAACAGGAACACATTGGACGAGAAAACCATCCCGATCTCTCCATGTTTAACCAACAGTCAAGGGCCGCAGCCCCCCCAAACCCCCCCACGAAAAGACGGGGAGGGCGGTACAACATTCTCACTGCCGAAACCGGCTCTAAATCTGGGAGGGGGCAAGCCCCCTCCCACATTTTTTACCGGGTTCGCTCAGGAGCCTTTGTTGCCTTTTTCGTGCGCCGGGTCGTAGACCTTGGTCAGGTCGCCGCCCAGGCGGAAGGTCTTGAACGGCTGCATCCCGTGCTTGCGCTCGATCACATCCGGGGCGCAGGTGTAGAGGGTGCAGAACGGCTCAAGCCAGGCATATTTCATGTCCTCCTTGAGGTCCTTCATGTCCTGTTCCTTGCCGTTCTTCTGCTCGAAGATCTCCGGGTCCTTGACCCCGGCCAGCACTTTGTCGCCCAGGCGCTTGAGCGCGCTGTTGTTTTCCTGGCGCAGGTCGACACCGTTGACCAAGGCAAAACTGGCGATCATCGACAGCGGCGGCAGGGCGTAGTTGTGGTACGACAAGGCGCGTTGCTGACGCTTCAATTCGTTAGGCAAAAAGCCCTGGTCGTCGACTTGATTGACGCCGACCTTGTATTCCTTGACGGCCCAATCAAACAGGTCGCGACGGTTGGTGGCGATAGAGGTCGCCATCACCGACCAGGCGGCCCAGTAGGAGTGGTTGTTGGTTTTTTCCAGCGGCAGGTTGTCCCAGTCGCTCACCACCTGATCGGCCAGTTTGTTGAACCAGGCTTCGATCAATTGGGACTCCTGCTGGTGGTTGGCCAACGGGTGCGAGTCAGAGAATTTCAGGCGCACATAGGCCGAGGCCATGCTGCCCAGCGCCCATTTGCGCATGGATTTACCGGTGTGGTTGAAGTCCTTGGACATCAACGCGTCGGCCTTGGCCCACGACACCAGCCAGTTCAGCGTGCATTCGAGCTGCTCCGGGCGGCCGTCGCGCATGAACTGCATCACGCGCTTGCTGGTGTCTTTTTCCAGCTTGGTGATGTCGGCGGTGCTGTCGCGAAAGGCTTTTTCCGACTGCACGTTCAGCGTCGAACGGGCCTTGTCGGAGCCTTCGTACTTGCTGCGAAATTGCAGTGGCCCGGTATAGGGCGTCGGCATGCTGTCGCAGCTTTCCTTGGCGGCGCCGGTCTTGAGCGATTCGATCGGTGCGAAGTAGCCCTGGGGCGGACGCAGCGGGGCGGCGGCGTTGGCTGCGCCGGCGAAGATCGCCAGGCCCAGTAACGATGGAATCCATAACTTCTGCATAAGTAACCTCATTGCCCGAGTGAGGCGGTTTTTTGGCCGCCGCTTGGGAATACGTTGCGTGTGCAAATTTTCGCTTCGACCTTCTGCGCGGCCTGGCCCGCTTCCGGGCCCTGGACTTCCACGGCCAGCAGGTTCTGCGCGGCCCAGTCTTCGTCGGTGCGCAGTTCAAAGGCGAAACGCCCGTCTGTTTCGGATGTTTCGGGTTTCTCGATCTTGATGTCCTCGTGGCGCCCGTTCATGTACCAGAGGGTGGCTTGCAGGGTTTTCACCGACGGGTCGGCAAAGCGGATATCGACCTGGTGGTTGGCATTACGCAGGTCTTTGTTCGAACTGTTGACCATCAATTCGTTCTTGCCGGGTTTGAGCGTGGTGCTGGCCGACATCTGCGCGGACTTGCCTTCACAGCCGTTGTCGAGCAGCGCCATCATCTGGCGGTAGATGGTTTCCTGGTCCAGGCGGTACAGCGGCGAGAATTCCCAGATGAGGATCTTCGGCGGGTTTTTCTGGAATTCTTCGCTGCCCAGGTACTGGATCATCGAACCTTCCAGGCCGCCGCCGGGGAACGCGACGTTGAGGATGTCGGCGCCGATTTCCTCTTCCAGGAACCCGGCAAAGTTGTAGTTCTTGCCGCTGTGGCTGGTGCCCACCAGGGTGATCTGTGGGTTGCCCGAATCACCGAACAGGTCGCCGTCGCCCGCTTCGCCCTTGGGCTCGGTGGTGAACTGGTCCATGTACTGGATCGCGTAACTGGTGCCGCACAGTTGCCCGGCCATGTTGTGCAGGGTGCCTGTCTTGCCCATGCGCCCGGAGCGTTTGGTCTCGAATTCGCGCTTGGGAATCTCGGCATATTCGGGCATCTGCTTGACCTTGGCCGCGACGATTTTCGCGGTGCGCTGGGCGCCGTATGGGGTCCAGTGCTGGTCGCCACGGAAGTAGAAGTCGTGGGCCGGCAGTTCATCCGGCAGTTGCTCATTGGTCAATGGCGACAGGTCCGGCACTACGTAGCCCATCTTGGCGAAACGGCCGAGCATGGTTTTGTAGTTACCCAAGGCCTTGTCGAAATCGAACTTGGCTTTTTCCTCGGGGTTGAGCTTGTTGCGGTTCACCAGGCCACGGGTCGGCTGGTAGACCACCACCAGTTCCACGCCCTTGCTCTTGAACGCATCGTGCAACTGTTGCATGCGCTTGTAGCCGGCCGGGGTGGTGTCGAATTCGGTGCGCAGGTCTTCCTGGGTACGGAACAACCAGTCGCCCTGGGCTTGTACCAGGGTGGTGAAGTTCTGCTGGTAGCGCGTGGTGTAGTTCTTCGCGTCATGGGCGGCCGGGCACAGGCTGCAGCACGGTTCGGCGGTGAACGTGGGGGCTTTGACTTCATCGGCGCGCACGCCCTGGCTGGCCGCGAGCAGGCCGAGGGTCAGACCCGAGAGGCTCAGCAATTTGATCATGTGTGGGTGCATAAGGGTCATCCTCAGTCCTGCATTTCGGTCTGGCGTTCGACAGGGTCGATCAGCACGGCTTTCTGCTGGCGTACCAGCAGGTCGAGAATTTCTTCCTGGCGATCGCCAAGGATGCCGGAGAAGCTGATACCGCTGGATTTGGTCGGGGCCAGCATCGACACGCGATACAGTTCGATGCTCAGCGGCGAGTCGATCGACAGCGGCCCACTGCCGTTACCCGCCAGCTCACCGCCGACCACGATCAGCGAGACCTTGGCGTCGAACGGGTCGAGCGCGATGTCGCGGTCGGTGTCGGTCAAATCCTTGATGTGGCCGTATACGCCGGTCAGGCCGTTGGCCATGGCGGTGTTCTCGTACAGCTTGATGTTCACGCTGTTGCGCACGCGGATGCCGTGGCGACGGTTGCTGATCACCTTGTTGCCCCACAGCAGGTTGTCACCGCTCTCATAGAGGGTGATGCCGTCGGTGTGGTTGCGGTAGATCTCGTTGTCGGCGATCAGGTTGTTCACGCTGTTACGGTCGATCACCAGGCCCGAGAGTTTGTTCTCGTAGCTGCGGTTGTTGAAGATGAAACTGTCGTTCACTTCCCGCGAGATGATGATGCCGTGCTTCTTCTTGGTGCCGTAGACGGTGTTGTCCGCGATGATCAGGCCGTGGGAACGGTCGTGGGGGTCAATGCCGTAGACGATGTTGTCTTTGTAGGTGTTGCCCTTGATCACAAAGCCGGTGGTCTCGTAGCAGTAGAAGCCGTACCACATGTCCGAGAATTCGGAATCAATGATCCAGCCGGTCGGTTCCGGGCGCTTGAGCACCTTGGCCATGTTCGGCGTGTACTGGGAAATACTCACCCCGTACGACTTACTGTTGGCGTAGCCGAAACTGGCCATCTTGCTGTTGGCGATGTAGGTCTCGGTGCCACCCCACGCCAGCAGGAACGGGCGGAATTCCTTGGGAGACTTGAACAGCGCCGGGCCGTTGGCCTTCTCGTCCCAACCGGTGATTTTGGTGTCGCGCACAAACAGCTGGCCGTCGTTGATCAGGAACGAACCGGCTTGCTGGGACAGGCGCAGCTCCTGGGTCTTTTTATCGATTTCCAGGATGCCTTTGCGCCCCACCACAATCGGCAACTTGGCCAGGAACACGCCCGGCGAGGTTTCGCTGAGGTACTGCTTGGGCACTTTGCCCAGCAGGTCCTTGAGGTTCATGTAGCCGTCGTCAACGAAGATCGCCTGTGGAATGCCGTGCTGGCGCACCACCCACTCGGCCATCTTGTTATCGCCGCCGATAAAGTCCTTGAGCGCGTCTTCCTGCATCATGCGGCGGATGCTGATTTTGCCCGGCTTGCCGCGCACGATCTTTTTCTCGATGGCGGCGCCGGTGTAGCCCGACAGGTCCGGCAGCGCAGGCTTGGCCATTTCCAGCGGCGCGGTGGGCGGGCTGGAAATGGTGTAAGTCTTGGCCTGTTGCAGTTCTTTGGCGATGGTCGGCGCCTTGACCTGCGGCTCTACATTGGCCATGGCCGAAGTGCTGGCCAGCAGCATGGCTGCAACCAGCAGGCTGACCGAGCCTTTGAAGGCGTGAGGATTCATTGCGCAGGCTCCCATCAGAATCGCCAGACCACGTCGACAAAGGCGCGGTGCATGTAAGAGTCGACTTGGTTGCCATAGGCATCGCCCGGTTTGAACACGCCCGCACGCAAGCGCACCAGGGCCGACGGTTCGTCGATCGACTGGCTCAGCGCGGCAGGCAGCAAGCCTTTCTTGAAGTACTTGGTGACCACCAGGTCCATCTCCTGGCCCAGGTCTTTCTTGCCGTCTTCCAGCGGCAGGGACGTGCTGGACACAATCGCGCCGGTCACGTCATCGGTGTTGTTCTGCACCGCATCGATCCCGTTGCTGCCCACCGGCTTGTTGCCGTCGACGCGCCAGAACTTGTGGTACACCAGGCTGGCGTCATAGTCCTCGCGCAGTTGCCAGGAACCGAACAGACTCATGGACTGCATGTTGTTCATCTCGCCACGGAACGCTTCGCCGAAGCGGTGTACGCGGGACTGGGTGCCGGTCCAGTTCGAGCGGTTGCTTTGCAGGCCGTTCTGCTCGTACTCGGCGCTGGCGCGCGAATACGCCGCGCCCACTTGCCACTGCGGGTCCAGACGCAGGCGGATGCCCAGGTCGGTGGCCCAACCGCTCACGTCATCGCTGCGCTTGGCATTGGCGGGGCGGCTGCCGTCGGTGGTCAAGGCATTGACCTTGTCGCGGTCGCCCTGCATGCCGGTGATGCTGGCCCAGTAGTTGACGGTGTTGGTGTTGCGCCAGTTGTAGGCGTCGCTGTTGGCTTCGATGCCGAGCCAGGTCAGGTCGCCGTTCTCGCGCTTGTCCAGCGAGTCGGTGGGCACGCCCGGTTGCGGGTAGTCGAGCTTGCCGTTGTCATGGGTGTGGTGACCGCGCAGGCCGATCCACTGGCCCGGCGTCCACTGGTAGGACGCGTCGGCGTAAAGGTGCTGGCGGTCCTTGTCGACCGGCGACAGCTCCTTGAGGTCGGTGCGGTATTCGCTGAAACGTTCGGCGACGCCCACATTGGCCTTGAGCAAGGTGGTGTCGAAGGTCCAGTTCAGTGCTTCGATGTTGGTGTCGCGCCATTGGCCGTCGTCATTGCGCAGACGCTGGCGGCCGAGCTTGAGGATCTCGCCGGGGTAGGGCGTAAAGCCGCTGTAGCCGACCCAGAACTCGCGCATGGCCAGGTAGTTTTTCTTGGTCTTGCGGTCGCTGTTGCTGGTCTGCTGGTTTTCGTCATCGGCCGACTGTTGCAGGGTGTCGGTCTCGATGATGTCGCTGGAAGCAACGGCCTGGCCCATGGCGTAGGCGCTCCAGTTGCCGCTTTCGCCGTAGACCCACGGGCGCAGGTCGATACCCACGCCGTTGACGTCGCCGCCTTTTTGCGTGCCGAGGTCACGGTCGTCTTCGGACTGGCCGGTGATTTTGACTTCCAGGCCGAAGTTCTTGGCTTCGGTCAGCGCGGCCAGGGTCGGGCACGACCACAGCAGGGCGAAGGTCAGGCCGATACCGGCCTTGACGAATGGATTGAGCTTCATAGGGATTCCTCGCCGTCGTCTTCTTCATCCAGGGCGTGCAGTTGCAACGTGCTCTGGGCCAGGGTGCCGCGCGCGGCCAGTTCCTGTTGCACCAGGCGTTGGCCTTGGGCGCGTTGTTCCGGCGTCAGCGGCGCTTCGAGCTGGGCGGCCAGGTCGTTGGCTTCCGGGGTGTCCTGGGCCTTGGCCAACTGGCTGAAGACGTAGGCGTTCAATGGGTCAGGCTTGGTGCCCTTACCCTGGGAAAACAGTTGGGCGATGGCGAAATCGGCGCTGTTCTGGCCGTTGCGCGCAGCGGTGAGCAAGTGGTCCAGGGCCTTTTGCGGGTAGACCTTGCCCAGGTAGCCACGTCGGTAGATCTGGCCGAGGTAGTAATCGGCGGCCACTTCACGGCCCACGGCTTTTTCGAAGTGCGCTTCGGCGGCCTTGGCGTCTGCCGGTACCCACTTGCCTTCGTAGTAGAGCTTGCCCAGCAGCAACTCGGCGCGCGGCTGGTCGGCGGCGCGACCGTTGTCGAGGTACTTCATCATCTGGTCGACGTCGCCCAGTTCGGGGAAGTCGTAGAGCAGTTGCGCCAGGCTGACCCAGGATGCCGGGTAGCCAGGGGCGATTTTTTCCAGCAGGGCCTGGGCGGTTTTCTCGTCCGGGGTACCCAGGGTGGCATCGCCCAGCACGCGGGCGACGCTGTCGACACGTTGTGCGGTGACGGTGCCGCGGCTGTAGCCTGCTTCCATTTGCTTGAGCAGTTCGGCCTGTTGTTCCGGTTGCTGTTTTTTCTGGTAAACCGTGGCCAGTTCGACGTAGCAGATGTCGGTGGTGTTCAGCGCGGCTTTGCAGATGCGCTCCACGTCATCCAAGTGCTGGTCGTAGGTGCCCTGGGTGCGATACAGCAGCACCTGGGCCAGGCCGGCTTCCGGGTAGCCGGCGGCTTGCCATTTTGTGATCTGCTGCTGGGCATTCACGTTCGGGAAGCTGTGCGGGTATTGCAGGTACAGCATCGCCAGCGGAATCAGGGTATTGCCTTCGCCATTGGCAAAGGCTTTTTTCAGCAGGGTTTCGGCTTCATGGTGCTCGGCTTCGGTGCTGCCGGGCTTGGCCACCAGCAGGCGACCCAGGCGGGCCTGGGCACGCGGCGAGGTGTCGGCCGCCGCACGGTAAGTGGCTTCAGCCTGCTTGATTTGCGCAGGATCGCGGGTGCCGACCTGGATATCGGCCAGGCCTACCTGGGCTTCGCTGTACCCCAGCGCTGCCAGTTGCTGGTAATTCTGTTGAGCGGTGACGGTGTCGCCACGCTTCAACGCTTCGTTGGCTAAACGCTGATCTGGCAAACCGGCACAACCGGCCAGGCTCACCGCAATAGCCAGCAACGCCACCGAACCCATGTGAGAGGAGCTTTGCTCCCGCTGCAGGCGACTCGGTGCGTCAGGCAAACCGCGCTGATCCCATCGCGAGCAAGCCCGCTCCCACAGGGACTGTGGCGTTTTTGAGAGAGTCATCACAGGCATGTCCTCGCTTACAGACCGTGAGCCATGGCTTTGTCGATCAGCCAGTTCAGGGAAGGGCCGCGGTCGCTGGTCACTTCGACCGGGCGGCCGGCGTAGGTGCTGTCCAGCGGTGCATCAGGCTTGATCTGTACACGGATGTCGGAGGACAAGTCGGCGCTGTTCAGGCTGGTGCTGCTGACGATGGTGCCGGTGCGCACTTGCTCTTCGTCGGCGACCTGGAAGGTCACCGGAGTGCCTGGGCGCACGTCGCCAAACTGGCGATAGGTGAAGCGTGCTTCGACGTTGGCCTGGCTGCCGCGTGGCACCAACTGGAAGATCACATCGCCCTTGCTGGCGTACTGGCCGTCGGCGACCAGTTGCTGGGCGACCACGCAATCGCACGGCGAGGTCAGGGTGCCGGTCATTTGCTTGCCGAACAGTTCTTCAACCTTGGCCGGCTGCAGTTGGTCTTCGTCCAGGTGGCCCTTGAGCACATCCAGCATGCTGGTGCTGAAGGTTGCCAGCGGTGCGCCTTTGGCGGCGATCGCGTCACCTTTGAGCAGGCTTTGCACGGTGCCGTCGCGCGGCATGGTTACGTTCATGCCGGGTACGCTGACCAGGCCGGCCTGGGCGTGGCTGACGAAGTACATGCCATAAAGGGATTTGAAGATGAACCCGAACGCGGCCAGGCCGACCAGGAAAATCGCCAGGCTGAACGTCACGGCGCGCAGGCGGCCGAAAAAGCTCATGCCGCTGCCGCCGTCCTTGACCTTGCGCGCCTTGGTGAAATTGTCGCGTTGCAGGGTCGCCAGTACATCGCCCATGGTCACGATGTCGCCGGACAAGTGCGAGGTGATCAGGTGGCGCAGGGTGGAAATGTCCTGGGCGTCGAGGTTCTGGAACTGGCAACCGGTGCGGCCGGTCTGGCGGTCATAGGAGCGGATCTGCAGCTCTACGTCCATGGCAAGGCCCAGGTTATCGATCACGAACTGCAGGCGGCCCTTGTGCACTTGGCCGATGGTGAGCGGCTGGGTGGCGGTGAAGGCCAGGCCGCCGGCGGACAGGTCGATTACCTTCGCCTCGGTCGGCGTGCGGTCGCTGTTGAAGAAGCGCAGCTTGGCCGGGATTTTCACCCGGGCGTGTTGGCGCTGAGCTTCGGATTCGTGGACAACGTTGGCGTTTACTTGGCTATTCATCGGGTGTAATTCCTAGGTTAATTCAGGCTTGGCAGGGTCAGACCATCATCAGCAACACGGCAACGAAGATGCTGCCGGCGGAGAAGGTCATGGTCCGAGACGACCAGGTGTTGAACCAACGTTGAAAGCTGGCCAAATCGCGGGTCAGTTTGGTGTCCTGGCGGGTCCAGGACTGTTGATCAAGGCGGAAGAACACGTAGATCTTCACCAGCGCGCCCATGATCTGGTTGTAATAAAGAATCGCCGGGTAGGCGGGGCCGATTTTGTGGCCGGAGCACGACAGCAGCAGTGTGAGGATCAGGCGAGTGATGCCGATCCACAGCAGGTACGCGAGGATGAACGCGCCGCCGTATTTGAAGGTGGCGATGACGGCCACGGTCAGGCCGAGCAGGGAGGTCCACATCGACACGCGCTGGTCGAACAGCACCACGCTGGTAAACAGGCCCAGGCGGCGTACACCCAGGCCCAGGGCACGGGAGTTCTGGCGCAGGTTGTTGCCGTACCAGCGGAACATCAACTTGCGGCTGGCCTTGATAAAACTCTTTTCGGGCGGGTGTTCCACGGTGTTGATCGCGGCGTCGGGCACGTAGAACGTGTCGTAGCCCAGGCGCATCAGGCTGAACCAGCTGGACTTGTCATCACCGGTGAGAAATTTGAAGCGGCCCAGGCGCCAGTGTTGCAGCGAGTCGCTTTCCACGTCGGCGATAAAGCCGGGGTCGGTCACTACGCTGGCACGGAACACCGACATGCGACCGGTCATGGTCAGCACGCGCTTGGACAGGGCCATGGAGCACATGTTGATGTGGCGCTGGGCGAAGCGCAGTTTGTGCCACTCGCTCATGATGTAGCCGCCGCGTACTTCGCAGAATTCGTTGGTGGTCAGGCCACCGACGTTGCCGAACAGTTGGAACCACGGCACGGTCTTGCGCACCACGCCCTCGGCGAGCACGGTGTCGCCGTCGATCACCGCAACCACGGCGCGGTCGTCCGGCAGGTGGCGGGAGATGGCACGGAAGCCGAAGGCCAGGCCGTCGCGCTTGCCGGTACCGGCGATACGCACGAAGTCGAGCTTGACGCGGTCGGGCGGGTTCAGCTTTTCCCAAAGGCTCTTGACCAGCAGCTCATCGGACATTTCCACCAGCGAGCAAACCACGGTAGTCGGGAAGCCGCAGTCGATGGCTTCGCGAATCACCGAGCTGTAGACCTGCGCGGTGGTTAGCGCATCGATGCGAAAACTGGTGACCATCAGGAACACGTGGGACGGGTCGGCGGCTTTGCCCAATTTGCGCACTTTGCGGCGCAGGTGCGGGTACACCACATACAGGAACAGCATGCCGCGAAAGAAATGCGTAGCACCCATCGAGTAGCGCCAGATACCCACGGCGCCAATCAGGAAAATAAAATTCTTCGACTCGGAGTCGAACGTACTCGCCGGCAACAGCAGGGCGAGACCCATCAGCAGGCTCAGGAAGAACAGCCAGCCGGCGGATTGGAGCAGTACGTGTTTTAACTTGGACATAAGCGTCATCCGAAGGTGAAGAAGGTTGCGCGCTGCACGTGCTGGGGATCAGGACACGTGCAGCGCGAAACTTGCCGTTGCTGTTACCAGCAAATGCCTTCGGTACGGCCGGTCGCGCTGGTGGCCTTGGACATGAAGCCCACCAGGTCGATCACTTGCTTGCCGTCCGGAGCGTTCTGCGCCAGGGCGCGGAATTTCTCGTCACGGTTGCCGAGGATGATCACGTCGGAGTTGTTGATCACGTCGTCGAAGTCCGAGTTGAGCAGGGACGACACGTGCGGGATCTTGCCTTCGATGTAGTCCTTGTTGGCCCCGTGTACACGGGCGTATTCGACGTTGCTGTCGTAGATGCTCAGGTCAAAGCCCTTGCCGATCAGCATTTCCGCCAGCTCTACCAGCGGGCTTTCGCGCAGGTCGTCGGTGCCGGCCTTGAAGCTCAGGCCCAGCAGGGCGACTTTGCGCTTGTCGTGGCTGGAGACGATGTCGAAGGCGTTCTGCACCTGGGATTCGTTGCTGCGCATCAGCGAGTTGAGCAGTGGCGCTTCCACGTCCAGGGAGCTGGCGCGGTAGGTGAGGGCGCGCACGTCTTTGGGCAGGCACGAACCGCCGAACGCGAAGCCAGGGCGCATGTAGTACTGGGACAGGTTGAGGGTCTTGTCCTGGCAGACCACTTCCATCACTTCACGGCCGTCGACGCCGACGGCCTTGGCGATGTTGCCGATTTCGTTGGCGAAGGTCACTTTGGTGGCGTGCCACACGTTGCAGGTGTACTTGATCATTTCGGCCACGGCGATGTCCTTGCGGATGATCGGCGCGTCGAGTTCTTCGTACAGCGACTGCAGGACATCGCCGGAGGCTTTGTCGAACTCGCCGATAACGGTCATCGGAGGCAGGTCGTAGTCGGCGATGGCGGTGGATTCACGCAGGAATTCCGGGTTGACCGCGACGCCGAAGTCGACGCCGGCTTTCTTGCCGGAGCAGTCTTCGAGGATCGGGATCACTACGTTCGCGACAGTGCCCGGCAGTACGGTGCTGCGCACCACCACGGTGTGGCGGGTGGCTTTGTCACGCAGGACAAAACCGATCTCGCGGCACACGGCTTCGATGTAGTCGAGTTCCAGGTCACCGTTTTTCTTGCTCGGCGTGCCGACGCAGATCATCGACAGGTCGGTATCGCGGATGGCTTCGGCGAAGTTGGTGGTACCACGCAGTCGACCGGTTGCGATGCCTTGGTTCAACAGTTCGCCCAGACCCGGTTCAACGATCGGCGATTTGCCGGCGTTGATCAGGTCGATCTTTTCCTTGGAGATGTCTACGCCGACCACGTCGTGGCCACGGGCAGACAGGCAACCGGCACAGACTGCGCCAACGTAACCCAAACCAAATATGCTGATGCGCATCGCATTTACCTCGTTGTCATTGAAGACGGTGTTAATTCTGCCAATAGATGGCTGGAGTTCATGTTTGCAAGCGTCACTAATGCCACGGAAGTTAGGCGAGCAGACGCCGACTTACCGCGTACAGGCATGTTTAATAGTGAGTGACTAACTATTGCACTCAAGTTGTGCGCAACGTGGCCTTGTTATTGGGGCTTGCCCTCAAATGCAGCCAGCCTTCCGGGGGGAAGGGCCTGGCGCCGGCGCCGTAGAGCGTTGATAGAGGCAATTAGCCCTTTTTAATCAATCTCTTAAGCGTTAGCACCGACACATTCGGGTAAGCGCTGCCTTGGCCTATAGGGGATAGCAATACATCCTTATCGCCGCCCTCAACTCATATCAGTTGATGATGTGACCCGTGAGTCAAAGTTGATGGGGCAACTTCGCTACTTCCTTGGGTCGTTATGTAAGTCATCTCTTACAGGAACAGAGAATTTCGTTACCGGTGGTATGAGCGGTGCTTTTGGGTGAAGTTCCTAGCCGCTCATCCTGTTTGCCGAAATTTTTTGAAATATTAGCGGAGATGGCACTAGTACTATATTGATAGCACTTGCTATTTGGGCCAGTAGTTACAGGTAGTTGGCGCGATGGGATAGTTTTGTGCCACTAGTGTTCAAAAAAAGTGGTGCCACTACGAAAAAAAACGACGGATGTCGAGTGAAAGAATTGTTAGGTATGCGACAGAATATTTTTTGACGTCAAATAAATGACGATGCGGGGATGAAATGCAATCAAAAAGTGGGAGGGGGCTTGCTCCCGATAGCAGTAAAACAGTCGATATATGAGCCGACTCAAACACCGCCATTGGGGGCAAGCCCTCTCCCACAGGTGCAACTTATCGTCTGAAAGAGGGCGCTAGGCTTCATTCAGGTGCGTGATCGCGCAAAAACACCAGGTTGTCCGGCTTGGACTGCTCCGCATTGAAGCGATAGCCCTGCACGTCGAACTGCTTGAGCCGGGCCGGGTCGCTGATGCGTTCTTCGATGACGAAACGGCTCATCATGCCGCGGGCTTTTTTCGCGTAGAAACTGATGATCTTGTACTGGCCGTTCTTCAGGTCCTTGAACTCGGTATTGATGATTCGTGCATTCAACGCCGTGCGCTTGACCGCCGAGAAGTATTCGTTGGACGCCAGGTTAAGCAGCACGTCATCGCCTTGCTCGGCCAATGCCTGGTTGAGCCACTCGCTGATGCGCGTGCCCCAGAAGGCGTAGAGGTCCTTACCGCGAGCGTTGGCCAGTTTGGTGCCCATCTCCAGGCGATACGGCATCATCAAGTCCAAGGGGCGCAGCAGGCCGTATAGGCCCGAGAGCATGCGCAGGTGGTCCTGGGCGTAGTTGAAATCGGCATCGCTGAAAGTGTCGGCGTTGAGGCCGGTGTACACGTCGCCTTTGAAGGCGAGCAAGGCCTGCTTGGCGTTCTCGGGGGTGAAAGCGGGCGTCCAACTGCCGAAACGCGCAGCGTTGAGGCCACCGATTTTATCGGACACGTGCATCAGCTCGCTGATTTGCGCCGGGCTCAGCTCGCGCAATTGTTCGATCAGTTCCTGGGAATGATCGAGGTATTGCGGCTGGGTGAAGCGCGGGGTTACCGGCTTTGACTCGAAATCGAGGGTCTTGGCGGGGGAAATCACCATCAGCATGAAGTCGTCTCCTGTAATCGTGGGCGCGATTCTAGGGGCTGGGGCGTTTTGACTCCACCTATGATGGCGATAGGCGTGATCCGCTATAGTGGCCGACGACTCTGGAGAGGGAGACCCTGTGTGCGAATAGCGCTTTTATTGTCCGCGTGCCTGTTATGTGTGGGCACCCATGCGGCGCCGGTGGATGTGGCCAGCCTGGACCGTGGTACCTGGCCCGAAAAGCTCACCAGCCCGGCGCTGTTCGATGTGGCCTCGCGCGCGGAAAACCTGATGTTTGCCCACGGCCTGCTGGCCAGCGAAGCCTTGGATGACGCGGCGCTCAAGCAGCGCCTGGGCTTGAAGATCATCAACCGGGCCGCCATCGATGACCTGCGCCGCCAGCTCTGGCAGCGCCTGCTGGAAAACTACACCTTCGCCCAGCAGAGCTGCGAGGTCGATGCCTCGTTCTGTTATCTGGTGGAAAACATGGACGACCTGCGCGAGGAGGCCGGTAAGCTTCAGGTCAGCGAAGACTCCTTCTATATAGGCTGGGCCGCTCCCAGCCATGCCTTCCACGAGCGCTATCTGGACGAGCTGCTGCGCAAGGCCGCGCTGTTCCCGCAGATCAGCAGTGAAGTCGCGCGTTTCGGCGATCACGAGCGCAATGGCGACGAACTCAACGACCGCCTGTTCCTGCTCACCTTCGACGGCGGCCCGGCGCCGGTCAGCGGCAATACCGACTGGCTGGTCGACTACCTGCGCAAGCAGAAGATGAACGCTACGTTCTTCGTCCTCGGCAGCAGCCTGCAAACCCGTGTGCAACGCAGTTCCGCCGCCGAGGTAGAGGCGGTGTACCAGGGCCAGTGTGTCGGCACCCAGGGTTGGCAATACCGGTCCCACAGTCATTGGGTGGACTGGCAAAGCTCGATCACCCGCAGTGCGGCGCTGGTGCAGAACCTGATGCCGGAGAACTACGTGCCGCTGTTCCGTCCGCCCTACGGTCAGCGTCGCGCGGACAGCCAGGGCTTCTTCCAGGCGCAGGGCTTGCAGGTGGCGTTATGGGACATCGATTCCCAGGATGAGCCGGGCAAACTCAAGGCTGAGGAGTCGGCACAACGGGTGTTGACGCTGATGCTGCTGTGGCGCAAAGGCGTGATTGTGTTTCATGACACCCAGGACAAGGCGCGCGTGGCATTACCGCAGTTGCTGCAGGCGACGGGGCAGAGTGGTCTGGGGTGGCAGGACTGCCGCGAGGCATTTCGCTGAGGGGCCCGGCCCTGTTGGGTCTGGGGTATTTTTGGGGGATTTTTTTGCAACATTTCGATGCAGGCGGACTTCCGACTTTAACGAGGTACATGGCACTCGGCTAGTGCTATTCGTCATCCTGAAAAATAAACTTCAAAAAAACGTCAAAGTGCTTTTTCCTGTCATGGGTTTTGCGGTATTACGAAGTCAGATCGCCGAAACCTGCATCACAGGTGGCGTCTTACAAGACTCCTCATGTGGGCAATGCACTTGACGTCACTTAAGGTGCATTTCGGTGGTCGAATCGAGGCGCAGCACTGTCGTGGTATTGCGTCGACTGGCTCCCACAAAGGTGACCGAGTATGGATGATCATGGACGCACCCCTTCTTCCGACCAGCCAATCCTTTATGTGCTCGATACCAACGTATTGATCCACGATCCAAACGCTCTGCTTAATTTCGAAGAACACCACGTCGCTATCCCGATGATCGTGCTTGAGGAACTCGACAAACTCAAAAGTGGGCACCACAGCGTTGCCGCCGAATGCCGCCAGGCTATCCGCCTGATCGACAAGACATTGGGCGAAGCGTCACCGGAGGACGTTGAAGTCGGCGTGCCGATCCAGCGTGGCAAAAGCGGGCCCAAGGGCTTGCTGTCGATTCTGATGAGCAAGCGCGGCGAGCCCACCAGCCTGCTGCCGGAAAACCTCAACGACAACAAAATCATCAACCAATTGATCGACCTGCATGCGCGTGACAAGGACCTGCGTGTGGTGCTGGTGACCAAAGACATCAACATGCGCCTCAAGGCCCGAGCGTGTGGGATCGCGGCCGAGGATTACAGTACCGACCAACTGGTCGACGACGTGTCGATGCTGTCCCGTGGTTATCACATGATGACCGGCTCGTTCTGGGACCGCGTGAGCAAGGTCGAAACCCGTCAGGACCATGGCCGCACCTGGCATCAGGTACAACTGATCGACAACCTTCCGGCCGTGCATATCAATGAATTCATCGTCGACGAACAGGGCTTCGTGGGCTGGATCAAAGAGATCCAGGTAGACAAGCTGCTGATCCTCGACCTGCATCAGGAACCCCTGTTGCACCAGGAAGCCTGGGGCCTGAAACCGCGTGACATCTACCAGAGCCTGGCGCTGTACGCGCTGCTCGACCCGGATATCCATCTGGTCAACCTGACCGGCGCCGCTGGCTCGGGGAAAACCATCCTCGCGTTGGCCGCCGCCATCGAGCAGACCATGGTGACCAAGCGTTATCGCCGCATTATCGCCACCCGCAGCGTGCAGGGCCTGGACCAGGAAATCGGCTTCCTGCCCGGCACCGAGGCGGAAAAAATGGAGCCGTGGCTGGGGGCGATCACCGACAACCTCGAAGCCTTGCACATGGATGACGAAAACACCCATGGCAGCGTCGACTACATCCTCAGCAAAGTGCCGTTGCAGTTCAAATCCCTCAACTACATCCGAGGTCGCAGCTTCCAGCAGAGCCTGATTTTGATCGATGAATGCCAGAACCTCACGCCGCACCAGATGAAAACCATCATCACCCGTGCCGGCGCCGGTTCCAAAGTGGTGTGCCTGGGCAACCTGGCACAGATCGACACCCCTTACCTGTCCGCGACCAGCTCCGGGCTGACGTACCTCACGGAACGCTTCAAAGACTTCCCGAACGGCGTGCATATCGCGCTGCAAGGGGTACCGCGCTCGATTCTGGCCGAATACGCCGAATCGCACCTGTAAACGCGATCAAGGGGGGAGGGGGCTTGCTCCCGATTGCTGTGGGCCAGTTAACAGAAATGTTGAATGTGCCACCGCTGTCGGGTTCAAGCCCCCTTCCACATTTTGTTCCGTGTTGGGTTTACAATCGCGGCTCCTGATCAGGAGTATCGCTGTGCTGACTCATCTCGATTCCCAAGGCCGCGCCCATATGGTCGACGTCACTGACAAGTCCGTGACGTTCCGTGAAGCGGTGGCTGAAGCGCGGGTGCGCATGTTGCCCGAAACCCTGCAAATGATTGTCGACGGCGCCCATCCCAAGGGTGACGTGTTTGCCGTGGCCCGCATTGCCGGGATCCAGGCCGCGAAAAAAACCAGTGATCTGATCCCCCTGTGTCATCCGCTGATGTTGACGGGCGTCAAGGTCGAACTCAGTGCCGAGGGCGCAGACTGTGTGCATATCGTCGCGCGCTGCAAGCTCTCCGGGCAGACCGGTGTGGAGATGGAAGCATTGACCGCCGCCAGTGTCGCGGCACTGACGATCTACGACATGTGCAAGGCGGTGGATCGCGGCATGACCATCGAAAGTATTCGCCTGCTGGAAAAACTCGGCGGCAAGAGCGGCCATTTCAAGGCGGATGAACAATGAGCGTCAACGTACTGTTTTTTGCGCGCTACGCCGAAGCGGTGGGCTTCGATTCGCTGGAAATGGAAGGCGACTTCGCGACTGTCGACGCGGTGCGCCAGGCATTGGCCGCTGATCCGGAGTTCGCAGTGCTCAACGAAACGAGCCTGATGTGCGCGCGCAACGAGGAGCTGTGCAGCCTCGACGAACCGGTGCAGGCCGGCGATGAAGTGGCGTTTTTCCCGCCCGTGACCGGAGGCTGAACATGGCCATCTGCGTGCAGGTCGAAGCGTTCGATCCCGGGGCTGAAGTCAACGCGATGCACGCGGCCAATGTGGGCGTGGGCGCGGTGGTGAGTTTTGTCGGCTATGTGCGCGACTTCAATGATGGCCGCGACGTGTCGGGGATGTTTCTGGAGCACTACCCCGGCATGACCGAAAAGGCCCTGGCCAAGATTGCCGTTGAGGCTGAGCAGCGCTGGCCGTTGCTCAAGTTGGAGGTGTTGCACCGCGTCGGCGCGCTGGAGCCGGGTGAGCCGATTGTGTTCGTGGCGGCGGCCAGTGCCCATCGCCAGGCGGCATTTGACGCCTGTGCGTTTGTGATGGATTACCTGAAAACGCGGGCACCGTTCTGGAAAAAGGAAAACACGCCCGACGGTGCGCGCTGGGTGGAAGGGCGCGACAGCGACCACGCTGCTGCAGACCGCTGGAAATAGCACGCCAAACACAGATGCAAATGTGGGAGGGTGCAAGCCCCTCCCACATTTTTTAGCGCATTCCAACCGTTAAGGGCGTTTGCGCTCCACGGCCCGCAACAGATGCGTCGGCGGCGTCTCGCAGCTGATCTTGCGCCCCAGCAGCGCCTCGATCGACGGCAACTGGTACGAGTCGTCCTCGCCCGCAAAGCTGATCGACACACCGGCAGCGCCTGCACGACCGGTACGGCCAATGCGGTGCACGTAGTCGTCCGGTACTTCCGGCAGGGTGAAGTTGATCACGTGGCTGATGCCGTCAATGTGAATCCCGCGCCCGGCCACATCGGTGGCCACCAGCACGCGAATCTTGCCTTCGCGGAAACCTTCCAGGGTCTTGATGCGCTTGTGCTGCGGCACATCGCCGGACAGTTGCGCGGCGTTGACGCCATCGCGCACCAGGCGTTCCTCGATGCGGCGCACTTCGTCCTTGCGGTTGGCGAACACCATGACGCGTTCCCAGCCGTTGTCGTTGACCAGGTTGTAGAGCAGCTTGTACTTGTCGGCACCGGCCACGGCATAGATATGCTGTTCGACGTTTTCGCTGGCGACGTTCAGCGCCTCGATCTCGACGATGGACGGGTCGGTGGTCCACTGCTTGGCGAGGTTCATCACGTCTTCGGTGAAGGTCGCGGAGAACAGCAGGGTCTGGCGCTCGCTCTTGGGCGGGGTCTGGCGAATGATCTGGCGCACTTGTGGGATAAAGCCCATGTCGAGCATGCGGTCGGCTTCGTCCAGCACCATGACTTCGACCATATCCAAATGCACGTCGCCGCGCTGGTTGAAGTCCAGCAGGCGGCCCGGCGTGGCCACCAGAATGTCGCAATGGCGGGCTTCGAGGTGCTTGAGCTGCTTGTCGAAGTCCATGCCGCCGACGAACGTCATGACGTTCAGGCCCGTGTACTTGGTCAGGTCGGCGGCGTCTTTGGCGATCTGCACCACCAGCTCGCGAGTGGGAGCGATGATCAGCGCGCGCGGTTCACCCATGTAGCGTTCTTTGGGCGGCGGCGTTTGCAACAGTTGGGTGATGATCGAAATCAGGAACGCGGCGGTCTTGCCGGTACCGGTTTGCGCGCGGCCGATGGCGTCTTTGCCCGCGAGGGTAAAGCCCAGCACTTGTGCCTGGATGGGCGTGCAGTACGGGAAACCCAGGTCCTGGATGGCGTGCATCAGTTCCGGGGCCAGTTTGAAGTCGTGGAAGCGGGTTTTGCCTTCCTGGGGCTCGACGACGAAGTCTTCGAGTTTCCAGGGGATGACGACCGGCTTGGGTGCTCGCTCACGGCGAGGCTTGGGCGCAGGTTCGGCTTTTACCTCAGCAGGTATGGCCTGTGCGGGTGGCGTCACCGTCGGCGTCTTCGGCTGGGCGACAGGTGCTGTCCGGTCTGGCTGTTGGCCGTCATTACGGTTGCCGGGCGTGGGGACAGGAGCACTGGAATCAGGCGCGAGCGGCTCAGCCTCGTTTTTGCCGAACATCTTCTTGAGTGCTTTGAGCACGGTGATCTCATTAATTGGTTAAGGAATATACGCCGGCCAGTGTAATGCAAGAATCGGGCGCGGCGTAGTGCGTCTGTCATACGGCTACCTAAACGCGGCGTTCAGCGCAGGCGGTCGGCCAACCAGGTACCAATATCGTGTATCTCCTGGGGTAACACTTCGTGGCCCATTGGGTATTCCTGCCATGTCACGGTGACACCACGGCTCTTGAGGTGCTCATACGCGGTACGGCCCATGGCGTTCTGCACCACCTCGTCGTATTGGCCGTGCAGGCACAAGGCAGGAATGCGTTGCTGGCTGGCGGACAATTGGAGCTCATCGCCGAAGGTCGGTGCATAAGTGGAGAGGGCGATCACGCCACCCAAAGGGCCTTCCAGGTCCTTGAACGCGGTGTGGAATACCACGGCGCCGCCTTGGGAAAAACCAGCGAGGAAAATCCGCGAGGCGTCTATTCCGGTTCTCTTCTGGTCTTCAATCAGGTCTGTGACCATGTTTGAAGAGGTTTGCAGCTCGTCCAGCGATATCGACCGCGCCGGGCTCATCGCCTTGATGTCGTACCAACTGGGCATTTCGTAGCCGCCATTGATCGTCACCGGACGGGTGGGGGCCTGGGGCAAAACGAAGCGGGTGCTCAGCAGGATTTCCTGTAAGGCTTCGGCTACAGGCAGGAAGTCGTAGCGATCGGCACCCAGGCCATGCAACCAGATTACGCAGGCATCTGCGGGCTTGGCGGGCTGAAGAATCAAGGGTTCGGTCATGTCTGCTCCATAGATGTGCATTCGCTCCGATTGGGTGCATCGGAACGGTGCGTCACCGGTTGATTTGTTAATTAGATGTCGCAACTTTGAATCTTTTGCTCTTGACCATGGGCTGAAACGACTCAGCCGTCACTCTGGTACGGCGCTTGCTATGCACAAAGCGATGTCAGGTCTCTCTCGTGGCGGTAACACTATCAGTGACAGCCGCCTCTGGGATAGCAACTGGACTTATAGCGACAGCCTCATGCCGTTTGACCCCAAAAAAAGCCAACACGGGTCAAGATCGCCTCAAAAGGGTGCGGTGGGGTTCGAGCTCCGACACAACAAGAGCAAAACTGGAGGTTTGAATGAAGGTATTGAAATCCACCCTGGCCATCGTTTCCGCGGCCGCTGTACTGGGTGTCAGTGGTTTCGCCCAAGCCGGCGCCACCCTGGACGCCGTGCAGAAGAAAGGCTTTGTGCAATGTGGCGTGAGTGACGGCCTGCCGGGTTTCTCGGTACCGGATGCCAGCGGCAAGATCCTGGGGATCGATGCTGACGTATGCCGCGCTGTTGCCGCTGCCGTGTTCGGCGACGCGACCAAGGTCAAGTTCAGCCAGTTGAACGCCAAGGAGCGTTTCACCGCGCTTCAGTCGGGCGAAGTAGACATCTTGTCCCGTAACACCACCATGACCAGCTCCCGCGATGCGGGCATGGGCCTGAAATTCCCGGGTTTCATCACCTACTACGACGGCATCGGCTTCCTGGTTAACAACAAACTGGGCGTTAAAAGCGCCAAGGAACTGGACGGTGCAACTATCTGCATCCAGGCCGGTACCACCACTGAACTGAACGTTTCCGACTACTTCCGTGGCAACGGTCTGAAATACACCCCGATCACCTTCGACACCTCCGATGAAAGCGCCAAGTCGCTGGAATCCGGTCGTTGCGACGTGCTGACCTCCGACAAGTCCCAACTGTTCGCCCAGCGCAGCAAGTTGGCCTCGCCGAAGGACTACGTGGTTCTGCCGGAAACCATTTCCAAAGAGCCCCTGGGCCCGGTGGTACGTAACGGTGACGACGAGTGGCTGGCCATCGTGCGCTGGGTAGGCTACGCCATGCTCAACGCCGAAGAAGCCGGTATTACTTCGAAAAACGTTGAAGCTGAAGCCAAGTCCACCAAGAACCCGGACGTCGCGCGTCTGCTCGGTGCCGACGGCGAATACGGCAAAGACTTGAAAGTGAAGAAAGACTGGGTCGTGCAGATCGTCAAGCAAGTGGGTAACTACGGTGAAGTGTTCGAGCGCAACCTCGGCAAGAGCACCCCGTTGGAAATCGACCGTGGCCTGAACGCGCTGTGGAACAACGGCGGCATTCAATACGCACCGCCTGTGCGCTGATCGCTGATGGTTCTGTCACCCGGTGGGCCAACCGCCGGGTGATGTTCTGTTCCATTCTTTCCGGGGCACTTCATGCAAAATCAAATCGGCGCACCAAAGCAGAAGCTCAGCTTCAGCGATCCCAAAGTGCGTGCGTGGCTCTTCCAGATCATCACGATTGTGGCGGTGGTCTCGCTGGGCTGGTACCTCTTCAACAATACCCAGACCAACCTTCAACACCGAGGCATTACCTCGGGTTTCGACTTTCTTGAGCGCAGTGCCGGCTTCGGCATCGCGCAGCACTTGATCGACTACACCGAATCGGACAGCTATGCCCGCGTCTTTGTAATCGGCTTGCTCAACACCCTGCTGGTGACCTTCATCGGCGTGATCCTGGCTACCCTGCTCGGCTTTATCGTCGGCGTGGCGCGACTGTCGCCGAACTGGATGATCAACAAGCTGGCGACGGTGTATGTGGAAGTGTTCCGCAACATTCCGCCGCTGCTGCAGATCCTGTTCTGGTACTTCGCGGTGTTCCTGACCATGCCGGGGCCGCGCAACAGCCATAACTTCGGCGATACCTTCTTTGTCAGCAGCCGTGGCCTGAACATGCCGGCGGCGCTGGCCGCCGATGGGTTCTGGCCGTTTGTGGCCAGTGTAGTGCTGGCGATTGTGGCGATCGTGCTGATGACTCGTTGGGCCAACAAGCGCTTTGAAGCCACCGGTGTTCCGTTCCATAAGTTCTGGGCGGGCCTGGCGTTGTTCATCGTGATCCCGGCACTGTGCGCGTTGATCTTCGGCGTGCCGCTGCACTGGGAAATGCCCAAGCTGCAAGGCTTCAACTTTGTCGGCGGCTGGGTGCTTATCCCTGAACTGCTGGCACTGACCCTGGCCCTGACGGTGTACACCGCGGCGTTCATCGCCGAGATCGTGCGTTCGGGCATCAAGTCGGTCAGCCACGGCCAGACCGAAGCCGCGCGTTCCCTGGGCCTGCGCAATGGGCCGACGCTGCGTAAGGTGATCATTCCGCAAGCCTTGCGCGTGATCATTCCGCCGCTGACCAGCCAATACCTGAACCTGGCGAAAAACTCGTCGTTGGCCGCCGGTATCGGTTACCCGGAAATGGTTTCGCTGTTTGCCGGCACGGTGCTCAACCAGACCGGCCAGGCCATCGAAGTCATTGCCATCACCATGAGCGTGTACCTGGCGATCAGCATCAGCATTTCCCTGCTGATGAACTGGTACAACAAGCGCATTGCGCTGATCGAGCGGTGAGGAAACGCACATGAGTTCTCATACTTTCAAACCCGATATGCCGCCGCCGAGCAAAGTCTTCGGCCCGGTGGCATGGATGCGCGCCAACCTGTTTTCCAGTTGGCTCAATACCTTGCTGACTTTGCTGTCGATTTACCTGGTGTACCTGGTGGTGCCGCCGATCCTGCATTGGGCGATCCTCGATGCCAACTGGGTGGGCACCACTCGCGCCGATTGCACCAAGGAAGGCGCCTGCTGGGTGTTCATCCAACAGCGCTTCGGGCAGTTCATGTACGGCTACTACCCCGGCGACCTGCGCTGGCGCGTGGACCTGACCGTGTGGCTGGCGATTGTCGGCGTGGCGCCGTTGTTCCTCTCGCGCTTCCAACACAAGGCCATCTACGGCCTGAGCTTCCTGGTGCTGTACCCGATCGTTGCCTACTTCCTGCTGCACGGTGGCGTGTTCGGCTTGACCAACGTGGCGACCAGCCAGTGGGGCGGCCTGATGCTGACCCTGGTGATCGCCACTGTCGGCATCGCCGGCGCCTTGCCGCTGGGTATTGTGCTGGCACTGGGGCGACGTTCGAACATGCCGGCGATTCGTGTGGTCTGCGTGACCTTCATCGAATTCTGGCGCGGCGTGCCGTTGATCACGGTGCTGTTCATGTCGTCGGTGATGCTGCCGTTGTTCCTGCCTGAAGGCATGAACTTCGACAAGCTGCTGCGGGCGCTGATCGGCGTGATCCTGTTCCAGTCGGCCTATGTGGCCGAAGTGGTGCGCGGCGGGTTGCAGGCGATTCCTAAAGGTCAGTACGAGGCGGCCGCGGCGATGGGCCTGGGTTACTGGCGCAGCATGGGTCTGGTGATTCTGCCGCAAGCCCTGAAGCTGGTGATCCCGGGCATCGTCAACACGTTTATTGCGCTGTTCAAGGACACCAGCCTGGTGATCATCATCGGCCTGTTCGACCTGCTCAACAGCGTCAAGCAAGCTGCCGCCGACCCCAAATGGCTGGGCATGGCCACTGAAGGCTACGTGTTCGCCGCCCTGGTGTTCTGGATTTTCTGTTTTGGTATGTCGCGCTATTCCATGCATCTGGAACGCAAGCTCGACACAGGCCACAAGCGTTAGGAGTTCTTTTTATGAGCGAAGCAATCAAACAGCCTGTGAGCCCTGAAGGCATTATCCAGATGCAGGGCGTCAACAAGTGGTACGGCCAGTTCCACGTGTTGAAAGACATCAACCTGAACGTCAAGCAGGGCGAGCGTATCGTGCTGTGCGGGCCGTCGGGTTCGGGCAAGTCCACCACCATCCGCTGCCTCAACCGTCTGGAAGAGCACCAGCAGGGCCGCATCGTGGTCGACGGCGTGGAACTGACCAACGACCTCAAGCAGATCGAAGCGATCCGTCGTGAAGTGGGCATGGTGTTCCAGCACTTCAACCTGTTCCCGCACCTGACCATCCTGCAGAACTGCACGTTGGCGCCGATGTGGGTGCGCAAGATGCCCAAGCGCAAGGCCGAAGAAATTGCCATGCACTACCTGGAGCGCGTGCGTATCCCGGAGCAGGCGCACAAGTTTCCGGGGCAACTCTCCGGCGGCCAGCAACAGCGTGTGGCGATTGCCCGTGCCTTGTGCATGAAGCCGAAAATCATGCTGTTCGATGAGCCAACCTCGGCGCTCGATCCGGAAATGGTCAAGGAAGTACTCGACACCATGATCGGCCTGGCCGAAGACGGCATGACCATGTTGTGCGTGACCCACGAAATGGGCTTCGCCCGCACCGTGGCCAACCGCGTGATCTTCATGGACAAGGGCGAGATCGTTGAGCAGGCGGCGCCGAATGACTTCTTCGACAACCCGCAGAATGATCGGACCAAGTTGTTCTTGAGCCAGATTTTGCATTGATCGATGGTTAAAAAATAAACCCGGCCTGGCCGGGTTTATTTTTGTCCGTTCAGCAGGCCTTGAGCGCCTCATGCCCTGTGTCCACTGTATGAGTGAACCCCCGTAAGTCAGCGCCTTCGGCCAATACCTTGGCGTCGGCAAGCAAATGCGGGTAACGGTCCAGTAATCGCATCAACAGAACCAGTGGCTTGGGTGGCAGAAGCTCACCGCGTTCATAACGTGAAAAAGCGTTGTGACCGCCACCGGACAACAGTTGCACGGCTTCTTTTTGCGTAAGTTGCAGCTTGCGACGGATACGTCTCATCTCGTTGCCGATCATTGTCCGCGCGGCGCGGACGAGTTCATCACCTACCTTTGCGTGGCGCTCTGAACTATCCGGGTCATACATGCCGTCGCCGCATACATGGCATTCCCAGCCGGAAAGATCATCGACACGACGCTCCATCCCTTTGACGCTAATAGTCTCGCTACGGCCCTCGAACCGAGTCATGCCGTCGGGCGTACCGCATATAAAGCACTGTTGAGTTTTCATGAGTCGCACTCCTTGAAGGAGATTACCGGTGGGTTACCGCCTGAGCCGTAGGTGACCTTTATGTAAATCTCCATGCCGTGTGAACTGATGTGGTACACGTCCTGCCAGACCTTATGATCTGCATAGGTAGTCATTGATTTGTACAACATCCTGGTTTGCAATCGAAACACGGCCTCTTGCATTTCATGGATCTCAAAGCCGAGTTTCCTCCCTGTGCTCTTCGCCGTTGAAGTAAAGGCCTTTCCCCCAAGCCGCCTGACATCCGCCTTGATCACCGCCAAATCGTAATGAGGTGTGTACTTTTCCATAAGACACCTGGGTCAAATAATTACCCTTTAAGGGTAATTTTACCAATCGAAAATACTGCTTCTTTTCCCGCCCAAGAACCCTAGTGCCTTGTCTTTGTAGGCAACTCTGAATAGTCTGTAGGAAAATTCATCCTATGATTGGACGAAAGCGCGCACCCATGACAGACATCGCTCCCCTGATTAAACGCTCCCTGGTCGATCAGGCCTTGGAGCAACTGCGTCTGCGCATCGCCGCAGGGGTGTGGGCGGTCGGTGAACGCCTGCCCACCGAGCCCGAGTTGTGCGCCGAGCTGGGCATCAGTCGCAATACCGTGCGCGAAGCCATGCGTGTGTTGGCGTTTTCCGGGTTGATCGAAGTCCGCCAGGGTGACGGCAGTTACCTGCGCTCGATGACCGACCCGGCGGGGGCGATGCGCGCGCTGTCCCACTGCACCTTGGAGCAGGCGCAGGAGACGCGGCAGATGCTTGAAGTGGAGGCCATCGGCCTGGCGGCACTGCGGCGTACCGAGCAAGACCTCGAACAGCTGCGGGAGGCGCTGCAGGCCAGCGCCGCGCTGTACCACGGTGAACTGGAGGCCTATATCCGCGCCGACCTGGTGTTCCACACACGCTTGGTGGACGCAGCGCATAACCCGGCGTTGAGCGAGTTGTACCGGTATTTTTCCGCCATCGTCGGGGCGCAGTTGCGCCAGACCCTGAGCATGTCGCCGCGTCGCCAGGCGGTGTTCGACCTGCATGTTGCCCTGCTCGACGCCGTGGAACACC
Organism: Pseudomonas asgharzadehiana; assembly: GCF_019139815.1. Taxonomy (NCBI): domain Bacteria; kingdom Pseudomonadati; phylum Pseudomonadota; class Gammaproteobacteria; order Pseudomonadales; family Pseudomonadaceae; genus Pseudomonas; species Pseudomonas asgharzadehiana. The sequence continues at coordinate 1,273,787 of NZ_CP077079.1, forward strand.
AGGACCCGGAACGTGCCAAATCCCTTTGCCGGCAGTTGATCAATGAACCTTGAACCGCAACGCAACACCGAACTGCTGATCGACGCCGAAGCCGACGACGACGTGGTGCAACAGACGCCGCCAACCGTAAGCCGCCCCTGGTTGCTGCTACTGGGCCTGGTGCTGGTGGCGCTGAACCTGCGCCCGGCGTTGTCGAGTCTGGCGCCCTTGCTCAGTGAAGTCTCCAGCAGCCTGGGGTTGTCGGCCGCCAAGGCTGGGCTGCTGACCACGTTGCCGGTGCTGTGCCTGGGCTTGTTCGCGCCCACCGCACCGATCCTGGCGCGGCGCTTTGGGGCTGAGCGGGTGGTGTTGGGCATCCTGCTGACCCTGGCCGCCGGGATCATCCTGCGCAGTGTGCTGGGTGAAGCGGGGTTGTTTCTCGGCAGCCTGATCGCCGGTGCGAGCATCGGCATTATCGGGGTGTTGCTGCCGGGCATCGTCAAGCGGGATTTCGCCAGGCAGGCGGGCGCCATGACCGGCGTCTACACCATGGCGTTGTGCCTGGGGGCTGCGCTGGCGGCGGGGGCTGCGGTGCCACTCAGTGATTACTTCGGCGATAGCTGGGCGATAGGCCTGGGGTTCTGGATGGTGCCGGCGCTGGTCGCGGCGTTGTGCTGGCTGCCGCAGGTCGGGCAACGACACGGCGCGCACCGTGTTGCTTATCGCGTGAAGGGGTTATTGCGCGATCCGTTGGCGTGGCAGGTCACGCTTTATATGGGCCTGCAATCGTCCTTGGCCTACATCGTGTTCGGCTGGCTGCCGTCGATGCTGATCGGCCGTGGCCTGAGCGCCACCGAAGCGGGGCTGGCGCTGTCCGGTTCCATCATCGTGCAATTGTTCAGTTCCCTGGCGGCACCGTGGCTGGCCACGCGGGGTAAAGACCAGCGTTTGGCCATCGTGATCGTGATGTTGCTGACGCTGGGCGGCCTGTTCGGTTGCCTGTATGCACCCCTCGACGGCTTGTGGGCCTGGGCGATTGTGCTCGGCCTGGGGCAGGGCGGTACTTTCAGCCTGGCGCTGACCCTGATCGTACTGCGCTCGCGCGACGCCCATGTGGCCGCGAACCTGTCGAGCATGGCCCAGGGCATCGGATACACCCTGGCCTCCATGGGGCCGCTGGCCGTGGGCCTGGTGCACGATTGGACCGGTGGGTGGGGCGCGACGGGCTGGATTTTCGCAGTGATCGGCGTGGCGGCCATGGTCGCCGGGGTTGGCGCGGGCCGTGCGCGGTACGTAGGCGTGAGCAGCGAAAAAGTCTAGCGCCGCCCCCGTGCCCCTAGCCCCGGTCATTTGCGTGGCGAATGTCAGTGGCGTTAGCGGCGCGGGCGGCTTATCGTGCGCCTACCTTTTCGACGCCAGCGGAGCCTGCCCATGAGCGATGCCCATAACGCCCTGATCACCCAGTTCTACACGGCCTTCCAGCGCCTGGACGCCGACGCGATGGCCGCCTGCTACACCGAGGATGTGGTGTTCAGCGACCCGGCCTTCGGTGAGTTGCGCGGGCGCGATGTCGGCGATATGTGGCGCATGCTGACCACGCGTGCCAAGGACTTCTCCCTGACGTTCGACAACGTGCGCAGCGATGATCGCAGCGGCGGTGCGCATTGGGTGGCTACGTACTTGTTCAGTGCCACCGGCAACACCGTGGTCAATGATATTCAGGCGCGGTTTGTGTTGCGCGACGGCAAGATCTGCGAGCACCACGACAGCTTCGACCTGTGGCGCTGGTCGCGCCAGGCATTGGGCACCAAAGGCTTGCTGCTGGGCTGGACACCGCTGGTGAAAAACGCCGTGCGCGCCCAGGCGAACAAAGGCTTGAAGGCATTTCAGGCGAGTCGTTGATAAGCTTGGCGTTCCTCTGGTTTGTTGAATCCGCCTGTGACTGATCCTGTCGAACCCAAACCCTGGTTTGTGTACCTGGTGCGCGCCGCCAATGGCGCGCTGTATTGTGGCATCAGCAATGACCCGGTACGCCGCTTTGCCTCGCACCAGAGCGGCAAGGGCGCGCGGTTTTTCCTCTCCAGCCCGGCGGTGGCGTTGGTCTATACCGAGCAGTGCGCAAGCAAAGGCGAGGCGCTGCGCCAGGAGCGGTTGATCAAGAAATTGAAGAAGAGCGCCAAGGAGTGTCTGGCGGCCAGTGGTTCATTGATCTGACTGATGGGCGGCTATCACACCCACTGAGCCCGTTGCAGGCTAAGCTGCGGGTTCATTTGTCCAGTGGACCCCAGCATGTCTGAGCTAATCCTGCACCACTACCCCACGTCCCCCTTCGCGGAAAAAGCGCGGCTGCTGCTGGGCTTCAAAGGCCTGTCCTGGCACTCGGTGCATATCTCGCCGGTGATGCCAAAGCCGGACCTGACTGCCCTCACCGGCGGCTACCGCAAGACCCCGGTGCTGCAAGTGGGTGCCGATATCTATTGCGACACCGCCCTGATCGCCCGCCGTCTGGAGCAGGAAAAATCCGCGCCGGCGTTGTTCCCGCTGGGCCAGGAGATGATCACCCAAACCTTCGCCACCTGGGCCGACAGTGTGGTGTTTGCCCACGCCGTGAGCCTGGTGTTCCAGCCTGAGTCGGTGGCGGTGCGTTTCGGCAAGTTGCCGCCGGAAGCGATCAAGGCGTTCCTCGCGGACCGCGCCGCGCTGTTCAGCGGCGGCACGGCCAGCAAGCTGCCGGCGGAACTGGCCAAGCACCAATGGCCGGCGATCATGGCGCGCCTGGAGCAGCAATTACAGCGTGAACCGGGGGACTTTCTGTTTGGCGAGCCGTGCATTGCCGACTTTGCCCTGGCCCATCCGTTGTGGTTCCTCAAGGCGACGCCCGTGACCGCGCCGTTGGTGGATGCGTATCCGGCCGTGTCGGCGTGGTTGGGCCGCGTGCTCGGTTTTGGTCACGGCACCGCCAGCCAGATGAGCGCCGAGCAAGCATTGGACGTTGCGCGCAACGCCACACCGGCGCCGTTGCCCGCGGAAGTGTTCGAGGACTTGAATGGCTTCCAGCCCGGTCAGCAGGTGAGCATTAGCGCCATCGATTACGGGGTCGACCCGGTCGCCGGCGAATTGCTCTTTGCCGGGCGCGAAGAGCTGATCCTGCGCCGCACCGACGCGCGAGCGGGCACCGTGCATGTGCATTTTCCGCGCTTCGGTTTCCGCATCCAGGCGCACTGATTAAAAATAATTTGCACATAAACGTGAGGTAAACCGGCGGCCCATCCGTGTAGTGCTTGAAACTGCGATTTATTCGCATTAACAGCGTTTTCTACACGGGTTCTCACAGCATGAAGTCGATGGCGGGCGGTTTGGTTAAACAGTGGCTGGGAGCCTCGGTATTGGTGGTGTCGGGGCTAGCGTTGCTGCCGTTGTGCGTGGCACAGGCGCAAGAGCAGCAAAGTGCCCAGTTCAATTTTGCCCTGGCCGCCAAGCCGCTGCCCCAGGCCCTGAGCGACTTCAGCCGGGTGACCGGCATCAGCGTGATCTACACCGACGAAGCGCCCTACGGCCTCAACGCCCCGGCGGTCAGCGGGCAGATGAGCGCCACGGCGGCCTTGCAACGCCTGCTGGGCGACTCCGGCTTCACGTTCCGCCAAATCGATGCCCGCACATTGGCCCTGGAGCCGCTACCCACCGATGGCGCGCTCAACCTCGGCGCCACCACCATCAGCGGCGTCGGCCAAACCCAGGACAGCACCAGTTACCAGCCGCCGCCCACCAGCTCGGTGATGCGCTCCCATGCGTTGCTGCTGGAAACCCCGCAAACCGTCAATGTGGTCCCGGCGCAGGTCTTGCGTGACCAGACCCCGCGCAACCTGGACGATGCCTTGGGCAATATCAGCGGCATCACCCAGGCCAACACCTTGGCCAGCACTCAGGACGCGGTGATGCTGCGCGGCTTCGGCGACAACCGTAACGGTTCGATCATGCGCGACGGCATGCCGATAGTGCAGGGGCGCGCATTGAACGCCACGGCCGAGCGCGTCGAAGTGCTCAAGGGCCCGTCCTCGTTGCTGTATGGCATCCAGGACCCGGGCGGCGTGGTGAATATCGTCAGTAAAAAGCCCGAGTTGAGCCCCTCCACGTCCCTGACCGTGCGCGGCTCCACCTTTGGCGACGGCAAGAACGGCAGCGGCGGCGGCCTCGACACCACCGGGCCGATCGGTGATTCGGGCCTGGCCTATCGCCTGATCGTCGACCACGAAGACGAAGACTACTGGCGCAACTTCGGCACCCATCGCGAAACGCTGGTTGCCCCGTCCCTGGCCTGGTACGGCGACAGCACCAAGTTGCTGTTCGCCTATGAACACCGCGAGTTTCTCTCGCCGTTCGACCGTGGCACCGCCATCGATAAGTCCAACCACCCGTTGGACATCCCGTCCACCCGGCGTCTGGATGAACCGTTCAACAACATGCAAGGCCGCTCCGACCTGTACCGCTTCGAAGCCGACCATGACGTGAACGACGACTGGAAAGCCCACTTCGGCTATAGCTGGAACCGCGAGACCTACGATGCCAGCCAAGTGCGCGTCAGTGCGGTGAATGACAACGGCACCCTGACCCGCAAAATGGACGGCACCCAGGGCGCGATCACCACCGACCGTTTCGCCACCGCGAGCCTGGAAGGCAAGGTCAACGCACTGGGCATGCAACATGACGTGGTGTTCGGCCTGGACGACGAGTACCGCAAGATCTATCGCGCCGACCTGATCCGCCAGGCCTCGCGCACCACCTTCAACTACAACAACCCGGTGTACGGCAATGAAGTGGCGGGCAGCACGGTCAGTGCCACCGACAGCGCCCAGACCGACCTGCTGCGCAGCGACTCGGTGTTTTTCCAGGACGCGATTCACCTGAACGAGCGGTGGATTTTTGTCGCCGGCGCGCGTTACCAGATGTACGACCAATACGCCGGCAAGGGCGTGCCGTTCAAGGCCAACACCAACGGCAACGGCCAGGCCTGGGTGCCGCGCGCCGGCCTGGTGTATCGCTACACCGACGAGTTGTCGTTCTACGGCAGCTACACCGAGTCGTTCAAACCCAACTCCACCATCGCCGCCCTGGCCGACAACAGCACCTTGACCGGCGACCTGACGCCCGAGGAATCCAAATCATGGGAGTTGGGCGCCAAGCTCGACATCCCTGGGCGCATCACCGCCAGTGCGGCGTTGTTCAATATCGACAAGCGCAACGTCCTGGTCTCGGTGGGCTCCAATGCCAACACGGTCTACAGCATCGCCGGCCAGGTGCGCTCCCGGGGCTTGGAACTGGACGCCAGCGGCCAGCTGACCGACCAGTGGAGCGTGATCGGCAGCTACGCCTTCACCGACGCCGAAGACGTCAAGGACAAGGACCCGACCCTGCAAGGCAACCGCCTGCAGAACGTGGCCAGGCACACCGGCTCGCTGTCGGCGGTGTATGACTTCGGCAACGTGTTCGGCGGCGATCAATTGCGAGTCGGCGCGGGTGCGCGTTATGTGGGCGAGCGCGCAGGCGATGCGGCCAACGACTTCAACTTGCCGGGCTACACCGTGGCGGATGCGTTCGCCACTTACGACACCAAAATTGAAGGGCAGAAGGTCAAGTTCCAGCTCAACGTGAAGAACCTGTTTGACCGCACCTACTACACCTCGGCGGCCAGCCGGTTCTTTGTGTCGATGGGGGATGCACGGCAGGTGTCGGTGTCGAGCACGCTGCAGTTCTAAAAGGGGCAGCGGTGACCTGGGGTTGCGGATCAGCACCGATCCAAAGTGTGGGAGGTCAGCCCGCTCGCCATAAGGGGGCGCAGCTGTTAGCGTTGCCGGCACTGATGGCTTGGCGGGAAACGACACCGATGCACTTTGGACGATGGCTGCACCTGCTGTGCTTGAGCTTGTTACTCAATGGTTGCGCCAGCGTTTCGCCGACCTCCACCTCGGCCACCCTCGATCGAATGCTGGCCGACCCGGCCCTCAACGGCGCCACCGTCTCCCTGATGGTGCGCGACGCCCGCAGCGGCGCCACGCTTTACCAATACAATCCGCGTACGCGGCTGGTGCCTGCCTCGAATCTCAAATTGCTGACCACCGCGGCCGCTATGGAGGTGCTGGGGCCGCAATACCGGTTTTCCACGCAGTTGCGCGGTAACGGCGTGCAGCAAGGCGAGCGCCTGACCGGCAACCTTTACCTGCGTGGCCTGGGCGACCCCACCACGCAGCTCGCCGATTACCAGGCGCTGGCCGCGCAGCTGGCGAGCCAGGGCGTGCGTCAAGTGCAGGGGGACCTGGTATTTGACGACACCTGGTTCGACACCGAACGCCTGGGTGTCGACTGGGCGCAGGACGATGAAAGCACCTACTACGGCGCGCAGATTTCGGCGCTCACGGTGTCGCCCGACACCGATTTTGATGCGGGCACCTTGATCGTCACCGCCAAGGCCCCGGCGACAGCCGGCCAGCCGGTGAGTGTGGTGCTAAGCCCGCCAACCGATTACGTACAACTGAGCAATCGCGCGGTCAGTGGCCCGGGCAATACGTACGGCATCACCCGCCGGCACGGCACCAACCTGCTGCAACTCACCGGTGCGCTGGCGCCGGGCGAGCAACGCCGAGAGTGGGTGAGCGTCTGGGAGCCGACGCAACTGGTGGCCAACCTGTTTGAACAGGCGCTGGCGCAGCAGGGCATCAAGGTGCTGGGTCGACGCGTGATCGGCGGTGCCACCCCGAACACCGCGACGCTGTTGGCAGAGCATCAGTCGGCGCCGTTGCAGGCACTGATCACGCCGCTGCTCAAGCTCTCGAACAACAACATGTCCGAAGCCTTGCTCAAGGCCATGGGGCGCCAGACGGCGAATGCGGGCACCGCCCAGGCGGGCGTGGCAGCGGTGGCGGCGTTCATGCAGCGCCAGGGCCTGGACCCGGCGACGCTGAGCCAGGTGGACGGCTCGGGCTTGTCGCGGCGCAATCTGGTGTCGTCGCAGAACTTGACCGACCTGTTGCTGGCCACGGCCAGACAGCCCTGGTTCAAGGCCTGGTACGACGCGCTGCCGATCGCCGGCAACGCAAACCGCATGAGCGGCGGCAGCCTGCGTTATCGCTTGCGCGGCACGCCCGCTGAAAACAACCTGCACGCCAAGACCGGCTCCATGGCGGGCGTCTCGTCGCTCAGTGGCTACATCCAGGATGCCGACGGGCGACGCCTGGTGTTCTCGATGCTCAGCAACAACTACCTGGGCGATGCGGCGCCGATCCGCGCCCTCGAAAACCGCCTGGCTGTGGCCCTGACCCAGTGGCGCGACTGATTCAGGGCTGATAGCCCATGCGCCAACTCACGGCCCGGGTCGCCGCCAGCAAGCGCTGCGCCGCCGGGCCATCTTCGTCGGCGTGGAACAGCGAGGTAGGGCCGACCACCGTCATCACCGCTGCGACGTGCCCGACCGCGTTGAACACCGGTGCCGACAACGCGTCCACGCCCGGCATCAGCAACCCGTGTACAAAATGCAGGCCACGGCGGCGGATCTGCTCGCAGGTGATGGCGTAGGCCCCGTCGTCCGCCAGCGCATGGGCAAGACCTGCCTGCACCTCACGCTCGCGCAGCTCCACGGTTTCCCGCAACGGCAGGAAGGCGCTGAACACCAGCCCGGTGGATGAGCTGAGCAGTGGCAATACCGAGCCCAACTGCGTCACCACCGTGACCGCGCGCACCGCCGGTTCGATCTGCACCACGGTTGCGCCCTGGTTGCCCCATACCGCCAGAAAGCAGGTTTCATTCAACTCGTCGCGCAGTTCCGCCAGGGGCAGGGCGCCGACTTTCAACACGTCCATGCTGCCCAGCGCGGCCAAGCCGACGCGCAAGGCTTCGCGGCCCAGGCCATAGTGGTTGGTGGCGGTGTTCTGTTCGGCAAACCCGGAGGCGATCAAGGCCTGCAGGTAGCGGTGTACCTTGCTCGCTGGCATTTGCACATGTTCGGCCAGGCGCGACAGCGAGGTGGCCGGCGCCAACTCGGCCAGCGCTTTGAGAATGTCGGTACCCACTTCGGCCGAGCGGACTTTCTGTTTACCGGTGTCGCGGGGCTTTTCCATGGAGGGGCGGGAATCCAAGAGATGAATGGGCGTCTTTATAGCTTGACGCTCGATAGTGATCAAATTACGTTATGCGTAAATCGATTACGATAAAAATAACGTGATACAGAGGATGCTCCATGAACCTCGAATACCTGTCGGGCTTCGGCAATGAATTCGCCAGCGAAGCCCTGCCCGGCGCGCTGCCGGTCGGCCAGAACTCCCCGCAAAAAGCGCCGTATGGGCTGTACACCGAACTGTTCTCCGGCACCGCGTTTACCATGGCGCGCAGCGAAGCCCGGCGTACCTGGCTCTACCGCATCCAGCCCTCGGCCAACCACCCGGCGTTCGTCAAGCTGGACCGGCAGTTGGCCGGTGGGCCGCTGGGCGCGGTGACACCCAACCGACTGCGTTGGAACCCGCTGGATATTCCGAGCGAGCCGACCGATTTTATCGACGGCCTCGTCGGCATGGTTGCCAACTCGGCGTCGGAAAAACCCGCAGGTATCAGCATTTATCACTACCGCGCCAACCGTTCGATGGAACGCGTGTTCTTCAACGCCGATGGCGAGTGGTTGATCGTTCCGGAGCAGGGCCGCCTGCGTATCGCCACCGAACTGGGGGTGCTGGAGGTGCAACCGCTGGAAATCGCCGTGCTGCCGCGCGGGCTCAAATTCCGCGTCGAACTGCTGGATGCGCAAGCACGCGGTTATATCGCCGAAAACCATGGCGCCCCGTTGCGCCTGCCGGACCTGGGCCCCATCGGCAGCAACGGCCTGGCCAACCCGCGCGACTTCCTCACCCCGGTCGCCCATTACGAAGACCTGAAGATACCCACGACGCTGGTGCAGAAGTTCCTCGGCGAGTTGTGGGCCTGCGAGCTGGATCATTCGCCACTCAACGTGGTGGCCTGGCACGGCAATAACGTGCCGTACAAATACGATCTGCGCCGCTTCAATACGATCGGTACGGTGAGTTTCGATCATCCGGACCCGTCGATCTTCACCGTACTGACGTCGCCGACCAGCACCCACGGCCTGGCCAACCTCGACTTCGTGATCTTCCCGCCACGCTGGATGGTGGCCGAGAACACCTTCCGCCCGCCGTGGTTCCACCGCAACCTGATGAACGAATACATGGGCCTGATCCAGGGCGCCTACGATGCCAAGGCCGAAGGCTTCCTGCCCGGCGGTGCGTCGCTGCACAGCTGCATGAGTGCCCATGGCCCGGACGGCGAGACCTGCACCAAAGCCATCAACGTCGAGCTGGCGCCGCACAAGATCGACAACACCATGGCCTTCATGTTCGAGACCAGCCAAGTGCTGCGTCCCACCCAGTTCGCCCTGGACTGCCCGCAACTGCAACCCGCTTACGACGCGTGCTGGGCCGCGCTGCCCGCCACCTTCAACCCGAACCGGAGATAACCCATGACTCAACAGACGCTAGCCCGCAGCTGGGTGGCTTCGGCCAACGGTCACCGTGATTTCCCGCTGCAGAACCTGCCGCTGGGTATCTTCAGTATCAACGGCTCGGCACCGCGCAGTGGCGTGGCGATTGGTGACTGCATCTTCGATCTTCACGCTGCGTTGGACGCGTTTGACGGCGAGGCCCGTCGTGCCGTTGAAGCGACCGCCGGCGGCCAGTTGAATGCCTTCTTCGAACTGGGCCGTGGCCCGCGCGTGGCTTTGCGTGAACGCCTGCTGGAACTGCTGGCCGAGGGCAGCCCATTGCACGCACGCGAGGCCCAGGTACTGCATCGCGCCGCCGGTTGCCAGCTGCATGTGCCGGCGCGGATCAACGACTACACCGATTTCTACGTGGGCATCGAACACGCGCAAAACGTCGGCAAACTGTTCCGTCCTGACAACCCGTTGCTGCCCAACTACAAGTACGTACCGATTGGCTACCACGGCCGCGCGTCGACCATTCGCGCGTCGGGTGCCGAGGTGCGTCGCCCCAAAGGCCAGACGCTGCCCGCCGGCCAGGCCGAACCGACCTTCGGCCCGTGTGCGCGTTTGGACTACGAATTGGAACTGGGGATCTGGATCGGCCCGGGCAATGCCATGGGCGATTCGATTGCCATTGGTGACGCGGCCGAGCATATCGCCGGTTTCTGCTTGCTCAACGACTGGTCGGCACGCGATATCCAGGCGTGGGAATACCAGCCGCTGGGGCCATTTTTGTCGAAAAGTTTCATCACCACCATCTCGCCCTGGGTGGTCACGGCCGAAGCGCTGGAGCCGTTCCGCAAGGCCCAGCCGGCCCGCCCCGAGGGCGACCCGCAACCGCTGCCGTACCTGCTGGACAAACGTGACCAGGCCAACGGCGCCCTGGATATCGAGTTGGAGGTGCTGCTGACCACCGCCGCCATGCGTGAACAGAACCTGCGGGCCCATCGCCTGGCCCTGAGCAACAGCCTGCATATGTACTGGACCGTGGCGCAGCTGGTGGCGCATCACAGTGTCAACGGCTGCCAGTTGCAGGCCGGTGATCTGTTCGGCACCGGCACGTTGTCCGGGCCGCAGGCGGGGCAGTTCGGCAGCCTGCTGGAGACTACCGAAGGCGGCAAGAAGGTGATCGAATTGCCGTCCGGCGAAGTGCGCAGGTTCCTCGAAGACGGCGACGAGATCATCCTGCGCGCCCGCTGCAAGCGTGAAGGCTTTGCCTCCATCGGCTTCGGCGAATGCCGGGGTACCGTGGTTGCGGCACGTTAAGAGGGGCGGGTGATGGAACTCTATACCTACTACCGCTCCACCGCGTCGTACCGGGTACGCATTGCCTTGGCGCTCAAGGGGCTGGACTGTACGGCGGTGCCGGTCAACTTGCTGTTACCGGCGGGCGGTGCCAATCGCCAGCCGGAATACCTGGCCATCAACCCGCAAGGTCGCGTGCCGGCGTTGCGCCTCGATGAGGGTGAGCTGCTGATTCAGTCTTCGGCAATCATCGAGTACCTGGACGAACGTTATCCACAGGTGCCGTTGCTGTCCAAGCACCTGGCCACCCGTGCCCACGAGCGTGGCGTTGCGGCAATTATCGGCTGCGATATCCACCCGCTGCACAACTCCAGCACCCAGAACCTGTTGCGCCAGTGGGGGCATGATGAGGCACAGGTGCTGGAGTGGATCGGTCATTGGATCAGCCAGGGGTTGGGCGCGGTGGAGCAGTTGATTGGCGACACAGGGTTTTGCTTCGGCGAGCAGCCGGGGCTGGCGGATGCGTTCCTGGTTCCGCAGCTATATGCGGCACAGCGCTTCAAGGTGCCGTTGGCGGCCTACCCGCGTATTGGGCGGGTGGCGGCGTTGGCGGCGCAGCATCCGGCGTTCATTCAGGCCCATCCCGCCCACCAACCCGACACCCCATAACGCTCAAGGCGCCCACATTGGATCGGGGCCGCCTACCCATAAAAATAAGTAGGTACCTTGCGATGCACACTCAGATTGCCAGCTTTCGCGCGGCACTCGACGCCCGTCCGGTGTCGCGCTATCAGTGGTTGATCCTCCTGTTACTGGCGTTGCTGCTGGTGACCGATGGCTACGATGCCCAGGTGCTGGGCTATGTGGTGCCGGCGCTGGCCAAGGACTGGGAGCTGGAAAAAGCCGCATTCGGGCCGGTGTTCAGCGCCAACCTGTTGGGGCTCACACTGGGCTCGCTGCTGGTAACGCCCCTGGCCGACCGGTTTGGTGTGCGGCGCATCCTGCTGGGTTGTGTGTTGATCTACGCCAGCCTCACCGTGCTGATGGTGTTCGCCAACTCGCTGACCACGCTGATGGCCGCGCGGTTTACCTGTGGCATCGGCATGGGCGGTGCGATGCCCAGTGCCATGGCGTTGATGTCGGACTATTCGCCGCCACGCCTGCGCACCTTGATGGTGACCCTGGCCGCGTGCGGGTTCTCCTTCGGCGGCGCGGCGGGTGGGTTTGTGGCGGCAGGGTTTATCGACAATTTTGGTTGGCAGTCAGTATTTCTGGCAGGCGGCGTTACGCCGTTGCTGTTGTTGCCGTTTTTGGTGTGGCTGCTGCCTGAATCCTTGCCGCGCCTGTTACGCGACGCATCGCCGTATCTGCGATTGCGCAGCGTCACCGCGCGCATGCTGCCCGATTGGCAACCGCCGCCGGCGAGGGAGGCACAAAACCTGCACGAGCAGGGCAGCAAGCTGACGGTGGTGGAGCTGTTTCGCAACGGTTACGCGCGCCCGACCTTGCTGATCTGGTCGACATTCTTTGTCAGCCTGATCCTGTTGTATTTCATGATCAGTTGGCTGCCATCGTTGTTGCTCGAAAGCGGCCTGGCGCTGAAGCAAGCCAACCTGGTGACCTCGATGTTTCTGTTTGCCGGCACCCTGGGTGCGATCGGCATGGCCTGGTTTGCCGACCGCCTCAAAAGCGAGGTGCGGCTGTTGTCCGGCGTGTTGGCGGCAGCGGCGGTGTGTACCGTTCTGCTGGGGTTGAACCACGACAATCCGCGCTACCTGGTGGCCTGTGTGTTCGCAGCCGGTTTCTGCATCATCGGCGGGCAGTTGACCCTTAACGCCTTCGCCAGCAATTTCTACCCGGCACATGTTCGCGCTACCGGCACGGGCTGGGCGTTGGGCGTGGGACGTTTCGGTTCGATCCTGGGGCCGCTGTTCGGCAGCCTGTTGCTGGCCATGCATATTCCTGTGCAGCAGATTTTTTTCTTCTGCGCGATCCCGGCAGTCATTGCCGCGTTGCTGATCATCCAGGTGCGCGCGCCGGTGAGCCAAGCGCCGAAGCTCGCGCTGCATGGCGATATTCTCAAAACGCCGCAGGCTTAGTGCACCACGGAGTTGGGCGGCAGGTGCCCCAGCCGCTCGGTCAGGCGCAGGCGCTGGATGGGGTCTTCGCTGAGCAACAGTGCGTGTTCCAGGTCGAAGCGTTCGGCGTTGGGGCAATCCAGGCGTTGGTACAGGCTGGCCCGCGCCAGGTAATCGGCGGCGTTGGCGCTGCCCAGTTCCAGCACGCGCTCGGCGTCAATCAGGGCGGCTAATGGTTTGTCATTGGAAAGGTGCAGTTGACGCAGGTTGCGTGACAGCCGTTGCAGGATCGAACGCGGCTCGGCCGTCAGCAGATGATCGGCCTGCAACTTGAGCTTGGGGCCATATTGGCGTTGCAGCAGTTCGCGGCAATCGTTGGGGTACAGGCGCCGGCCGCCGCATGGGTCCAGCAGGTGATCGGCGCCGGGCACCCGCAGCAGGAAATGCCCTGGGAAATTCACCCCGGCCATCGGGATTTGCAGGCGTCGCGCCAGTTCCATGGCGATCAGCCCCATGGCCAGCGGTTGCCCGCGTTTGCGTTGTAACACCTTGTCCAGCAGGGCAGCGGCGGGGCGCAGCGGGGTGAACTCGTCTTGGGCAAAGCCCAGGTCGTTCATGCGCCGCAGTAACGGCTGGCCCAACTCATCCGCCGGCAGCATGGGCATGCCCAGGCTGACCTGTTGTTGCAGCAATGCGAGGCCCTGCAGGATGTCCAGCGGCTGCACCGTCGGGTCGTGCTCGGCGGCGATCCATAGCGCGGCTTCGAACAGCGCCGGTGGCGAACGTTGCAGGCAGGCGAAAAAGGCTTGGCGGGGCGTCATTGCGTTCTCCGGCGGATGCTCCCGTTTTAGCCTTGCCAGGAAAATTCGTCCAGTGCCTTAAGACACATCCTACCTGCTTATGTCGCAAGTCCCGCAAAACCTGGCGGCTTATTCCAGTGCGCTCCGGCAGTTTTCTGCCGCCAGCCTATACTTGGCGACACAAGAAGTGATTCGGGAGCTTGACGATGTTTGCTCTCATGCACAGCACCCGCCTTGAATCGCTGCACCTGAGCATCGACCCGGTCACGGGGCTCAAGGCGATCATTGCCATCCATAACAGTCGCCTGGGGCCCGCTTTGGGCGGCTGTCGCTATATCGCCTACCCCGACGACGAAAGTGCGATGGCGGACGCCGCGCGCCTGGCCCAGGGCATGAGCTACAAGGCGGCCCTGGCCGGGTTGCCGGTGGGCGGTGGCACGGCGGTGATCCTGCGCCCGGCGCATGTGGAAAGCCGCGCTGCGTTGTTTGAAGCCTTCGGGCGGTGTGTCGAGCAACTCAATGGCCGCTACATCACCGCCATCGACAGTGGCACCTCGGTGGCCGACATGGATTGCATCGCCCAGCACACCCGCTTCGTCACCAGCACCACCGCCGCCGGCGACCCTTCGCCTCATGCGGCCATGGGCGTGTTCGCTGGCATCCGCACCACCGCCATGGCGCGCCTGGGAAGCGACAACCTCGAAGGCCTGCGCGTGGCCATCCAGGGCCTGGGCAACGTCGGATATGCCCTGGCCGAGCAACTGCACGCCGCCGGCGCCGAACTGTTGGTCAGCGACATCGACCACGGCAAGGTGCAACTGGCCATGGCACAACTGGGCGCACACCCCATCGCCAACGACGCCTTGCTCAGCACCCCATGCGACATTCTTGCGCCCTGCGGCCTGGGCGCCGTGTTCAACCGCACCAGTGTCGGCCAACTGCGTTGCGCCGCCGTGGCCGGGTCCGCGAGCGCGCAACTGACCAACCTGCAAGTGGCCGACCAGTTGGAAGGCCGCGGTATCCTCTATGCCCCGGATTATGTGATCAACTCCGGCGGCCTGATCTACGTCGCGCTCAAACACAGCGGCGCCGAACTGCCGACCATCACCGCGCACCTGTCCAACATCGGCAAGCGCCTGACCGAGATCTACGCCCATGCCCAAGCGGAAAAACGCTCCCCCGCACGGGTGGCGGACGAACTCGCCGAGCGCCTGCTTTACCCATGAGCAGGCATTAAAAAGGCCCTGAATCATGGACTCAGGGCCTGTTCAATTCGGGCTTTATTCGGCCGCTGCGTTGAGCAATTCGGACAACGCGTCCGGCTGGCTCTTGAACGCCTTGGCAAATACATCGCGGTTCTTCGCCATGTAGATCCCGGCTTCCTCCACCTGCTGCTCGCTCAGGGACGGCACGGCTTTTTGCAACACTTCTGCCAGCAACTCAGCGAGTTCAAGCATTTTGTCATGACGGTCAGCTTCGGCTTTATCCATGAACAAACGCTCCAGATCTCGGCTGCTGCGGTATACCACTTCGACGGCCATTCACCACCTCACATGCCTTCACGATAGTTGTCTTTTGCTACTACTGTATCGATATACAGCTAAGAGGATATGCCAAACGCCGGGGTTTGGATAGTAGGTTTTTAATGTAGTCGGGAAATGGTCAATCTGTGCCTCATGTCACCCCGCCATCATCTTATACCCGCCTCTGGCCTTTTTTCTGCATGCAGAACAACCGTCACGTCCAACCCGCATTATCCGGTCGAACCGACCTAAGGAAGCACCTTCGTGAAAATCAACTGGGCCGAAAAGCTGCGCCAGCAAGTCCATGGGCTGGCCGAGTCGCTGGGCAATCTGTTTGTGGAGTCGTTCCACTACCTGGCGCTGTTCGCCATTGGCGCGGTGACCGCCTGGGCGGCGGTGATGGAATTTCTGGGGATGCTGGAGAACGGGCACATCAAGATCGATGACATCTTGCTGCTGTTCATCTATCTGGAACTGGGCGCCATGGTCGGGATTTATTTCAAGACCAACCACATGCCCGTGCGTTTCCTGATCTACGTGGCCATCACCGCGCTGACGCGCCTGCTGATCTCTAACGTGTCGCACCACAACCCGCCAGACCTGGGCATCATCTACCTGTGCGGCGGCATTCTGCTGTTGGCTTTCGCGATTCTGGTGGTGCGCTATGCGTCGTCGGCGTTTCCGTCGGTGAAGGTCGAAGGCCCGCGTCGCAAGGGCGAGGCGAGCCTGGAGACGGAGAAAGGTGAGCTTTAAAGCCCGACGCTGAAGGGCAGGGTGCGGCTGGGGGGCCTTTGCAATAGTTTGTGATTGTCGCCATCCGTCATCACGGCCAGGATCTCCATCGCGCTGTGCCCCTGCTCGATGGCGATGCCGAATTGGATGCTCTGCACCAGGCGTTTGAGCCGTTGCGGGTCGTTGCGTTGTTCGGCGCTGATCATGCGCTTGGCCACCACGCCGGTGTCATCGGAAAGGGTGAGCATGATGCTGCCGTCAAGCCGTTGAATGCTCAGGTTGACCCGGTATTTTGGGCTGAAGGTGTCGGTGATGATCTGAAAAGGATTGTCCATGGTGCGTTACCGCCTGATAAGAACATGCAGTCATTGACGACCGGTGTCGGGATTAGTTCGCATTGCCTGACCACCGGCCAAAGTCCATTTCCCTCAGAAGCTCTACAGCAAGGGCCGTGCCGTATAACGCCCTATCAGACCGTGGGATGCTCATGTGGAAGGGGGCTTGCTCCCGATAACGGTGCATTGGCCAATGAATGCTTGGCTCAAAGGCCGCTATCGGGAGCAAGCCCCCTCCCATATGTGTTTTGCGTTGTGCTGGAAGTCGGTGGGCTATTTCAGGGCAGCACGGAGAAAACGATCGCAGACAGCGCAATCAAACCGATCAGCACCACAAACACATTCGATACCTGTCCAGAATACTGGCGCAAAGATGGCACTCGACGAATTGCGTACATCGGCATCAGGAACAGCAAGCACGCGATGATCGGCCCGCCCATGGTCTCGATCATGCCCAGGATGCTCGGGTTGAAAGTGGCCACGGCCCAGCAGGTGAGCACCATGAACAGTGCGGTGCTGCGCTCCAGCCATTTGGCTGACAGCGTGCGGTTGCGCCCGCGCAGGGATTTGACGACCAGGCCTTGGAAGCCTTCGCTCGCACCGATGTAATGGCCGAGGAAGGATTTGGTGATGGCCACCAGCGCGATCAGCGGTGCAGCGTAGGCGATCACCGGGGTCTGGAAGTGGTTGGCCAGGTACGACAGGATCGAAATGTTCTGGGCCTTGGCCGCCGCCAGGTCCGCTGGTGACAGCGCCAGTACGCAACTGAAGCAGAAGAACATCACCGTCAGCACCATCATGCCGTGGGCGGTGGCGAGAATACCGCTGCTTTTGCGCTCGGCCATCGGGCCGTACACGCGTTTTTGGTCGACGGCGAAGGCCGAGATGATTGGCGAATGGTTGAACGAGAACACCATCACCGGGATCGCCAGCCACAGCGTCTGAAAGAACATCGGCAGCGGCATGCCCTCCCTGGCGGAGGCGAAGAATGCGCCGTTCCAATTGGGAATCAAGCTGAATGCCAACAACAGCAGCGCCGCGACGAACGGGTAGACGAGCACGCTCATGGCCTTGACGATCATGCCCTGGCCACAGCGCACAATCGCCATCAGGCCGAGGATCAGCACCAGCGACAGGATCGCCCGGGGCGGCGGCGTCAGGTGCAGTTGGTGTTGCATAAAACTGCCGAGGGTATTGGTCAGCGCCACGCTGTACACCAGCAAAATCGGGAAGATCGCAAAGAAGTACAGCAGGGTGATCAATTTGCCCGCGCCGACGCCGAAGTGTTCTTCGACTACGTCGGTGATATCGCCGGATTTGCCTGACAACACAAAGCGCGTCAGCCCACGGTGGGCGAAGAAGGTCATCGGGAAGGCCAGCAAGGCCAGCACGATCAGCGGCCAGAAGCCGCCGACCCCGGCGTTGATCGGCAAGAACAAGGTGCCCGCGCCGATGGCGGTGCCGTAGAGGCCGAGCATCCAGGTGGTGTCGTGCGGGGTCCAGCCGGTGGTGACGGTGCTTTCTACACGTTCAGGGTTTTCGGCAGCAGGTGTACGTACATCGGTCATCGATATTGCCTCGTTATTATTTTTGCGCGGGCTCACGTTGGGGCGGTCAGGGAATGCTCCTCAGCATTCCACCCAGCTCACGGCCAGGCCGCCCCGTGAAGTTTCTTTGTATTTGTCATGCATGTCGGCGCCGGTGTCGCGCATGGTGCGGATGACCCGGTCGAGGGAAATGAAGTGTTTGCCGTCGCCGCGCAGGGCCATTTGCGTGGCGTTGATCGCCTTGACCGCCGCGATTGCGTTGCGCTCGATGCAGGGCACTTGGACCAAGCCGCCGACCGGGTCACAGGTCAGGCCGAGGTTGTGCTCCAGGCCGATTTCGGCGGCGTTTTCCAGTTGCTCGGGCGTGGCGCCGAGGATGTCGGCCAGCCCGGCGGCGGCCATGGCGCAGGCCGAACCGACTTCGCCCTGGCAGCCGACCTCGGCGCCGGAGATAGAGGCGTTTTTCTTACACAAGATGCCGACGGCGGCTGCGGCCAGGAAGAAGTTGACCACATCGTCATCGGACGCGTCGGCGTTGAACTTCATGTAGTAATGCAGCACTGCCGGGATGATCCCCGCCGCGCCATTGGTCGGCGCGGTGACCATGCGCCCGCCGGCGGCGTTCTCTTCGTTGACGGCGAGGGCGAACAGGTTGACCCACTCCATGGCTGACAAGGTCGAGGTGATGACATTGGGTTTGCCTATTTCCAACAGGCTGCGGTGCAATTTCGCCGCGCGCCGTGGCACATCCAGGCCGCCTGGCAAGATGCCTTCATCGCGCAGGCCTTGCTCCACGCATGCGCGCATCACCGACCAGATATGCAGCAGGCCGCTGCGGATTTCTTCGTCACTGCGCCAGGCGCGTTCGTTGGCCATCATCAGTTCGGAAACGCGCAGGTCATGTTTATTGCACAGGGCCAGCAGTTGCGCCGCACTGGAAAAGTCGTAGGGCAACTCCACATCGCTGGTCGGCGCGATACCGGACGCCGCTTCAGCCGCGTCGATGATGAAACCGCCGCCTACCGAGTAGTACGTTTGCTCGCTGAGCAGGCCGCTGTCGCCATAGGCGTGCAGGGACATGGCGTTGGGGTGGTAGGGCAGGCTTTCGTCCAGCAGTAGGAGATCGGTGTGCCAATCGAAGGCAATGTCTTGTGAGCCGGCCAGCAACAAGCGGCCGGACTCACGCAACCGCTGGATACGGGTGTTGATCGAAGTGGGGTCGACACGGTCCGGCCACTCGCCCATCAAGCCCATCACGCAGGCGCGGTCGGTGGCGTGGCCGACACCAGTGGCGGACAGCGAACCGTATAAGCGCACTTGCACCCGTCGGGTTTCGCTGAGCAATTGCTGATCGCCCAAGGCTTGGGCAAAGGTCGCCGCCGCCCGCATGGGGCCAACGGTATGGGAACTGGACGGGCCGATGCCCACCTTGAATAGATCGAAAACACTGATAGCCATGCTAAAGCCTTACAAGCAATGGAGTAGGAATCGCTGCCATGTTTTGTAGGACGAGCGCAATTGGCGTGATACTGAGCCTCTGGATTGGCACTGACCAACGAATTATCCTAAGACACCCTTTAGCAGGACTAAACTCTATGGCCCGCCCCCTTCATGGTCAGACCTACGTCTGGCTCCATGTGTTTTCATGCGCGGCACGGCATTTGTCGTTCACCCGTTGCGCCGAAGAACTGCACATCACACCGGGGGCGGTGAGCCAGCAAATCCGCCAGTTGGAGGAGCGCTTGGGCTTTCGACTGTTTCACCGGCGAGCCCGTGGTGTGGAACTCAGCGCCGAAGGGCAGCGGCTGGCGGCTACGGTGGGAGAGGCTTACGGCAGCATCGATGCCGAATTGCAGCGGCTGGATGCGGGCATGATCAGTGGCACCTTGCGCCTGCGTTCGATCCCTTCGTTTCTCGGCAAGTGGCTCACCCCGCGTTTACCGCGTTTACAGCAACGTTTCCCGGATATCCAACTGCGCATGGTCGCCGAGGACAGCAGCATTGCGCTGCACGAGGGCGACTTTGACCTGGCCATCGACCTGAACGACGGCAGCTACCCCGGCCTGTTATCTACCGCATTGCTGGATGAGCAGATCTTTCCGGTGTGCGCGCCGAGCTTGCTGCGGGGGCGCCCACCGCTGCATGGCCCGGCCGACCTGGTGCATTTCCCGCTGCTGCACGACATCACCGCCTGGCGTGGGAGTTATGAGTACGCCGAGTGGGAGTTTTACCTGAACGCTATCGGCTACCACGTCGCTGACGTGCGTCGCGGCCACACGTTCAACCGTAACCACCTGACCATCGAAGCCGCCATTGCCGGCATGGGTGTAGCGATTGCGCGACGCACGTTGCTTAACGATGAATTGGAACGCGGCACCTTGATCGTACCGTTCGGCCTGGCCGTGCCCAACCATAAACGCTATGTGTTGCTGTATGCGCCGGGCGCGCTGAGCCATCCGGGCGTGCGGGCGGTACATGACTGGCTGGTGGAGGAAGCGGAGATTTTTCGCGGATTGCATCCCTTGGGAGAGGGGCAATTGTGAGGTTCGCTGAGCGTAAGAAGATGTAACTAACTCCCCACCCTAACAGCGTTTCTGCTTGTCGTCAGGCTTAATTTGTAATGTAGGATTTATCTTTGCAAAGGGGTTGAATTGTTCCTGCAGGTGCTCAATTGTGTAATCAAGAGGTCATGGTTTCACCACCCCGGTGTCGCAGTTGTGACCTCTCGCGAGCTAGCTGAAATAAGGGAAGAACTATGCAAATCCAAGTCAATAGCGATAACCATATTGAAAGCAGCATCCGACTGGAGGAGTGGGTACGTACTACCATTGAGAGCACGCTCGAACGTTACGAAGAAGACCTGACCCGTGTGGAGGTCTACCTGCGGGATGAGAACGGCGACAAGCCCGGTCCCCATGATTTGAGTTGCCGCCTGGAAGCGCGGCCAAAAGGTCATCAAGCTATCTCGGTACTGCACAAGGCCGATACTCTGGAACAGGCGATCGACGGTGCGGCCACCAAGCTGGACCATGCGTTGGAACACCTGTTTGGCAAATTACAAGGCAAGCCTCGCGCTGCCGGGAAGAACCAGCCCATCAACAAAGTGAATGAAGACGCGCTGGAAGAGGAATTCCTGGAAAACGAAAACGCTGTGATCAACGGCTGATCGATTTTTAACCCTCCCTACAAACGGGCCTGCAAATGCAGGCCCGTTTTCGCTCAACGGCCGCGTCGGAAAAAATACCGGCTCAGCACTGCCAAGCCGCCGGCACCCAACCCCGCAAACAGCATGGCCCAACCGGTGCCATTGCGCAGTGCCGCCTGGGCGTCGTTGACGTTCAGCCCCACCGTGCCCAGTTTGCCGGCGGCAATGCTTTGGCTGATGGCCGGCCAATCCATGGCGGTGCTGTCGGGTAACGTTGCGGCCAGTTGGTGGCTGATCCCCAGCAACAGCACCAGGCCCATCAGGGCGATGTTGAGCGCCAGGGTAATCAGCCGGGCACTGAGGTCGATGCCCGAGGCCATGCCCGCGCGATCCGCCGACACCGAGCCGGTGGTGGTGTTGGTGGTGGGCGAGTTGGTCAGCGCCAGGCCCACCCCGGCGATCACGCAACTGAGCAGCACCAGCCCGATACTCGGCCGTTCAGCCCCGTTGGCCGCAGCCATGGCCAAAAAGCCCGCCCCCATCAAGCCCAGCCCCAGGGGGATGACGCGTTCGGCACCGTAGCGCAGGGCCAGGCGTTCGGCCAATGGCGGCACCAGCAAGGTGGGCAAGGTGTAGGCGAGCAGGGCGCCGCCGGTGGTCAGGGTGTCGTAGCCCAGGCCCGCCTGGAAGTACAGCGGCAGGTAGATCATGAACGGCCAGAAGCTGAAGTTCATGCCGATCGAGCCCATCAACGCGCCATTGAAACGCTGGATGCGAAACACCGAAAAGTCGAACATCGGGTGCGCGCTGCGCCGTTCAACAAGGATGAACAGCACTAACCCTACTACCGCCAAACCCGCCCAGGCGAGCATGGCCGGTGTACCGAAGCCGTGTTCGCTGCCTTGGGTGATGAAGTAAACCAGGGCGAATACCGACAGCGTCAACGTGAGCATGCCGGCGATGTCCAGCCGGTGCGCGGCCGGGTCGCGGGACTCCGCCACGCTGACACGCAACAGCGCCAGGGTGAACAGGGTCAGCGGCACGTGCACCAGGAACACCCAGCGCCAGTCCGCCAGCGCCAGGATCACAGCGCCCACCATCGGCCCGAAGCCCAGGCCCACGCCGGCGATCACGCCCCAGATCGCAAATGCCCGCGCCCGTTCCGCCGGCTCGCGAAACAGGTGCGACAGAATGGCGAACTGGCAGATCATCATTGCGCCGCCGCCGATACCCTGTACAAACCGCGCCACGATCAGCGTGACGGCCGAATCGGCCAGCCCGCATGCCAGCGAGGCCAGCCCAAATACCCACAGGCACAGCACCAGCATGCGCCGCCGGCCAAAGCGGTCGGCCAGCGTACCCGCCGCCATCAGCACGCTGGTGCAGGCCAGGGTGTAGGCGTTCATGATCCACTGGGCGTCCTGAAAGCCCGTGCCCAGTTGTTGCTCCAGGGTGGGCAGGATCACCGGCACGCTGGAGATCTCCAGGCCGAACATCAGGGCCACCAGGCACACGGCGGTGAGGGCGAGATTATTCCTGGCGGTGCTTGGGGCGCGGGAGGTCGATAACGTCGTGGCGGGTGGCATGGGATTCTCCTTTCGATAGTGGGTCGGTTTATTCTCAGGGGAATCTGTTTCTTTATTTGTGATAAGTTTTCCGCGTATAGGGGAATATTGGATGACAAATAAAGCATGGCCACTGCGCGTTTTGATGGCGTTGAACTCTTTTTGCACATCGTCGAAAGCGGCAACCTGACCGAGGCCGCCGAGCGGCTGAACCTCACGCGCTCGGCGGTGGGTAAAGGCTTGGCGCGGTTGGAGGCGCGGTTGGGCACATGCCTGTTGCAGCGTTCTACCCGTCGCCAACGCTTGACCGAAGACGGGCAGGCTTATTACGAGCATTGCTTGCGCGCACTGGCGGAACTCGAGGCGGCCGAATCGGTGTTGGAAAGCGGTCGGCAACAGCCGCGCGGGCGTTTGCGGGTGAGTTTGCCGCTGGCCTTCGGGCATCACTATGCGGCGCCCGCGTTGTGGGGCTTGATGGATCGCTACCCAGCCTTGGAGATCGAAATTTGCTTCGCCGACCGGCTGGTGGACTTGGCGCAGGAGGGCTTCGACGTCGCCGTGCGGATCGGCCCGCTGCCCGACACCGACCGCCTGAGCGCACGGCGCCTGGGGGAACAATCGGTGTGCCTGGCGGCGGCACCGGCGTATATGCAGCGCGTCGGTCCGATTGAGTCCATCGAAGACCTCGCCGCCCATCGCGGCATCGCCTACCGTTACAACACACCGCACCGTTCCCGCGTGGCTTCGCCGTTGCTGGTGGACGATTTGCAGGCCGTGGCCGACGCCGCCATCGCGGGTGTCGGCCTGGCCTGGCTGCCGAGTTGGCTGGTTGCCCATTATGTGCTGCGCGGGCAGTTGGAAGCGGTGCTGCCCGGTTACCGCGAGCAGCCGTCACCCATTCATGTGATCTGGCCGACTGCGACGCATATGCCGGCCAAGACGCGCTGTGCGATCGACGCGCTGGTGGCGGCCACGCCCAGTTGCCTGGCGGGTAGTTGATCAGAACGCAATGGACGTCTGCACATACACCGTGCGCGGCTCACCCACATACTTACCCTTGTTGTTGTCATCGAACGAGCGCGTGAAGTACTGCTTGTTGAAGATGTTTTTCACCCCCACCGCCACATTCAAATCCGACAGTTGCGGGCCGAAGTCATAGGCCGCGCGGCTGCTGAACAGCATGTAGCCGGGGGTGCGCCCGTTGGCGCCGTCTGCGCTTTCGGCCTGGGTATTGGCGTTGTCGGCGAACTGGCTGCTCTGGTAGCTGCTGTCCAGGTTGAGCTTCCAGCGGCCTTCGGTGTAGCCCATGCCGAGAGTGCCTTTGTGCTTGGACGAGAAGGGCACGCGGTTGCCTTTGTTCGGGCCGTCTTCACGGATGGTGGCGTCGACATAGGCGTAGGTGGCATACACATCGAAGCCGGCCAGCGCCGGGCTCAAGCCGTCCAACGCATAGTTGACGCTGGTCTCGATGCCTTGGTGGCGGGTTTCGCCACGGGCGATCACCGAGTCGTTGGTCTGGTTGCTTTCGTACTGGTTGTCGAAGTTGATCAGGAACGCACCGATTTCCGCGCGCAGGCTGCCGTTGTCATAGCGCGTGCCCAGTTCCCAGGTGCGGGCTTTTTCCGGTTTCACTTCGCCGCTGGTCACGCGGTTGGGCATCTGGCTGTACTGCACGCTGCCAAATGAGCCTTCGGTATTGGCGTAGAGGTTCCACTCGTCGGTCAGGTGATACAGCACGTTCAACGCCGGCAGGGCGGTGTTGTAGTCACCCTTGTATTTCACGTTGGTAAGGTTGTTGGTCTGCTGGGACTCGATCACCTCGTAGCGAATGCCCGGTGTGAGGGTCCACTTGCCGATATCGATGCGGTCGTCGATGAAGAACGCATTGGCTTCGGTACCGCCGCGTGTGTCGCGGTCGTTGCGGCTGTTGGTGGTGGGGATTTGCTGGTTGTTGGCCGAAATCGGCGTGCGGTAACGCAGTTCGTGGCCGGCCTCGTTGATGTAGCGGTAGCCTACGCCCACTTCATGGCTGGTGGGGCCCAGGTCGAAGCCTTGGGCGAAGCGGGTTTCCAGGCCGCGCACCCAATATTCACGCGGCGACAGCGAGAGGAACGTGCCCTGGTCCAGGTAGCCGCTGCGCAGGGTCTTGGTGAAGAAGCTGTTGACGGTGAATTCACGGCGATCCTGTTCGTAGCGATAGCCCACGTTGAACATCGTACGGCGGCCCCAGAATTTGTCGTAGGGGCGGGTGGACTGGTACGGGTCGGCCTTGTAGTCCGCCACGTTCAAGCCGCCGGGCATATCCGCCTGGCCTTCGTAGTACTGCGCCATGGCGTTGAAGCTGTTGGCGTCGTCAAGTTGGTACTTGCCCTTGAGGATCAGGTCGTCGATTTGTGTATCGCTGCGCTCGCGCCAGTCGCCGCCACGGGTGCCGGAATATAGAATCGCGCCGCCCAGGCCGTTGTCGGCAGTGCCGCCGGCCAGCAGGTTGCCGGTGGTCTTGAAACCGTCGTGGCTGGACGACGGGCTGGTCTCGGTCTGCAAGCCGCCTTTGACGGTGGGCGCATCCGGGATCGCGCGGGTCACGAAATTGACCACGCCGCCGACGTTCTGCGGGCCGTAGCGCACGGCGCCGCCACCGCGCACCACGTCCACCGCGTCCATGTTGCCCATGCTGATCGGCGCGAACGACAGTTGTGGCTGGCCGTACGGCGCAAAGGGCACCGGGATGCCGTCCATCAGCACTGTAGAGCGCGACGCCAGGCGCGGGTTGAGGCCGCGAATGCCGAAGTTCAGCGCCATGTCATGGCTGCCGGTGCCGTTGTTGTCCGGCGCGTTGACGCCGGGGATGCGGTTGAGCACGTCCTTGGCCTGGGTGGCGCCTTGGCGTTCGAATTCTTCGCGGCGGATCACGTCGCGGGCGCCGGGGTGTTCGAACACGTTGGTTTGCGCCGCATCGCCGAGCCAGTCCCCGACCACGCTGGAGGTTGCCAGTTCGACGCTCGCCGGTGCGTTCGCAGGTTGCAGGCTGAAGGCGTTGTCACCTTCGGCACGGGCTTGCAGGCCGGTGCCTTCCAACAATTTTTGCAGGCCTTCGGCGGCGCTGTAATTGCCGGACAGACCACGGCTCTGCATGCCGGCCGTGAGGTCGGAACCGAAGGAAATCAGCACGCCGGCTTCGCGGCCAAACTGGTTCAGCGCTGCCTCAAGCGAGCTTGGGGCGATGTGATACGGCTTGGCGTCGACGGCCATCACACAAGGCAAGACTGTGAAACTGAGGCTGGCGCCCAGGAACAGTTGGCGCAAGGTGCGGGCGATGAGGGTCGGCTGCTGGGGCATGAGGAGCGGTCCTGAGAAGGAAGGTTCAAGGTGGCTTTCCTTCTCTGTCACGCGAGGCGGGGAAAACGGCTCACCGTTTTTTAAATTAATTTCAGGCGCGTGCCTGGACGGTCACCCAATAGCGGGTAAAGCGCCGCACTTTTACCGGCAGGCTGACTTCCAGCAGGTCGAGGATGCGCTCGCTGTTGTCCAGCGGGTAACTGCCGGAGATCAGCAGGTCGGCAACTTGCGGGTCGCAATTGACCTGGCCGCGACGGTAGCGGCCCAGTTCCGCCAGGAAGTCTTGCAGGCGCATATGCGCGGCCACCAGCATGCCGTCGGCCCAGGCGCCGCTGTTGGCGTCGGTTGGGCGTGGGGTGTCCCAGCCCTTGCGAATGAAGTTGACCTGGCGCGAGGCTTGCACCGTGAGCGGCAGGCCGCTGTAGCTGTTGGGCAGCACCTCGACCTGACCGTCGAGTACCGCCAGTTGGGTGTGGTCATTGAATTGGCGCACGTTCAGGCGTGCCGCCTGGCTGGTGAGCAGGCCCTGGCCGGTGAGTACGTGCAGCGGCGCATTGCCGGCGATGCCGCTCAACATGATCTCGCCTTCGAGCAGGCGGATCAGGCGCTGCTGACCGTCGACATGCACATCCACGGCGCTGCCGGTGTTGAGTTGCAATTGGCTGCCGTCGGCCAATTGCACCTTGCGCCGCTGGCCCACCGGGCTGCGGTAATCGGCGCTCAGCGGTGGCAGGATATGTTGCTGACGCAGGCTCCAGGCCGCGGCCGAGCCGGCGCCGAGGATGAGCAGCAGCTTGAGCGCCTGGCGCCGGCCGGTTGAAGTGGGCGCGTTCAGCGCGGCATGCGCCAGGGGCGAGGGCATGCCGCGCAGGCGTTGGTTGACGTGCTGGATATGATCCCACGCGCGCTGGTGTTCGCTGTGGGCGTTCAGCCAGCGCTGCCAGGCCGCTTGCTGGCGCGGGTTGAGGGCGCCTTGCTGCATTTCCATCAGCCAATGCACGGCTTGTTCGGCGACCTGGTTCGAGACATTCATAGGGCAAAGTAGCAGCGCAGGGCGGCTTTATGCAGGTGGCGTTTGACGGTGGCGATGGAAATGCCCAGCTCGGCGCCGATTTGCGCGTAAGTCAGGCCATCGAGTTGGGCCAGCAGGAAGGCGCGTTTGACCTGGACGGGCAGGCCGTCAAGCAGTTGGTCAAGCTCAACCAGGGTTTGCAGGATGATCGCGCGTTCTTCTTCCGACGGTGCCACGTGCTCGGGCATCTGCGCCAGGGCGTCGAGGTAGGCGCGTTCCAGGTCCTGGCGGCGATAGAAGTTGAACAGCACGCGCTTGGCGACCGTGGTGAGAAACGCGCGCGGTTCGATCAACGTAGGGGCTTCGCGGGCGCTGAGCACGCGGATGAAGGTGTCTTGCGCCAGGTCGGCGGCACTTTCCGGGCAGCCGAGTTTGCGTCGCAACCAGCCTGTGAGCCAGTGGTGATGGTCGTTGTACAGGACTTCGACGGTGTTGGACGGGCTCAACGGGAACACTCCACAAGCCTCGACAAGCGTTAGAGAACAAGAATTGTTCGCATTGTAGGGCGCAAGACACGGTTCGGCAATCGGCCTGGGCAGGTGATTCATCCGTTCTTTTTTGCTTATGAGAATATTTATCATTAATATCGCGCACTGACGAACCTGGCGCCTCCCGCATGAAAAGCAAACCCTCACTGCCGCTTGCCTACCGCTTCGCCGTTACCTCGCGCGTGCTGGCCGCTGTCATCGGCGGTTACCTGATGGCGTCCCTGGCCAGTATCTGCCTGGCTCTGTGGCTGCCCACTTCCCGTGCGGATGCGGTAATCACCGGCATGTTGAGTTCCTTTGTGTTCTATCTGCTGGCGATGTTGTGGTGCTTTGCCTGCCGCACCGCGTGGCGCGCCTGGTTGGGTGTGATGCTGCCGAGCGCGGCGTTTGCGACGCTGGCTGGATTAGGTTTTTGGATGACGCGCACATGAAAGAGGGATTTCGTCAGGCCATGGCCTGGTTGCACACCTGGGCTGGATTGGTCTTCGGCTGGCTGCTGTTTGCGATTTTCCTGACGGGCACCCTTTCCTATTTCAAGGATGAGATCAGTCACTGGATGCAACCCGAAGTGCAGGCCCATGCAGTGGACGATGCGCGCAGCCTCGGCGTCGCGCAAAACTACCTGCAGCACGTTGCGCCCGACGCCGCCCGCTGGATCATCACCTTGCCCAATAGCCGCGACCCTGGGCTCTTGGTGATGTGGCAAGACAAGCTCGACCCCGGCAAACGCGGCAATTTCAATCAAAAGACCCTTGATCCAACCAATGCGCAAGCCGTAGAGGCCCGTGACAGCATGGGCGGCGAGTTTTTCTACCGCTTCCACTTCCAGCTGCAAATGCCGCACCCGTGGGGCCGCTGGTTGTCGACGTTCGCGGCGATGGTGATGTTCCTCGCACTGATCACCGGCATCATCACCCACAAGAAGATTTTCAAGGACTTCTTCACCTTCCGCCCCCGCAAAGGCCAGCGCTCCTGGCTCGACGGGCATAACGCGGTGGGGGTGCTGGTGCTGCCGTTCCACCTGATGATCACCTACAGCAGCTTGGTGATCTTCATGACCATGGTGATGCCGGCGCCGATCCTGGCTTCCTATGGCGGTGATGCCCGTGCCTTCTTCAATGAGGTGTTCCCGGCCAGCAACAATGCGCCGGCCCAGGGTGTGCCGGGCAAGTTGCTGCCGCTGCCGGCGCTGTACGAGCAAGCGCGGGCGCAGTGGGCGGGCGGGCATGTCGGGCGTATCGCGGTGAATAATCCCAGTGATGTGAACGCGTCGGTCAATATGTTCCGCGCAGGTTCCGACAAGGTGGTGCATGACTTCGGCAGTGTCGTGC